>NZ_CP107836.1:1809808-2413078 GCF_036346615.1 Streptomyces sp. NBC_00523 | reverse complement strand
TAGACCGCGCTGGCCTCGACGGGCGACTTGACGCCCATCGCCTCGGTCTCGGTCTTCTCCTTGCCGGTCAGCGGACCGGTCTTGTTGTCCGAGTCGCCCTTGTCCTGCTTGTACTCGCCCACCGACGCAGGCGGCGTCAGCTTGTAGCCCTTGGTGGAGTCCGCGACATCGCTGTTGCCGCCGCCCGAGGTCAGGAAATAGACCCCGCCGCCGATGACCGCCAAGGCCACGATGACCGCGCCCACGATCAGGCCCGTCTTCTTCTTCTGCGGGGCCGGCGGGGGGAAGCCCGGCTGCTGGCCGTAGGCGGGCTGGCCGCCGTACGGCGGGGTGGGCGGCTGCTGGCCGTACGGGCCGGGCTGCTGCGCCTGCGGGTAGCCGTAACCCGGCTGGGGCTGCTGCTGGGGCGGGACGCCCTGGGGGGCCTGCTGCGGGTAGCCGTAGCCGGGCTGGCCCTGCGGCGGCTGACCGCCGTACGGGCCCGGCTGCTGGCCGTACGGTCCGGGCTGGCCCTGCGGCGGCTGGCCACCGTACGGCCCCGGCTGGTTGTAGCTCATCTGCGGTGTCCCCTGTTCGTGATACTTACGCGTTGCGAACATCCTGACGGAAGGCTGGCGCGTGCGGACCACCGGGAGGCACACCGTTACGGAACAAACCGGTTTCAGTGCACTCCTGTGACGGCTCTAAACTGTCCGCGTGACCGAGAACCCAGCGCAGCAGCCAGCCAGCAACCCCGAACTGCCGACCCAGTACACGCCGGCCGAGGTAGAGGGGAAGCTGTACGAGCGCTGGGTAGAACGCGGGTACTTCGAGGCGGACGCCAAGAGCGACAAGCCGCCGTTCACGATCGTCATCCCGCCGCCGAACGTCACGGGCTCCCTGCACCTGGGCCACGCCTTCGAGCACACGCTGATCGACGCCCTCGTCCGCCGCAAGCGCATGCAGGGCTTCGAGGCGCTGTACCAGCCGGGCATGGACCACGCGGGCATCGCCACCCAGAACGTTGTCGAACGCGAACTCGGCAAGGAGGGCAAGTCCCGCCACGACCTGGGCCGCGAGGCGTTCGTCGAGCGCGTCTGGCAGTGGAAGAACGAGTCCGGCGGCCAGATCTCCGGTCAGATGCGCCGCCTCGGCGAGGGCGTCGACTGGACCCGCGAGCGGTTCACGATGGACGAGGGCCTGTCCAAGGCCGTCCAGACCATCTTCAAGCGGATGTACGACGACGAGCTCATCTACCGCCGTGAGCGCATCGTCAACTGGTGCCCCCGGTGCCTCACCGCGATCTCGGACATCGAGGTCGAGTACCAGGAGGACGACGGCGAGCTCGTCTCCATGACGTACGGCGAGGGCGAGGAGACCATCGTCGTCGCCACCACCCGCGCCGAGACGATGCTCGGTGACACCGCCGTCGCCGTCCACCCCGACGACGAGCGGTACAGGCACCTGGTCGGCAAGCAGATCAAGCTGCCTCTGACCGACCGCACCATCCCGGTCGTCGCCGACCACCACGTCGACCCGTCGTTCGGCACCGGTGCCGTCAAGGTCACCCCCGCCCACGACCCGAACGACTTCGAGATCGGGCAGCGCCACGACCTGCCCTTCCTCACCGTCCTGGACGAGCGCGCCGTCATCACCGTCCCCGGTCCCTTCGAGGGCCTGGACCGGCTGGAGGCCCGCTCCGCGATCGTCGCCGCCCTGCGCGCCGAGGGCCGGATCGTCGCCGAGAAGCGGCCGTACGTCCACTCCGTCGGCCACTGCTCGCGCTGCAAGACCACCGTCGAGCCCCGGCTGTCCATGCAGTGGTGGGTCAAGGTCGCCCCGCTCGCCAAGGCGGCCGGTGACGCCGTCCGCGACGGCAAGGTCCAGATCCACCCCCAGGAGATGGAGAAGCGCTACTTCGACTGGGTCGACAACCTCCACGACTGGTGCATCTCGCGCCAGCTCTGGTGGGGCCACCGCATCCCCGTCTGGCACGGCCCCGACGGCGAGATGGTCTGCGTCGGACCGGACGACGAGCCGCCCACCGGGGAGGGCTGGACCCAGGACAGCGACGTCCTGGACACCTGGTTCTCCTCCGGCCTGTGGCCGTTCTCCACGCTCGGCTGGCCCGAACAGACCAACAGCCTCGCGAAGTTCTACCCGAACTCCGTCCTGGTCACCGGCTACGACATCCTCTTCTTCTGGGTCGCCCGGATGATGATGTTCGGCCTGTACATCAACAAGGACGTCCCGCCGTTCGAGAAGATCGTCCTGCACGGCATGGTCCGCGACGAGCACGGCAAGAAGATGTCGAAGTCCTTCGGCAACGTCGTCAACCCGCTGGACTGGATGGACAAGTACGGCTCCGACGCGCTCCGCTTCACGCTCGCGCGCGGCGCCAACCCGGGCACCGACGTCCCGATCGGCGAGGACTGGGTCCAGGGCTCCGCGAAGTTCTCCAACAAGATCTGGAACGCGACCCGGTTCGCCCTGATGAACGGGGCGACGATCGAGGGCGAGCTGCCGTCCGCCGACGAGATGTCGGTGACCGACCGCTGGATCCTCTCCCGCCTGAACAAGACGGTCGCCGAAGTCGACGCGTACTACGAGGACTTCCAGTTCTCCAAGCTCAGCGAGTCGCTGCGGCACTTCGCCTGGGACGAGGTCTTCGACTGGTACGTCGAGCTGTCCAAGACCACGTTCTTCGGCGGCGGCCGCCCGGCCGAGGTCTCCGGCCGGGTCCTGGGCGAGGTCCTCGACGTGATGCTGCGCCTGCTGCACCCCGTCGTCCCCTTCGTCACCGAGACCCTGTGGACCGCGCTCACCGGCCGCGAGTCCGTCGTCATCGCGGACTGGCCGAAGGACTCCGGCTTCCGCGACGACGCCGCCGAGCGGGAGATCGAGCTCGTCCAGCAGGTCGTCACCGAGGTCCGCCGCTTCCGCAACGACCAGGGCCTCCAGCCCGGCCAGAAGGTCCCGGCCGAGCTCACCCTGACCGGGACCGCGCTCGCTCCGCACGAGGCGGCCATCCGCCAGCTCGCGCGGCTCCAGCCGGCCGGGGACGGCTTCCACGCCACCGCCTCGCTGCCCGTCGCCGGGGCGACCGTCGCCCTGGACCTGTCGGGCACGATCGACGTCGACGCCGAGCGCAAGCGGCTGACGAAGGACCTGGAGGCGGCCCGCAAGGAGAAGGCCCAGGCCGAGGGCAAGCTCGGCAACGAGGCGTTCCTGGCCAAGGCCCCGGACAACGTGGTCGACAAGATCCGCGGCCGGCTCACCAAGGCCGAGGCCGACATCGAGCGCATCGCCGGCCAGCTGGCGGCCCTGCCGCAGAGCTGAGCGGTCACCCGGAGCGGCCCGGGGCCCCCGCACCCCTCACCCGAGGGGCGCGGGGGCTCCGGTGTGTCCGGCCCCCGGGCGGCTGCGCGCGATGTCCGCGGCCATCCGTAGACTGGGGCCCGTGAGTGAGCCCCGCCCCGACCGGCCCGACGCGTCCGACTCCGACGACACCTTCGCGGAGATCGTCGACGAAGAGACCCAGCGCGACCCCGACCTGGCGGTGATCGAGGCCGGCAGCCGCACCCTGCGCGCCGCCTCGGGGCCGCCCCGGGCCGAGGAGCTGCCCGCCCGTCCCGCCGACCCGGAGGTCGACAAGGCACTGCGCGCGGTGGAGCAGGAGCTCGCCGGCCGCTGGGGCGAGACCAAGCTGGAGCCGTCCGTCACGCGCATCGCCGCCCTGATGGACGTGCTCGGCGAGCCGCAGCGCGCGTACCCCTCGATCCACATCACCGGCACCAACGGCAAGACGAGCACCGCCCGCATGATCGAGGCCCTGCTCGGCGCCTTCGACCTGCGCACCGGCCGCTACACCTCGCCGCACGTCCAGTCGATCACCGAGCGGATCAGCCTGGACGGCGCCCCGGTGGACCCGGAGCGGTTCATCTCCACGTACGAGGACATCAAGCCGTACATCGAGATGGTCGACGCCCAGCAGCCCTACCGGCTGTCCTTCTTCGAGGTGCTGACCGGCATGGCGTACGCGGCCTTCGCCGACGCGCCGGTCGACGTCGCCGTGGTCGAGGTCGGCATGGGCGGCACCTGGGACGCGACCAACGTCATCGACGCCTCGGTCGCCGTCGTCACCCCGATCTCGCTGGACCACACCGACCGCCTGGGCAACACGCCGGGCGAGATCGCGACCGAGAAGTCCGGGATCATCAAGCAGGGCGCCACGGTCATCCTGGCCCAGCAGCCCGTCGACGCCGCCCAGGTCATGCTGAAGAAGGCCGTCGAGGCCGACGCCACCGTGGCCCGCGAGGGCATGGAGTTCGGCGTGGTCTCCCGCGAGATCGCGGTCGGCGGCCAGCTGCTGACCCTGCGCGGCCTCGGCGGCGAGTACGACAACGTGTTCCTGCCGCTGTACGGCGCCCACCAGGCGCACAACGCGGTGGTGGCGCTCTGCGCGGTCGAGGCGTTCTTCGGCGTCGGCGCCGAGCAGCCCGGCGCGCTGGACGCCGACATCGTGCGCGCCGCGTTCGCCTCGGTGATCTCGCCCGGCCGCCTCGAAGTCGTCCGCTCCAGCCCCACCGTCGTCCTGGACGCCGCGCACAACCCGGCAGGCGCCCGCGCCACGGCCGAGGGGCTGTCCGAGGCGTTCGGCTTCTCCCGGCTGATCGGGGTGGTCGGCGCCAGCGGCGACAAGGACGTGCGGGGGCTCCTCGAAGCCTTCGAGCCGATCTTCGCCGAGATCGTCGTCACCCAGAACTCCACCGAGCGCGCCATGGACGCCGACGCCCTCGCGGCCGTCGCCGTCGAGGTCTTCGGCCACGACCGGGTGCAGGTCGAACCCCGGCTGGACGACGCGCTGGAGGCGGCGATCACCCTCGCCGAGGAAGAGGACGAGTACGCGGGCGCCGGCGTCCTGGTGACCGGTTCCGTGATCACGGTCGGCGAGGCCCGGCTGCTCCTGGGAAGGCGCTGACCATGCGCATGCTCTGTGCGTCCACATTGATCGGCGAGTTCTTCGTGATCGGGTTCGCCGGACTCGTCGCGATGAAGTCGGACGACCTGTCGCACGCCACGGTCTGGACGGTGTGCGGCATCGGGATGCTCCTCTCCGTGCTGCTCTGCGGCATGCTCACCCGGCCCGGCGGCGTCCAGCTCGGCTGGGCCCTCCAGGTCGCGCTGGTCGCGAGCGGCTTCGTGATCCCGGTGATGTTCATCCTGGGCGTCGCCTTCGGCGCGCTGTGGTGGGCCTCGGTGCACTACGGCCGCCGGATCGACGAGGTGAAGGCCCGCTGGGCGGCCCAGGCCGAGGCGGAGTCGCCCGCCGCCGGCTGACCGGCGCCCACCACGGCAAACCCGGCGGCGGGCCCGTCGCCGGGCCCCTGTAATGTCGCCTCACCGCACCCGTATGCCTGCAAGGAGCCGCACATGACCCAGCGCACCCTCGTTCTTCTCAAGCCCGACGCCGTCCGTCGCGGTCTGGTCGGCGAGATCGTCGGCCGCATCGAGCGCAAGGCCGGCTGGAAGATCACCGCGCTGGAGCTGCGTACCCTGGACCGCGCCACGCTGGAGCAGCACTACGCCGAGCACGTGGGCCGACCCTTCTACGAGCCGCTGGTCGAGTTCATGCAGTCGGGTCCGATCGTCGCCCTGGTGGCCGAGGGCGAGCGGGTCATCGACGGCGTCCGCGCCCTGGCCGGCCCCACCGACCCGATCGCCGCCGCGCCCGGGTCGATCCGCGGCGACTTCGGCACGATCACCCGGGAGAACCTCATCCACGCCTCGGACTCCGAGGAGTCCGCGGAGCGGGAGATGAAGCTGTTCTTCCCCGGACTTTCCTGAACCGGGATCAGCCGAACAGCGCTCGCGACCTGGGGCGACCGAATTAATTCGGTCGCCCTTCGGCATAGGGTGTCCGGTCGCGGGAACGCATCCCCCCGACGTAACGTCACCATGAGTGGAACGGCCACCCGTTCTGCCCAGCAAGGCGGCGTACCCTCGCGCTGTGCCGGCACATCCGGCACTACGATGGAACCTTCCACGCCCGCAGCGCCCATCCTGCCTACCAAATCAAGCCATCACGGCTTTTACCTGGGAGGCCCGACGCATCCTCATGGGGAACAAGGGGAACTCAATGTCGTTCATCGGCCGTGACATGGCTATCGACCTCGGGACTGCCAACACGCTGGTGTACGTCAGGGGGCGCGGCATCGTTCTGAACGAGCCGTCCGTCGTGGCCATCAACACCAACACCGGCGGAATTCTGGCGGTCGGCGCCGAGGCCAAGAAGATGATCGGCCGTACGCCCGGCAACATCGTCGCCGTACGGCCCCTGAAGGACGGCGTCATCGCCGACTTCGAGATCACGGAGCGGATGCTCCGCTACTTCATCCTGAAGATCCACAAGCGCCGCTACCTGGCCCGCCCGCGGGTCGTCGTCTGCGTGCCCTCCGGCATCACCGGGGTCGAGCGACGCGCCGTGATCGAGGCGTCGACGCAGGCCGGCGCCCGCCAGGTGCACATCATCGAGGAGCCCATGGCGGCGGCCATCGGCTCGGGCCTTCCGGTCCACGAGGCCACCGGCAACATGGTGGTCGACATCGGCGGCGGCACCACCGAGGTCGCGGTGATCTCGCTCGGCGGGATCGTCACCGCCCAGTCCATCCGGGTCGCCGGGGACGAGCTGGACAACGCGATCATCCAGCACATCAAGAAGGAGTACTCGCTCCTCCTGGGTGAGCGCACCGCCGAACAGATCAAGATCACCATCGGCTCGGCGTTCGACCTGGAGAAGGACGAGCACACCGAGATCCGCGGCCGCGACCTGGTCTCGGGCCTGCCCAAGACCGTCGTCATCTCGGCCGGCGAGGTCCGCAAGGCCATCGAGGAGCCGGTCAACGCGATCGTGGACGCGGTCAAGACGACGCTCGACAAGTGCCCGCCGGAGCTGTCCGGCGACGTCATGGACCGCGGCATCGTCCTCACCGGCGGCGGCGCGCTGCTGCGGGGCCTGGACGAGCGGCTGCGCAACGAGACGGGCATGCCGATCCACATCGCCGAGGACCCGCTGGACTCGGTGGCGCTCGGCTCCGGCAAGTGCGTCGAGGAGTTCGAGGCGCTCCAGCAGGTCCTGGACGCCCAGCCCCGACGGTAGTACCCCACGGCCCTCCGCGCGGACGCTGCCGCTCCGCGCGGGGGACCGCGTGACATACAGGCACGATCATTCCTACGAGGAAGGCACGGCCGCCGCACTGTGAGGGACACACGAGAGAGCCGGCTGCTCCTGGTGCTGCTGATCGCCATCGCGTTCGCGTTGATCACGGTGGACATCCGCGGCGGTGAGGCGTCACCGGTGGACGGCGCCCGGCAGGCCGCCGCCACGGTCTTCGGACCCGTGGAGAACGGCGTGGCGTCGGCGGTCGACCCGGTGGGCAACGCCATAGGGGCGGTCCGCGCCTCCGGCGCCCGTCACGACAAGATCGCCGCGCTGGAGAAGCAGAACGCCGAGCTGAAGGCCAAGCTCGGCAGCGACGACCGCAACCGCAGCCGGGTCCGCCAGCTGGACGACATGCTGAAGAAGTCGGCCACCGGCCAGTACGGCATCGCGGCCGCCGAGGTCATCGCCATAGGAGCGGCCCAGGGCTTCTCCTGGACGGTCACCATCGACGCGGGCTCCAAGGACGGCGTCAAGCGCGACATGACCGTCATCAACGGGGACGGGCTGGTCGGCCGCGTCACCACCGTCGGCCCGGACACCGCGACGGTGCTCCTCGCCAACGACCCCGACTTCACCGTCGGCACCCGGATGGAGTCCACCGACGAGCTGGGCTTCGCCACCGGCCAGGGCTCCCGCCCGCTGGCGGTGCAGTTCCTGAACGGCAAGGCCAAGGTCAAGAAGGGCGACCGGCTCGTCACCTTCGGCTCCAGCAAGGACAAGCCGTTCGTGCCCGGCGTCCCGGTCGGCGAGGTCGTCCGCGTCGACCCCTCGGGCGGCGACCTCACCCGGACCGTCTACGTCCGCCCGTACGTCTCCTTCACCAAGCTGGACATCGTCGGCATCGTCGTCCAGGCCCCGCGCCAGGACCCCCGCGACTCGGTCCTGCCGAAGAAGCCGAAGGCGCCCGCCAAGCCGAAGCCCACCCCGACCGTCACGGTCACCATCTCGCCCAACGGCGACATCGTGGACACCGAGGGCAACGTGGTCGGCAACATCCACGAGAGCCCCAGCCCGGACCCCAGCGGGAACGCCACTCCGAACGCCGACAACGCGGTCAACGAACAGAGGTAGAGCTGATCCCCATGCACGTCAACCGGACCCTGCTCTCCATCGTTCTGGTCGTCTTCGCCCTCGTCGTCCAGGTCTCCGTGCTCGCCCGCCTCCAGCTCCCCGGCGCCGTGCCCGACCTGCTGCTCATGGTCGTCCTCGGCCTGGCCTTCGTGTACGGGCACGTCAGCGGCGCCCTCATCGGCTTCGGCGCCGGGCTCCTCGCGGACCTGGCGCCCCCGGCCGACCACGCCGCCGGGCGCTACGCCCTGGTCCTCTGCGTCATCGGCTACCTCGCGGGCCTGGCCCGGCCGGAGAACGGGCAGCTGAAGTCCGCGTTCCTGCCGATGGCCGTGGTCGTCGCGGCGGCGATCGGGTCGACCCTGCTGTACGCGGGCGTCGGCGCCCTCGTCGGCGACACCGCGGCCCGCCACGTGGGCCTCGGCAGCCTGCTGTTCACCGCGGCGGTGTACGACCTCCTCCTGGCGCCGTTCACCGTGCCGCTGATCATGGCGCTCGCCAGACGCACCGTGAACGACCCCGTCACCGAGTCCTCCTCGGGGCGCGGCGACGTGGCGGCCGGGTGGCTGGCGGCCGGGACCGGGCTGCGGATCGGCAGCCAGCGCGGCGGACTGCGCGTGAAGGCGGCCCGCAACCGGGCGGCACGCGCCGGACGGATCAAGGGAGTCAAGCGACTGTGAGGCAGCACCACGCCGGGCCCCGCCCCCGCACCACCACCGGGGGCGCCCCGTGAGCAACATCCCCGAGACGGGCCGCACCCAGCGCGTCCAGATCCGGCTGATCGTCATCCAGGTCCTCGTCTTCTCGCTGCTCCTCACCCTCGGCGGCCGCCTCTGGTACCTCCAGATCCGCAATGGCCAGGAGTACTCGGACGAGGCGAAGAACAACCACGTCCAGCAGGTCGTCCAGCCCGCCGCCCGCGGCTCCATCCTCGACGCGCGCGGCGTCCCGCTCGCCGACAACGAGACCCGCCTCGTGGTCTCCGCCAGCCGCACCGAGCTGCTGAAGATGGCCGACGACGGCAAGGCCGTGCTGACCCGGCTCGCCGACGTCCTCGACATGAAGCCGAAGGACGTCTTCGACAAGGTCCGGCTCTGCGACGCCAAGACCCCGCAGCCCTGCTGGAACGGTTCGCCCTACCAGCCGATCCCGGTCACCGACGAGGCCACCACCCAGCAGGCCCTGACGATCCGCGAGCGCGCCGAGGACTTCCCCGGCATCACCGCGGAGCCCACCGCCGTACGCCGCTACCCGGCGCCCGGCAAGGCCAACACCGCCCAGGTCCTCGGCTACCTCTCGCCCGTCACGGACGAGGAGATCACCAAGGCCCAGGACAGCGACTCGCCGTACCTGCGCTCCGACATGGTCGGCCGCTCCGGCCTGGAGCGCACGTACGACAAGGAGCTGCGCGGCAAGGCGGGCGTCACCCGTTACGAGGTCGACAACCTGGGCCGGGTCATCGGCCAGGCCAAGAACGACGAGGCGGAGGCCGGCGCCAGCGTCGTCACCTCGATCGACGCCCGCGTCCAGGCCGTCGCCGAGTACGAGCTCAACGAGGCCATGAAGGCGGCCCGCAAGGAGTTCGACACCAACACCGGCGAGAACTACAAGGCGGACTCCGGGGCCGTCGTCGTCATGGAGGCCAAGACCGGCCGGGTCGTCTCCATGGCCTCCCTGCCCAACTACGACCCGAACTCCTGGGTCGGCGGCATCTCCGCCAAGGACTACGCCAAGCTCACCGGCAAGAGCAGCAACTTCCCGCTGCTGAACCGGGCCATCCAGGGCCAGGCCGCCCCCGGCTCGATCTTCAAGGTCATCTCCTCGACCGCCGCGGTCAACGCCGGGTACCCCTTCGACGGCCACTACCCCTGCCCCAGCTCGTACTCCATCGGCGGGCAGACCTTCAAGAACTTCGAGTCCCAGGGCTACGGCGACATCACCATCGGCCGCGCCCTGGAGGTCTCCTGCGACACCGTGTACTACGGCATCGCGCACAAGGAGTGGGCGAAGGACGGCGGCAACAACCCGAAGAAGCACCCCAACGACTGGTTCTACAAGACCGCCCACCAGTTCGGCCTGGGCAAGGAGACCGGCATCGACCTCCCCAACGAGGTCAGCGGCCGCGTCCCGGACCGCGAGTGGAAGAAGAACTTCGCCAAGGCCAACCACGACGCCTGGTGCAAGCAGGGCAAGAAGGACGGCACGTACGTCGAGAAGATCGCCTTTGAGAACTGCCTCGAAGGCGACAAGATGCGCGCCGGTGACTCCGTCAACTACTCGATCGGCCAGGGCGACACGCTCGTCACCCCGATCCAGATGGCCACCATCTACGCGGCCATCTCCAACGGCGGCACGCTCTACGACCCCACCATCGGCAAGGCGATCGTCAGCGGCGACGGCAAGACCGTCCAGACGATCGCGCCCAAGTCGCACGGCAAGCTGCCCTTCACCAAGAAGACGCGCAACCAGATAGACGAAGCCCTCGCGGGTGTCGCGACCCGCGGTTCGGCCGCCTGGCGATTCGGCGGCTGGCCGCAGGACAAGATCCCGATGCACGCCAAGAC
Organism: Streptomyces sp. NBC_00523; assembly: GCF_036346615.1. Lineage (NCBI taxonomy): Bacteria > Bacillati > Actinomycetota > Actinomycetes > Kitasatosporales > Streptomycetaceae > Streptomyces > Streptomyces sp. NBC_00523. The sequence continues at coordinate 2,402,245 of NZ_CP107836.1, read as the reverse complement.
GGGTACCGCCGAGGTCTACGGCAAGCAGACGACCTCGTGGTTCGCCACGTACACCAAGGACTACTCGATCGTCATGACGATCTCCCAGGGCGGTACGGGTTCCGGCGCGTCCGGGCCCGCCGTCCGCAACATCTACAACGCGCTCTACGGGCTCGACGCCACCGGCAAGCAGGACCTCAAGAAGGCCCTCCTGCCGACGCCGCAGAAGGGGCTGCCGAAGATCCAGACGGACGGCACCATCGACGCCCCGACGATCAAGCCGTACGACCCCGCCTCGGAGAAGCCCGCCACCGAGCAGACGCTCGCCGCGGTGCTGGGGAGGCGCGACTGATGGCCGGATTCTCCGTCCCGCGCTACGGCCCCGAGCGGTCCGGCTGGGGCCGCCTCATGGCCCGCGACTCCGTCGTGCGCCGGCTCGACTGGCCGCTCCTCGGCGCGGCGGTCGCGCTCTCCTTCATCGGCTCGCTGCTGGTCTGGTCGGCGACCCGGGGACGCGACTCGCTGACCCACGGCGACCCGTACTACTTCCTCTTCCGGCACGCGCTCAACACCGGCATCGGCATGGCGCTGATGATCGGCACGATCTGGCTCGGCCACCGCACGCTGCGCGGCGCGGTGCCCGTCCTGTACGGCCTGTCCGTGCTCCTCGTGCTGGCGGTCCTCACCCCGCTGGGCGCCACCGTCAACGGCGCCCACGCCTGGATCCTGCTGCCCGGCGGCTTCTCCATCCAGCCCTCCGAGTTCACCAAGATCACCATCATCCTGGGCATGGCGATGATCCTCGCCGCCCGGGTGGACGCCGGGGACCAGGTCCACCCCGACCACCGGAGCGTCGCCAAGGCCCTCGGCCTCGCGGCGCTCCCCATGATCATCGTCATGGGGATGCCGGACCTCGGCTCCGTCATGGTCATGGTCATCATCGTGCTCGGTGTGCTGCTGGCCTCCGGCGCGTCCAACCGCTGGGTCTTCGGGCTCCTCGGCGCGGGCGTGGCCGGGGCGGTCGCCATCTGGCAGCTCGGCCTGCTGGACGACTACCAGATCGCCCGCTTCGCCGCCTTCGCCAACCCGGCGCTCGACCCGGCGGGCGTCGGCTACAACACCAACCAGGCCCGCATCGCGATCGGCTCCGGCGGCCTGCATGGCACCGGGCTCTTCCAGGGCACCCAGACCACCGGGCAGTTCGTCCCCGAGCAGCAGACCGACTTCGTCTTCACGGTCGCCGGCGAGGAGCTGGGCTTCCTCGGCGCCGGGCTCATCCTGGTGCTGCTCGGCGTCGTCCTGTGGCGCGCCTGCCGCATCGCCCGCGAGACCACCGAGCTGTACGGCACGGTCGTCGCCGCCGGGATCATCGCCTGGTTCGCCTTCCAGTCCTTCGAGAACATCGGCATGACGCTCGGCATCATGCCGGTCGCCGGACTGCCGCTGCCGTTCGTCTCCTACGGCGGCTCCTCGATGTTCGCCGTCTGGGTGGCCATCGGCCTGCTCCAGTCGATCCGGGTGCAACGGCCGATAACGGCCTGAGCGATTTCCCGGGGGAGCGTTACGTTCGATACATGGCGGACTCCAAGCGCGAGATCGAGCGGAAGTACGAAGCCACCGACGCCACCCGGCTGCCCGACCTGGGCCGGGTGGCAGGCGTCGGGTCCGTCGCGCACGAGGGCGTCATGGAGCTGGACGCCGTCTACTACGACACCGAGGACCTGCGCCTCGCCGCCGGAAACGTCACCCTGCGCCGCCGCACCGGGGGCTCCGACGCCGGCTGGCACCTGAAGCTCCCCGTCGCCGACGGCGTCCGCGACGAGATCCGGGCCCCGCTCTCCGGCCACGTCCCGGCCCGCCTCACCGCCCTGATCCGCTCCCGGGTCCTCGACGCCCCCGTCGTCCCCGTCGTCCGGCTGGTCTCCGTCCGCGACGTCCACGTACTCCTGGGCGACGACGGCGCCCCGCTGGCCGAGCTCAGCGTGGACGAGGTCCGCGCGGAGCGGCTGCCCGGCGGCGACCGCACCGCCGCCTGGACCGAGATCGAGGCCGAGCTCGCCGACGACGGCGACCCCGCCTTCCTCGACACCGTCGGCCGCGCGCTGGAGGAGGCCGGCATCCGGCCCGCCACCGCCCCCTCCAAGCTGGCCCGCGCGCTGGAGGAGACAGCGTCCGGAACCACGCGCCGCCGGGAGGACGAACCGCGCGCCGCAGGGGACCACGTCCTTGTCCACGTACGCCGTCAGGCCGAGGCGATCGTGGCGCTCGACCCGGCCGTGCGGCGGGGGCTGCCCGACTCCGTGCACCGGATGCGCGTCGCCACCCGGCGGCTGCGCAGCGCCCTGCGCACGTACCGCCGCGTCCTGGACCGCGAGGCCACCCGCCCCCTGGGCACCGAGCTGAAGTGGCTCGCGGGGGAGCTGGGGGTCGACCGGGACCAGGAGGTCCTGGACGCCCGGCTGCGCGCCCGGCTCGGCGAGCTGCCCCGCCCCCTGGTCATCGGGCCGGTCAGGGCGCGGCTGCGGCTCTGGTCGGCGGCGGGGCGCAGCGGTTCGCGCCGGCGCACGACCGCCGTCCTGGACTCCGCGCGCTATCTGGACCTGCTGCGGGCCCTGGAGGCCCTGGTCGCCGCCCCGCCGCTGCTGCCCGGGGCCGCCGCCGCGCCGGGCGACGAGCTGGCCCGCGCGGTCCGCAAGGACCACAAGCGCCTCGCCGGACGGGTGGCGCACGCCCTGGAGTTGCCGCCGGGGCCGGACCGGGACGCCGCGCTGCACAGCGCCCGCAAGGCCGCGAAACGGGCGCGGTACGCGGCGGAGGCCGCCCGCCCGGCCCTCCGTAAGCCCGCGAAGAAGGCGGCCAAGCGGCTCAAGGCCGTCCAGAGCCTCCTGGGCGACCACCAGGACGGTGTCGTCGCCCGCCAGACCCTGCGCGCCCTCGCCGTACAGGCGCACGCGGCGGGGGAGCCGTCGTTCACGTGGGGACTGGTGTACGGACGGGAGGAGGCTGCCGCCGCCGCGACCGAGCGCGAGCTGCCCGGGGTGTGGCACCGGGCGCACAAGGCCCGTATCCGGCGGGCACGGGGACACTGAGCAGCGAGGTACGCTGGATGGTCACCCCTGCCGGCTCTCGAAAGTTCGCGATGTCTGTCGATTCGGTCTTCCCACAGCTCGAAGCTCTGCTCCCGCATGTGCAGAAGCCCATCCAGTACGTCGGCGGTGAGCTGAACTCCACCGTCAAGCCGTGGGACGAGTGCGACGTCCGCTGGGCACTGATGTACCCGGACGCGTACGAGGTCGGGCTGCCCAACCAGGGCGTCATGATCCTGTACGAGGTACTCAACGAGCGCCAGGGCGTCCTCGCCGAGCGCACCTACAGCGTCTGGCCGGACCTCGAAGCGCTGATGCGCGAGCACCAGGTGCCGCAGTTCACCGTGGACAGCCACCGCCCGGTCAAGGCGTTCGACGTCTTCGGGCTCAGCTTCTCCACCGAGCTGGGCTACACCAACATGCTCACCGCCCTGGACCTGGCCGGCATCCCGCTGGCCGCCAAGGACCGGGACATCGACGACCCGATCGTGCTCGCGGGTGGCCACGCCGCGTTCAACCCGGAGCCGATCGCGGAGTTCATCGACTGCGCGGTCATCGGCGACGGCGAGCAGGCGGTCCTGGAGATCACCGAGATCGTCCGCGCCTGGAAGGCCGAGGGCCGCCCCGGGGGCCGCGAGGAGGTCCTGTTCCGCCTCGCGAGGACCGGCGGCGTGTACGTCCCCGGCTTCTACGACGTGGAGTACCTCCCGGACGGCCGCATCGGCCGCGTCGTACCGAACAAGTCGGGCGTGCCGTGGCGGGTGTCCAAGCACACCGTCATGGACCTGGACGAGTGGCCGTACCCCAAGCAGCCCCTGGTCCCGCTCGCCGAGACCGTCCACGAGCGGATGTCCGTGGAGATCTTCCGCGGCTGCACCCGCGGCTGCCGTTTCTGCCAGGCCGGCATGATCACGCGCCCCGTGCGGGAGCGAAGCATCACCGGCATCGGCGAGATGGTGGAGAAGGGTCTCAAGGCGACCGGCTTCGAGGAGGTCGGCCTGCTCTCGCTGTCCTCCGCCGACCACACCGAGATCGGTGAGATCGCCAAGGGCCTCGCGGACCGCTACACCGAGGACAAGATCGGCCTCTCGCTGCCGTCCACCCGCGTGGACGCGTTCAACGTGGACCTGGCCAACGAGCTGACCCGCAACGGTCGCCGTTCCGGTCTCACCTTCGCCCCCGAGGGCGGCTCCGAGCGCATGCGCAAGGTCATCAACAAGATGGTCTCGGAGGAGGACCTGATCCGCACGGTCGCCACCGCGTACGGCAACGGCTGGCGCCAGGTGAAGCTGTACTTCATGTGCGGCCTGCCCACCGAGACCGACGAGGACGTCCTCCAGATCGGCGACATGGCGGTCAACGTCATCGCCAAGGGCCGCGAGGTCTCCGGCCAGAACGACATCCGCTGCACGGTCTCCATCGGCGGCTTCGTGCCCAAGCCGCACACCCCGTTCCAGTGGGCGCCGCAGCTCAGCGCCGAGGAGACGGACGCCCGCCTCGGCAAGCTCCGGGACAAGATCCGCGGCGACAAGAAGTACGGCCGCTCGATCGGCTTCCGCTACCACGACGGCAAGCCCGGCATCGTGGAGGGCCTGCTCTCGCGCGGCGACCGCCGGGTCGGCTCCGTCATCCGCGCGGTCTATGAGGCCGGCGGCCGGTTCGACGGCTGGCGCGAGTACTTCAGCTACGACCTGTGGATGAAGAGCGCCGAGGCGACCCTGCCGGAGTTCGGCGTCGACGTCGACTGGTACACCACCCGCGAGCGGACCTACGAGGAGGTCCTGCCCTGGGACCACCTGGACTCGGGCCTCGACAAGGACTGGCTCTGGGAGGACTGGCAGGACTCGCTGGACGAGACCGAGGTCGAGGACTGCCGCTGGACCCCGTGCTTCGACTGCGGGGTGTGCCCCCAGATGGACACCAGCATCCAGATCGGCCCGACCGGCAAGAAGCTCCTGCCGCTGACCGTCGTGAAGTGAGCCGCGAAGCGGTCGCGAGCGTGTGACAGCTCGGTGACGAGGCCCGGTCCGGGAAACCCCGGACCGGGCCTTCGCGTCATGGGGTGCATGGAACAGGGAAAGCACCGGAAGCCGCCTGAGTACGGCGCCCACCAGGCGCCCGCGCACTACGAGGGCGGCGACGGCTGCCTCACCGCGGTGATCCGGATCCCGGTCCGGATCGTGGTGCTCCTCGTCGTCCTGCCGGTACGGATGGTGTGGGACGCCCTCGTCGTCACCGCCCGGGCCGCCGAACGGGTGCTGTTCCGCCCGCTCGGACGCGCCCTGGCCTGGCTCTTCGACGTGCTGGTGGTCATCCCGGCGGGCCGGCTGTGGCGGCACGTGTGCGTCCCGCTGGGACACGCCCTGTTCTGGCTGGCCCGCGCGGTGTTCGTCCGGCCGTGGGTCGCCCTCTGGCGCTACGTCGTGGTGCCCGTGGTGCGGTACGGGATCGTGCTGCCGCTCCAATGGGCGTACGCGCATCTGCTCACCCCGCTCGGAAACGGGCTGCGGTGGCTGTACCGCGAGGCGCTGGTCCCGGCCCTGCGGGGGCTGGGCTCCGCCCTGAAGTGGCTGCTCACCGTTCTGCTCGTCCTGCCGGTGGTGCTGCTGTGGCGGTACGTCCTGGTGCCCGTCGGGCTCGCCGTCGCCTGGCTGGTCCGGTACCTCGTGGTGATCCCGCTCGTCTGGGCGTACCGCACCGTCCTTACCCCGCTGGGCCACGGCATCGCGTGGGCGCTGGAGCTGGTGATCCGGGGGATCGAGGCGTTCTTCCGGGGCATCGGGATCGCGCTGCGGTGGTTGGTCGTGGTGCTTCTCGTCACGCCCGTCGTCTGGGTGTACCGGCGCGTCCTGACCCCGGTCGGCCGGGAGACCGCCGCCGCGCTCGGCATCGCCTGGCGGGTCGCCGGATACCTCTCCCGGGCGGTCGGCCGGGCGCTCGCCTGGCTCGCCCGGAACCTGATCGCCGCGCCGGTGCGCTGGGCGTACCGCACGGTGTGCGTCCCGGTCGGGCACTTCGTGCGCGACGCCTTCCTGGCACCCGCCGGGCGGGCCCTGCGCGCGGTGGGCCGCACGGCCCGCCAGACGCTGCGCACGGCCCGGGAAACGGTGCGCCGGGCCAGGCGCGACGCCTGGCGCGCCCTGGTCGGCGCGCCCGCCGAACCCGAGCCCGGGGAACCCGGAAGCCCCCTTGCGCGTACTCTGGGTAGTGCAACGACCGTGCCCAGCGCGGCGCCAGGACCAGAGTTCTCCCCGCTTCCGGAGAAATCCGCACAGCAGGGGTGAGCCGGACCGGGCCCCCGGGCCACCCGTATTTCGAGGGCGTCGCGCCACCGCGCCCGCCCCGCACCGAGGAGAAGAACCACTGGGCAAGCGACAGCCCGAAGGCCCGCCGCCCGCACCGGCGGTGCAGCGCATCCGACTGCGCTACACCAAGCGCGGCCGCCTCCGGTTCACCAGCCACCGCGACTTCCAGCGTGCCTTCGAGCGGGCGCTGCGCCGCTCCCAGGTGCCCATGGCCTATTCGGCGGGCTTCACCCCCCACCCCAAGGTGTCGTACGCCAACGCCGCCCCCACCGGTACGGGCAGCGAGGCCGAGTTCCTGGAGATCGCCCTCACCGAGCCCCGCGACCCGGGTGTCCTGCGTGAGCTGCTCAACGACTCCATGCCGGACGGCCTGGACATCACGGACGCCGTCGAGGCCCGCACCTCGGGCCTCGCCGACCGGCTGACCGCCTCCGTCTGGGAGATCCGCCTCGACGGGGTGACCCGGGAGGACGCGGAGAAGGCCGTGTCCGCCTTCAACGCGGCGGAGACCGTCGAGGTCGAGCGCCGTACGAAGAACGGCATGCGGACCTTCGACGCCCGTTCCGCCGTGGTCGACCTCCAGACCCTTGATCTTCCGGCTGATAGGTCCGGTGACAGGGCCTGTGCGATACTGCGGCTGGTTGTTCGGCACGTGACACCTGCCGTACGGCCTGACGACGTCCTGTCCGGTCTCCGCGTTGTGGCCGACCTGGCGCCGCCGGTCCCCGCAGCGGTGACCAGGCTGGCGCAGGGGCTCTTCGACGAGGAGTCCGGCACGGTGACCGACCCGCTCGCGCCCGACCGCGAGGCAGCCCCGGCCGCATCAACCACGGCCACCGGGACCGCCGTCGCGACGGCGCCGGAAGGTGCAGGTTCCGCGTAAGGCGGTCGTTGTAGCGCAGCCCTCGCGCTCGGGAGCCACCTGGGCCGGGCCGCGCACTGACCCATAAGACTTTCGCCAGGCCGTCCGCACATCGCGTACGGAACCGGCGAGCCAAGATTCAGCTCCCGTGCGGCGCCCGCGCCCCGGACGGCGGTGCCGCGGCCACCCGCGGACCGAGCCGGACCGGAATCAGGTGCGGCGCCCGGGAGCGCGACGGGAGAAACGCCCGCATGCCCCAGCCGAACGAACCCGGCACCGCCGGGAACGCCGAAGACAACAACACCCCCGGGGACAAGCTCCCCCCGCGCCGCAGGCGCCGCGCCGCCTCCCGCCCCGCCGGTCCGCCGTCGGGCGGGGCGCAGGCCACCGCCGACGCGTCGGCCATACCGGCCGTTGACGCCGCAGAGTCCCCGAGCACGGAAGCGGCCGCCGAGGCCGCCCCCGCCCGCCCCCGCCGCCGTGCGGTCCGCAAGGCCACGTCCCCGGCCGGCGCGCCGAAGGCGGCCGAGCAGGCCGGGACGGCGGAGCCCGTGACCGCCGAGCCGGCCGCCGCCGAGCCCGTCGTGGAGGCGGCCGCCGAGCCCGCCGCCGAGGCTCCCCGCCGCCGCCGTGCCGTTCGCAAGGCCACGTCCCCGAGCGGTGCGCCCAAGGCCGCCGAGCCGGCCGAGATCGTTGAGGAGGCCCCCGTCGTGGAGAGCCCCGAGCCCGCCGCCGAGAGCGCCGCTCCGGCGCGCCCGCGCCGCCGCGCCGTCCGCAAGGCCACGTCGCCCGCCGGTGCGCCGAAGGCCGCCGAGCAGGCCGAGTCCGCCGAGATCGTCGAGGAGACCCCCGTGGCGGAGCCCGTCGCGGAGCCGGCTGCCGAGCCCGCCGCCGAGGCTCCCCGCCGCCGCCGTGCCGTCCGCAAGGCCACGTCGCCCGCCGGTGCGCCCAAGGCCGCCGAGGTCGTGGCGGAGGCCGAGGAGACCCCGGCGCCTGCCGCCGAGCCGGTCGCCGAGGCCGCTCCCGAGCCCGCCGAGGCCCCCCGTGGCCGGACCCGACGCAGGGCCTCCGCCCCGGCCGGTGCCCCGCAGGCCGCCCCGGTGGAGACCGCCGCCGAGACCGAAGAGGCCGAGGAGACCGACGAGGTCACCGAGGCGGCCCAGGCCCCCGAGCCCGTCGCCGAGGCCCCCCGCGGCCGCCGCCGCGCGACCCGCCGTGCCTCGTCCCCGGCCGGTGCGCCGAAGGCCGCCGCCGAGCAGCCCGCAGAGGCCGCCCAGACCGGTGAGAGCCTGCCCGAGGCCGCCGTGGAGGAGCTGGCCGCCGAGCCCGTCGAGGTCGAGGAGGCCGCCCCGCGCGGCCGTCAGCGCCGCCGGGCCACCGCCGCCGCCGGCCGCCCCGAGTTCACCGCAGAGCCGGAGGAGCCCGCGCGCCGGGGCCGTCGGGCCGCCCGCCCGGCCGTCGCCGTCTTCCAGGCGCCGGTCTTCGCCGAGCCGATGTTCCAGACCCCGGAGACCGCGGCAGCCGCCGCGGCCGCCTCCTCGCACGAGGAGCCCGAGGACGAGGCCGCCCCGGTCCGAGAGGAGGCGCCCGCGCCCGTCGAGACCGCGTCGCAGGGCGGTTCGCGCCGCCGTCGCCGCCGTCGCGGTGAGGCCGCCGAGGCCGACACCACCGAGACCGTGACCGCCGCCCCGGCGCGGGAGCAGGCCGAGGACGAGCAGGAGCCGGAGGCCGCGGCCGAGGCCGAGCAGGACGGCGAGGACACCGACGAGTACGGCGACCGCCCGTCGCGCCGCCGTCGCCGGGGCGGCCGTCGCCGCCGCCGGGGCGAGGCCGCCGAGGACGAGGGCGCCGAGCAGCAGACGGACGACGAGCACGCCGACCGGGCCGAGGACGAGCCCGAGGCCGCGCAGGACTCCGCCGACGAGGCGGACGACGAGGACGACGAGCGCGAGTCCGGCGCCTCCGGATCGAGCAGCAGCCGCCGTCGCCGTCGCCGCCGTCGTCGCAGCGGTGACGCGGTGGCCGAGGGCGAGAACGGCTCGGACGACCCGGAGCGCACGGTCGTCAAGGTCCGCGAGCCCCGCAAGAAGGAGGAGCGGGAGCCCGGTACCGGCTTCGACGAGGTCCAGTCCATCAAGGGCTCGACCCGCATGGAGGCCAAGAAGCAGCGCCGCCGCGAGGGCCGCGAGCAGGGCCGCCGCCGGGTGCCGATCATCACCGAGGCCGAGTTCCTGGCGCGCCGCGAGGCCGTCGAGCGCGTCATGGTCGTCCGCCAGAGCGGCGAGCGCACCCAGATCGGCGTTCTTGAGGACAACGTGCTCGTGGAGCACTACGTCAACAAGGAGCAGGCCACCAGCTACGTCGGCAACGTCTACCTGGGCAAGGTCCAGAACGTGCTGCCGTCCATGGAGGCCGCCTTCGTGGACATCGGCAAGGGCCGCAACGCCGTCCTGTACGCCGGTGAGGTCAACTTCGAGGCGCTCGGCATGGCCCACGGGCCCCGCCGTATCGAGACCGCGCTCAAGTCCGGCCAGTCCGTCCTGGTGCAGGTCACCAAGGACCCGATCGGCCACAAGGGCGCCCGCCTGACCAGCCAGGTCTCGCTGCCCGGCCGCTACCTGGTCTACGTGCCCGAGGGCTCGATGACCGGGATCAGCCGCAAGCTGCCCGACACCGAGCGCGCCCGGCTCAAGACCATCCTCAAGAAGATCGTCCCCGAGGACGCGGGCGTCATCGTGCGCACCGCCGCCGAGGGCGCGAGCGAGGACGAGCTGCGCCGTGACGTCGAGCGCCTCCAGCAGCAGTGGGAGGACATCCAGAAGAAGGCGAAGAGCACCGGCAGCTCCAACGCGCCGACGCTCCTCTACGGCGAGCCGGACATGACCGTCCGGGTCGTCCGGGACATCTTCAACGAGGACTTCTCCAAGGTCATCGTCAGCGGCGACGACGCGTGGGAGACCATCCACGGCTACGTCTCGCACGTGGCGCCCGACCTGGCGGACCGGCTGTCGCGGTGGACCTCCGAGGTCGACATCTTCGCGACGTACCGGATCGACGAGCAGCTGATGAAGGCGCTGGACCGCAAGGTCTACCTGCCGAGCGGCGGCTCGCTGGTGATCGACAAGACCGAGGCGATGGTCGTGGTCGATGTCAACACCGGCAAGTTCACCGGCCAGGGCGGCAACCTGGAGGAGACGGTCACCAAGAACAACCTGGAGGCGGCCGAGGAGATCGTGCGCCAGCTGCGGCTGCGCGACCTCGGCGGCATCGTGGTGGTCGACTTCATCGACATGGTGCTGGAGTCCAACCGGGACCTGGTGCTGCGGCGCCTGCTGGAGTGCCTGGGCCGCGACCGTACGAAGCACCAGGTCGCCGAGGTCACCTCGCTGGGCCTGGTCCAGATGACCCGCAAGCGGGTCGGCCAGGGGCTGCTGGAGTCCTTCTCCGAGACCTGCGTCCACTGCAACGGCCGCGGTGTCATCGTCCACATGGAGCAGCCCGCGTCTGCGGGCGGCGGTGGCGGCGGCAAGCGCTCGAAGAAGAAGCGCGGCGGAGGCCAGGACCACGACCACGGCCACGAGCACGACCACGCCCAGGAGCACACCGAGGCCGAGACCGAGGCCGAGGTCGCCGCGGAGGTCGCCGCACCGGTGGCCCTGCCCGAGCCCGAGTTCGTCCCGGACGAGGAGCTGTACAGCAGCGCCGCCGAGGCCGAGGCCGCCGTCGCACGCGGCCGCGGCCGCCGCCGGGCGACCCGCAAGGCATCGGCCCCGGCCGGCGCCCCGAAGTCCTCCGCCGTCCCGGTGGAGGAGATCGTGGCCGAGCCGGTCGCGGAGCCCGTCGCGGCCCCGGAGCCGGTGGCCGAGGAAGCTCCCGCCGAGGCCCCGCAGGGCCGGACGCGCCGCCGGGCCACCCGGAAGGCGACCGCCCCGGCGGGCTCCCCGGCCCCGGCCGAGGCGACCGTGACCGAGGCGGCCCCGGCGGAACCGGCCGAGCCCGCGCCGGCCGCCGAGCCCGTCGCGGCCCCCGACCCGGTGGCCGCCGAGGACCCGGTGGTCGAGGCGGCGCACGCCGAGGCCCCGGCCGAGGAGCAGGCCGCGCCGCCGCGTGTCCGGCGCCGCGCCACCCGTAAGGTCAGCGCGCCCGCCGGTTCCCCCGCGGGGGCCGAGGACGCCGCGGTCGTCGTGGTGGAGACCCCGGAGGCCCCCGAGGTCACCGAGGCCCCCGAGGCGTCGGCGGAGCCCGAGGCTGCCCCGGCCAAGAAGGCGGCCCGCAAGACCGCCAAGAAGGCCACGGCCAAGAAGGCGGCGGTCAAGAAGACCGCGGCCAAGAAGACGGCCGCGAAGAAGACGACGGCCAAGAAGGCGGCGGCGAAGAAGACGGTGGCGGCGGAGCAGCAGACCGCCCCGGCCGTCACGGCCACGGCCGACGAGGACTGATCCGCCTCACGTGACACGGTCCGGCCGGTCCCCCTCCCGGGACCGGCCGGGCCGCGTCCCGGCGCCGGGCCCTCCCGCCCCCGACACGAAAGCCCCCACATGCGCAAGATCCAGAAGGCCGTCATACCGGCCGCCGGGCTCGGTACCCGGTTCCTGCCGGCGACGAAGGCGACTCCCAAGGAGATGCTGCCGGTCGTGGACAAGCCCGCGATCCAGTACGTCGTGGAGGAGGCCGCCGCCGCGGGGCTGAACGACGTCCTGATGATCACCGGGCGCAACAAGCGCGCGCTGGAGGACCACTTCGACCGGAACTACGAGCTGGAGTCGGCGCTGACCCGCAAGGGCGACGCCGAGCGGCTGGTCCGGGTCCAGGAGTCGAGCGACCTCGCGACCATGCACTACGTCCGCCAGGGCGACCCGCGCGGCCTCGGCCACGCCGTCCTGTGCGCGGAGCCCCATGTGGGCGACGAGCCCTTCGCGGTGCTCCTCGGCGACGACCTGATCGACCCGCGCGACCCGCTGCTGACCCGGATGACCGAGGTCCGGGAGCGTGAGGGCGGCAGCGTCGTCGCGCTGATGGAGGTGGCGCCCGAACAGAGCCACCTCTACGGCTGCGCGGCGGTGGAGCCCACCGCCGAGGACGGCATCGTCCGGGTCACCGGGCTGGTCGAGAAGCCGGAGCCGGGCGACGCCCCCAGCAACCTCGCGGTCATCGGCCGCTATGTCCTGGACCCCGCCGTCTTCGCCGTGCTGCGCGAGACCGAGCCGGGCCGGGGCGGCGAGATCCAGCTGACCGACGCGCTCCAGCAGCTCGCCGCCGACGAGAAGCTCGGCGGCCCGGTGCACGGCGTGGTCTTCCGGGGCCGTCGCTACGACACCGGCGACCGCGGCGACTATCTGCGGGCCATCGTCCGTCTCGCCTGCGAGCGCGAGGACCTGGGGCCGGACTTCCGCAGCTGGCTGCGCGCCTACGTGGCCGCGGAGCTCTGACCCGCCCGCCGGGCCCCGTAACCCCGATCCCAGACACCCGTACCACTGCACCGCAACACCGCACCGAGGAGAACCCCATGATCGGCATGATTCTGGCCGCCGGCGCCGGCCGTCGTCTGCGCCCCTACACCGACACGCTGCCCAAGGCGCTCGTGCCCGTCGGCCCCGAGGGCGACGAGGAGAGCCTGACCGTGGTCGACCTGACGCTCGGCAACTTCGCCGAGGTCGGCCTGACCGAGGTCGCGATCATCGTGGGCTACCGCAAGGAGGCCCTGTACGAGCGCAAGGCGGCGCTGGAGGCCAAGTACGGCGTCAGCATCACGCTGATCGACAACGACAAGGCCGAGGAGTGGAACAACGCCTACTCCCTGTGGTGCGGCCGGGACGCCCTCAAGGACGGCGTCATCCTCGCCAACGGCGACACCGTGCACCCGGTCTCCGTCGAGAAGACCCTGCTGGCCGCGCGCGGCGACGGCAAGAAGATCATCCTCGCCCTCGACACGGTGAAGTCCCTCGCCGACGAGGAGATGAAGGTTGTCGTCGAGGACGGCAAGGGCGTGCGGCGGATCACCAAGCTGATGGACCCGGCCGAGGCCACCGGTGAGTACATCGGCGTCACCCTCATCGAGGGCGAGGCGGCCGAGGAGCTGGCCGACGCGCTGAAGACCACCTTCGAGCGCGACCCGGACCTCTACTACGAGGACGGCTACCAGGAGCTCGTCAACCGCGGCTTCAAGGTCGACGTGGAGCCGATCGGCGACGTCAAGTGGGTCGAGATCGACAACCACGAAGACCTCGCCAAGGGCAGGAAGATCGCGTGCCAGTACTGACCCGGCTGATACCCGCGCCGGTCGTCGTGGACATCCGGGCCGGGGCTCTGGCCGATCTGGCGGGCGTGCTCGCCGATCAGCGGATCTCCGGCTCGGGGAAGCTGGCGGTCGCGATCAGCGGGGGTTCCGGCCGGGCCCTGCGGGAACGGCTCACGGACAGCCTGCCGGGCGCCTCCTGGTTCGAGGTGGGCGGCGGCACGCTGAACGACGCCGTGAAGCTCGCCGAGGCCATGAAGTCCGGGCGGTACGACGCCGTGGTCGGCCTCGGCGGCGGCAAGATCATCGACTGCGCCAAGTTCGCCGCGGCGCGCGTCGGGCTGCCCCTGGTTGCCGTGGCGACGAACCTGTCCCACGACGGGCTGTGCTCCCCGGTCGCGACGCTGGACAACGACGCGGGCCGGGGCTCGTACGGCGTGCCGAACCCGATCGCCGTGGTCATCGACCTCGACGTCATCCGTGAGGCCCCCGTGCGCTTCGTGCGGTCCGGGATCGGGGACGCGCTGTCCAACATCTCGGCCGTGGCCGACTGGGAGCTGGCCCACCGGGTCAACGGCGAGGACATCGACGGCCTGGCCGCCGCGATGGCCCGGCAGGCCGGCGAGGCCGTGCTGCGCCACCCGGGCGGCCTGGGCGACGACGCGTTCCTCGGGGTGCTGGCGGAGGGCCTGGTGCTCACCGGGATCTCGATGTCGGTGGCCGGTGACAGCCGCCCGGCCTCCGGCGCCTGCCACGAGATCAACCACGCCTTCGACCTGCTCTTCCCGCAACGGGCCGCCAGCCACGGCGAACAGTGCGGGCTCGGCGCGGCGTTCGCCATGCATCTGCGCGGCGCCGTCCAGGAGTCCGTACGCATGGCCCAGGTGCTGCGGCGCCACGGGCTGCCGGTCACCGCCGAGGACATGGGTTTCGACGTGGACGAGTTCGTCCAGGTGGTCGCGTTCGCGCCGAAGACCCGGCCGGGCCGCTACACGATCCTGGAACACCTGAACCTGTCCGAGGACGGCATCAGGGACGCGTACGCCGAGTACGTCAGAACCACCGCGGTCTGAGGGGCAGGGCCCGGTTTGACCGGCTGTGCCGGGCCCCGTAACCTTGACCGTCGGCGTTTGTTCGCCACACCTCTGAGCACCGACCTCCCGCTCGTACGGGAGAGGCCGCTCGTCCACTCCGGATCATCATGGGTCTCCGGACCCGTGTGAGCGGCTGGCATCAGGGGTTTCCGCTTCGAGTGAGAGTGAGATCCGCGTGTACGCCATCGTGCGCAGCGGTGGCCGCCAGCACAAGGTTGCTGTCGGCGACATCGTTGAGGTTGACAAGATTTCCACCGCCAAGGTTGGCGACACGGTAGAGCTCTCTACCCTGCTCGTTGTCGACGGCGACGCCGTGACCAGCGACCCGTGGGTGCTCGACGGCATCAAGGTCCAGGCCGAGGTCGTGGACCACCACAAGGGCGCGAAGATCGACATCCTTCGCTACAAGAACAAGACCGGCTACCGCCGTCGCCAGGGTCACCGCCAGCAGTACACGGCGATCAAGGTCACCGGTATTCCCGCGGCTGCGAAGTAAGGGACTGAGAACACATGGCACACAAGAAGGGCGCATCGTCCACCCGGAACGGGCGCGATTCCAATGCTCAGCGGCTCGGCGTGAAGCGCTTCGGCGGCCAGGCCGTCAACGCCGGTGAGATCCTGGTCCGCCAGCGCGGCACCCACTTCCACCCGGGCACGGGCGTCGGCCGTGGCGGCGACGACACGCTGTTCGCCCTCGCCGCCGGTGCGGTCGAGTTCGGCACGCACCGTGGCCGCAAGGTCGTGAACATCGTTCCGATCGCCGGCTGAATTCCCGGCGCTCGTAGAGCGGTATGACGTGGAGGCGGACCTCACTTCCCGAGAAGGGAAGTGGGTCCGCCTTTCGCGTGTTGCCCTTACGGGGGCGAGCGAAGTTTTTCCGCAGGTATGCAACTGGAGGTTCCATCCATGACCACCTTCGTGGACCGCGTCGAACTGCATGTCGCCGCGGGTAACGGAGGCCACGGCTGTGCCTCCGTTCACCGTGAGAAGTTCAAGCCGCTCGGCGGTCCGGACGGCGGCAACGGCGGCCGCGGCGGCGATGTGACCCTGGTCGTGGACCAGTCCGTCACCACGCTCCTCGACTACCACCACCACCCCCACCGCAAGGCCACCAACGGCCAGCCCGGCGGCGGCGACCACCGCACCGGCAAGGAGGGCCAGGACCTGGTCCTGCCCGTCCCGGACGGCACCGTCGTCCTCGACCGCCAGGGCAATGTGCTCGCCGACCTCGTCGGCCAGGGCACCACCTTCGTCGCGGGCCAGGGCGGCCGCGGCGGCCTCGGCAACGCCGCACTGGCCTCCGCCCGCCGCAAGGCCCCCGGCTTCGCGCTGCTCGGCGAGCCCGGCGAGGCCCGCGACATCGTCCTGGAGCTCAAGACCGTCGCCGACGTGGCCCTCGTGGGCTACCCGAGCGCCGGCAAGTCCTCGCTGATCTCGGTCCTCTCGGCCGCGAAGCCGAAGATCGCGGACTACCCCTTCACCACCCTCGTCCCGAACCTGGGCGTGGTCACCGCCGGCGAGACCGTCTACACCATCGCGGACGTCCCCGGCCTGATCCCGGGCGCCAGCCAGGGCAAGGGCCTCGGCCTGGAGTTCCTGCGCCACGTCGAGCGCTGCTCGGTGCTCGTCCACGTCCTGGACACGGCGACGCTGGAGTCCGACCGCGACCCGGTCTCCGACCTCGACATGATCGAGGAGGAGCTGAAGCTGTACGGCGGTCTCGAGGACCGGCCCCGCATCGTCGTCCTCAACAAGATCGACATCCCGGACGGCCAGGACCTGGCGGACATGATCCGCCCCGACCTGGAGGCGCGCGGCTACCGCGTCTTCGAGGCGTCCGCCGTCGCCAGGACCGGGCTCAAGGAGCTCTCGTTCGCCCTCGCCGGCATCATCGCCGAGGCGCGTGCCGCCAAGCCGGTCGAGGAGGCCACCCGCATCGTCATCCGGCCCAAGGCCGTGGACGACGCCGGGTTCACCGTCACCCTGGAGGAGGACGGCATCTACCGGGTGCGCGGCGAGAAGCCGGAGCGCTGGGTGCGCCAGACCGACTTCAACAACGACGAGGCCGTCGGCTACCTCGCGGACCGGCTCGCCCGGCTCGGTGTCGAGGACCAGCTGCGCAAGGCCGGGGCCCGGGCGGGCGACGGCGTGGCGATCGGTGCCGAGGACAACGCGGTCGTCTTCGACTGGGAGCCGACCGTGACCGCCGGTGCGGAGATGCTGGGCCGCCGCGGCGAGGACCACCGCCTGGAGGAGCCGCGTCCGGCCGCCCAGCGCCGCCGTGACCGCGACGCGGAGCGCGACGAGGTCGCCGAGGAGTACCGGGACTTCGACCCGTTCTCTTAAGCACGAAGAACGACCGCGGGCCCGGTCCCTTCCGAACGGTGGAAGGGGTCGGGCCCGCGGTCGTTTTCGGGGAACCTCAGACCTGGGCCAGGGCCTCGGCGGGGGAGGGGACCGGGGTGCGCTCCGCGAGCGGGACCACCGGCAGCGGGGTCTCCTCGCCCAGGAACACCCGGCGCACCACGCGCTCGGCGGCCCGCCCGTCGTCGTAGTCGCAGTACCGCTCCCGGAACGCCGCGCGCAGTGCCGCCGCCTTCTCGTCGCGCCACTCCTCGGAGCCCAGGATCGCGGTCAGCCGCTCCTGGTCCGTCGCGACGGCGCCCGGGGGCTCGGCCATCAGGTCGAAGTAGGTGCCGCGCACGACCCGGTAGGTGTCCCAGTCGTCCGCGTGGATGACGATCGGCCGGTCCAGGTTGGCGTAGTCGAACATCGCCGAGGAGTAGTCGGTGATCAGGGCGTCGGAGGCGAGGTAGAGCTGTTCGACGTTGCCGTGGGCGGAGACGTCGATGATCCGGCCGCCGGCCTGGAGCTCCGCGAGCCGGCCGGTGGGCTTGTAGAAGTAGTGCCCGCGCACCAGCAGGGTGACGTCCGGGCCCAGGTCCTCGGCCAGCTTCGACAGGTCGATCCGGGGCGCGAACGCCTTCTCGTACTCGCGGTGGGTCGGCATGTACAGGAAGGCAGTCGTGCCGTCCGCGAGGCCGAGCTCCCGCCGGGCCGCGACGACGTCCGCGGCGGTGGCGTTGACCAGCACGTCGTTGCGCGGGTAGCCGGTCTCCAGGGTGGTGTACCGGCAGGGGTAGACCCGCTCCCAGACGGTGGTGGTGAACCGGTTGGAGGACAGGCTGAAGTCCCAGCGGTCGCAGCGCCGGAGCAGCTTCTCCATGTCCATGTCGGTGGACGCCGGGTACTGCGCCTGGTCGAGGCCCATCGTCTTCAGCGGGGTGCCGTGGTGGGTCTGGAGGTGGATCTGCCCGTCGCGCTTGACGATGGTGTCGCCGAAGTTGACGTTGTTCGTCAGGTACTTGGCGCGGGCCATGACCGCCCAGTACTCGCGCGAGCCGACGATCACCTTCTCGACGCCCTTGGGCACCCGGTCGCGGTGCTCGGCGCGCACCGCCCAGACCCGGCGCGTCTGCGGCGCGAGCCGGCCGAGCTCGGCCTCGATGGCCGCCGGGTTGCAGGAGTAGCCGCGGCCCCAGTACGCGGAGAACACGGCCAGGTTCTCGTCCACCGGCAGCCGCAGCTGGGACCGGTAGAACATGCCGAGCGCCGCCCGCTTGGCCCGGCCGATACGGGCCCTGCCGCCCAGCCGGGCGCGGTGGCGGACGCTGTTGGCGCGGGTCAGACCGAAGAACGCGGAGGCCGAGTCGGCGCCGAGCAGCGCGTACTTGTAGCCGCGTCCGCCCGCCGGCCGCTCGAAGCCCTCCGGGAGCCGCGCGCGGTAGTCCTTCGCGGCCCGGTGGAAGAACTCGGCGCGCGCGTCGCGCGGCAGCCGGCCCGGCCGCTCCAGCACGGTCAGGTACTGGTCGACCATCTTCCGGAACAGCACCGGGCGCCAGCGGTCGAGGTCCGGCCGCCCGTCCAGGAACGCGAACACCCGGTCGTACTGGTCGAAGACGTCGAAGTGCTTCCGGCTGACCGTGGCCAGGATGTTGCCGCCCTCACGCCGCTGCCGGTACAGCACGCAGGAGCGGTCGAGCACCGCGATGCGCTCCGCCGCGATGAGCGAGCTGTACGTCCACGGGGCGTCCTCGTAATAGCCGGGCGGGAACTGGAAGCCGTGCCGGGTGACAAAGTCGCGGCGGTACGCCTTGTTCCACACGATCTGGAGCAGGTCCAGGAGCTGCGGGCGCTCGGCGAGCGAGAAGACGTCCGGGCCCTCCTCGCTCATCAGGTCGGTGCGCTTGTTGCGGAGCAGCCGCCCGTCCCAGTAGGTCCGGGTGTAGTCGTAGACCAGGATGTCCGGGTCGCCCGTCGCGTCGAGCCGGGCCGCGATGGCCGACAGCGAGCCCGGTGCCAGGGTGTCGTCGCTGTCCAGGAAGAGGACGTAATCACCGGTCGCCCGTTCGAGCCCGGCGTTGCGCGCACGGCCGAGGCCGACGTTCTCCGTGAGGTGCAGCACACGCAGGCGGTCGTCGCGGGCCGCGTATGTGTCGAGGATCGCACCGGAACCGTCCGGGGAGCAGTCGTCCACCCCGATGATCTCGAAGTCGGCGAAGTCCTGCCCGAGCACGGAGTCCAGACACTCCCCGATGTACCCCTGCACGTTGTACGCAGGCACGATGAGTGTCATTCGAGGCATCGTCCACCAGTTCCAGAGGGCTGTCCGCAGGGGTTCTACGAGGGGCGCGGTCGGACCGTGCGACAGTGGTCGGCGTCCGGCACCCGGACAGCGTAATTGATCGCCCCGGTCGCACCCGGGGGGTGCCTCGGGCCCTTCCACGTAGGGTGGAACGCCGACGGGGGCACAGCAGCTGACAGGAGACGCACGACATGACCTGGATGGTTACGGGTGGGGCGGGGTTCATCGGTGCGCACGTGGTGCGCGCGATGCTCGCCGGTGGTCAGCGGGTGGTCGTGTTCGACGACCTGTCGACGGGCAGCGCCGACAAGGTGCCCGCGGGCGTCCCCCTGGTGACCGGCACGGTTCTCGACCGCGAGGCCCTGGACGCGGCGATCCGCGAGCACGGGGTGACCGGTGTGGTGCACGTCGCGGGCAAGAAGCAGGTCGGCGAGTCCGTCGAGCGGCCCCTGTACTACTACAAGGAGAACGTCACCGGCCTGGAGGTCCTGCTGGAGAGCATGGTCGCCGCGGGCGTCGACCGGCTGGTGTTCTCCTCGTCGGCCGCCGTCTACGGCATGCCCGACGTCGACCTCGTCACCGAGACGACCCCGTGCGCGCCGATGAGCCCGTACGGCGAGACCAAGCTGGTCGGCGAGTGGCTGATCCACGCCGCCGCCAGGGCCCACGGGCTGCGCGCCGCCTCGATGCGCTACTTCAACGTGGCGGGCGCCGCCTCGCCGGAGCTGGCCGACGAGGGTGTCTTCAACCTCGTCCCGATGGTCTTCGAGCGCCTGGAGGCCGGCGAGGCCCCGCGCATCTTCGGCGACGACTACGACACGCCCGACGGCACCTGCATCCGCGACTACATCCACGTCGAGGACATCGCCTCCGCCCACCTCGCCGCCGCCCGCCGGCTGGAGGAGGCCGAGCCCGGCACGGACCTCACGCTGAACATCGGCCGCGGCGAGGGCAGCTCGGTGCGCGAGATGGTCGACCGCATCCTCAAGGTCACGGGCAACGAGGACGCCACCGCGGAGGTCTCCGCCCGCCGCCCCGGCGACCCGGCCCGCGTGGTCGCCTCCGCCGAGCGCATCAGCGCGGAGCTGGGCTGGTCGGCGCGGTACGGGGTGGACGAGATGATCGAGTCCGCCTGGCAGGGCTGGCGTCTGCGCCACCCGTAGGCACGGCACGTACGCAGGGCCCGGCACCGCTCCCCGAGGGCGGCGGCCGGGCCCTTCGCGTACGGCGGGCGGTCCGGGTTACGGGAGACCGTCACTTTTCCACCGGATGTAGCGTCAGTGGCCGTTTTGTCGCGGAAGATCCGAGGGAAGCTCAGTAAGGTCCCCTGGGTAGCGGCCCTGCGGCCGCCGTCACATCTCATCGTGGGGGCAGGAACTTTGAAGGCTCTCGTACTTTCCGGTGGGGCCGGCACCCGGCTTCGTCCCATCACCCATACCTCGGCGAAACAGCTGGTCCCGGTGGCGAACAAGCCGGTGCTGTTCTACGGCCTGGAAGCCATCGCGGAGGCCGGCATCACCGAGGTCGGCATCATCGTGGGCGACACCGAGGAGGAGATCCGCGCGGCGGTCGGCGACGGTTCGCGCTTCGGCATCGATGTCACCTACATCCCGCAGGCCGAACCCCTCGGCCTCGCCCACGCGGTCCTGGTCGCCCAGCGCTTCCTGGGGAACGACGACTTCGTCATGTACCTGGGGGACAACTTCATCGTCGGCGGGATCGCGGACCTGGTCGAGGAGTTCCGCGCGGACCGGCCCGACGCGCAGATCCTGCTGACCCGGGTGCCCGACCCGACCTCGTTCGGCGTCGCGGAGCTGGACGGGGACGGCAGGGTGGTGGCCCTGGAGGAGAAGCCGGAGCACCCGAAGAGCGACCTCGCGCTCGTCGGCGTCTACCTCTTCACCCCGGCCGTCCACGAGGCCGTCCGCTCGATCCGCCCCTCCTGGCGCGGCGAGCTGGAGATCACCCACGCCCTCCAGTGGCTCATCGACCGCGAACGCGACGTGCGCTCCACCATCATCCGCGGCTACTGGAAGGACACCGGCAACGTCACCGACATGCTGGAGGTCAACCGGACCGTCCTGGAGAGCGTCGAGCCGTGCACCGACGGCGCCTACGTCGACGGCGAGAGCGAGATCATCGGCCGCGTGCTGATCGAACCGGGCGCCCGGGTCACCCGCAGCCGGATCGTCGGGCCCGCCGTGATCGGGACCGGGTCGGTGATCAGCGACGCCTACGTCGGCCCCTTCACCTCGGTCGCCCAGAACTGCCGCATCGAGGACAGCGAGATCGAGTACTCCATCGTCCTCGGGGGCGCCTCCATCGACGGGGTGCGGCGCGTCGAGGCCTCGCTGATCGGCCACGACGTCGAGGTGACGCCCGCGCCCCGCAGCCCCTCCGCCCACCGACTCGTCCTCGGCGACCACAGCAAGGTGCAGATCTCCTCATGACCGGTACGCGCATCCTCGTCACCGGAGGCGCCGGCTTCATCGGCTCCCACTACGTCCGTACGCTCCTCCGCCCGGACGGCCCCGGCGACGTCTCCGTCACCGTGCTCGACGCCCTCACCTACGCGGGCAACCCGGCCAACCTGGACGAGGTCCGGGGCCACCCGGGCTTCGCCTTCGTGCACGGCGACATCTGCGACCCGGAGCTGGCCGGGCGGCTCATGGCCGGACACGACCAGGTGGTCCACTTCGCCGCCGAGTCCCACGTGGACCGCTCCATCGACGGCGGCGCCGCCTTCGTCCGTACGAACGTCGTGGGCACCCACACCCTGGTCCACGCCGCGCACGAGGCGGGCGTCCGCACCTTCGTGCACGTCTCGACCGACGAGGTCTACGGCTCCATCGACGAGGGCTCCTGGACCGAGGACGAGCCCCTCGCGCCCAACTCCCCGTACTCCGCCTCCAAGGCGTCGAGCGACCTCATCGCCCTGGCGTACCACCGCACCCACGGCCTCGACGTCCGCGTCACCCGCTGCTCCAACAACTACGGGCACCACCACTTCCCCGAGAAGGTCATCCCGCTCTTCGTCACCAACCTCCTGGAGGGGCTGCCCGTCCCGCTGTACGGCGACGGCGCCCATGTCCGCGACTGGCTGCACATCGACGACCACGTCCAGGGCATCGAGCTCGTCCGCACCCAGGGCCGCCCCGGCGAGGTCTACAACATCGGCGGCGGCACCGAACTCTCCAACAAGGAGCTCACCCGGCTGCTCCTGGAGGCGTGCGACGCCGACTGGGACACCGACGTGGTCCACGTCGAGGACCGCAAGGGCCACGACCGGCGCTACTCCGTCGACTGCACGAAGATCCGCGAGGAGCTAGGTTACGCGCCCCGCAAGGACTTCGCGGCCGGGCTCGCCGAGACCGTCCGCTGGTACCGCGAGAACCGCTCCTGGTGGGAACCGCTCAAGGAGAGGGCCGCCCTGTGAGGCCGCGCTGGCTGGTCACCGGGGCCGGCGGCATGCTCGGCCGGGACCTGACGACCGCGCTGGCCCGCGAGGGCGCCACCGTCGTCGCGGCGGACCGCGCGGCCCTGGACATCGCCGACCCGGCGCAGGTCCGTGCCGTCTTCGACGCCCAGCGGCCCGCCGTCGTCGTGAACTGCGCCGCCTGGACCGCCGTGGACGACGCGGAGAGCCGGGAGGCCGAGGCGCTGCGCGTCAACGGCACCGGACCCGCCGTCCTCGCCGGTGCCTGCCGCGCCCACGGCAGCGTCCTGCTGCACGTCTCCACCGACTACGTGTTCGCGGGCGACGCGGACCGGCCGTACCCGGAGGACGCCCCGACCGCCCCGCGCAGCGCGTACGGCCGCACCAAACTGGCCGGGGAGCGCGCGGTCCTGGAGACCCTGCCGGACACGGGCCACGTCGTGCGGACGGCCTGGCTCTACGGCGCGGGCGGCGCCAACTTCGTCCGTACGATGATCAAACTGGAAGCCGTCAAGGACACCCTCGACGTGGTGGACGACCAGCGCGGACAGCCCACCTGGACCGTCGATCTCGCCTCCCGGCTGGTCCTGCTGGGCCGCGCCGCGCTCGACGGCACCGCCCCGGCGGGCGTCTACCACGGCACCAGCGGCGGCGCGACGACCTGGTACGGCCTGGCCCGCGAGGTGTTCCGGCTGCTGGGCGCCGACCCGGACCGCGTCCGGCCGGTCGGCAGCGCCGCCTTCGCCAGGCCCGGGCCCCGGCCCGCGTACAGCGTGCTCGCGCACGACCGCTTCCGGGCCGCCGGCATCGACCCGGTCCGCGACTGGCGCGCGGCGCTGCACGCGGCCTTCCCCGCGCTCCTCGCCGCCGAACGCCCCGGTCAGCGACCGGCCGGGCTGAACGACGGCTCGCCCGCCCGGACCCCCGGCACCGCCGGACCGTCCGCCCGCAGCCGCGCGTAGTACGCCTCGCACTCCGCGTAGGAGGGCAGCAGCCCGCGCTCCCCGGCCTCGGCGAGTTTCGGGGCCGAGGCGTCCTTCGGGGAGAGCAGCGGCGCGATGTCCGCCGGCCACTCGATGCCGAGGTCCGGGTCGAGCGGGTCGACGCCGCGCTCCCGCTCCGGCGCGTAGCCCTCGGAGCAGAGGTACAGCACGCAGGCGTCATCGGTCAGCGCCATGAACCCGTGGCCCAGTCCCTCCGCGAGGTAGACCGCCCGGTGGTCGGTGTCGTCCAGCCGGACCGCCTCCCACCGCTTGTACGTGGGCGAGCCGGTGCGTACGTCCACGATCACGTCCAGCACCGCGCCCCGCACGCACTTCACGTACTTCGCCTGGCCCGGCGGCACGTCCGCGAAGTGGATCCCGCGCAGCGTGCCCCGCCGCGAGCGGGAGAAGTTGGCCTGCGCGAGCCCCAGCGTGTGCCCGGCCGCGGCCCCCAGGTCCGCCGCCCGGAACCACTCGTGGAAGCTGCCGCGGTCGTCCGGGAAGACCGTGGGCTCGTGCACCCAGGCCCCGGGAACGGAGAGCCGGCGCATGCGATCACATCCTGTTCGCACTCCGCGGGGCCTCCAGCCGGCCCCGGTGTCTCTGCCCAACGAGTCCAAGGACCGAACGGACACGGAACGGGACATAAGGCAACGAAAAGGTTGCCTGGTGTTTCCACGGTGCGGAACGCGAAGGCGCCGGATTCCGCTCTCGCGTAGATTGCGGGGTCCAGCGAGCGAATGCGGGGGACCGGGTGTCAGGGGCAAGGCAGGGCGTGACGGAAGCCCGCAGGATCGTGGTCAAGGTCGGTTCCTCCTCCCTCACCACCGCCGCCGGCGGCCTCGACGCCGACCGCGTCGACGCCCTGGTCGACGTCCTGGCCAAGGTCCGCGACGGCGGCGAACGCGAGGTCGTCCTCGTCTCCTCCGGTGCCATCGCGGCCGGACTCGCCCCGCTCGGACTGCACCGCAGGCCCAAGGACCTGGCCCGCCAGCAGGCCGCCGCGAGCGTCGGGCAGGGCCTCCTCGTCGCCCGCTACACCGCCTCCTTCGCCCGCTACGGCGTCCGCGTCGGCCAGGTCCTGCTCACCAGCAACGACACCAGCCGCCGCGCCCACTACCGCAACGCCTACCGCACCCTGGACCAGCTCCTGGACATGGGCGCGCTGCCCGTCGTCAACGAGAACGACACCGTCGCCACGGACGAGATCCGGTTCGGCGACAACGACCGGCTCGCCGCCCTCGTCGCCCACCTGGTCCGCGCCGACCTGCTGGTCCTCCTCTCCGACGTGGACGGCCTCTACGACGGCGACCCGAGCATCCCCGGCACCAGCCGCATCGCCGAGGTCACCGGCCCCGCCGACCTGGCCGGGGTCAGCATCGGCAGCGCGGGCAAGGCGGGCGTCGGCACCGGCGGCATGGTCACCAAGGTCGAGGCCGCCCGGATCGCCACCGCCGCGGGCATCCCCGTCGTCCTCACCTCCGCGAGCCACGCCGCCGACGCCCTCGCCGGCCGCGACACCGGCACCTACTTCCACCGCACCGGCCGCCGCTCCGCCGACCGGCTCCTCTGGCTCGCCCACGCCTCGACCCCGCGCGGCTCGCTGACCCTGGACGACGGGGCGGTGCAGGCGGTCGTGGAGCGCCACAGCTCGCTGCTGCCGGCCGGGATCGCGGCGGTCGAGGGCGAGTTCACCGCGGGCGACCCGGTGGAGCTGCGCGATCTGCGGGGGCGGCCCGTGGCGCGCGGGCTCGTCAACTTCGACGCCAAGGAGATGCCGCAGTTGCTCGGCCGCTCCACCCGCGACCTCGCCAGGGACCTCGGCCCCGCCTACGAACGCGAGGTCGTACACAGGGACGATCTCGTCCTCCTGCACGGCTGACGCCCCCCGAAACGGCTGAAAGTCCAGCCATCGGACCGAGACCTTCACGAAAACCGCCCCACACCGGGCCGCGGGCTGGTCCACTTTGTAGCAAGGAAACTGCGGGGTACAGCAAAAGCAACACATCACAGGAGGCCGCCGGTGAGACGAGCGCGCCCGGGGGCGCCGCCCCGAGGAACGGGTGGCCGCACCCTGACCAGTGTGGGAGCGGGGGCCGGCTTCGACGGGAGCGGACCCGCGGACCGGAGGGACGAGCGCCCCGCCCGGCCGGAGCCGAGACCGGCCGGCCAGGAGCACGCCCCGTCGAAGCTGTGGCACGTCACCCTCTGCGTCTCCGGGAACGAGTTCCCGCTGAAGGAGGTCAGGCGCGGTCTCGAACAGCTCGCGCACGACCACCCGTTCCTGCTGACCAGCCGCTACGCCAACGACCACGCGGAGATCCGCTACTGGGAGGAGGCCCGCGACCTGCACGACGCGGCGGCCGTCGCCCTGCGGCTGTGGGGCGAGCACCGTTCCACCGCCGGTCTGCCGCCCTGGGCGATCGTCGGCCTCGAAGTCATCGACCGCGAGACCTACCACCAGCGCGTCGCCGAGGGCTACGGGCCGCCGCCGGCCGCCCCGGTCGGCGTCCACCCATACTGACCGGTGAAACGGCCGTCTCGCATCACGGGATGCGTGCCGAATGCCCGCAGGGCGCGCACTACTCTGCGGGCATGACCACGCTCTCGCCGTACGACAACCTGTCTCCCGTGGCCCAGGCCGCCTACCGGGCCCGCTCCGCCGCCGCCGACATCGCGCCACTTCCGCGCGCGGCCAAGGACGACGCGCTCCTGGCGATCGCCGACGCGCTGGAAGTACGGACGAGCGACATCCTCGCGGCCAACGCCGAGGACGTGGCGCGCGCCCGTGAGGCGGGGACCAGCGAATCCGTCGTGGACCGGCTGACCCTCACCCCGGAGCGCATCCGCGCCATCGCCGCCGACGTCCGGGACGTCGCCGCCCTGCCCGACCCGGTCGGCGAGGTCGTCCGCGGCTCGACCCTGCCCAACGGCATCGACCTGCGCCAGGTCCGGGTGCCGCTCGGCGTCGTCGGGATCATCTACGAGGCCCGGCCCAACGTGACCGTGGACGCCGCCGCCCTCTGCCTGAAGTCGGGCAACGCCGTCCTGCTGCGCGGCTCGTCCTCCGCCTTCGCGTCGAACACCGCCCTGGTGCGGGTGCTGCGCGACGCCGTGGGCGGCTCCGGCCTGCCGGCCGACGCGGTGCAGCTGGTCCCGGGCGAGAGCCGCGACTCGGTGCGCGAGCTGATGCGCGCCCGGGGCCTCGTGGACGTGCTCATCCCGCGCGGCGGCGCCTCGCTGATCCGCACGGTGGTCGAGGAGTCCACCGTCCCCGTCATCGAGACCGGCACCGGCAACTGCCACGTGTACGTCGACGCGCAGACCGACCTGGACATGGCCGTGGAGATCCTGGTCAACTCCAAGGCCCAGCGCCCCAGCGTCTGCAACGCCGCCGAGACCCTGCTCGTCCACAAGGACATCGCCGACGCCTTCCTGCCGCGCGCCCTGGACGCCCTGGCCGAGGCCGGCGTGACCGTGCACGGCGACGAGCGGGTGCTGGAGTACGCCGAGGGCTCCAAGGCCACGGTGGTCGCTGCGACCCCGGAGGACTGGGAGACCGAATACCTCTCGTACGACATCGCGGCGGCCGTCGTGGAGTCGCTGGACGCGGCCGTGGCGCACATCCGGCTCTGGTCCTCCGGTCACACCGAGGCCATCGTGACCACCTCGCAGGCCGCCGCCCGCCGCTTCACCCAGCTGGTGGACTCCACGACGGTGGCCGTCAACGCCTCGACACGGTTCACCGACGGAGGCCAGTTCGGTTTCGGCGCCGAGATCGGCATCTCCACGCAGAAGCTGCACGCCAGGGGCCCCATGGGCCTGCCGGAACTGACGTCGACCAAGTACATCGTCACCGGCGACGGCCATGTGAGGTGACCCGGTGACAGGCGAATGCGCCGTCTCCCTGCCCAAAGCGGTCCGCCGGGGCTAGTCTGAAACCGTGGCGGACGACGTGGGGGGCAGGCCGTATCCGAACGGCTGGGAGCCCGACGACGACCGCGGGGGCGCGGACGAGGACTTCGCCTCCGTGGTGTTCGACGAGGACTTCGTACGGGCCGCCGAGTTCCACGAACCGACCGCCGTCGAGCGGCTGTTGGCCGCTGCGGAGGCGCGCGCGGAGGCCGACGCCCGGCGCGCCGGAGCCCGCGGCGGCCCCTTCGAGGACGACCTGTACGGCGAGGGCTACGGTCCGGGCGGCTACGGCGGCCCGGACGGCTACGACCCGCTGGACGCGGACGACTTCCACGAGCACGGTCCCTACGGGCGCCACGGCGGCGCGCTCCGCCCGTACCGGGGGGCGGCCCGCTGGCACCGGCCGGTCGCCTGGCTGCTGGCCGTCCTGATGGGCGTCGGCATGGTCGCCCTCGCCTTCAGCGCCGTCTACCGCAACAGCTCGGGGGACCGGCAGGACCAGGTCCCGCCGCCCGCCTCCACCGGTGTGGACAGCGCGCCCGGGCCCGGCCCCGGCTCCGCCCCCTCGGACGCGGACGACTACTCCCGCCCGATGGTCTCCGCCGTCCCGCGCACCCCCTGACCTCCCGCGCCCCGGCCGGACCCGTCCCGCCTCCGGGTCCCCCGTCCGGCGGTCCGGTGGAACTCCCCGGTGGTTGCCGGGCGTCACCGCGTTTACCGTCGTCGTGATCGACCCACCCTGAAGGTATGACCCCTCCTCCGCCCGAAGAGGGGACTTCTCACGGAGTCGGGAGAAGTCATGGCACATCGCGGAGATCCACCCGACGGCCCGGCGGAGAACGGCGCGCACGGTCCGGACGACGAGTACGGCTCACTCGTCTTCGACGAGTCCTTCGTGCGGGCCGCCCGGCTGCAGGAATTCTCCGCCCAGGAGCGGATGGGGGAGCACGCCCGCGCCGTCCGCAGCCTGCCCGGGCGGGCCTACCGCAACGGCTCCCGGATCGCCCTGGCCCTGATGATCCTGATCGCCCTGGCCTTCGGCACGGCCGTCGTCATGGGCCTGAGCCACCCCTACGAGACCCCGGCCGCGGCCCGGAAGCCCGAACCGCTGCGGATGACCCTCGTCCCGCTCGCCCCGCGCGGCGCCGTCCCCGCGGGCACCCCCGCCGCCCTCTTCGCGGGCAGCCCCGCCGCGCACTACCCGGAGGGCCGGGACGGCATCAGCCCGCCGCCCGCCCGGCACACCGCCGACTTCTCGGAGAGCGAGGTGAGCGCCGCCCTGGCCACGGTGAAGGACTATCTGGCCGCCTCCTCGCTCGACCCCGACGTGCTCAGCGGGAACGCCGTGCGCCCGGTGGAAGCGCTGCTCGACCCGGACCAGATGGAGCAGTTCGACCGCAGCGTCAACGAGCCCTACGACGACGGGCAGCACGCCGCGACCGGCTGGCTCGTCCGCTTCGACCCGGTCCGGGTCACCCCGGACCCCGAGGTCAGGGTCCGGGGCACCCTGCGCTACGTCCAGACGGGCTCCGACGCCCTGGAAGTCGTCTCGGACCACACCTTCACGTACGCCCTGCGCCCCGCCGTGTCGGGCCCCCAGCCGAAGGGCGGCGCCTCCCTCTTCACCGTGCGGCGGGAGATGCGCTTCCGGTTCGACCGGGAGGACCTGCGGCTGCACCGGCTGGAGGTGCAGACCAGCTACCTCCAGGCGGGCCCGCAGTCCTGCCCGGCCGACGCCTCGGGGGCCCTGCGGCCGCTGCTCGCGGGCGAGCGGGCGGTCTCGCGTGGACCGGCGGGCACCGACCCGTACGCCACGGGCCGACCGGTCGCCGCGCTCTGCGGGACGCTGGAGGTCAGCTCCCTTCCGCCGACGGCCCCTGCGAGTCCTCAGGGTTCTCCGTAGCACCGCCCTTGGCGCCGCCCGTGCCGGTGAACTTGTCCCGCAGCTTGCCGCCGAGGTCCCCGGCGCCGCCCGCTATGTCGCCGACGAGCTTCATCAGCGGATCCTTGCTGTTGCGCACCGAGTCGGCGTAGTGCGAGGCGGACTCCTTGAACGAGTCCGTCACCGAGGTGTCCTTGTCCTCGTCCCGGCGCGGGTAGTGGCCGTCCATGATCCGCTGGTACTCGCGGGTCTCCGACCACTTCTTGAGCTCGGCGGCGCGGACCGTGGTGAACGGGTGCGAGCGGGGCAGCACGTTGAGGATCTTGAGCACCGAGTCGCGCAGGTCGCCGGACTTCTCGTACTCGTCGGCCTGGGCGAGGAACGCGTCCACGTTCATCTCGTGGAGGTGGTTGCCGCCGGCGATCTTCATCAGGCCGCGCATCGACGCCTGTATGTCCTGGCCTGCCAGCAGCCCGGCCCGGTCCGCCGACAGCTCCGACTTGCGGAACCACTCGCGCAGCGCCGTCACGATCGCCATGATCGCGACGTTGCCCAGCGGGATCCAGGCGACCTTGAGCGCAAGATTGGTGAGGAAGAGGAGGATCGTGCGGTACACCGCGTGACCCGACAGAGCGTGTCCGACCTCGTGGCCGATGACCGCCCGCATCTCCTCCTCGTCCAGCAGCTCCACCAGGCCCGTGGTCACCACGATGATCGGCTCGTCCAGCCCGATGCACATGGCGTTGGGCCGGGGGTCCTGGTTGACGTACATCGGCGGGACCTTCTCCAGGTCCAGGATGTAACAGGCGTCCCGGAGCATGTCGTTGAGGTGCGCGAACTGGGCGTCGCTCACCCGGACGGAGTCCGACAGGAAGAGGAGTCGCAGGCTGCGCTCCGGCAGCAGCCCGCTCAGCGCCTTGAAGACGGTGTCGAAGCCGCTCAGCTTGCGCAACGCGACCAGTGCGGAGCGGTCCGCGGGGTGCTCGTAGGCCCGGGAGGAGATCCCCGGGAAACGCTTGCGCTGCCTGCTCGGTACGCGGTCCTGGCTCTCGTGGCTGCTGGTCATGACATGGGCCCCCTGTGTTCGTACGAGACGTCGCTCGCCCCCTGACGCCGCCCAGCCTAGGTGCTGGGGCTACGGTGTGCGGGGGGCTGTGGATAACTGAGGAGACGCCCGACATGCCGCACACCGTTGCTCTGTTCGCCGCCGCATCCGAGGATGAGGGGCCGGGCAACACGATCCGCATCGTGCTGGTCGTCTCCCTGCTGGGAGCCGCCCTGCTGGCCTGGTTCCTGCTCCGCGGATACCGCAACGACGACAACAACGACTGAGTCGGCGTGAGCGTGCCCGGGGCGCCCGCATACGATGTCCGCGACGTCTTCCCCCGACTCCCGATCGATAGGTCCTGCCGAAGATGAGCCTCACGAGCACCGCACACCAGCTGGTCACCGTCGCCGCCGAGGGCGCGGAGCACGGTGGTAACCACAACAGCCTCGAGCCGATCATCACCGGTGGCGGGGCGTTTGTCGCGCTTCTCCTCCTTCTCTGGATCACCACGCGCTTCAACCGCGACCGCTGAGGCCGAGGCGTACAGCTGTGCCAGTAGGCTCTGCACGCATGGGAGAGCAGGAAGTGCCTACCGGCCGCGGAAAACGCCGACTCGGCGTGATGGGCGGGACGTTTGACCCGATTCATCATGGACACCTGGTGGCGGCCAGTGAAGTGGCCGCCCAGTTCCACCTCGACGAGGTGATCTTCGTACCGACCGGGCAGCCGTGGCAGAAGAGCCACAAGCAGGTGTCCCCGGCGGAGGACCGTTATCTGATGACGGTCATCGCGACGGCGTCCAACCCGCAGTTCTCGGTCAGCCGCAGCGACATCGACCGCAAGGGCCCCACGTACACGATCGACACCCTGCGGGACCTGCGCGAGGCCCACGGCGAGGCGGACCTCTTCTTCATCACCGGTGCCGACGCGCTCGCCCAGATCCTCACCTGGCGGGACGCCGACGAGCTGTTCTCGCTCTCCCACTTCATCGGCGTGACCCGGCCGGGCCATGTGCTCACGGACGACGGGCTGCCGAAGGGGGGCGTCTCCCTGGTGGAGGTCCCCGCGCTCGCGATCTCCTCGACGGACTGCCGTGCGAGGGTCGCCCAGGGCGAACCGGTCTGGTACCTCGTGCCCGACGGCGTGGTCCGCTACATCGACAAGCGCCAGCTGTACCGCGGCGAGTGAGCCACGGAAAGGGGCACCGGTGAACGACCGACAGAACCCGTACGACCCGTACTACCAGCAGCCGCAGATCATCGGCTACGACGAGTACGGGCAGCCGGTGTACCAGCAGCAGCCGGGGCAGCAGCAGTACGACCCGTACGCGCAGCAGCCGCAGCAGCAGCCCGACCCGTACGGCGGCCAGGCACCCCGGGGCGGCGGGCAGGGCTACGGCTACGACCCGTACGCCCAGCAGCAGCCCCCCGCGCCGCCGCAGCCGTACGACCCCTACGCGACCCAGCCCCAGCAGGCCCCGCAGCAGGACTACGGCTACGACCGGAACGGATACGACACCGGGCAGCAGCAGCCCGTCCACGACACCGGGCAGCAGCCCGCCGCGGTCGACACGACCCAGCAGTGGAACATCCCGCAGCAGGCCGCGACCCCCGCCCCGGCCCCCGCGCCCGCCCCGCCCCGTGAGCCCGCGGCGCGTCCGGGACCGGACGCGGCCGTGCCCGGGCAGCGCCGTGGCGGTGACGACTACCGCACCGAGCAGTTCGCCTTCATCGAGGAGCCCGACGAGGACTCCGAGGACGTCATCGACTGGCTCAAGTTCACCGAGAGCCGCAGCGAGCGCCGCGAGGAGGCGCGCCGCCGGGGCCGCAACCGGATCGTCGCGCTGCTCGTCGTCGGGGTCCTGGCCGTGCTCGGCGGCGTCGGGTACCTGTGGTCGGCGGACAAGATCCCCGGACTGTCCGACGGGGAGAAGGAGAACACCGCGACGACCGGTCCGCAGCGCCGGGACGTCATCGTGGTCCACCTCCACAACACCAAGTCCGGCGGCACGTCCACCGCGCTGCTGGTCGACAACGTCACCACCAAGCAGGGCACCACGGTCCTGCTCCCCAACTCCCTCGCCGTCTCCGACGAGGACGGCACCACCACCACGCTCGGCAAGTCGGTCGACGACGACGGCACGTCCGGGACCCGGGACTCCCTGGACACCCTGCTCGGCACCGACATCAGCGGGACCTGGCGGCTCGACACCCCGTACCTGGAGAACCTGGTCGACCTCGTCGGCAACATCGAGGTCGACACCGACACCGCGGTGCCGGGCGCCAAGAAGGGCTCCGGCGACCTGGTGAAGAAGGGCGAGGCGCAGACCCTCAGCGGCCAGATGGCCGTCGCGTACGCCACGTACCGGGGGCCCGGCGAGGCCGAGGCCAAGCAGCTGATGCGGTTCGGGCAGGTCATGCGCGGGGTGCTGCGCAAGATGTCCGACGACCCGCAGGCCGCCACGGTCACCGTCCAGACGCTGGCCCAGATCCTGGACCCGTCGCTGCCCGAGAAGGACCTCGGCGCCTCGCTGGCGAAGCTGGCGGAACACGCCAAGATCGGCGACTACAAGACGGCGCTGCTGCCCGTGCAGGACGACGGCACCCTCACCGACGCGGCCACCGAGAGCGTGGTCAAGGACATCCTCGGCGGCACGGTCAAGGCGCCGTCGGCGGACGGCGTGGTCCGGGTCGGGATCAAGAACGCCACCGGCGAGGCCGGCTCCACCGAGTCCGCCCGGGGCAAGCTGGTCAACGGCGGTTTCGCCTTCGTCAACAGCGGCAAGGCCGACGCGGTCTCCTCCTCGCAGGTGGTCTACGCCGAGGCGGCCGACAAGGAGAAGGCGACCCAGGTCGCCAAGACCCTCGGACTGCCGACGAGCGCCGTCAAGAAGGGCAAGCCGGCCGGGAACGCGGACGTGTCCGTCCTCCTCGGCCAGGACTACAAGCCCGAGTAGCCGCGGAGCGGTCGCGGGAGGTCCGGAGCCGGGTGGCCCGGGCCTCCCCGGGCGGCCCGCGGGCGGGCCGCGGAATACGGCTGCGTGGGCGGGCGGTTCCCCGTGAGACCCTAGAGGTCTATCCGACCGACGACGAAAGCCTGCTTGTGACCGCCACTGACCGCTCCATCGAGCTCATCAACGCCGCCGCTCAGGCGGCCGCCGACCGGCTCGCGCACGACATCATCGCCTACGACGTCAGCGACGTGCTGTCGATCACCGACGCCTTCCTGCTGGCCTCGGCCCCCAATGACCGCCAGGTCAAGTCGATCGTCGACGAGATCGAGGAGCGGCTCCAGAAGGAGCTCGGCGCCAAGCCGGTCCGCCGCGAGGGCGACCGCGACGCCCGGTGGATCCTCCTCGACTACGTCGACATCGTCATCCACGTCCAGCACAGCGAGGAGCGGGTCTTCTACGCGCTGGAGCGCCTGTGGAAGGACTGCCCCGAGCTCGACCTGCCCGAGGACGCGGTGAAGACCCGCGGCAAGGCCGCCGAGCACGCGCAGCTCAACGGCGGTACGGAAGGTGAGCAGAGCTGAACGGCAGCAGGAGCGGCAGGGGCCGCAGGATCGTCCTCTGGCGCCACGGCCAGACGGCATGGAATCTGGAGCGCCGCTTCCAGGGCTCCACGGACATCGAGCTGACCGAGACCGGTGTGGCGCAGGCCGCCCGGGCCGCCCGGCTCCTCGCCTCGCTGAAGCCGGACGCGATCGTGGCCTCCG
Organism: Streptomyces sp. NBC_00523; assembly: GCF_036346615.1. Classification (NCBI taxonomy): domain Bacteria; kingdom Bacillati; phylum Actinomycetota; class Actinomycetes; order Kitasatosporales; family Streptomycetaceae; genus Streptomyces; species Streptomyces sp. NBC_00523. The sequence goes on along the minus strand of NZ_CP107836.1, from coordinate 2,368,058 downwards.
ACCTGCGGCGGGCCGCGGCCACGGCCGCCGAGCTCGCCGCGATCACCGGGCTCGACGTGGTCCACGACGCGGGTCTGCGTGAGACCTACGCGGGCGCCTGGCAGGGCCTGACCCACGAGGAGATCGTGGAGCGGTACGGCGAGCAGTACGCCGCCTGGAAGCGCGGCGAGCCCGTGCGGCGGGGTGGCGGCGAGCTGGAGACCGAGGTCGCCGACCGGGCCGCGCCGGTGGTCCTCGGGCACGCCGGAAAGCTGCCCGACGACGGCACGCTGGTCGTCGTCAGCCACGGCGGCACCATCCGGACCACCATCGGCCGGCTGCTGGGCCTGGAGGCGCACCACTGGGAAGGGCTCGGCGGGCTGACCAACTGCTGCTGGTCCGTGCTCGGCGAGGGCGCCCGCGGCTGGCGGCTCCTGGAGCACAACGCCGGCACCCTGCCCGAACCGGTGCTCGGCGACGACACCTGATCCGGTCGTCGCCGGCCGCCCCTCGGGGCGGCAGGGGCCGGATTTCACTTTCCGGCTGGTCACAGGCTAAAGTTCTTCTTGTTCGCAGCGCGGGAGCGCAGGGAAACACGGCGGACAGCGGGGCTATAGCTCAGTTGGTAGAGCGCTTGCATGGCATGCAAGAGGTCAGGAGTTCAATTCTCCTTAGCTCCACGATCGGAAATCCCGTCCCCACCAGGGGGCGGGATTTTCCGCGTGTGCGGTCAACGGTCCTCGTCGCCCCGGCGGTGCTTCCGCAGCGCGGCGAGCAGCTCCCTGCTCTCCTCGTCGGCCGGGGTGTACGTGACGATCCGGCACTCGGGCAGCCCGTTGATCGTCAGCGACACCGAGGTCATCCGTATCTCACCGGACACCGCCCAGTGCCGGAAGGTCTTCACGCGCCGTCCCGGCGGGACGACGTCCCCGCTGCGCCACAGCTGCGCGAAGTAGGGGCTGGCCTCGGACAGCGCGGCGATGAACGACTCCCACGCGGGCTCGCCCACATGGCGCCCGTAGCCGCTGCGCAGGGTCGCCGCCATCAGGGGCAGTTCCTGGGTGCGGTGCACGACCGGACAGTCCTTCTCGCACGCCGTGAACAGCGACCACAGCGCGTTGCGGACGTTGGTGCCCCGCATGGCGGGGATGCCGAAGAGGTCCTGGTAGCCCGGATTGGTCGCCAGCACGTCGTAGCGCGCGTTGTAGACGACGGCGGGGAGCGGGTCGAGCGCGTCGATGATCCCCTGGATCTCCTCGCCGACCTCGAGGGCGTCGGACTCCCGCCCCGGCAGGAAGGCGACGCCCGCCAGCTCGTACAGGTGCTCGCGCTCCGGCGGGTCCAGCCGCAGTGTCCTCGCCACCGCGTCCAGGACCTGCGGGGAGGCGTTGATCGGGCGGCCCTGCTCCAGCCAGGTGTACCAGGTCACACCGACGCCGGAGAGCTGGGCGACCTCCTCGCGCCGCAGGCCGGGGGTGCGCCGCCGTAAGCCCGGGGCCATGCCCACGTCGGCCGGGGTCACCCGGGCCCGGCGGCCTCGGAGGAAGGCGGCGAGCTCCGGACGCCTGCCCGTCGCCGGTCCGCTCCGCCGCGTCTGCTGTCGTGCCGTCGCCGTCTGCCGTGTCGTCACCGTCACGCCCCCATCGTCCGTGCTACGCCCGGCTGTTGCCAGGTGCTGCCAGTACCAGCATCAGCGGGCTCTCGTTACCCGTATGCGTCCGGCACCAGCCTGGAACCCATGACCGCGACATCCGAAACGACGGCCTCACGCTCCGTCACCAGTAAAACCCCCACCACTGACAAGACCCCCGCCCGGCTGCTCGCCGTGGTGCTCACGGCCCAGTTCATGGCGATGCTCGACATCTTCATCGTGAACGTCGCCGCCCCGACGATCCGTACCGAACTCGGCGCCTCCGGAGCCCAGTTGCAGCTGGTGGTGGCCGGATACACCCTCTCGTACGCCGTCCTCCTCGTCGCCGGTGCCCGGCTCGGCGGCGTGTTCGGCCAGGGCCGCGCACATCTGGCCGGACTCGCCGTCTTCACCGCCGCCTCGCTCGCCTGCGGACTGGCCGCGGACTCGGGCCAGTTGATCGCCTTCCGGGTGATCCAGGGGGCGGGGGCGGCGGTGATGATCCCGCAGGTGCTCAGCCTGATCCAGCAGCACTTCACCGGGGCGGCGCGGGTGCGCGCGATCGGTGCCTACAGCGCGGTGCTGGCCACGGGGGCCGCGGCGGGCCAGGTCGTGGGCGGGGTGCTGGTGAGCGTCGACCTGTTCGGGGCGGGCTGGCGCCCGGTCTTCCTGGTCAACGTGCCGATCGGGCTCGTTCTGCTGCTGCTCGGCGCGCGGGTGCTGCCGGGCGAACCGCGCACCGGCGAGGCCCGGCGGGAGGCGCGGGCGCGCGGTTTCGACCCGGTGGGCCTGGTCCTCCTCGCGGTGGCCGTCACGCTGCTGACCGTGCCGCTGGTGCTCGGCCAGGAGCTGGGCTGGCCGGACTGGACGTGGGCCTGCCTGCTCGCCTGCGTGGCGGCCCTCGCCGGCTTCGTCGCGTACGAGACACGGCTCGCCGCGCGCGGGGGTGCGCCCCTGATCGCGCCCCGTGTGCTCCGGTTGCCCGGAATCGCCGTGGCGGCAGTACGCATCATGCTCGTGATGGCGGCCAACGCGGGCTTCCTCTTCACGCTGACCCTGCACCTCCAGGGCGGCCTCGGGTACTCGGCGCTGCACGCGGGGCTGATGTGCGCGCCGACCGCGGTGGCCTTCGGCGCGGCCGGGCTGACCTGGCGGCGGTGGCCGGGGGGGCTCCATCGGTACCTGGTGCCCGGCGGGTTCGCGGTGCTGGCCGCGGGTGTGACGGTGACCGGTCTCGTGCTGCGGGACGGGGACGGCGGGAGCGTCGCGCTGTACACGGGTTTCGTGCTGATCGGCGCGGGTATGGCTCTCGCGTTCAGCCCCAACCTCGCGGGCGCCCTGGCGGACGTACGGCCCCAGGACGCCGCCGACGCCAGCGGTGTGCTGGTGACCGTGACCCAGCTCGGGCAGGTCATCGGCGTCGCCGCCGTCGGCACCCTCTACCTCAACCGCCTCGGCACACCGGGGCCGCAGGGGTCGGGGCACGCACTGTGGGTCTGCGAGCTGGCCCTGGCCGCGGTGGCGTGCGCGGGGGCCGTGGCGGGGCTCGTACGACGGCGGCGGCGGGCGGGAACGGCGGTCGGCTGACCCCCTTGCGGGGTCATGGCAGAATCGGACCGCCGGAGGGGGCGACGGACCGAACGGGAGGGTGTGCGCGATGCCTGGGAGCCGCCACGAGGTCCCGCAGTCGCCTTTCTTCCGCCGGGGCCGGAGCTGATCCATGGGTGCTCACAGGCGGAAGTGCGACTGGTGCGGCAGCGGTACGCCCATCGTCAGGGACATGGACCCGGTCAACGCGGACTATCAGTACTGGTGCGAGGAATGCGCACGCGCGCTGATCATAAAAGGCGACCCCATCGAGACCTACCGGGAGCTCGAAGGGGAGCCGATCTACGGCCGGCTCCTCGAGGAGCACTGCACCCTCAAACGCTTCTACTCCTTCGCCACGGCCTGACCGCTTCGCCCTCTCCGGCGGGGGAAAACCGGACGGACCGGAAACGATTTGGTGGACGGCCCGGATGACCGGTACTGTTCTCGATGTCGCCAGGGAGACCGGGCGGCACGACGAGGGGCTATAGCTCAGTTGGTAGAGCGCTTGCATGGCATGCAAGAGGTCAGGAGTTCAATTCTCCTTAGCTCCACAGTGAAGAAGGAACGGCGGGCCATCCGAATCGGATGGCCCGCCGTTCTGCGTGCGGGGGCCGGACAGTGGCTATTGCCCGGAGGGCGACCGGCTCGGTGCGGTACCCTGACGCCATGCGTGCCGTAGCCCTTCTGCTTAGCGAGCCGCGCTGATCAGTCCCGACCGGTGAGAACGCCTGGTCGGCATCAGCGCGGCGTCCCCTCCTGTGCGAGGGGATTTTTCGTTTCCAAGGACGTGTGTCCGTAGACGTGGATGCCGGCAGATGACGATCGATGGAGCTTTGAGGATCATGAGCGAGACGAATACCGCAGCGGACGCCGCTGCGCCGCACCGCTACACGGCAGCGATGGCCGCCGACATCGAGGCACGCTGGCAGGACTTCTGGGACGCCGAGGGCACGTACGAGGCGCCCAACCCGACCGGCGACCTGGCGGGCGACCCGGAGCTGGCCGCCAGGCCCAAGAAGTTCATCATGGACATGTTCCCGTACCCCTCGGGCGCCGGGCTGCACGTCGGCCACCCGCTGGGCTACATCGCCACGGACGTCTTCGCCCGCCACCAGCGGATGACCGGGCACAACGTCCTGCACACCCTGGGCTTCGACGCCTTCGGCCTGCCCGCCGAGCAGTACGCCGTGCAGACCGGCACGCACCCGCGGGTCTCCACCGAGGCCAACATCGAGAACATGACGGCGCAGCTGCGCCGGCTGGGCCTGGGCCACGACAAGCGCCGCTCGTTCGCCACGATCGAGTCCGAGTACTACAAGTGGACCCAGTGGATCTTCCTGCAGATCTTCAACTCCTGGTACGACACCGAGGCGGACCGCGCCCGGCCCATCGCCGAGCTGGTGGCCCAGTTCGAGAGCGGCGAGCGCGCCACCCCCGACGGCCGTGACTGGTCCGCGCTGAGCGCCGCCGAACGCGCCGACGTCCTGGGCGAGTACCGGCTGGCCTACGCGTCCGACGCGCCGGTCAACTGGTCGCCCGGCCTGGGCACCGTCCTGGCCAACGAGGAGGTCACCGCCGACGGCCGCTCCGAGCGCGGGAACTTCCCGGTCTTCAAGGCGAAGCTGCGCCAGTGGAACATGCGCATCACCGCCTACGCGGACCGGCTGCTGAACGACCTGGACGGGCTGGACTGGCCCGAGGCGATCAAGCTGCAGCAGCGCAACTGGATCGGCCGCTCCGAGGGCGCGCGGGTCGACTTCCCGGTCGACGGCGCGGGCAGCGTGACCGTCTTCACCACCCGCCAGGACACCCTGTTCGGCGCCACCTACATGGTGCTGGCGCCGGAGCACGAGCTGGTCGAGCGGATCATTCCCGCCGCCTGGCCCGAGGGCACCCACCCGGTCTGGACGGGCGGCCACGCCTCCCCGGCCGAGGCGGTCACCGCGTACCGCAAGCAGGCCGCCGCCAAGTCGGACGTCGAGCGTCAGGCCGAGGCCAAGGACAAGACGGGTGTCTTCACCGGCGCGTACGCCACCAACCCCGTCAGCGGCGAGCAGATCCCGGTCTTCATCGCCGACTACGTCCTGATGGGCTACGGCACCGGCGCGATCATGGCTGTACCGGCGCACGACGCGCGCGACTTCGCGTTCGCGCGCGCCTTCGAGCTGCCGATGCGCTGCGTGGTCGAGCCGTCGGACGACCGCGGCACCGACGCCTCGACGTGGGAGGACGCCTTCGCCTCGTACGACGCGAAGCTGGTCAACTCCGCCAACGACGAGATCTCGCTGAACGGTCTGGGCGTCGCCGACGCCAAGGCCCGCATCACCGAGTGGCTGAAGGAGCACGGCGTCGGCGAGGGCACCGTCAACTTCCGGCTGCGCGACTGGCTGTTCAGCCGCCAGCGCTACTGGGGCGAGCCCTTCCCGATCGTGTACGACGAGGAGGGCATCGCCCACCCGCTGCCCGAGTCGATGCTGCCGCTGGAACTGCCCGAGGTGGACGACTACTCGCCGCGCACCTTCGACCCGGACGACGCCGACACCCAGCCCGAGACCCCGCTGTCGCGCAACGCCGAGTGGGTCAACGTCACGCTGGACCTGGGCGACGGGTCCGGCCCGCGAAAGTACCGCCGCGAGACCAACACCATGCCCAACTGGGCCGGTTCCTGCTGGTACGAGCTGCGCTACCTGGACCCGAACAACTCCGAGAAGCTGGTCGACCCGGCCATCGAGGAGTACTGGATGGGCCCGCGCGAGGGGCAGCCGACCGGCGGCGTCGACCTGTACGTGGGCGGTGCCGAGCACGCCGTACTGCACCTGCTGTACGCGCGCTTCTGGTCCAAGGTGCTGCACGACCTGGGCCACGTCTCCTCCGCCGAGCCGTTCCACAAGCTGTACAACCAGGGCATGATCCAGGCGTTCGTCTACCGGGACAGCCGCGGCATCGCGGTCCCGGCGGCCGAGGTCGAGGAGCGCGACGGGGCGTTCTACTACCAGGGCGAGAAGGTCTCTCGCGTCCTGGGCAAGATGGGCAAGTCCCTGAAGAACGCCGTCACGCCCGACGACGTCTGCGCCGAGTTCGGCGCGGACACGCTGCGCCTGTACGAGATGGCCATGGGCCCCCTGGACGTGTCGCGTCCCTGGGACACGCGTGCGGTCGTCGGCCAGTACCGGCTGCTGCAGCGGCTGTGGCGCAACATCGTCGACGAGGAGACCGGCGAGGTCACCGTGGTCGACGCCGAGCCCGGCGAGGACACGCTGCGCGCGCTGCACAAGGCCATCGACGGCGTCGGCGGCGACATGGCGGGCATGCGCTTCAACACCGCGATCGCCAAGGTCACCGAGCTGAACAACCACCTGACCAAGGCGGGCGGCCCGCTGCCCCGCCCGGTCGCCGAGGCCCTGGTACTGCTGGTGGCGCCGCTGGCCCCCCACATCGCCGAGGAGCTGTGGCACCGGCTGGGCCACACGGAGTCGGTCGTGCACCAGGACTTCCCGGTGGCCAACCCGGCGTACGTCGTGGACGAGACCGTGACCTGCGTCGTGCAGGTGAAGGGCAAGGTCAAGGCGCGTCTGGAGATCTCCCCGTCGATCACGGACGAGGAGCTGGAGGCCCTGGCCCTGGCCGACCCGGCCGTCGTCGCCGCGCTGGGCGGCGCGGGCATCCGCAAGGTGATCGTCCGCGCGCCGAAGCTGGTGAACATCGTTCCCGCGTAGTCGCGGAGGCGGGTGGGGGCTTTCCCCTACGGGCAGGTTGGGGGTTCCACTGGAACCCCCAACCTGCCTGTTCCGTTTACGGTGGAGAGGACCGGTGTACGTGTACCGGAGGCCGTCACACCATCCGAGGGGCGCTCATGGAAGCCGTGATCCTGATTCTGGGGCTGCTCGTCGTCGCCTTCATGGCCCTGGGCGTCTACGCGACGGTCAAGGTGGTCGGGGCGGCCAGGCGCGGCGTGGACCGCACGATCACACAGGCGCGCCGCACCGTCGAGGACACCACCCTGCGGGCCAAGAGCTACGGGCAGCTGGGCGTCGGCGGTGAGCTGGCACAGCTGCGCCTCTCGCTGCGCACGTCGATGCGCGCCACCCAGGACGCCCTGCGCGCGGGTGTGGCCGAGGACGCGTCGCTGTCGGAGTCCCTGGGCCTGTTCGACCGGCTCAGCGTGCACGGGCTCGAACTGGACGCGGAGCTGAAGTCGCTGGAGCGCGAGCCCGACAAGGCGACGGTGTCCTCGCGGCTGCCGGGCCTGAAGCAGCGCACCGCGGAGATCACCCGGTCCGCCGACTCGCTGCGCTGGGCCGCCCGGGACCGGGCCCGCAAGTTCGCCGACGACGAGCTGTCGGCGCTGAACGCGCAGATCGACGTGGAGGCCGGGGCGCTGCGGCACTGGACCACGGCGGATGCGGCGCCGGGTCCGGCGCCGGAGTGGGACGGCGGGACGGAGGCGCCGGCCTCCGACGGTCCGGGCGAGGACCGCCGGACGCCGCCCGAGGCCATCACCGCCCGGGATCCCCGGAGCACCTCCTACCCGTGGCAGAAGGCGGCCCGGCCCGAGACCACCAACTGAGCGGTGTCCGCCCGGCCCGGTGGGCCGGGCGGGCCGCGCCGGGGGAGGCGCGACCGCCCGTGACCGAGGGTGGCAGGATGCGATGCGAAGCGACCGCGACTGATCACTCGTGCGGGGTCGGACTGCCTACCCCGGGCGCCTGCGGGTAACCTCCGGGGCATGTCCCGCCATGTCGCGATCGTCACCGATTCAACGGCCTACCTGCCGCCCGACGCGATGCGGCGGCACGGCATCACGGCGGTGCCGCTGACCGTGGTGCTGGGCGATCAGGCCCTGGAGGAGGGCACCGAGATCTCGGCCCGTTCGCTGGCCCTGGCCCTCCAGAAACGCCGTTCCGTGACGACGTCCCGGCCCAGCCCCGAGGTCTTCGCCGCCACCTACCGGGCCGTCGCGGAGGCCGGTGCGAGCGGCATCGTCTCGCTCCATCTGTCGTCGGAATTCTCCGGTACGTACGACGCTGCGGTGCTCGCGGCGAAGGACGCCCCGGTGCCGGTGCGCGTGGTCGACACCGGCATGGTCGCGATGGCCCTCGGCTTCTGCGCCCTGTCCGCCGCCGAGACGGCCGAGGCGGGCGGCGGCCTGGACGAAGCGGTGGCGGCGGCCGAGAAGCGCGCCTCGGGAACCGCCGCGTACTTCTACGTCGACACCCTGGACTACCTGCGCCGGGGCGGCCGGATCGGCGCCGCGCAGGCCCTGCTGGGCTCGGCCCTCGCGGTCAAGCCCCTCCTCCAGCTCGACGGCGGCCGGATCGAGCTGCTGGAGAAGGTACGGACGGCCTCGAAGGCCATCGCCCGGCTGGAGGAGATCGTCGCCGAACGGGCGGGCAGCGGACCTGTCGACATCGCGGTGCACCACCTCGCGGCGTCCGAGCGGGCGGAGCGGCTGGCCGAGCGGCTGCGGGAACGCGTGCCCGGCCTCGCGGACCTGCACGTCAGCGAGGTCGGTGCGGTGATCGGCGCGCACACCGGGCCGGGACTGCTGGGCGCGGTGGTCTCGCCGCGCTGAGGTGCCTTCCGGCTGGCGAATGCGTCACTCTCCCGACCGGTGAATACGTCACTCTCCGGAGTGGTCGAGTTATGCACAATGGGCCCGTTGTCCACGGAAATCGCCTGTGCTCAGCGGGATTTGGCGGGACTGCCTAGCGTCCTGGTCCATGGCTTCCCGATCACATCGTGCAACCAGTGGACCCGGCGGACCGGGTGCAGGCCCCGGCCGCGCCCCGGACTCCGACGGGCGCCTGCGACGAGCGGCGCGCCCCGGACCGGGTCGCCGACGCCGGACCACGGCCCGTGCGGAGGCGGTCGCGGCGGCGCGCAGCAGGGCCGACGCGCTGATGGCGGGTGGGTCCGGGGGCCGCGTCGCGCGGTGGGGTGTCGGGGTGCCGGTTGTGGCGCCGCCTGTTGAGGGGGCCCGTGCCGTGGACGGTGGCGGGGAGGCGCCCTCGGGTGCGGTGGGCGGGGCGCCCGTGGGGCGGTGGGCGGCGGCCGTGTTCGCGGTGCGGGAGCGGTTGCCGATGTGGGTGCAGCTCCGATGCGGCCTGGAGCCGAGGACCCTTGCGGCGCTCGCCGTGGTCCTGGTCGCGGCCGCCGTGTTCGCCGGGATGCACTTCTGGTCCGCCCGGCCGGAGGGCATCCGGGCCCCGGACATGGTGGGTGAGGCGGTGCACGCGCCTGCGCTCGCGCCGGACGAGGACGCGAAGGCGGAGCCCGGGGGCGGCGGCCGGCCCGAGCCGTCTCCGGGGCCCGCTGCCGGTCCGGGCGGGCAGATCGTGGTGGACGTCAGCGGGAAGGTGCGGGACCCGGGGCTGCGCCGGCTGCCCGCCGGATCGCGGGTGGACGACGCGCTGACGGCGGCGGGCGGGGCGCGGCCCGGGACGGACCTGGCGGGGCTCAACCGGGCCCGGGTGCTGATGGACGGCGAGCAGATCGTGGTGGGCGCCCCGCAGGCCCCGGCCCCGGGGCCCGGAGGGGCTGGTTCCGCCGCTGAGGGGGGCGGGCCGGTGAGCCTGAACTCCGCGACGGCGGAGCAGCTGGAGACGCTGCCGGGCGTCGGCCCCGTGCTGGCCCAGCACATCGTGGACTACCGCACGCAGCACGGGGGCTTCCGGTCCGTGGACGAACTCCGCGAGGTCAACGGGATCGGCGCCCGCCGGTTCGCGGATCTGCAGCCCCGGGTGCGGCCGTGAACGCGGGGGACACGGGGGACGCCCTCGGGGCGTCGGGGCTGCACGCGGCGCCCGATGTCCACGCGGCGTCGGGCAAGCGGTTGGGGCTCTCCGACCCCCGGCAGGAGGGCCCGGCCGACCTCCGGCTCCTCGCCCCGGCAGCGGCGGCCTGGGCGGGCGCCGGACTCGCGGTGGGCGCTCCGGGGCGCTGGGCGGCGATGGGTGTGGTGCTGTGCCTGGGGACGGCGATGGTGCTGCTCGCGGTGGGGCTGCGGCGGTGTCGTGCGGGGGGTGACGGCGGGGGTGCCGGGGTGCGGGGTGTGGGCGGTGATGTCGGGCCGCAGGGTGAGGTCGGTGGCGCCGGGGCGCGAGCTGGAGGCGGTGAGGGTGACGGCGTCGGGGCGCGGTGCGGGGGCGGGGAAGTTCGTGATGCCGGAGCGCGGGGTGTGGGCGGTGAGGGGGGTCGCGTCAGGGCGAGGGGCGTCGGCGGCGAAGTCGGTGGTGCCGGGGCGCAGGGTGAGGTCGGCGGCGTTCGGGCGCGGGGTGCGGCTGAGGCCGCCACCGCGTCCGGTGACCGGCGGGCGCGCCGGCGGTTGCGGGGGACCGCTGTCGCGGCGGTGCTGCTCTGCGCGGCGGCCGGGGCGGCGTCCGCCGCACTGCACGGTGCCGATGCGCGCCGGGGCCCCGTGCCCGGACTGGCCCGGCAGTACGCGCGCGTCCAGGCGGACATCACCCTCACCTCCGATGCCCGGCGCACGTTCCCCCGGGTGCGCGGCGACCACAGCACGCCCGTCTCCCTCCTCCTGGACGCGGAGGTCACCCGGCTGACGAGGTCCGACGGCACCGCCGTACGGCTGCGGACGCCGGTCCTGGTCATCGTCCCGCCGGGCGGCGCGGCGGCGGCCTGGCAGCGGCTGCTGCCCTCCACCAGCCTGCGGATCACCGGGCGGCTGGCGCCCCCGCTGCACAAGGGCGAACGGCTCGCCGCCGTGCTGCGGCCGGACGGCAAGGCCCCGCCCAGGGTGACCGGGCCGCCCAGTCTCCTCCCGCGCACGGCGGGCCGGCTGCGCGCCGGGCTGCGCGAGGCCACCGACGGACTGGGCCCCGACGCGCGGGCGTTGCTGCCGGGCCTGGTCGTCGGCGACACGTCACGGGTCACCCCCGAACTGCATGACGCGTTCCGTGCGACCGACCTCACGCACTTGATGGCCGTATCCGGGTCAAACCTGGGCATTCTTCTCGTTCTGCTCATCGGGCCGCCCGGCCGGGCGCTACGCGTCGAACGCGGGGGACTGGCGCCCAGGCTCGGGATCTCCCTGCGGATGACCGCACTGCTCGGCGGTGGGCTCACGCTCGCCTTCGTCCTGGTCTGCCGGCCCGAACCGAGTGTGCTGCGGGCCGCCGCGTGCGGGCTGATCACGCTCCTCGCCATCGGAACGGGGCGCCGCCGCACACTGATCCCCGCGCTGTGCGCCGCCGTGCTGCTGCTGGTGCTCTACGACCCGTGGCTGGCGCGCAGTTACGGCTTCGTGCTGTCGGTGCTGGCCACCGGCGCCCTGCTGACCCTCGCCCCGCGCTGGGCCGACGCGCTGCGCAGGCGCCGGGTGCCGCCCCGGCTGGCGGAGGCGCTGGCCGCCGCGGCTGCTGCGCAGGCGGTGTGCTCGCCCGTGGTGGTGCTGCTCGCCTCCCGGGTGAGTCTGGTGGCGGTCCCGTGCAATCTGCTGGCGGAGTTCGCCGTGGCACCCGCCACGGTCCTCGGGTTCGCCGCGCTGACCGTGGCACCGGCGGCGATGCCGGCGGCCGGGCTGCTCGCCAGGGTGGCGGGGTGGCCGACCGCGTGGATCGCCGCGGTGGCCAGGACCGGAGCGGCGTTCCCCGGAGCGGAGACCGACTGGCCCGACGGCCTGTCAGGGGCCGCGCTGCTGGCCGCCGTGATCCTGGTCCTGGTACCGGCCGCGCGCTGGGCCGGGCGGCGGCCCTGGGTCTGCTCGGCCGCCGCGCTTCTGCTGGTCCTCGCGGTGCTCCGGCCGGCGCCGCTGACGCGGGTGCTGACCGGGTGGCCGCCGCCCGGCTGGGCGTTCGCCATGTGCGACGTCGGACAGGGCGACGCCCTGGTGCTCGCGGCCGGGCCCGGCTCCGGCGTGGTCGTGGACGCCGGTCCCGATCCCCGGCTCGCCGACCGATGCCTGCGCGAACTGGGCGTCAGCCGCGTCCCGTTGCTCCTGCTCACCCACTTCCACGCCGACCATGTGCGAGGGCTCCCCGGGGTGCTGCGCGGCAGGGCGGTGGGCGCGATCCAGACGACGAGCCTGGACGAGCCGCCGGAGCAGGCCGCGTTCGTCCGGAGAACGGCGGCGGGGGCCGGTGTGCCCGTCCTGCGGGCCGCCCCCGGCGAACGGCGGCGAATCGGCAAGCTGGACTGGCAGGTGCTGTGGCCTCCGGGCGAGGCGGGTGGGGTGTCGGCGGGCGCGGTCCCGGCTGCCCGTCCCGTCCCGTACGGCGTTCCGCAGGACCCGAACGACGCCAGCGTCACCCTGTTCGTGCGGGCCGGCGGGCTCACCCTGCTGCTGCCCGGCGATCTGGAACCGCCCGCCCAGCAGGCGCTGCTGCTGAGCCATCCGGAGCTGCCCCGGGTGGACGTGCTCAAGGTGGCCCACCACGGTTCCGCGCATCAGGACAGCGCCCTGCTGCGGGCCGTCCGGCCCAGGTTCGCGCTGGTGAGCGTGGGCCGGGACAACCCGTACGGGCACCCGGCGCCCCGGACCGTCGACGCGCTCGCGGCGGAGGGGGCGGTGGTGCTGCGCACCGACCGGGACGGGGCGATCGCGGTGACCGGCGCGGGAAGCGGGCTGCGGGCGGTGGGGCGGTCATGACGGGATACGACGCGAGGCGGCGGGCGGCGCGCCTGGCCCCGGACCGGGTGGCAGCCATGGGACCCACGGCAGCCACGGCAGCCACGACAGCCACGGGACCCACGGGACCCACGGGACCCACGGGACCCACGATGGCCCCCGGGGCCCCGGCCTCAGACCAGCCAGTGTCCGTCCGTCATCAGGTCGCGGCCGGGCTGCTCGTTGGACTCCCGCCAGGCCCGGACCGCGTACGGGGTGAAGCGGAGGTACACCCAGGCGGGCCGCCCCCGCAGGTCCCAGGAGAACTTCGCGGCGAACGCGTCGCCCGACGCCGACGGAAGGTCGGTGCCCTCCACCACCTCGCCCGTCGCCTCGATCATGACCACGTCGCGGGTGTGGCCCAGGGCGATGTGGGCCCGGCCGTCCGGCGTCAGGTTGACCGCCGTCGGATTGGTGCGCCGGGTCGCCATCAGCAAGGTCTCCCCGTCCCACACGAACCACAGCGGCACCAGGGTCGGCGCCCCGTCGGCGGAAGCCGTCGACACCCAGGCGTCCGTGTCCTTCTCCAGGCGTTCGAGTACGTCCTGCTTGCGCTGTTCACAGCTGCGCGCCGGTTCCGAGAAGGCCATGCCGCGCACGCTAACCGGTGCCCCGGCCACGTAACACCGTCGTCGGACCTAGGACCAGTGGCGCATGGCGCGCGGCCGGGGCGGCGGCACAGACTGGCTCCATGGACCCGCAGCTGCCGCAGACCATCGACGCCTACCTGGACCGCATCGGCGCGGTCAGGCCCGCCCGTCCCGACGCCTCGGCGCTGCGTGAACTGCAACTGCGCCACCTCGTCGCCGTGCCCTTCGAGAACCTTTCCATCCACCTCGGCGAGGACATCGTGCTGGAGGACGGACCGCTCCTGGACAAGATCGTGGCCCGCGAGCGCGGCGGCTTCTGCTACGAACTCAACGGCGCGTTCGCCGTCCTGCTGCGGGCGCTCGGTTTCCGCGTCACTCTTCTCCAGGCCCGGGTCCACGGCGACGGGGGACGGCTCGGCATCCCGTACGACCATCTGGCGCTGCGGGTCGGGACGGAGGACGGCACCGGGCCGTGGCTCGCCGACGTCGGCTTCGGCGACCACGCCAGGCACCCGCTCGCGTTCGACGACCGCGCCGACCAGGAGGACCCGGCCGGTGTCTTCCGGATCGCCCCGGCCGAGGCGGGCGGCGAGGGGTCCGGGGACCTCGACGTCCTCCGCGACGGCAAGCCCCAGCTCCGGCTGGAGCGGCGGCCCAGGGAGCTGGCCGACTTCCGGGCCGGCGCCTGGTACCACCGCACCTCGCCCGACTCCCACTTCACCCGGGCCCCGGTCTGCTCGCGCAGCACGGACGAGGGCCGGATCACCCTCAGCGGCCGCAGGCTCCTCACGACGGTGGGCGGCGAGCGGCACGAGACCCCGCTGGGCAGCGACGACGAGGTGCTGGCGGCCTATCGGGACCACTTCGGACTGCGCCTGGACCGGCTGCCCGGAAAATCGGACCTTCGGTAACACCTGCGCCCAAGCCGCCGCGACCCGCTCTGTTTGCCTCGAACGCCTCAATGGTGGTCGAATCAATGCTCGTCGGCGGGCCGCTGCTCCGACAACGACGTCTGCCCTCCGGCCCGAGGTGAGCGAGTGCCCGGGAGTGTGTGGAGATGTTCGGCCGTTGGTTCGGAAACAAAGGTGCGACGGGTGCCGCTCGGGGTGGCGCCCTGGCCGGACTGGTGGTGCCGGACTCGGCGGGTGTCCTCAGCTGCCGGGTGCTCGACCCGGTCAACGAGCCCGTGACACAGGCGGAGTTCGTGCTGACGGACCGGGCGGGGCGCAAGGTGGTCGGCGGCGAGACCGACCCGTACGGCAGTGTCATGGCCACGGTTCCGGCGGGGGAGTACCGGCTGGCCGTCACGGCGGAGGGGTTCACCCCCTTCCACGGTTCGGCGACGGTCACCGAGGGCGGCCATGCGAGCCTCGGCGATGTGACGCTCCAGGTCGCCGCGCCGCCGCAGCTGCCGGAGCCGGGCGACTGGGAGATCGAACCGATGCACTCCCAGATCGGTTTCACCGCCCGGCACATCGGGATGGCCCGCATCCACGGCCGGTTCAACACCTTCGCGGGGGCGGTGCGGATCGGCGACCGCATGGAGGACTCGGCGATGCACGTGGTCATCGACGCCGCGTCGATCGACACGAACGTGCAGATGCGCGACGACCACCTGCGCTCCAGCGACTTCCTGGACGTCGGCCGCTACCCGACGCTGGAGTTCTACAGCGACCGCTTCGTGCACCGGGGCGGGACCCGCTGGGGTGTGAGCGGTGCGCTCACGCTGCACGGGGTGAGCCGTACGGTGACCCTCGACACCCAGTACCTCGGGCTGGGCAATGGTATGGAGGGCGAGTCCCGGGCCGCCTGCCGCGCCACCACGCAGCTGCACCGCGAGGACTTCACGCTCACCTGGCAGACGATGCTGGCGCGCGGTATCGCGGTCGTCGGCCCCAGCATCTCCATCGAGATGGACGTCCAGATCGTCCCGAAGGGCTGAGTCCCCGCCCCGTGGGGCCGGCCCCGGGGGCGCCGGTCCTACGGCGCCTCCAGCCACCCCTCGTGCTCCGCGGCGAACGCGTCGAGCGCCGCCGGGTCGAGACGGTGGTCCGGGTCCTCCACGACGACCAGCCACTGGGCGTCCTCGGCGTCGTCCTCGCCGGCCAGCGCGTCCCGTACGAGCTGCGGTTCGTCGGTGACGCCGAAGCGGTCGGCGAGCTCCTCCGCCGCGTCCTCGGCGGCGTCGCGGTCGGGCAGCACCAGCACGTGTCTCTCATCGCTCACGTGCTCATTCTCGGATACGGGGGAGGGTGCGGCGGACCCGGCCGGAACCGGGCTGTCAGTGGCCCGTGGGATGCTGGACGGCGATGGCCACCAGAAGGAATTCCACCGACGACCCGCTCGCCCCGCTCACGCTCGCCGTGGGGCAGGAGGACCTGCTCCTCGACCGCGCCGTGCGGCAGGTGGTGGCGGCCGCGCGGGCCGCCGACGCCGACACGGACGTCCGGGACCTCACCCCCGACCAGCTTCAGCCGGGCACGCTGGCCGAGCTGACCAGTCCGTCGCTGTTCGCCGAGCGCAAGGTCGTGGTCGTGCGCAACGCGCAGGATCTGAGCGCGGACACGATCAAGGACGTCAAGAAGTATCTGGACGACCCGGTCGAGGAGATCACCCTCGTCCTGCTCCACGCGGGCGGCGCCAAGGGCAAGGGCCTGCTCGACGCGGCCCGCAAGGCGGGGGCCCGCGAGGTGGCGTGCCCGAAGACGACGAAGCCGGCCGAGCGGCTGTCCTTCGTGCGGGGTGAGTTCCGTGCGCTGGGGCGGTCCGCGACGCCCGAGGCGTGCCAGGCGCTGGTCGACTCCATCGGGAGCGACCTGCGGGAGCTGGCGAGCGCGGTGTCGCAGCTCGTCGCGGACATCGAGGGCACGATCGACGAGGCGGTCGTCGGGCGCTACTACACGGGGCGGGCCGAGGCGTCCAGCTTCACGGTCGCCGACCGGGCGGTCGAGGGCCGGGCGGCGGAGGCCCTGGAGGCGCTGCGCTGGTCGCTGTCCACGGGCGTGGCTCCCGTTCTGATCACCAGCGCGCTGGCGCAGGGTGTCAGGGCGATCGGCAAGCTCTCCTCAGCACGCGGGGGGCGGCCGGCGGACCTCGCGCGTGAGCTGGGCATGCCGCCGTGGAAGATCGACCGGGTGCGGCAGCAGATGCGGGGGTGGACGCCGGACGGGGTCGCCGTGGCGCTGCGGGCGGTCGCGGAGGCGGACGCGGGGGTGAAGGGGGGCGGGGACGACCCCGAGTACGCGTTGGAGAAGGCGGTGGTGGCCGTGGCGGGGGCCGCGCGGGGCGGGCGTAGCCCGCGGTAGTTGCGGTGCGGTGGGGGCCGCGCGCCGCGGTTGTCCTCAAGCGCCGGACGGGCTTGAACTTGCCGTTCGGGCGTCCTCAAGCGCCGGACCGGCTCGGTTTGCCGCGCGGGCCGTGGGCGTGCGGGTTCGGGCGTCCTCAAGCGCCGGACGGGCTGGGTTTTGTCGGCCTGGGCCGGGTTTGCCTGCCTGCGTGCAGGGCTGAAAGCCCACGCCGAAGGCCCCGCTCCCTGGGGAAAGGGTGGCGGGGCCTCGGGTTCAGATGGGTGCGTCGCACCCGCGTGGCGAACGCAGGTTCGGTGTGCGGCGCGGGGGCCGGGCAGGAGCGGGGTAGAGGGCCCGCTTGATCCGTTCCGGCGGTGGGATCAGATCGCTCAGCCCTGGAGGGTGGCAGCCTTGGAGGCCAGCGCCGACTTCTTGTTGGCGGCGGCGTTCTTGTGGATGACACCCTTCGAGACGGCCTTGTCCAGCTGACGGGACGCGGCGCGCACGGCGACGGTGGCCTTCTCGACGTCGCCGGCGGCGACGGCCTCGCGGGCCTTGCGAATCGCGGTCTTGAGCGACGACTTGACGGCCTTGTTGCGCAGGCGCGCCTTCTCGTTCGTCTTGTTCCGCTTGATCTGGGACTTGATGTTCGCCACGAAAGAGCCTTTTCAGGTTCGTTGGATCTTCGATGTGTGTCCATGCGGCCCGAGAGCCACATGGCACAGCTGTCCACGGTAGCAGGAGCGGTCCGACCGGCCCAAACCGGTCGCCGCCCCGCAGGCGTGGGACGATGGAGGCTACGTACAGATCCGCCCCGACCCGAACCGACCCGAGACACGGCGTCCGGCGTCTCAAGAATCAGGACCCTGCGTGCCCGCGACTCCTCTCCACGTGCCCGAGCCGAGCCGTACCGACCCGGCGCTGATCCGCAATTTCTGCATCATCGCGCACATCGACCACGGCAAGTCGACCCTTGCCGACCGGATGCTCCAGCTCACCGGGGTGGTCGACCAGCGGCAGATGCGCGCTCAGTACCTCGACCGGATGGACATCGAGCGCGAGCGCGGCATCACCATCAAGTCCCAGGCGGTCCGCCTGCCCTGGGCGCCGACCACCGGTGAGGGCCAGGGCAGCACCCATGTCCTCAACATGATCGACACGCCGGGCCACGTCGACTTCACGTACGAGGTCTCCCGGTCGCTGGCCGCCTGCGAGGGCACGATCCTGCTGGTCGACGCCGCGCAGGGCATCGAGGCCCAGACCCTGGCCAACCTCTACCTGGCGATGGAGAACGACCTCACCATCGTCCCGGTGCTCAACAAGATCGACCTTCCGGCCGCCCAGCCCGAGAAGTTCTCCGAGGAGCTGGCCCACCTCATCGGCTGCCAGCCGGAGGACGTGCTCAAGGTCTCCGCGAAGACCGGCATGGGCGTGGACGCGCTGCTCGACCGCGTCGTCCGGGACGTCCCGGCACCCGTCGGGAACGCCGACGCGCCCGCCCGCGCGATGATCTTCGACTCGGTCTACGACTCGTACCGGGGCGTCGTCACGTACGTCCGTGTCGTGGACGGCTCGCTCAACAAGCGCGAGCGGATCCGGATGATGTCGACCGGCGCCACCCACGAGCTGCTGGAGATCGGTGTCTCCTCGCCGGAGATGACGCCCTCCGACGGCATCGGCGTCGGCGAGGTCGGCTACATCATCACCGGCGTGAAGGACGTCCGGCAGTCCAAGGTCGGTGACACGATCACCTCGCTGAACAACGGCGCGACCGAGGCCCTGGGCGGCTACAAGGACCCCAAGCCGATGGTGTTCTCCGGGCTCTACCCGCTGGACGGCTCGGACTACCCGGACCTGCGCGAGGCCCTGGACAAGCTCCAGCTCAACGACGCCGCCCTGGTGTACGAGCCGGAGACCTCCGCGGCGCTCGGCTTCGGCTTCCGCGTCGGCTTCCTCGGCCTGCTCCACCTGGACGTGGTCCGCGAGCGGCTGGAGCGCGAGTTCGGCCTCGACCTCATCGCCACCGCGCCCAACGTGGTCTACCGGGTCGAGATGGAGGACGGCAGCGAGCACGTCGTCACCAACCCGAGTGAATTCCCCGAGGGCAAGATCGACAAGGTGCACGAGCCGGTCGTCCGGGCCACGGTCCTGGCGCCCAGCGAGTTCATCGGCGCGATCATGGAGCTGTGCCAGCAGCGCCGCGGCACCCTCCTCGGTATGGACTACCTCTCCGAGGACCGCGTCGAGATCCGCTACACGCTGCCGCTCGCGGAGATCGTCTTCGACTTCTTCGACCAGCTGAAGTCCAAGACCCGGGGTTACGCCTCCCTCGACTACGAGCCCACCGGCGAGCAGTCGGCCCAGCTCGTCAAGGTCGACATCCTGCTGCACGGCGACAAGGTCGACGCGTTCTCCGCGGTCACGCACAAGGACAAGGCGTACGCGTACGGTGTACGCCTCGTCGCCAAGCTGCAGAAGCTCATCCCCCGGCAGAACTTCGAGGTGCCGATCCAGGCGGCCATCGGCTCCCGGGTCATCGCCCGTGAGACCGTCCGCGCCATCCGCAAGGACGTCCTCGCCAAGTGCTACGGCGGCGACATCTCCCGTAAGCGCAAGCTGCTGGAGAAGCAGAAGGAAGGCAAGAAGCGGATGAAGATGGTCGGCAACGTGGAGGTGCCGCAGGACGCGTTCATCTCCGTGCTGTCGACCGACGAGTCCGCCGGTGAGGGCAAGGCCAAGAAGTAGTCCGGGCAGGACAGGACAGGCGGCCCCCGTATCGCAGCACGCTGCGGTGCGGGGGCCCGTTCGTTATCAAGCGGCGTCCGATTGCCCCTTACGCGGGGCGCGCGGGCGCTCTACCCTGATCACGACTTCTTAGTTACTCGCCAGTTAAGCAAGCGGGATCGCAGCACGTAGACGCAGACAGCAGCAAGCACCATCGCCGCAGGCCCGGAGGATGTCGTGAGCGACACACAGACCATGATCGATAACCGTCCGCCCTCCGTGGCGACCCTCTTCATCGACCGGGTGGCGGCCACCCCGGACGGGGAGGCGTACCGCTACCCGGTGCCCGCGGCCGGCGGCGAGGGCCCCGACGAGTGGAAGTCGCTGAGCTGGGCGCAGGCCGCCGAGCGGGTGTACGCCGTCGCCGCCGGGCTCATCGCGCTCGGCGTGAACCCGGAGGAGCGCGTCGCGCTCGCCTCCTCCACCCGGGTCGAGTGGATCCTCGTCGACCTCGGCGTCATGTGCGCGGGCGCCGCGACCACCACGGTCTACCCCTCCACCAACGCCGAGGAGTCGGCGTTCATCCTCGCCGACTCCGAGAGCCGGGTCCTGATCGCCGAGGACGCCGTCCAGCTGGCCAAGGCCCGCGAGCGCCGCGCCGAGCTTCCGAACCTCGCCCATGTCGTGGTCATCGACGCGGAGGGCGCAGGACCGGCCGAGGGCGACCCCGAGGGCTGGGTGCTCACCCTGGCCGAGCTGGAGGCCCTGGGCACCGAGCACCTGGCGAAGAACCCGGAGGCGGTCCGCGAGCGCGTCGACGCCATCACCTCCGAGCAGCTGGCGACCCTCATCTACACCTCGGGCACCACCGGCCGCCCCAAGGGCGTACGGCTGCCGCACGACAACTGGTCGTACATGGCCAAGGCCACCGTCTCCACCGGCCTGATCACCAAGGACGACGTCCAGTACCTCTGGCTGCCGCTCGCCCACGTCTTCGGCAAGGTCCTCACCTCCGGGCAGATCGAGGTCGGCCACGTCACCGCGGTCGATGGCCGCGTCGACAAGATCATCGAGAATCTGCCGGTCGTCCAGCCGACCTACATGGCCGCCGTGCCGCGCATCTTCGAGAAGGTCTACAACGGGGTCGCGGCCAAGGCGCGCGCGGGCGGCGGGGCCAAGTACAAGATCTTCCAGTGGGCGGCCGGCGTCGCCCGCGAGTACGCCAAGGTCTCCCAGGACAACTTCCGGCGCACCGGCAAGGCGTCCGTGCCCTTCGCGCTCGGCAGCAAGCACAAGGTCGCCGACGCGCTGGTCTTCGCCAAGATCCGCGAGGCGTTCGGCGGCCGGCTCCGCGCCTGCGTCTCCGGCTCCGCCGCGCTCGCCCCCGACATCGGGCTCTTCTTCTCCGGCGCCGGCATCCACATCCTGGAGGGCTACGGCCTCACCGAGTCCAGCGCCGCCTCCTTCGTCAACCCCGGCGAGAGCTACCGCACCGGCACGGTCGGCAAGCCGCTCCCCGGCACCGAGGTGCGGATCGCCGACGACGGCGAGATCCTGCTGCGCGGCCCCGGCATCATGCAGGGCTACCAGGGGCTGCCGGACAAGACCGCCGAGGTGCTGGAGGCCGACGGCTGGTTCCACACCGGCGACATCGGCGAGCTCTCCGTGGACGGCTACCTCCGGATCACCGACCGCAAGAAGGACCTGATCAAGACCTCCGGCGGCAAGTACATCGCGCCCGCCGAGGTCGAGGGCCAGTTCAAGGCCGTGTGCCCGTTCGTCTCCAACATCCTGGTGCACGGCGCGGACCGGAACTTCTGCACCGCGCTGATCGCCCTGGACGAGCCCACCCTCCTCGGCTGGGCCGCCGAGAACGGAATGGAGGGCAAGTCGTACGCGGACGTCGTGGCCTCCCCGAAGACCGTCGAGCTGATCGACGGCTACGTGAAGCGGCTCAACGAGGGCCTTCAGCGCTGGCAGACCATCAAGAAGTTCCGGCTGCTCCCGCGCGACCTCGACATCGAGCACGGCGAGGTCACGCCCAGCCTCAAGCTGAAGCGGCCGGTCGTGGAGCGCACCTACAAGGACCTGATCGAGGAGATGTACGCGGGCTCCCGCGAGGCCTGACGGGCGCCCGCGGCACCTCCGTACGCCCCCCGAAAGCCCCCCGCGCACACCGGCGCGGGGGGCCGGCGTGTTCTCACCGCAACGTCTTGACCACCCACTTCGGTAACTCGGCGCGTATGTGAAGGGCCGATCTGTCACTCTGTCCGTGTCGTCAGCGGCGCACCACGGAGAAACAGGCAGAGCGAGAACAGGTCAGGAGCCGCCCTGTGGGGTCCATTCCCTTGCAGCGGGACATCGTGCAGCGTCCCGGAACCACCGCCGCCACAGGCTCACAGCCGGTCGCCCGGACCAGCCTGCCCGGCAACCTCCTCGCGCCCGCGGCGGCCCGGAGGTTCGTCACTGCCGCGCTGGACGAGTGGACCGGGCTGGGGCTGCCCGCCGCGGTCGGGTTCAGCGAGCGGCTGTCCGATGACGCCGCGATGATCGTCAGCGAGCTGGTGACCAACGCCGTCGTCCACGCGGGCACCGCGGTCGAACTCCTCTTCCGGCTGGAGGAGGCCACCGAGGACGAGCAGTCCGCCCTGGTCCTGGAGGTCTCCGACCACCACCCCGGCCGCACGGTCCGCGGCGACCATGCGCACAGCTCCGAGGGCGTGGGCGAGCCCGCCGACTACGGGCGCGGGCTGGACATCGTCGCCGCCCTCGCCGAGCGCTGGGGCATCACCTACCGCACCGGCACGAAGACCGTCTGGGCCCGGCTCCCCGTGGACGACTGGAACCCGTTCCCCGAGGGGCGCGGCGAGACCGGGCTCGACCGCGGCCTGCGCGCCGCCGAGCTGCTCGCCCCCTCCGCCCGGCGCACCGGCCGCGACGACGGGGACTGGGCCGGGCGCGGCGCGCTGTCCTTCCTCGCCGAGGCGTCCGACCTGCTGGCCGGGCAGCTGGACGAGGACATCGTGGCGGCCCTCGCCGGGCAGTTACTCGTCCCCCGCCTCGCCGACTGGTGCGCGATCTGGCTGGAGCCCGAGAGCGGCGGCCCCGCGGCCGTCCCCCGCCTCGCCAAGGTCTGGCACGTGGACGAGGAGCACATCGGGACGCTGCGCGCCCTGCTGGAGGGCGACCCGCTCCGGCTCCCCGAGCGCGTCGGCACCGGCGCCGTCACCATGCCGTGGCCCGGCAGCGCGGAGGACGGCGAGCCGCCGGACGAGCAGGAGGGCGTCGCCTTCGCCTACCGGATCACCTCGGGCGGCCGCACCCTCGGAGCCGTACTCCTGGGCCGCGAGTCCACCGACCGGCTGCCCGACGAGCTGACGGCCCTCATCGAGGACTTCGTGCGCCGCGTCGGCCTCGCCGTGGGCGCCGCCCGCGCCTACACCCGGCAGGCCACCATCAGCCGCATCCTCCAGCGCGGGCTGCTGCCCAGCAAGGTCGCCCAAATACCGGGGGTGGCCAGCTCCCTCGTCTACGAACCGAGCGACGACGGCGTCGTGGGCGGTGACTTCTACGACATCTTCCCCTGCCCCGGCGACCGCTGGTGCTTCGTCCTCGGCGACGTCCAGGGCAGCGGCCCCGAGGCCGCCGTCGTCACCGGCCTGGCGCGCCCCTGGCTGCGGCTGCTGGCCCGCGAGGGCTTCCAGGCCGACGAGGTCCTGGTCCGGCTCAACCGGCTGCTCCTGGACGACGCCATGGAGGCCGCCGAGGCCGCCGCGCTCATGGTCGCCGCCGCCGGGGGCCAGCACTCCGCGGACAACGGCGGGCAGTCCCGCTTCCTGTCCCTGCTGTACGGGGAGCTGGTGCCGCTGCCCGGTGGCGGCGCCCGCTGCACCCTGGCCAGTGCCGGGCACCCGCTGCCGCTGCTGCTGCGCCCGGACGGCACCGTGCGCCCCGCCGCCGAGCCGCAGCTGCTGCTCGGGCTGATGGACGACGCCGTCTACGAGACCCAGAGCTTCGACCTGGCGCCCGGCGACAGCCTGCTCTGCGTCACCGACGGGGTCACGGAGCGGCGCTCGGGCGGCCTGATGTTCGACGACGGGGACGGGCTGGCGCAGGCGCTGTCGGGGTGCGCGGGGCTGAGTGCGGAGGAGATCGCGGAGCGCATCAAGCACGCCGTGCACGACTTCGCCGAGCGGCCGCCGGACGACGACCTGGCGCTGCTGGTGCTCCAGGCCGAGTAGCGCCGGTCCGGGGCATGGCGTCCGTTTGCCGGGCGGCGCGCGACAATGGGCGGTATGCCTTCCGTACTGCCCGATGGTGAACCCGTGCCCGACGACGGGGCGCTGCCCCGCCATGCCCTGGAAGGCGCAGCCGGCCGCCCGCTCGGCTTCTACCTGCACGTGCCGTACTGCGCGACCCGCTGCGGCTACTGCGACTTCAACACCTACACGGCGACCGAGCTGCGCGGCTCCGGCGGTGCGCTGGCCTCCCGCGACAACTACGCGTCCCACCTGATCGGCGAGGTCCGCCAGGCCCGCAAGGTCCTCGGCGACGACCCCCGCCCGGTCCGCACGGTCTTCGTCGGCGGCGGCACCCCGACCCTGCTCGCCGCGGCCGACCTGGTCCGGATGCTGGCGGCGGTCCGCGACGAGTTCGGGCTCGCCGACGACGCCGAGATCACCACCGAGGCCAATCCGGAGTCCGTGGGCCCGGCCTACCTGGCGGAGCTGCGCGCGGGCGGCTTCAACCGGATCTCCTTCGGCATGCAGAGCGCCCGGCAGCACGTCCTGAAGATCCTCGACCGCACCCACACCCCGGGCCGGCCCGAGGCCTGCGTGGCCGAGGCGCGGGCGGCCGGCTTCGAGCACATCAACCTGGACCTGATCTACGGCACCCCCGGCGAGTCCGACGACGACTGGCGCGCGTCCCTGGACGCGGCGATCGGCGCCGGGCCCGACCACGTCTCCGCGTACGCGCTGATCGTGGAGGAGGGCACCGGCCTCGCCCGCCGCATCAAGCGCGGCGAGATCCCGATGACCGACGACGACGCGCACGCCGACCGCTACCTCATGGCGGACGAGGCGATGGCCGCCGCCGGCTACTCCTGGTACGAGGTGTCGAACTGGGCCCGCACGCCCGAGGGCCGCTGCCTGCACAACGAGCTGTACTGGCGGGGCGCCGACTGGTGGGGCGCCGGACCGGGGGCGCACAGCCACGTAGGGGGCGTGCGCTGGTGGAACGTGAAGCACCCGGGGGCGTACGCGCAGGCGCTCGCCGAGGGGCGCTCGCCGGGGGCCGGGCGCGAGATCCTGTCCGCCGAGGACCGCCGCGTCGAGCGCATCCTGCTGGAACTGCGGCTCGTGGACGGCTGCCCGCTCTCCCTGCTCGCCCCGGCCGGCCTCGCGGCGGCCCGCCGGGCGGTGGACGACGGCCTCCTGGAACCGGGACCGTTCGCCGACGGACGGGCCGTGCTGACGCTGCGCGGGCGGCTGCTGGCCGACGCGGTGGTACGCGACCTGGTCGACTGAGCGGGCGTCGGCCCCCGCTCACTTCAGCGGGCACTCCGGCGGCTCCAGCGCCACCTTCCCCGCCGCCCGGCCGCAGATGACCCGGGCGTGGCTCCGGCCGTCCGGGTAGGTGATCTGCACGACGTCCAGACCGTGGCCCGCCTGCGCCTCGTACGGGATGAAGCCGCGGAAGGTGATCGTCCCCGTGGGCATCGTCCGCAGGTTCACCGCGTACAGGTTCGCCCAGGTCTCCGCCGCGCTGTTCACCGCGTCGCCGTGGCTCGCCGCGTCGTACAGCGCGGCCGTGGCGCTGTACGACATCACCGACTGGCCGCTCGCGAAGAGCGGGTCCTCGTACGGTTTCGACACCGGGAGGCGGGGAAGCGTCCCGCCCTCGGGCAGCAGTTTGGCCAGGGCCCGGTGCGACTCCTCGTAGAAGCCGTCCGCGCGGCCGCGGCCCATCGGGGCGAGGGCCGTGTGGTAGAGCGTGACGTTCTTCGTGGTGTCCGTGCTCGCGTCGAGCCGGGTCTTGGTCAGGTCGTCGCCCGTGAAGACGGTGATGGGGCGGCGCGAACAGCTGCGAGCGAGGCGGCTCATCAGGTTGGAGACGTCCTCGACCCGGCCCGCGAAGTACAGCGCGTCCGGCGCCGGGTCCGCCGCGCAGATCTGCTGCACGGGGCGGTCCAGATCGGCGCTGCTGCGGCGGCCGAGGTCGTACTCCACCGGCTCCGACAGCGCGAAGCCCGACTTGGCGAGCATCGCGCTGCCCACCTTGCGCTGCTCCACCGTGTAGCGGTCCTTGTCGTTGTTGACGAGCTTGCGCGACAGGACCAGGGCCCGGGGCTTGTGCGTGCCCGGCGCCCCCGCCGCCACCTGCTTCGCGACGAGGCCGAGGGCGTCCGCCTGCTCCTGGTCGGTGGCCGCCAGGCCGAAGTAGTTGGAGTAGTCCGTCGCCAGATAACCCCCGGAGTTGGTGGTGTCCACCACGGGCAGGCCCGCCTGCTGAAGGAGCGCGGTGGCCTCCGGGCTGTCGGTGGTGTCCCGGCCGAGCCCGACCACGCCGACGACCGACGCATCTCTTTCGGCCACCTCGATGATCTTCCGCACCGCGGGTATCTGCTGGAGCATGTCCTGCCCGCCGTTGGCGGTCAGCACCCGAAGCTTCACGGAGAAGCCCAGCGTGTTGGTGTGGTGCTGGTAGAGGTAGACGCCGGTCAGCTCCTCCAGGGCCTTGCGGGTGGGCTCCGCGGTCGGGGCGGTGAACGGACCCGCGTAGATCAGCGTGACGTACTTGTCGCCCGGCTCGATCGAGGCGTTCTCCTCGGCCACCGCCCGCTCGATCCGGTCGAAGGCGACCCCGGCCCCGGCCCCGTCCAGCTCCAGGCCGTTGCCCTCCGCGAAGCGCACCCGGGTGGACGTCGCCACGCCGATGCACTCCTTGTCGCCGCCGCCCGGCCGGGCCAGCCGAACCGAGTCCGTGTCGACATCCGTGAGCGGACCGTGGCAGTAACGGTTCGCCAGGTGGTTGCTCAGCAGCATCGTGCCCAGCAGCGCGCCGGCCATCAGACCGGCGAGCGTCGTCCGCGACATCACCCACCACACCCACGTCCTGCGCACCCGCTGCGTGGAGAGCTGCGCGTGCGCGTGCTCATGGGTCAGCTGGTCCGTCGACAGCGGCAGCCGCAGCACCCAGGCGGGCGTGGCCGTGCCCGAGGGCGCCTGCCCCACGCTGAGATGGCCGACCCAGTCCTCGTACCGGGCCCGCGCCGCACCCGTGTGCACGGGCGGCGGGTCGGGCGGCAGCGGCGGGGTGTGCCGCAGGATCTCGGCCGCCGGCAGCGAGGCCAGGAGCAGCAGCGGATCGACCTCGCTGCGCCGGGAGCGGACGTTGTTGAGGGCGTTGATCAGCTGCACGCCGCCGTTGCTCTGGACGGCCCTCGGCAGGAAGACCACCGGCGGCACGGTCCGCTTGCCGCGCCGCCAGTCCGGCGCGTGCGGCCGGTAGTTGTTGCGCAGGTCCTCCAGCAGCGCCTGGACCCTCAGCTCCAGGTGGAACTGGCGGGACCGCTCGTCGCCCGCCGCCGCGTCGGCCACCCGCCCCGCGACCACCGCCGCCCGTGCCCGGATCACCCGCCACGAACCGCTGGGCGAGAGACGGGACCAGCCGTCCGACGGATAGCCGGTACTGGCGGCGGCCAGCGACGAGGTGGTGGCGAACCACCGGCTGGCCCGGCGCAGCCACAGCAGCGGCGGCGCCGACGTCGTCATCAGCCGGATCACCGCGAGCCCGAGGACCGCGCCCACGGCCACCAGCATGGTCGGCAGCCAGCCGATCTCGCCGAGCAGCACGCCCAGGACCGCGATGACCACGGCCCCCACGAAGGTCTCCGGCCGCACCGACTCGCGCAGCGCGGTCCACCAGGTGCCCCGGCCGCGCCGCCCGGCCCGCCAGCGCAGCGCGCTCAGCTCCTCCAGGATCCGCTCGTCGCGCTGGTCCCGGGTGCAGCCCGGGTCCGGGTCCCGCAGCACGGCCTCGGTGGCCTGCTCGATGGCGCCGAGCAGCCGGGAACGGGGGAACGCGAACGGCTTGTACTGCGAACCGCCCCGGGTCTCCCACGGCTTCTCGGTCAGCGTGCGGACCATGTCGAGCGCCGCGTCGTACGGGGAGTCGCCGTGCCCGTCGAGCAGGCGCAGGGGGACGCGGCGCGGCTGGTTGGCCCGGTGGACCTGGCGCACGATCTGCTCGACCCGGGCGTCCACCTCGGGCGGTACGTCGGCGTCGGCGGCCTGGAGGACCACCAGCGGCATCACGGGCCGGTTGTGGCGGTAGCCGTCGATGAGCTGCTGCACGAAATGGAAGACGGCGGAGGCCGCCTCGTTCTCCGCCGTGTCCCGCCAGACCTCGCGTGCCATCGCCCCCGTGCCTTCCCTCGCGAAAAGAGCCTGGCCCCACTCAATAACCGATGATGTGTGCGAGGCGCAGCTATTCATCCGGATTGGTGCCGGATCGAGGGGAAGGCCGGCCGGACATCAGTCCGGAAGGGTGACGAAATCAATCAATTCCTCGACGCGGCCCAGGAGTTCGGGCTGTAGGTCCCGGTAGGAGCGGACCGAGGACAGGATGCGCTGCCAGGCCGCCCCGGTGTTCTCCGGCCAGCCCAGAGCCCGGCACACGCCCGTTTTCCAGTCCTGCCCGCGCGGCACCACCGGCCACGCCGCGATCCCCACCGACGAGGGCTTCACGGCCTCCCACACGTCGATGTACGGGTGCCCCACCACCAGCACGTTGCCGTCCGACACCTGGGCCGCGATCCTGGACTCCTTGGAGCCGGGCACCAGATGGTCGACCAGCACGCCGAGGCGGGCGTCCGGCGCGGGCGCGAACTCCCGCACGATCGAGGGCAGGTCGTCGATGCCCTCCAGGTACTCCACGACCACGCCCTCGATGCGCAGGTCGTCGCCCCAGACCCGCTCGACCAGCTCCGCGTCGTGCCGCCCCTCCACATAGATCCGCCCGGCCCGCGCCACCCTCGCCCGAGCCCCGGGCACCGCCACCGAACCGGAGGCCGTACGCGTGGGCCGCGCCGGCCCCCCGGCCGACGGGCGCACCAGCGTGACGACCCGGCCCTCCAGAAGGAAGCCGCGCGGCGCCATCGGGAAGACCCGGTGCTTGCCGAACCGGTCCTCCAGGGTCACCGTCGGCCCCTCGGCGGTCTTCTCGCACCGGATCACCGCGCCGCAGAAACCGGTGACCGCCTCCTCCACGACCAGATCGGTCTCGGCGGGCACCTCCGGGGCGGGGGCGGACTTCTTCCACGGCGGGGTCAGATCGGGCTGGTAGCTGCGCATCGCACGACGATAAGCGGGGGACGACCTACGACACGCCGAACCGCCCAGCCAGTGCGGCCCGCTGGGCCCGGACGAACGCCGCGTCCACCACCGCCCCGTGCCCCGGTACGTACAACGCGCCGTCCCCGCCCAGCTCCAGCAGCCGGTCCAGCGCGGCCGGCCAGCGCGCGGGGCTGGCGTCCGGACCGGCCTGGGGCTCGCCCGACTCCTCGACCAGGTCCCCGCAGAACACCAGCGCGGGGGAGCCCGGGACCAGCACTGCCAGGTCGTGGCCGCTGTGCGCCGCGCCCACGTTCACCAGGACCACCTCCCGGCCGCCGCCCAGGTCCACCGTCAGCTCCCCGCGCACCTCGTGGCGCGGGGCCACCAGCACATCGGCGGACTCGGCCGCGTCCGCCTCGGGCAGGCCTTGGGCCACCGCGTCCGCGTACAGCTCACCGGCCCCGTGACGCAGCAGTTCCGCCGTGCCCTCGGAGCCGTACACCCGGGCCCCGGCGAACGCGGCCGTGCCCAGCACATGGTCGAAGTGGGGGTGACTGAGTGCGATGTGCGTCACCCTCCGGCCGAGCAGCGCCTCGGCCTGGGTGCGCAGTTCCACGCCCTCGCGCAGTGACGCACCGGTGTCACAGAGCAGCACCCCGTCCGGACCGGCCACCAGCAGGGCCGTCGCGTCCCAGACCGGAAGGCGCCGGCGGCCCGTTCCGTGACCCAGCCGCTCCCATCCGAAGTCTTCCCAAGAGGCATCCATACGGCGACGCTATCGGCAGCGACCTGCGCGGCAGCGAGGTAGCGTGGCCGGTCGCCCTTGCTAGGGCACCACCCCGTCGCCGTACACTGGCCGGGGATCGCTGGCACTCGTACGCACCGAGTGCCAGGAGGAATCCCGGGAACGGCCCGGGAACACCGACGTGGACAGCTGGAGGTGTGCGCGCGATGCTCAGCGAACGCAGACTCGAAGTGCTGCGCGCGATCGTCCAGGACTACGTCGGGACCGAGGAGCCCGTCGGCTCCAAGGCGCTCACGGAGCGGCACAAGCTGGGGGTCTCCCCGGCGACCGTCCGCAACGACATGGCGGTGCTGGAGGAGGAGGGCTTCATCGCCCAGCCCCACACCAGCGCCGGGCGCATCCCGACGGACAAGGGCTACCGGCTCTTCGTGGACAAGCTGGCGGGCGTCAAGCCCCTCTCCTCGCCCGAGCGCCGCGCCATTCAGAACTTCCTCGACGGCGCGGTCGACCTGGACGACGTCGTGGGCCGCACCGTACGGCTGCTCGCGCAGCTGACCCGGCAGGTCGCCGTCGTGCAGTACCCCTCGCTGACCCG
Organism: Streptomyces sp. NBC_00523; assembly: GCF_036346615.1. Lineage (NCBI taxonomy): Bacteria > Bacillati > Actinomycetota > Actinomycetes > Kitasatosporales > Streptomycetaceae > Streptomyces > Streptomyces sp. NBC_00523. The sequence continues at coordinate 2,337,958 of NZ_CP107836.1, read as the reverse complement.
TTCGACGGTGCGGCACGTGGAGCTGCTGTCCCTGGCCCCGGCGCGGCTGATGCTCGTGCTGATCACGGACACCGGACGGGTCGAACAGCGGCTGGTGGACTGCCCGGCGCCGTTCGGCGAGACCTCGCTCGCCGATCTGCGGGCCCGGCTCAACAGCCGGGTGGTGGGGCGCCGGTTCGCCGACGTCCCGCAGCTGGTGCAGGACCTGCCGGAATCCTTCGAGAGCGAGGACCGGGGAACCGTGTCCACCGTCCTCTCGATCCTGCTCGAAACGCTTGTCGAGGAGACGGAGGAGCGGCTGATGATCGGCGGCACCTCCAACCTCACCCGCTTCGGACACGACTTCCCTGTGATGATCCGGCCGGTGCTCGAAGCACTGGAGGAACAGGTCGTGCTGCTGAAGCTGCTCGGCGAGGCCAAGGACTCGGGCATGACCGTACGCATCGGGCACGAGAACGCCCACGAGGGCCTCAACTCCACGTCCGTCGTCGCGGTCGGCTACGGTTCGGGCGACGAGGCAGTCGCCAAACTCGGCGTGGTCGGACCGACCCGCATGGACTACCCCGGAACGATGGGAGCGGTACGCGCAGTGGCACGTTACGTCGGACAGATCCTGGCGGAGTCGTAAGTGGCCACGGACTACTACGCCGTACTCGGCGTGCGCCGCGACGCTTCCCAGGACGAGATCAAGAAGGCATTCCGGAGGCTCGCCCGCGAGCTGCACCCGGACGTCAACCCCGATCCGAAGACCCAGGAGCGGTTCAAGGAGATCAACGCCGCTTACGAGGTCCTGTCGGACGCGCAGAAGAAGCAGGTCTACGACCTCGGCGGAGACCCGCTCTCGCAGTCCGGCGGCGCCGGTGCGGGCGGCTTCGGCCAGGGCGGCTTCGGCAACTTCTCCGACATCATGGACGCGTTCTTCGGCACGTCGTCGCAGCGCGGGCCCCGCTCGCGCACCCGGCGCGGCCAGGACGCCATGATCCGGCTGGAGATCGACCTCGCCGAGGCGGCCTTCGGCACCACCAAGGACATCCAGGTCGACACCGCCGTCGTCTGCACCACGTGCAGCGGCGAGGGCGCGGCCCCGGGCACCTCGGCGCAGACCTGCGACATGTGCCGCGGCCGCGGTGAGGTCTCCCAGGTCACCCGGTCCTTCCTCGGCCAGGTCATGACCTCCCGCCCCTGCCCCCAGTGCCAGGGCTTCGGTACGGTCGTGCCGACCCCGTGCCCGGAGTGCGCCGGTGACGGCCGCATCCGCTCGCGGCGCACGCTGACCGTGAAGATCCCCGCCGGTGTCGACAACGGCACCCGCATCCAGCTCGCGGGCGAGGGCGAGGTCGGCCCCGGCGGCGGCCCCGCCGGAGACCTCTACGTCGAGATCCACGAGCTGCCGCACGCGGTGTTCCAGCGCCGCGGCGACGACCTGCACTGCACGGTCACCATCCCCATGACGGCGGCGGCCCTCGGCACCAAGGTGCCGCTGGAGACGCTGGACGGCCTGGAGGAGGTCGACATCCGGCCGGGCACCCAGTCCGGCCAGTCGGTCCCGCTGCACGGGCGCGGCATCACCCACCTGCGGGGCGGCGGACGCGGCGACCTGATCGTGCACGTCGAGGTGACCACTCCGGTCAAGCTCGACCCCGAGCAGGAACGCCTGCTGCGCGAACTGTCCAAGCTGCGTGGCGAGGAGCGGCCCACCGGTCAGTTCCAGCCGGGCCAGCAGGGCCTGTTCTCCCGCCTGAAGGACGCCTTCAACGGCCGCTGACGGCTTGCGGCGCGACGGTACGGGCCCGGCCTCCGGGCCCGTACCGTCGCACCGCGACCGGCCAAAACGCTGCCGTGGGGCGGGCATCACGGGACAGGAAGGACATGACACGATGCGGTCATGCCCTCCGCGCTGACCGCTCTCTGCCGGTATCCCCTCGTGCAGGCCCCCATGGCCGGCGGTCCGTCCTGCCCGCAGCTCGCCGCCGCCGTCTCCGAGGCCGGTGCGCTGGGCTTCCTGGCCGCCGGATACAAGACGGCGGACGCCCTGCGCGACGAGATCCAGCAGGTGCGCGCCCTGACCGGGCAGCCCTTCGGCGTCAACCTCTTCATGCCGCAGTGCGAACCGGCGGACCCCGCCGCGCTGGAGGACTACCGCCACCGGCTCGCGGACGAGGTGGGCCGTTACGAGACCGGGCTCGGCGACCCGGACGTCCCCGGCGACGACGGTTACGAGGACAAGCTCGCCGTCCTCCTCGAAGCCCCGGTCCCGGTCGTCTCCTTCACCTTCGGCTGCCCCTCGCGCGACACGCTCGACGCGTTCGCGGCCGCCGGTACGTACACCGTCGTCACGGTCACCTCGCCGGAGGAGGCCCAGGCCGCCGAGTGGGCCGGGGCCGACGCCGTCTGCGCCCAGGGCACCGAGGCGGGCGGCCACCGCTCCACGTTCCACGACGACCCGGCGACCGAGGACGGCGGCACCGGGCTGCTGAGCCTGGTCGCCCAGGTCCGCGAGACCGTGCAGATACCGGTCGTCGCCGCGGGCGGCCTGATGCGCGGCGCCCAGATCGCCGCCGTCCTCGCGGCGGGCGCCGACGCCGCCCAGCTCGGCACCGCCTTCCTGGCCTGCCCGGAGTCCGGCGCCCACGTCCTGCACAAACAGGCCCTGACCAACCCGCTGTTCGTCCGGACCACCCTGACCAGGGCCTTCTCCGGGCGCCCGGCACGCGGCCTGGTCAACCGCTTCGTGCGCGAGCACGGCCCGTACGCCCCCGCCGCCTACCCCCAGGTCCACCACATGACCTCCGTGCTGCGCAAGGCCGCCGCCCGCGTCGGGGACGCCCAGGGCATGGCGCTGTGGGCCGGGCAGGGCCACCGCATGGCCCGCGAGCTGCCCGCCGGACGGCTGGTCCGGCTGCTCGCCGAGGAACTGGACGCCGCACGGACGGCAGTGAGCACAAGGAGCGCACAGTGACGGCACCCGTCTTCGTCGTCGGACACCTGCCGGACGCACCCGAGTTCGTCCTCGACGGACCCGAGGGACGCCACGCCGTCTCCGTGAAGCGCCTGCGCACCGGCGAGGAGGTCGTCCTCACGGACGGCCGCGGCCGGTGGGCCCAGGGCGTCGTGCGCGCCGCCGAGGGCAAGGACCGGCTGGTCGTCGGCGACCTGGCCCCGGTCCACGAGGAGCCGCGCCCCGCGCTGCGGATCACCGTCGTCCAGGCTCTGCCCAAGGGGGACCGGGGCGAGGTCGCCGTGGAGACGATGACGGAGACCGGTGTCGACGCGGTCGTCCCCTGGCAGGCGGCGCGCTGCATCACCCAGTGGAAGGGCGACCGCGGCCTCAAGTCCCTGGCCAAATGGCGCGCCACGGCCCGGGAGGCCGGAAAGCAGTCGCGCCGGGTGCTCTTCCCGGACGTGGCGGACCTGGCCACCACCAAGCAGGTCGCGGGCCTCCTCGCCGGGGCGGACTTCGCGGCCGTCCTGCACGAGGACCGCGACCACCCGAGCGAAGCGCTGGCCACCGTCGCCCTGCCCGACGAGGGCGAGATCGTGCTGGTCGTCGGCCCCGAGGGCGGTGTGTCGCCGGACGAGCTGACCGCGTTCGCCGCCGCGGGCGCCCACACCTGCCGCCTCGGCCCCTCGGTCCTGCGCACCTCGACGGCGGGCACCGCGGCGACGGCGCTGCTCCTGGGGCGCACGGGGCGCTGGTCGTAAGCCGTCCCCGATGGAGTGGTTGTGCCCGGAAGCGGTCTACCGTGCCCTCGGACGGGGTGGGAAGCTGCCCGTATGGGGACATCAAGGGCAGGGGGCCGTCGTGCGGCCCGTCGTTTTCCGGCCGCGCTCTGCCTCGCCGCGGCCGCCGTCGCCGGGCTCACCGCCTGTGAACCGGGCGACGCCACCGGCGCGTTGAACACCGCGTCCGTCGCCTTCACCACGGACCGGACCGCCACCCGCGCCCTGGAGCACGAAGGCGTCCAGGTGCGCTGGCTGACCTGCACCGCCTCGGTCGACGGGGGTGAGGCCCGCTCCGCGGCGCCCTCCGCCACCCGCCGGGCGGCCGAGGTCCACTGCGACGGCAAGACGAAGTCCGGCGGGGACATCGCGCTGGACGGGCAGGTGACCTACGCGGTCGAAGGCCGGTGCGTACGCGGCGACATGACCGCGAAGACCGGTGGGCGCGCCGTCTTCCGGGCCACCCTGCTCGGCGACTGCACCGCCCCGGCCACGACCGCCCCGCCCGCCGGAGCCCCGGGCCCGGGCAGCGGCCCGACGGCCACCGTGACGGTGACGGTCACCGCGTACCCCGGCAAGTAGCGGTGTGACCGCGGCGGTTGGCCGATGACCCGGTCCGCGTGTACCCGCGGCACGGGCGGCGGCGTGCGACGTACTCCGGCCAACCCCGTGCCACCAGGCATACCCGCGGCCTAGGGTGATCGTGTGACACAGCCTTCCTACCTCCGGTACCCCCATGTCCAGGGTGACTTGATCGCCTTCACCGCCGAGGACGACGTCTGGCTCGCCCCACTCGACGGCGGCCGGGCGTGGCGGGTCAGCGCAGACAACCGTCCCGTCACCCAGCCGCGCATATCTCCCGACGGCACCCTCGTCGCCTGGACGTCCACCCGCGACGGCGCGCCCGAGGTGCACCTCGCCCCCGCCGACGGCGGGCCCTCCCGGCGGCTCACCCACTGGGGCGACGCCCGCACCACCGTGCGCGGCTGGACCCCCGAAGGCGACGTACTGGTCACCAGCACCCAGGGCCAGGTCTCGCTGCGCCGCAGCTGGGCCCGGGCCGTCCCGGTCGACGGCGGTCCCGCGCGGACCCTCCCGTACGGCCCCGTCGGCTCCCTCGCGTACGGGCCGGGCGGACGCGTCCTGCTGCTCTCGGCCACCATGGGCCGCGAGGCCGCCAGCTGGAAGCGCTACCGGGGCGGCACGGCCGGGAAGCTCTGGATCGCGGCGGAGGACGATCCGCTGGAGTTCGCCCGGATCCACGAGGACCTGGACGGCAACATCGAGTGCCCGATGTGGGTGGGGGAGCGCATCGCGTTCCTCTCCGACCACGAGGGCACCGGCGCCCTCTACTCCTCGCTGCCCGACGGCACCGACCTGCGGCGGCACACCCCCGTCGACGGCTTCTACGCCCGGCAGGCCACCACCGACGGCACCCGGGTCGCCTACGCCTCCGCCGGTGAACTCTGGCTCCTGGACGGCCTGGAGAGCGGCGAGCCCCGCCGCGTCGAGCTCCGGCTCGGCGGCCAGCGCGCCGACCTCCAGCCCTACCCGCTGCACGCCGACAGCCACCTGACCAGCGCCTCGCCCGACCGCACCGGCCGGGGCAGCGCCGTCCTGTCGCGGGGCGCCGTGCACTGGGTCACCCACCGTGAGGGCCCGGCCCGCGCGCTCGCCGCCGAGCCCGGCGTACGGGCCAGGCTGCCGCGCACCTTCCAGGCCGACGGCGACCAGCACGTCGTCTGGGTCACCGACGCCGAGGGTGACGACGCGCTGGAGATCGCCCCCGCCGCCGGCACCGCCCCCGGCGCCACGCCCCGCCGCCTCGCGGCCGGCCGGCTGGGCCGCGTCCTGGACCTCGCCCCCGCCCCCGACGGCAGCCGGTTCGCGGTCGCCGCGCACGACGGGCGCGTCCTGATCGTCGAACGGGAGAGCGGCGAGATCCACGAGGTGGACCGCAGCGAGAACGGCGACGCCTCCGGCCTCGCCTGGTCGCCCGACTCCGCCTGGCTCGCCTGGTCGCACCCCGGCCCCGAGCCGCTCAGCCAGCTCAAGCTGGCCCACATCGCCGACCTGTCGGTCTCCGAGGCGACGCCCCTGCGGTTCCGGGACTTCGCACCCGCCTTCACCGCCGACGGAAAGCACCTGGCCTTCCTCTCCGAGCGCGCCTTCGACCCGATCTACGACGCCCACGTCTTCGACATGGCGTTCATCGGCTCCTGCCGGCCGCACCTGCTCACCCTCGCGGCGACCACGCCCTCCCCGTTCGGACCGCAGCTGCACGGACGGCCCACGGAGAAGGAGAAGGGCGGCGACGGCGAGGACAACCCCACCGCGCTCCCCATCACCCGCATCGACCTGGACGGCCTCGCCGACCGGATCGTGCCCCTTCCCGTCGAGGCCGCCGTCTACTCCTCGCTCCGCACCGCGCGGGACGGGCTGCTCTGGCTGCGCCACCCGCTCACCGGGGTCCTCGGCACCAGCGGGGCCGGTCCGGACGCCCGCCGTCCGGACACCGTCCTGGAGCGCTACGACCTGGAGAAGCTGCGCTGCGAGGAGCTGTCCTCGGACGTCAGCCGTTTCGCGGTCAGCGGTGACGGGAAGCGGCTGGCGATCGTCCACCACGGCAAGCTGTCCGTGGTCCCCTCCGACACCCGGGTGCCCGCGGGCGACGACGACCACGACGACGCCGTGACCGTCGACCTCTCCCGCGTCCGCCGCACCCTCGACCCGGCCGCCGAGTGGCGCCAGATGTACGACGAGGCCGGGCGTGTCATGCGGGACAACTTCTGGCGCCCCGACATGGGCGGCGTCGACTGGGCCGGGGTCCTCGACCGCTACCGCCCGGTCCTGGAGCGCGTCGCGACCCACGACGACCTCATGGACCTGCTCTGGGAGGTCCAGGGCGAGCTGGGCACCTCGCACGCCTACGTCACCCCGCCCGGCGGGTGGCGCGACGACGCGGCCCGGCAGGGGCTGCTCGGGGCGGACCTCTCCAGGGCGGAGGACGGCAGCTGGCGCATCGACCGCGTGCTGCCCTCCGAGACCTCGGACCCGGCCGCCCGCTCGCCGCTCGCCGCGCCGGGCGTCGCGGTCCGGGCCGGGGACGCGATCGTGGCCGTCGACGGACACCCGGTCGATCCGCTGACCGGGCCCGCGCCGCTGCTCACCGGCTCGGCCGGCAAGCCCGTCGAGCTGACGGTCTCCCCGGCCGACGGGGGCGACCGGCGCCACGTCGTCGTCGTGCCCGTCGGCGACGAGGAGGCCCTGCGCTACCACGCGTGGGTCGCCGACCGGAGGGCGTACGTGCACGAGCGGTCCGGGGGGCGCCTCGGCTACCTGCACGTCCCGGACATGGTCGGCGGCGGCTGGGCCCAGATCCACCGCGACCTGCGCACCGAGATGGCGCGCGAGGGGCTGGTCGTGGACGTCCGGGAGAACCGGGGCGGCCACACCTCGCAGCTCGTGGTCGAGAAGCTCGCCCGCCGCATCGTCGGCTGGGACCTGCCGCGCGGCATGCGCCCCGCGAGCTACCCGGGCGACGCGCCGCGCGGGCCGGTGGTCGCCGTCGCGAACGAGTTCTCCGGGTCGGACGGCGACATCGTGAACGCGGCGATCAAGGCGCTGAAGATCGGGCCCGTGGTCGGGGTGCGCACCTGGGGCGGCGTGGTCGGCATCGACAGCCGGTACCGGCTGGTCGACGGGACACTGGTCACGCAGCCGAAGTACGCGTTCTGGCTGGAGGGGTACGGGTGGGGCGTCGAGAACCACGGCGTGGACCCGGACGTGGAGGTCGTGATGACGCCCCGGGACCACGCGGAGGGGCGTGACCCTCAGCTGGACGAGGCGATCCGGATCGGGCTGGAGTCGCTGGAGCGGGAGCCGGCGAAGGTGGCACCGGAGCTGCCGGGTCTCGCGGAGTGACCTCGGCGGGGTGGGGGGGCGGGTGCGCCTGCGGCGGGCCAGTTCCCCACCCCGCCCCTTCCCGAACCCGGGGCTCCGCCCCGGACCCCGCGCCTCAAACGCCGGCGAGGCTGGAAGTGGCCGCGCGGCCAGAATCAAGCCCCTCCGGCGATTGAGGAGCGGGGGTACGGGGGCAGAGCCCCCGATAGGCTGGCCGCAACGGATCACCCAGACCAAGGAGCGCGTAAGCGAATGGCAGGAGAACCGCAGCCCGACTGCCTGTTCTGCAAGATCGTCTCGGGGGAGATCCCGGCCACCATCGTCCGCGAGACCGACACCACCGTCGCGTTCCGCGACATCAACCCCCAGGCGCCCACGCACGTACTCGTCATCCCGCGCCTGCACTACCCGGACGCCGCATCCCTCGGCGCCGCCGAACCGCAGGTGCTCGCCGACGTGCTGTGCGAGGCGGGCAACGTCGCCGCCGACGACAAGATCGACGCGACCGGTTACCGGGTCGTGTTCAACACCGGCGCCGGCGCCGGCCAGACCGTGTTCCACGCCCACGCGCACGTCCTGGGCGGCCGGGGTCTGGAATGGCCGCCCGGATAATGTCCGCCCGTGAACTCGTCGTGCTCGGGACCGCCAGCCAGGTCCCGACACGGCACCGGAACCACAACGGCTATCTGCTGCGCTGGGACGGCGAGGGCATCCTCTTCGACCCCGGCGAGGGCACCCAGCGCCAGATGCTGCGGGCCGGGGTCGCCGCGCACGACATCAACCGGATCTGCGTCACGCACTTCCACGGCGACCACTCGCTCGGCCTGGCCGGGGTGATCCAGCGGATCAACCTCGACCAGGTCCCGCACCCGGTGACCGCCCACTACCCGGTGAGCGGGCAGCGCTTCTTCGACCGGCTGCGGTACGCCACCGCCTACCGCGAGACCGTGCAGCTGACCGAGGCCCCCGTCGCCGCCGACGGACCGCTGGCCACCACCGCCGCGTACACGCTTGACAGCCACCGGCTCTCGCACCCCGTCGAGTCGTACGGCTACCGGCTCATCGAGCCCGACGGGCGGCGGATGCTACCCGCGAAGCTCGCCGAGCACGGCATCGGGGGGCCGGACGTCGGGCGCCTCCAGCGCGAGGGCACCCTCGGCGGGATCACGCTCGCCGACGTGTCCGAGCACAGGCGCGGACAGCGATTCGCGTTCATCATGGACACCAGGCTCTGCGACGGGGTGTACGCCCTCGCCCAGGGCTGCGACCTGCTGGTCATCGAGTCGACGTTCCTCGACGCGGACCGGCAGCTGGCCGCCGACCACGGCCACTTGACCGCCGCCCAGGCGGCCCGGGTCGCCCGCGATTCGGACGTACGGCACCTCGTCCTGACGCACTTCTCCCAGCGCTATCCGGAACCGGAGGCGTTCGAGGCCGAGGCCCGAGCGGCCGGTTACGAGGGCGAGCTCACCGTCGCCCAGGACCTCATGCGCGTACCGGTTCCCAGCCGGCACGCGTAGCACCACCCCAGAAACGATTGAGATCACCGTGCACCTCCCCAAAGCAGAACTCCACCTCCACATCGAGGGAACCCTCGAACCGGAACTGGCCTTCGCGCTCGCCGCGCGCAACGGCGTGACCCTGCCGTACGCGGACACCGAAGCCCTGCGCACCGCGTACCTCTTCGAGGACCTCCAGAGCTTCCTGGACCTCTACTACGCCCTGATGGCCGTGCTGCGGACCGAGGACGACTTCGCCGAACTCGCCGACGCCTACCTCGCCCGCGCCGCCGCCCAGGGCGTCCGCCACGCCGAGATCTTCTTCGACCCGCAGGCCCACACCGCGCGCGGCGTGCCCCTCGGCACCGTCGTGGAGGGCCTGGGCCGGGCGCTGGAGCGCAGCGAGGAGAAGCACGGCATCTCCACCCAGCTGATCATGTGCTTCCTGCGCGACCAGTCCGCCGAATCGGCCCTGGAGACCCTGGAGGCGGCCCGGCCGCACCTGCACCGGATCAGCGCCGTCGGCCTGGACTCCGCCGAGGTCGGCCACCCGCCCGTGAAGTTCCGCGAGGTGTACGAACGGGCCGGGGAGCTCGGCCTGCGCAAGGTCGCCCACGCGGGCGAGGAGGGACCGCCCGCGTACATCCGCGAGGCACTCGACGTCCTGGGCGTGGAGCGCATCGACCACGGACTGCGCTGCATGGAGGACCCGGACCTGGTGAAGCGGCTCGTCGCGGAGCGCGTCCCGCTCACGCTCTGCCCGCTGTCCAACGTACGGCTGCGCGCGGTCGACACCCTGGAGCAGCACCCGCTGCCCGCGATGCTGGAGGCCGGGCTGCTCTGCACGGTGAACTCCGACGACCCCGCCTACTTCGGCGGGTACGTCGGAGACACCTTCCACGCCGTCCACGAGGCGCTCGGCCTGGACCGCGAGCAGCTGCGCACGCTGGCCCGCAACTCCTTCGAGGCGGCCTTCCTCGACCACGACGAGGAGCGCAGGGCGCGCTACCTGTCCGAGGTCGAGGCGTACGCGTTCGACTGACCGCCCTCCGGGCCGGCCGTCCGGAACGCGTTCCTGCCGAGGCGCCTGCGGGACAGGGCCGGGATGCTGATCTCCGTGACGGCCTGCTCGGGCGCGCCCAGCTTGGGCACCGCGCCGGGCACCGCACCCGTGGTGACGGCGAGCAGGGCCGCGGGCGCGCCGCCCCGGCGGCGTACCGAACCGGGCACCAGCGGACGGCCGCCGATGTGCAGGGCCACCGCGGTCACCGGGAGCGCTATCAGCAGGGTCGTCGCGCCCAGCACCAGGCCCATGCCCGGGTAGCCGGCCTCCTCCGACAGCACACTGCCGAGCACCGGCCCGCAGGCGACGCCCACGGACGAGGCGGACCCCGCGAGGACCGCCCAGCGGCCGCGTACGTCGAGCGACGCGGCCAGACCGATCAGGTAGGACAGCACCACCGGGTAGACGGTGTTCCACAGGATCTCGCCCGTCGCGAAGGAGCCGAGGCTCCCGGCGGACGAGCTGAGCACGATGCTCCCCGCGATGACGGCGGTGCCCACCCCGATCGGGACGGCGCGCCCCAGCTTCGAGCCCAGCACCCCGGCGCCCATCACGCCGAGCAGCCCGGCGCCGAGCGCGGCGGCGAAGACGGCGCCGATCGTCACCTCGGACAGCCCGACCTGGTCCACGCCGATCCGGCTGCTGACGCCCCACAGCGCGTTCTGCGCCATCGACCAGATCAGCATGCCGCCCGCGAGCACCAGTCCGGAGCGGCGGTGCGGCAGCCGGCCCTGCGCGGGGACGGCCGGACCGGCCGCGGCCGAGCCGCCGAGCCGGGAGGTGGCCGGCCAGACCAGGAGCGCGACCAGGGCGATCGAGGCGAACGGCAGCCGGTGGCCGCCGCCCAGGTGCGGGACCGTCAGATACAGGGCGCCCGCGGTCGCCGAGACGCTCAACAGGCCCAGGGACGAGGTGCGGTGCGGGTCGCTCTGGGCGGCGATGCCCGCCGCCGCGACGGCGGTCGCCGTACCGGAGCCGAAGCCGCCGACCACCGCGCCCGCGACCACCAGCGGCACGGTGCCGGCCAGCGCCGCACAGCCGTACCCCACCACGCACAGGACCAGCCCCACACGCGCAGGTCTGCACGGCCCGTACGTCTCCACGCGTCCCGCCAGGGAGAAGCCGGCGGAGGCCGAGCTCAGCAGCAGCGCGCTGCCGACGAGCCCGGCCTGAGCCGTGCTCAGGCCCAGATAGACGGAGAGCCGTCCCACGATGGTGGGGAGGAGATAGGCGGCGAGGTAACCGGCGGTGAACACGGCGACCAGGGGCCACGCGGCGCGAGGGCGCGAGGACATGGGCGTTCCTGAAGACATGCCGGGATACGGCAGAAGGCAGAGGGGGGTAAGGCAGAGGGTGAAGCAGAGGGGGAAATAGGAGAAGTACGAGAAATCAGGGAAATCGGCGCTTCCGTCGGGTACGTCTCCAACGGTGCTCGCGGGCCAATTTGTATCAAGTGCTCCCGGCCCACCGAAAGCCGGTGTTCTGTGATCTGGGCCACTTTTGTGTTTATGCAGTTCGTGGATGGGTAGCCGCGCATGTTTATGCAGGTCAGCGCCCGTGAACACACGCGCGGCGCGCACTCGTCCATCAGCGCCGCGTTTCGGGCACACTGGCCGCAACCGCCACGACCGGGGAGTGCAAGGTGAGCGCTGACATTCCGCAGATCGACCCGCTGGACGGGCTGCGCGCCCCGCAGGACCCCGACTGCGACGTCTTCCTCACCGGCACGGTCTTCCTGGACATCATCTTCACCGGCCTGGACAGCGCCCCCGTGCGGGGCACCGAGTCCTGGGCGCGCGGCATGGGCTCCAGCCCGGGCGGCGTCGCCAACATGGCCACCGCGCTGGCCCGCCTCGGTCTCCACACCTCCCTGGCCGCCGCGTTCGGGGACGACCACTACGGCGAGTACTGCTGGGACGCGCTCGAACAGGGCGAGGGCATCGACCTCTCCCGCTCGCACACGGTCCGCGGCTGGCACTCCCCGGTGACCGTCTCCATGGCGTACGAGGGCGAGCGGACGATGGTCTCGCATGGCCACGAGGCCCCGGCGCTCCCCACCACCGCCTCGCCCGAGGCCCCCGCCTTCCCCCGCTGCCCGCCCAGGGCCCGGGCCGCCGTCACCTCACTGGTACCCGGCCGCACCGAACCCTGGGTCGCCGAGGCCGCCCGCCGGGGGGCCCTGATCTTCGGGGACGTCGGCTGGGACGAGACCGGGCGCTGGGACCTGGACGCCCTCAGCGGCCTGGAGCACTGCCACGCCTTCCTGCCCAACGCCGAGGAGGCGATGCGCTACACCCGCACCGACTGCCCCCGGTCCGCCGCGCACGCCCTCGCCGAGCGCGTACCGCTCGCCGTCGTCACCCTGGGCTCCGAGGGCGCCTACGCGGTCGACGCCGCCACCGGTACCGCCGCCGAGGTCCCGGCCATCGAGGTCGAGGCGCTGGACCCGACCGGCGCCGGCGACGTCTTCGTGGCCGGCTTCGTCACCGGGACCCTGGCCGGCTGGCCCCTCGCCGACCGCCTCGCCTTCGCCGGGCTCACCGCGGCCCTCTCCGTCCAGGAGTTCGGCGGCTCGCTCTCGGCCCCCGGCTGGGCGGAGATCGCCGCCTGGTGGCAGCAGGTGCGCACCTGCGCGGGGCAGGACCCGGCCGCGCTCAGGCGCTACGCCTTCCTGGACGACCTGCTGCCGGCCGCCGCCCGGCCCTGGCCGCTGCGCCGGGCCGTGCCGACGATCGGTTTCCGCGCCTGACCCCACTGCCCCGTAAAACCTCTGGTGTTGTCAGTACGGAGTCGTAGGCTTGAGGCACACGAGGTTTTCGAGCAGCGAGAACCCTGCAACAGGAGGTATGCGCAGGCCCGAGGGCCGGCCCATGACTCAGTCACCCACACAGCCGCAGGCGCGTGCCCACATCAGCATCCCGGCCGCTCACCCGATGGTGATGCTCCTGGGAGCGGGCGACTCGCTGCTGCGCGTGATCGAAGCGGCGTTCCCGGCGGCCGACATCCACGTCCGGGGAAATGACATAAGCGCGACGGGCGATGCGGCGGACATCGCCCTGATCCAGCGCCTGTTCGACGAGATGGTGCTGGTGCTCCGCACCGGGCAGCCGATGACGGAGGACGCCGTGGAACGGTCGATCGCGATGCTCAAGGCCACCGACAACGGCCAGGCGGACGGCACGGAGACCCCGGCCGAGGTGCTGACGCAGAACATCCTCTCCAGCCGCGGCCGCACGATCCGCCCCAAGACGCTCAACCAGAAGCGGTACGTCGACGCGATCGACAAGCACACGATCGTCTTCGGCATCGGCCCCGCCGGTACCGGCAAGACCTATCTGGCCATGGCCAAGGCGGTCCAGGCCCTCCAGTCCAAGCAGGTCAGCCGGATCATCCTGACCCGTCCGGCGGTCGAGGCGGGCGAGCGCCTGGGCTTCCTCCCCGGCACGCTGTTCGACAAGATCGACCCGTATCTGCGCCCGCTCTACGACGCCCTGCACGACATGCTCGACCCCGACTCGATCCCGCGCCTGATGGCGGCGGGCACGATCGAGGTCGCGCCCTTGGCGTACATGAGGGGCCGGACCCTGAACGACGCCTTCATCATCCTGGACGAGGCGCAGAACACCAGCGCCGAGCAGATGAAGATGTTCCTGACCCGGCTCGGCTTCGATTCCAAGATCGTCGTCACCGGTGACATCACCCAGGTCGACCTGCCGACGGGGACCAAGAGCGGTCTGCGCCAGGTGCAGGACATCCTGGAGGGCATCGACGACGTGCACTTCTCCCGCCTCACCTCCCAGGATGTCGTCCGGCACAAGCTGGTCGGCCGTATTGTCGACGCGTACGAGAAGTACGACAGCAGCAAGGGCGAGCAGGACGGTGGGGGCCATCGGGGCCGCGGCCGTCACAACGGGAAGCAGTAGCAGCGCACCATGTCGATCGACGTCAACAACGAGTCCGGAACCGAGGTCGACGAGCAGGCGATCCTCGACATCGCCCGCTACGCGCTCGCGCGCATGCGGATCCACCCGCTCTCCGAGCTCTCGGTGATCGTGGTGGACGCCGCGGCCATGGAGCAGCTGCACATTCAGTGGATGGACCTCCCGGGCCCGACCGATGTCATGTCCTTCCCGATGGACGAGCTGCGTCCGCCGGCCAAGGACGACGAGGAGCCCCCGCAGGGGCTCCTCGGTGACATCGTGCTCTGCCCCGAGGTCGCCAAGCGGCAGGGCGAGGAGGCCGAGACCCAGCACTCCATGGACGAGGAGCTCCAGCTGCTCACCGTCCACGGGGTGCTGCACCTGCTGGGCTACGACCACGAGGAGCCGGACGAGAAGGCCGAGATGTTCGGCCTCCAGGCGGCCATCGTGGACGGCTGGCGCGGTGAGCGCGGGCTGACCGGGCCGTCCCCCGCCCCGACCGTCTCGTGAGCCTGCCCCTGATCTCCGGCGTCGTCCTGCTGGTCGTCGTCGGCTGGCTGGCCGCCTGCGCCGAGGCGGGCATCGCCCGTACGTCGAGCTTCCGGGCCGCCGAGGCGGTCCGCTCGGGCCGCCGCGGCAGCGCCAAGCTGGAACAGGTCGCGGCCGACCCGACGCGCTATCTCAACGTCGCCCTGCTGGTGCGGGTCGCCTGCGAGATGGCCGCCGGGGTGCTCGTCACGTACGCCTGCCTGAAGGAGTTCCCGGAGACCTGGGAGGCGCTGGCCGTCGCCATCGGCGTGATGGTCCTCGTCTCCTACGTCGCGATCGGCGTCTCCCCGCGCACCATCGGCCGCCAGCACCCGCTGAACACGGCGACCGCTTCGGCGTACGTGCTGCTGCCGCTGGCCCGGATCATGGGACCGATCCCGCAGCTGCTGATCCTCCTCGGCAACGCGCTGACCCCCGGCAAGGGATTCCGCAAGGGCCCGTTCGCCAGCGAGGCCGAGTTGCGGGCCATGGTGGACCTCGCCGAGCAGGAGTCGCTGATCGAGGACGAGGAGCGCCGCATGGTGCACTCCGTCTTCGAGCTCGGCGACACACTCGTGCGCGAGGTGATGGTCCCGCGCACCGACCTCGTCTGCATCGAGCGCTACAAGACGATCCGTCAGGCGCTCACCCTCGCCCTGCGCTCCGGCTTCTCCCGGATCCCGGTCACCGGCGAGAACGAGGACGACATCGTCGGGATCGTCTACCTCAAGGACCTGGTCCGCAAGACGCACATCAACCGGGAATCGGAGGCCGACCCGGTCTCCACCGCGATGCGCCCGGCGTCCTTCGTGCCCGACACGAAGAACGCCGGCGACCTGCTGCGCGAGATGCAGCAGGAACGCAGCCACGTCGCCGTCGTCATCGACGAGTACGGCGGCACGGCGGGCATCGTCACCATCGAGGACATCCTGGAAGAGATCGTCGGCGAGATCACCGACGAGTACGACCGCGAGCTGCCGCCCGTCCAGGAGCTGGAGAACGGCTGCTTCCGGGTCACCGCCCGGCTCGACATCGGCGACCTCGGCGAGCTGTTCGGCCTCGACGAGTACGACGACGAGGACGTGGAGACGGTCGGCGGGCTCCTCGCGAAGGCGCTGGGACGGGTCCCGATCGCCGGCGCGTCCTCGGAGGTCGGACTGCCCGACGGGCGGCGGCTGCGGTTGACCGCGGAGTCCCCGGCGGGCCGGCGCAACAAGATCGTCACGGTGCTGGTGGAGCCGGTGGCTCCCGAGGAGGAGGAGACGCCGGAATGACCCCGCAGCAGCTGAGGGCCTTCTGCCTGAGCTTCAACGCGAGTGCCGAGGAGTTCCCGTTCGGGCCCGAGGCGTCCGTCTTCAAGGTGCTCGGCAAGATGTTCGCCCTCAGCGCGCTGGACGGCCGGCCGCTCACGGTGAACCTCAAGTGCGACCCCGACGAGGCGGTGCGGCTGCGCGAGGAGTACGAGGCGGTGGTCCCCGGCTGGCACATGAACAAGCGCCACTGGAACACCGTCACCGTCGCCGGACTGCCCGACGCGAAGCTGCGCGAGCTCATCGAGGACAGCTACGACCTGGTGGTGGCCGGGCTGCCGAAGGCGGAGCGGCTGCGGCTCGACCGGCCCTGAGGCGCACCGGGCCGGGCTCCCGCGTGCCCGGCCCAGCGCCGGGCTTCGTATGCTCGGCACATGACTGAGAGCACCGGCACCACCGACCTCGGCGCCGAGGACCGCAAGATCGTCACCCTGGCGCGCAGCGCCCGCGCCCGCAACGGCGTCCCCGAGGGCGCGGCCGTCCGGGACGAGACCGGGCGCACCTATGTGGCCGGGACCGTGGAGCTGGAGTCGCTGAAGCTCAGCGCGCTGCGGACGGCCGTCGCGATGGCGGTGGCCAGCGGGGCGAAGTCCCTGGAGGCCGCCGCGATCGTCTCCGAGGCGGACGCCCCCTCCGACGAGGACCGGGCCGCCGTACGGGACCTGGGCGGGGCCGGCACGCCGGTACTGCTCGCCGGGCCGGACGGACAGCTGCGGCTCAGCGTCACCGCCGGCTGACCCCCGTACGGAGCGGGCCCGGGGCCGTCCGGACCGGGCCCGGAGGCCGTGGCGGGCGCCTCGGTGCCCCGCAGCCCCCGGGATCGGGGACAATGGGCGCCATGAGCGTTCGACCTAACCCTGAAGCCGCCGCGCGGCAGGCCGAGAATCCCGCCCCCCACCGGGCCGGCTTCGCCTGCTTCGTGGGCCGCCCCAACGCGGGCAAGTCCACCCTGACGAACGCTCTGGTCGGGCGGAAGGTGGCCATCACCTCCAACCGGCCGCAGACGACCCGGCACACCGTGCGCGGCATCGTGCACCGGCCGGACGCCCAGCTGATCCTGGTCGACACCCCCGGGCTCCACAAGCCGCGCACCCTGCTGGGCGAGCGGCTGAACGACATCGTGCGCACCACCTGGGCCGAGGTCGACGTGATCGGTTTCTGCCTGCCCGCCGACCAGAAGCTCGGCCCCGGCGACAAGTACATCGTCAAGGAGCTCGCGGGCATCCGGAAGACGCCCAAGATCGCGATCATCACCAAGACCGACCTGGTCGACTCCAAGCAGCTCGCCGAACAGCTGCTGGCCGTCTCGCAGCTCGGCGAGGAGCTGGGCTTCGAGTGGGCGGAGATCATCCCGGTCTCGGCCGTCAAGGACCAGCAGGTCGACCTGCTCTCCGACCTGATCGCCCCGCTCCTGCCCGAGAGCCCGCCGCTCTACCCCGAGGGCGACCTCACGGACGAGCCGGAGATGGTGATGGTCGCGGAGCTGATCCGCGAGGCCGCGCTCGAAGGCGTCCGCGACGAGCTGCCGCACTCCATCGCGGTCGTCGTGGAGGAGATGCTGCCGCGTGAGGACCGGCCGGCGGACAAGCCGCTGCTGGACATCCACGCCAACGTCTACATCGAGCGCCCCAGCCAGAAGGGCATCATCATCGGCCCGAAGGGCAAGCGCCTGAAGGACGTCGGCACCAAGTCCCGCAAGCACATCGAGGCCCTGCTCGGCACGCCCGTCTTCCTCGACCTGCACGTCAAGGTCGCCAAGGACTGGCAGCGCGACCCGAAGCAGCTGCGCAAGCTCGGGTTCTGAGCCGCGCCGCCCTTCTCTTGTCACCCTGATCTCACGCGCCCTCCTTCAGGACGCGTGAGATCAGGGCGCGCTGGGACGCGGTCAGGCGGGGGTCCGCGCAGTGCACGGTTTCGCCGTCGATCGTTATCCGGTAGCTGAAGCCGTCCGGGACGCCCCGGGGCGCGGTGGCCTCGCCGTCGGCGAGCGCCGAGCCGGCCAGGGTCTCCCACTCCCCGGCGTCGGCCCGTCCGGAGGTGTCGATCTCGCCCTGGCGCGCGATGCCGGCGAAGCCGCCGGTCCTGCTCACCTGGATCCGCATGCGGTGGTCCCTTCCTAATCGGTCGGAACGCCCACCTCCGACCACGCCTTGAGGACGGCCTCCACCTCGTCGCCCTCGCCGAAGCGGCTGCGCGCCGCCGCCACGGTCAGCCGGGCGAAGTCCGCGAAGTCCGCGTCCACCGCCAGTTCACCACCTGTGAGCACATCGAACCAGAGCTGGCCCGCCCGCTCCCAGGAGCTGCCGCCCAGCGCGGTCGCCAGCAGGTAGAACGCGCGGTTGGGGATACCGGAGTTGAGGTGGACCCCGCCGTTGTCGTCGCCGGTGTGGATGTAGTCGTCCATGGACGCCGGCTGCGGGTCCTTGCCGAGCACGTCGTCGTCGTACGCCGTGCCGGGCGCCTTCATCGAGCGCAGCGCCACGCCCTGGACCCGGGGCGCGAGCAGCCCCTCGCCGATCAGCCAGTCCGCCTGGTCG
The DNA here is from genome assembly GCF_036346615.1 of Streptomyces sp. NBC_00523. Classification (NCBI taxonomy): domain Bacteria; kingdom Bacillati; phylum Actinomycetota; class Actinomycetes; order Kitasatosporales; family Streptomycetaceae; genus Streptomyces; species Streptomyces sp. NBC_00523. The sequence goes on along the minus strand of NZ_CP107836.1, from coordinate 2,319,478 downwards.
GCGGTCTGGCCCAGCGAGTACTGCTTCACGAGGGAGCCGAAGACGTCCGAGACCGACTCGTTGAGCGCGCCGGACTGGCCGTAGTAGCTCAGATTGGCCGTGTACTGCGTGAGCCCGTGGGCCAGCTCGTGGGCGATCACGTCGATGGCGACGGTGAAGTCGAGGAAGATCTCGCCGTCCCCGTCGCCGAAGACCATCTGCTCGCCGTCGAAGAAGGCGTTGTTGTACTTCTCGTCGTAGTGGACGGACCCGATGAGCGGCAGTCCGTTGCCGTCGATGGAGCGACGGCCGTAGGCGGTGAGCAGCAGGTCGAAGGTGGCGCCCAGGCCCGCGTACGCGCGGTTGACGCTGGCGTCCTTCGTGGGCTTCTCGCCCTCGCCGCGGACCTTGGTGCCGGGCAGGTCCGTGCCGTGGCGGCAGTCGTAGAGCGTGCGGTGGGGCTTGGCGGCGCCCTCGTCGTCCGGCTCGGCGGGGGTGGTGGGCCGGGCGACGGTCGTCACCTGGCGGCGGGTGCGGCGGGCCGCGTCGGACTCCAGGGTGCGGCGGGCCGGATCGGCGAGGGCGGGATCGTCGGACTGGGACAGCCTGTCGAGGACGTGGGGCGGGACGATGGTGCAGAAGACGGGGTGGAACCCCTGCTGTGAACTGGGCTGCATACACACGACTGTGGCACTCCGTAAGTGCAATGTCACTGGTTGCAATCGGGGTTGATGAAATGGAGTGATTGGTCACGGTTGGGCGTTTAGGTCGTCCCGTACGGGTAAGGGCGGCCGCCGATCCCGCATACTGGAACAGCACCCACGTCTCGGGCGCCCCTCGGCTAGTCTCGACGCATCATGCGTTTCGGGCTGCTTCTTCTTAGCTGCCGCGGCGAGGGCCTGTAGTCGAGGCCGACCCCCTCCCCGCGGAGTCTGGTGTTGCAGAAACACAGTCGGCCGTCCCGGAGAAGGACACCCGAGGAGCCCTGCGCCATGACCGAAGTGAACCCCGCCCAGACCCCCGCCTCGCACGCCGTCGGCCGCCCCACGCCGATCACCAACGCCACGGTGCTGCAGAAGCCGTCCGGGATGCCGGTCCACAAGTACGGCGGCTACGAGGCCGTCGGCATCCCCGACCGCACCTGGCCCGAGAAGCGGATCACCAAGGCGCCCCGCTGGCTCTCCACCGACCTGCGCGACGGCAACCAGGCCCTGATCGACCCGATGTCGCCGGCCCGCAAGCGCGAGATGTTCGACCTGCTCGTACGCATGGGCTACAAGGAGATCGAGGTCGGCTTCCCGTCCTCCGGCGAGACCGACTTCGCCTTCGTCCGCTCCATCATCGAAGAGGGCGCGATCCCCGAGGACGTGACGATCTCCGTCCTGACGCAGGCCCGCGAGGAACTGATCGAGCGGACCGTCGAATCCCTGCGCGGCGCGCACCGCGCCACCGTCCACCTGTACAACGCGACCGCCCCCACCTTCCGCCGCGTGGTCTTCCGCGGCTCCCGTGAGGAGGTCAAGCAGATCGCGGTGGACGGCACCCGGCTGGTCATGGAGTACGCCGACAAGATCCTGGGCGACGAGACGATCTTCGGCTACCAGTACAGCCCCGAGATCTTCACGGACACCGAGCTGGACTTCGCCCTGGAGGTCTGCGAGGCGGTCTGTGACGTCTGGCAGCCCGAGGAGGGCCGCGAGATCATCCTCAACCTGCCCGCCACCGTGGAGCGTTCGACTCCGTCCACGCACGCGGACCGGTTCGAGTGGATGTCGCGCAACCTGTCGCGCCGCGCGTTCGTCTGCCTGTCCGTCCACCCGCACAACGACCGCGGCACCGCCGTCGCCGCCGCCGAACTGGCTCTGATGGCCGGGGCGGACCGGATCGAGGGCTGCCTGTTCGGCCAGGGCGAGCGCACCGGCAACGTCGACCTGGTGACGCTGGGCATGAACCTGTTCTCGCAGGGCGTCGACCCGCAGATCGACTTCTCGCAGATCGACGAGATCCGCCGCACCAGCGAGTACTGCAACCAGATGGAGGTCCACCCGCGCCACCCCTACGCGGGCGACCTGGTCTACACCGCCTTCTCCGGCTCCCACCAGGACGCCATCAAGAAGGGCTTCGACGCCATGGAGGCCGACGCGGCCGCCCAGGGCAAGACGGTGGACGACATCGAGTGGGCCGTGCCGTACCTGCCGATCGACCCGAAGGACGTCGGCCGGTCCTACGAGGCGGTCATCCGCGTCAACTCGCAGTCCGGCAAGGGCGGCATCGCGTACGTCCTGAAGAACGACCACAAGCTGGACCTGCCCCGCCGGATGCAGATCGAGTTCTCCCGGATCATTCAGGCCAAGACCGACGCCGAGGGCGGCGAGGTCACGCCGACGCAGATCTGGAGCGTCTTCCAGGACGAGTACCTGCCCAACCCGGACAACGCCTGGGGCCGCGTCCAGATCCGCTCCGGCCAGAGCACGACCGGCACGGACGGCCGCGACACGATCACCGTCGAGGCGACCGTGGACGGCGTCGACACCGTGCTGACCGGTTCCGGCAACGGCCCGATCTCCGCGTTCTTCGAAGCGCTGCAGGCCATCGGCATCGACGCGCGGCTGCTGGACTACACCGAGCACACCATGAGCGAGGGCGCGAGCGCGCAGGCCGCCTCGTACATCGAGTGCGCCATCGAAGGAAAGGTGCTGTGGGGCATCGGCATCGACGCCAACACCACCCGCGCCTCCCTGAAGGCGGTCGTCTCGGCCGTCAACCGCGCCACCCGCTGACCCGGCGCCGAAAAGGCCCGGAGTCGTACGGTCCGCGAACCCCGCCCACCCGCTTCCGGGGGGCGGGGTTCGGCCATTCTCCGGGGGGTTGTGACGGGCAGGGTGCTGACGGCGCAACGGGGATGTGGTTAACATCACGTCGACACGGCAGTGTTGCCGGAGTGTTACGGAGGTGTGCGACGTGCGGTCAGCCCTGGGACAACGCGCCATGAAGCTGCGTATCTGCGGCATCCGTACGCTGTGGGACACCACCGGTGACGGGGAGTTCTTCTGCCCCGGCTGCGGCGGTGACCGCAACTACCGCCGCCTCACCGGCCGACGCCGCTTCGCCGTGCTGGGCGTGCCCCTGCTGCGGCGCGGCACCACGGGCCCGGTGGTCGAATGCGCCGCCTGCCACCAGCACTTCGACCCGGAAACGCTCGACCACCCCACCACCACCCGCTTCTCCGCGATGCTCAGGGACGCCGTACACACCGTGGCCCTCGGCGTCCTCGCGGCGGGCGGCAGCACCTCCCGTACGGTCCTGGAGAGCGCCGCCGAGACCGTGCGCGGCGCCGGGTTCGAGGACTGCACGCCCGAACAGCTCGCCACCGTGGTCGAGGTGCTGTCCGCCGACATCGGCCACGGCTCCGCGTTCGACCCGGCGGCCGAGGCGTGCGGCGCGGCCCTCGCCATCGAGCTGCACGAGGCGCTGGAACCGCTCGCCCCGCACCTCGCCCCCACCGGGCGCGAATCGATTCTGCTCCAGGGCGCCCGGATCGCCCTCGCCGACGGCGCCTACAGCATCGCCGAGCGCGAGGTGCTGACCACCGTCGGCGGGGCGCTGAGGCTGCGCGCCGAGGACACCGCCCGGCTGCTCGCCGAGGCGGCGCGTACGCCCTCCTGATCCCCCCCGCCCGGTACTCCCCAGGGAGTAACGGGCCCGCCGCGCCCACCCCGGCAGTAGCCGGGAAGTCGGCCCCTGGCGCGACGAAGTTCCCCCGCCCCGACGGGAGTCTGGACACGACCGGACACCCGTACGGAAGGGGGACCTCCCATGAGGACCGCGGAACAGGACAGCGGTACACGCACACGAACGGTGAGCCGATGGCGGCTGCTGCCCTGGGCGGTCCTCGCCCTCTGGGCCGCCGTCATGGCCGTCGCCGGTCCGTTCGCCGGGAAGCTCGGGGACGTGGAGGTCAACCGGGCGGTCGACTACCTCCCGGCGAGCGCCGACTCCACGCAGGCCGCCAAGATCCAGGACGCGCTGCCCGGCGGCGAGTCCACCGACCTCGTCCTCGTCTACCACCGCGACGGCGGCCTCACCGCTGCCGACCGGGCGCTCGCGGCCCGGCAGACCGCCGAGGTGGCGAGCGGCCACACCCTCACCGCGCCCCCGCGCGCCGTGCCCTCCGAGGACGGCACCACGCTGATGTACCCCGTCTCCACGACCGAGCCCGGCCAGGACGACGAGGCCCGCACCGCGTTCGTGGACGAGGTCCGCGAGACCGCGCGCGGCGGCGGGGGACTGGGCGTCGAGGTCGGCGGGCCCGGGGCGATGGACGTGGACGCGAAGAAGGTCTACGGCTCGCTCGGCGGACCGCTGCTCTACACGACCGTCGGCGTCGTCGCGGTCCTGCTGATCCTCATCTACCGCAGCCCGCTGCTCTGGCTGGTGCCGCTCGTCGTCGCGGGCGTCGCCGACGCCCTGTCCATGGGCGTCGTCTACGGACTCCACCGCGGCCTCGACGTCACCGTCACCGGCCAGAGCTCCGCCGTGACGACCATCCTCGTCTTCGGCGCCGGTACCGACTACGCCCTGCTGCTCGTCTCCCGCTACCGCGAGGAGCTGACCCGCGCCGAACGCCCCCGTGACGCCATGGCGGCGGCGCTGCGCGGCTGCGGACCGGCCGTCCTCGCTTCCTCCGGGACCGTCGCGGCGGGCCTCCTGTGCCTTCTGGCGGCCGACCTCACCAGCAGCCGGGGCATGGGCCCGATCGCCGCCGTGGGCGTCCTGTGCGCCCTCCTGGCCATGCTGACGCTGCTGCCGGCCGTCCTGGTCCTGCTGGGCCGCCGGGTCTTCTGGCCGCTCGTCCCCGTGTACGGCTCCGAGCCGCGCCGCCGCCGTTCCCTCTTCGCGGCCATGGGCGGCTCCGCCGGGCGCAGGCCCGTCGCGGTCCTCGTCACTGGCGGGGTGCTGCTGGGCGCGCTGTCGCTCGGGGTGTTCAGCCTGCCCGGCCACCTCAAGCTGGAGGACTCCTTCACCACGAAGCCGGACTCGGTCACCGCGATGAAGACCCTCGCCGACGCCTACCCCGGCCGCTCCAGCCAGGCCGTCATCGTGACCACGCCCACCGACGGGGCCCCCGGCGCGCTGGCTCGGGCCCGTACCACCGAGGGCGTCGCGGCCGCCGAGCGCGGCCGCAGCGGCGGCGGCTGGACCGAGCTGTCCGTCACCCCGGAGGCCGCCCCCGAGTCGGCCGGCGAGCGGGCCACCATCCTCGCCCTGCGCGATCGCCTCCCCGGCAGCCACGTCGGCGGGCCCAGCGCCCAGCAGATGGACCTGGAGAAGGCCGGTACCCGGGACCTGAGGACCGTCGTCCCGCTCGTCCTGCTCTCCGTCCTCCTCATCCTGATCGCCCTCCTGCGCAGCCTCGTCGCACCCCTGCTGCTCGTCGCCGCCGTCGTAGCGGTCTGGGGCGCGGCCCTCGGCATCGGCGGACTGCTCTTCGAACCGCTCCTCGGCCTCAAGGGCACCGACCCCGGGCTGCCCCTGCTCACCTTCGTCTTCCTGGTGGCCCTGGGCGTCGACTACGGCATCTTCCTGATGCACCGGGTCCGCGAGGAGGCCCGGGGCGGTGCGGAGCCCACCGAGGCGGCGCTCACCGCCCTGCGCACCACCGGCGGGGTCATCGCCTCGGCCGGGCTCGTGCTCGCCGCCACCTTCGCCGTGCTGACGAACATGCCCATGACGGGCCTGGTGGAGATGGGCTTCGTGATCGCCGTCGGCGTCCTCCTCGACACCTTCCTGGTCCGCACCTACCTGGTGACTTCGGCGAGCGTGGCCCTCCAGCGCAGGATCTGGTGGCCGGGCGGGCTCAGCCGCCCGGAGCCCGCCGCCGGGACCCGCGAACCGGAACTCGTCGGGACCCCGTGACGGCGCTGACAGCACCCCGCCCCGTACCGGAGGATGGCGGCGTGCCCCCAGCCAACGCCCCAGCCAACGCCCCCGCCGCCCCGGCCACGAGCCGCCGTGACCGCATCCTGGCCGTCGTCAACCGCGACCCGATGCGGGCGCCGCACCGGACGCGCAACGACGCCCTGATCGCCGTGGCCGCCGCGGTGCTCTCCACGGCCCTCGCGCTGGCCGCCGGGGGCGCCGGGAGGATGGGCGCGACGGGCTGGGCCCTGCTCCTGGGCAGCGCCGTACCGCTCGTCTGGCGGCGGCGCGCCCCGGTGCTGGTCCTGCTCGCCATGGTGCCGCTGCTGGCGGCCTACCACGGCGCCGACAACCTCCACACGGCGCCGATGCCGCAGACCTGGATCGCGCTCTACACGGTGGCCGTCACCGGCCGCCCGCTGCGCACCCTGGCCGTCGGCATCGGCGTCACCTCCGTGATGGTGACGGTGGTGCTCGCCCTCAGCACCCACGACGGGCTCGAACTGCTGCGGATCTCCGGGTGGATCGTCGCGGTGCTGTTCTGCGGGGTCGACGTGCGCATCTACCGCCAGTACGTCGCCTCGGTGCTGGAGCGTGCCGAACGCGCCGAGCGGACCCGGGAGGAGGAGGCCGCCCGCCGGGTCGCGGAGGAGCGGCTGCGGATCGCCCGCGATCTGCACGACCTCCTCGCGCACAGCATCACCGTCATCGGGGTGCGGACCTCGGTCGCCTCGCACATCCTGACCGTCGACCCGGAACGGCTCGACCGGCGGGCCGTCGCCGCCGCGCTGGACGACATCGCCGACACCTGCCGGGAGGCCAGGGCGGAGCTCCGGACCACCCTCCAGGTGCTGCGCGGCACCGGGCAGGACGGCGGGGGAGCGGACGCCGAGGGCCCGCTGCCCGGCCTGGCCGCGCTGCCCGGCCTCGTACGGGCCGCCGAGGCGGCCGGGGCGCGGGTCGAGCTCGACACCGGCGTCCCGGCCGGACGCCTCGCCCCGGCCATCGGGGCGGCCGCCTACCGGATCGTCCAGGAGTCCCTGACGAACGCGGTACGCCACGCGGGCGCCGGGGTCCGGGTGCGCGTCGTCGTCGCCCCGGCGGGCGGGGCGCTGCGGGTCACGGTCACCGACGACGGCACCGGTCCGGTGGAGGACGGCGCCGGGTCCGGGTTCGGCATCGTCGGGATGCGGGAACGCGCCCGGTCCACGGGCGGCACCCTCACGGCGGGCCCGCGCCCCGGAGGCGGCTTCGAGGTGTCGGCCCTGCTGCCTCTCCCGCCGGCGCCCCCGGGAAACCAGCCGGACGAGCCACGCACGGACGCGCGTGCACACATGTCGGAACGGGAAGCGGAGACGACCTCATGATCCGGGTACTGCTCGCGGACGACCAGACGCTCGTCCGGGCGGCCTTCGCGATGCTCGTCGGCTCCGACCCGGAGATGGAGGTGGTCGGCGAGGCCGCCACCGGCCTGGAAGCGGTCGCGCTCGCCCGCTCGGCCCGCGCCGACCTCGTCGTCATGGACATCCGGATGCCGGAGCTCGACGGCATCGAGGCCACCCGCCGGATCGCCGCCGACGAGGACCTGGCCGGGGTGAAGGTGCTGGTCCTCACCACCTACGACACCGACGACCACATCGTCGAGGCGCTGCGCGCGGGCGCCTCCGGCTTCCTGGTCAAGGACACCCGGCCCGCCGACCTGCTGGCCGCGATCAGGACCGTCGCGGCCGGGGACTCCCTGCTCTCGCCCGGCCCGACCGCCCGGCTCATCGCCCGGGTGCTCAGCGCCCCGAGCGCCCCCGCCGGGCCCGGCCCCGAGGGCCTCGGCGTGCTCTCCGAGCGGGAGTGCCAGGTCCTGTCCCTGGTCGCACGCGGCCTCAACAACACGGGGATCGCCGAGAGCCTGGGCCTCAGCCCGCTCACCGCCAAGACCCACGTCAGCCGGATCATGGGCAAGCTGGGCGCCCGCGACCGCGCCCAGCTGGTCATCGCCGCCTACGAGTCGGGGCTCGTGGTGCCCGCCGGGGGAGGCTGACCGGGCCGCCTCACGGGGGCGTGCCCCGGGTGTCGGTGGCGTACCGGACAATGGGACGCATGAGCTTGTTCCGGGACGACGGCGTGGTGCTGCGCACGCAGAAGCTGGGCGAGGCCGACCGGATCATCACGCTGCTGACCCGGGGCCACGGCCGGGTGCGCGCCGTCGCGCGCGGGGTGCGCCGCACCAAGTCGAAGTTCGGGGCCCGCCTGGAGCCGTTCTCCCATGTGGACGTGCAGTTCTTCGCACGGGGCAGCGAGCTGGTCGGGCGCGGTCTTCCGCTGTGCACCCAGAGCGAGACGATCGCCCCGTACGGCGGCGGGATCGTCACGGACTACGGGCGCTACACCGCCGGGACCGCGATGCTGGAGACCGCCGAGCGCTTCACCGACCACGAGGGCGAACCGGCGGTCCAGCAGTACCTGCTGCTGGTGGGCGGGCTGCGCACACTGGCCCGGGGCGAGCACGAGCCGCATCTGATCCTGGACGCCTTCCTGCTGCGCTCCCTCGCGGTCAACGGCTACGCCCCCAGCTTCGACGACTGCGCCCGCTGCGGTCTGCCCGGACCGAACCGTTTTTTCTCCGTGGCGGCGGGCGGCATCGTATGCGGCGACTGCCGGGTGCCCGGCAGCGTCGTACCCTCGGCTGAGGCCGTCGCCCTGCTGAGCGCGCTGCTCACCGGCGACTGGGAGACGGCGGACGCGTGCGAGGCGCGTCATGTCAGGGAGGGGAGCGGGCTGGTGTCCGCGTATCTGCACTGGCATCTGGAGCGCGGGCTGCGTTCACTGCGGTACGTAGAGAAGTGACACAGGGAGACTGAGAAGCTCATGGCAGTACGCGGGATGCTCGGCGGCCGTAACCGGCGCGACCACAAGACCCCGGAGCCGCACCCGTCCGGTGCCGTGCCCCCGAAGATCCCCGGTGAGCTGGTGCCCAAGCACGTCGCCATCGTGATGGACGGCAACGGCCGCTGGGCGAAGGAGCGCGGTCTGCCGCGCACCGAGGGGCACAAGGTCGGCGAGGCCGTCGTCATGGACGTGCTCAAGGGCTGCATCGAGATGGGCGTCAAGAACCTCTCGCTGTACGCCTTCTCGACGGAGAACTGGAAGCGGTCCCCGGAGGAGGTGAAGTTCCTGATGAACTTCAACCGGGACGTCATCCGCCGCCGCCGTGACGAGATGGACGAGCTGGGCATCCGGATCCGCTGGGTGGGCCGCATGCCCAAGCTGTGGAAGTCCGTCGTCCAGGAGCTCCAGGTCGCCCAGGAGCAGACCAAGGACAACGACAAGATGACGCTGTACTTCTGCGTCAACTACGGCGGCCGGGCGGAGATCGCGGACGCCGCGCAGCGGATCGCGCAGGACGTCGCCGCCGGGCGGCTCGACCCGTCGAAGGTCAACGAGAAGACGTTCGCGAAGTACATCTACTACCCGGACATGCCGGACGTGGACCTGTTCGTGCGCCCCAGCGGCGAGCAGCGCACCTCGAACTACCTGATCTGGCAGAGCGCGTACGCCGAGATGGTCTTCCAGGACGTGCTGTGGCCCGACTTCGACCGCCGTGACCTGTGGCGCGCCTGTCTGGAATTCGCCCAGCGCGACCGCCGCTTCGGCGGCGCCGAGGAGGTCGCGGCCTCGGGGAGCTGAGCGGAAGGGCCGGCAGGGGGTTCCCCGCCGGCCCTTCTCCTAGTTCTCGCCGCTCGCGCAGTCCGCGCAGGTGCCGAAGACCTCGACCGTGTGTGCCACGTTGACGAAGCCGTGCTGGCTGGCGATGGTCTCCGCCCACTGCTCGACCACGGGGCCCTCGACCTCGACCGCCTTGCCGCACATGCGGCAGACCAGGTGGTGGTGGTGCTCGCCGGTCGAGCAGCGCCGGTAGACGGACTCGCCCTCTGTGGTGCGCAGGACGTCCACCTCACCGGCGTCCGCGAGGGACTGGAGGGTGCGGTAGACCGTCGTCAGGCCGACCGAGTCCCCCCGGTGTTTGAGGACGTCGTGCAGCTCCTGGGCGCTGCGGAACTCGTCCACCTCGTCGAGCGCCGCCGCAACGGCTGCCCGCTGCCGGGTCGAGCGGCCGCGTACCGGAGCCGCGTTCGTACCACTGATCGGCGCCGTCGCCACAGGAGCCTCCTCGTGTCGCCCGTACATCTGTCGGGCCATTGTGCCAGCCCGCCCCATCCGGGGAGTCAGACTCGGACGTCGTCCGGTGCCGGGCGGGCCCCCGGTACTTCCAGGGTGCACCGCTCCGCCTCGGTCTCGCCGCGCCGGGCCCGGCGGCGGGCGAGCGGGGCGGCGAGCAGCGTCAGGACGACGAAGACGCCGATGGCCAGCAGCACGATCGTCGCGCCGGGCGGGACATCCTGGTAGTACGAGGTGATGGTGCCGGAAAGAGTGACACCGACGCCGATGACGACGGCGAGCACGAACGTCACCTTGAAGGACCGGGTGATCTGCTGCGCGGCGGCGACCGGGACCACCATCAGGGCGCTGACCAGCAGCAGCCCCACGACCCGCATGGCGACCGTGACGGTCACGGCGGCGGTGACCGCGATGAGCAGGTTCAGCATCCGCACCGGCAGGCCGGTCACCCGGGCGAACTCCTCGTCCTGGCTGACCGCGAACAGCTGCCGCCGCAGCCCCACCGTCACCAGCAGCACGAACGCGGCGAGCAGCGAGATCGCGGTGATGTCCTCGGAGGAGACCGTGGACAGCGAGCCGAAGAGGTACGAGGTCAGGTTGGCGTTCGAGCCGGTGTCGGAGAGGTTGATCAGCAGGACACCGCCCGCCATGCCCCCGTAGAAGAGCATGGCCAGCGCGATGTCGCCGCGGGTGCGGCCGTACCAGCGGATCAGCTCCATGACGACCGCGCCCACGACGGCGACGGCGGTGGCCATCCAGACCGGGCTGGTGGAGAGCAGGAAGCCGAGGCCGACACCGGTCATCGCGATGTGGCCGATGCCGTCGCCCATCAGGGCCTGCCGGCGCTGCACGAGGTAGATGCCGACGGCGGGCGCGATGACGCCGACCAGCACGGCGGCGAGCAGGGCCCGCTGCATGAAGGGAGGGTCGAGGAATTCCATGATCAGCTCAGCAGTCCCGTCCGGACGGGCTCGGAAGCCGCGTGGGGGTGTACGTGGTCGTGGCCGGGCAGGGCGTGCTGCCCGACGGCCTTCGGGGGCGGTCCGTCGTGCAGCACGCAGCCGTCGCGCAGGACGACCGCCCGGTCGATCAGGGGCTCCAGCGGGCCCAGCTCGTGCAGGACGAGGAGCACGGTGGTGCCCGCGGCGACCTGCTCGCGCAGGGTGGCGGCCAGGATCTCCTGGCTGGCCAGGTCCACGCCCGCCATCGGCTCGTCCATGATCAGGAGCTCCGGTTCGGCGGCGAGCGCGCGGGCGATCAGCACGCGCTGGTGCTGGCCGCCGGAGAGGGCGTTCACCGAGTCCTTCGCGCGGTCGGTGAGGCCGACGAGCTCGATGGCCCGGTCGACGGCGGCGCGGTCGGCCTTGCGGAGGAGGCCGAGCCGGGTGCGGGAGAGCCGCCCGGCGGAGACGACCTCGCGGATCGTGGCGGGCACGCCGCCGGCCGCGGTGGTGCGCTGCGGTACGTAGCCGACCCGGGCCCAGTCGCGGAAGCGGCGCAGCGGGGTGCCGAAGAGCTCGACGGTGCCGCCGGTCAGGGGGACCTGTCCGATGACGGAGCGGACGGCGGTGGACTTGCCGGAGCCGTTGGCGCCGAGCAGGGCGACGACCTCGCCCCGGCCCACGGTCAGGTCGACGCCGCGCAGCACGGGGCGCGCGCCCAGCGTGGCGGTCGCGTCGCGTACGGCGATCACGGGTTCGCGGGTGGGGTGCTGGGGCTCGGGCATGAGCGCCTCCGGTGCTGCTGCGCGGTTCGGGCCGACGGGTGCGGTGAGGTCGTCGGATGCGGTGGGGTCGTCGCTCACTTCGCGCCGAGCGCCGAGCGCAGGGCGGTGAGGTTGGACTTCATGACCTCGATGTAGTCATCGCCCTTGGACTTGTCCGTGATTCCCTCCAGCGGATCCAGGACGTCGGTCTTCAGTCCGGTGTCCCGGGCGACGGTCTTCGCGGTCTTGTCGCTGGCGAGCGTCTCGAAGAAGACGGTGGTGACCTTCTTCTTCTCGGCGATGGAGTGCAGGGCGCTGATGCGGGCGGGGCTGGGCTCGGCCTCGGGGTCGATGCCGGCGATGCCCTCCTGGGTCAGCCCGTAGCGCTCGGCGAGGTAGCCGAAGGCGGAGTGCGTGGTGATGAACGTCTTCGTCGCGGTGTTCTTCAGCCCGGTCCGGTACGCGGTGTCGAGCGCGCCCAGCTCCTTGACCAGCGCGTCGGTGTTCTTGCGGTAGTCCGCCGCGTGGTCCGGGTCGGTCTTCTCCAGGGACTTCCCGACGCCCTTGGCGACCTCGGTGTACTTCACCGGGTCCAGCCAGATGTGCGGGTCGGCACCGGCCTCGTCGCCCTCGTGCTCGTGGCCGTGCTCCTCGCCGCCGGTCTCGGTGCCGTGGTCCTCCAGCGAGGTCAGCGTCGCGGCGTCGAGGGTGTGGGAGGCGCCGGACTGCTTGATCGCCTCGTCGACGGCGGGCTGGAGGCCCTTGAGGTAGAGGATGAAGTCCGCGTCGCTGAGCCTGCCGGTCTGCCGGGGACTGAGCTCCAGGTCGTGGGGCTCCACGCCGGGCTTGGTGAGGCTGGTGACCGAGACGTGGTCGCCGCCTATGCGCTCGGCCAGGAACTGCATCGGATAGAAGGACGCCACCACGTCCAGCCGGCCGTCGCCCTTGTGGTCGGAGGTGTCGGACGACGAGCAGGCGGTGACGGCGGTGAGACCGAGCGCGACCGCGCCGGTGACGGCGGCGGCCGGTATGAGGCGGCGTATGTTCATGACACTCATTTTCAACAAAAGTGGAAACGATTGTCAACAAGCGAGGTTCGCGAACGGGACCGGTACCGATTTGATCGAAGGGCAGGCGCCGCCGGTAATCTGGGCTCTTCGCCCGCCCGTTCCGTCGTAATGAAGAGAGCACCGTGGCCGCCGACAAGATCGACACCATCGTCAGCCTGAGCAAGCGCCGTGGCTTCGTCTACCCCTGCAGCGAGATCTACGGTGGTCAGAAGGCCGCCTGGGACTACGGGCCGCTGGGCGTCGAGCTCAAGGAGAACCTGAAGCGCCAGTGGTGGCGCTACATGGTCACCTCCCGCGAGGACGTCGTCGGCATCGACTCGTCGGTCATCCTGGCCCCCGAGGTGTGGGTGGCGTCCGGCCACGTCGCCACGTTCTCGGACCCGCTGACCGAGTGCACCTCCTGCCACAAGCGCTACCGCGCGGACCACCTGGAGGAGGCGTACGAGGAGAAGCACGGCAAGGCGCCCGCCAACGGCCTCGCCGACCTCAACTGCCCCAACTGCGGCAACAAGGGCACCTTCACCGAGCCCAAGCAGTTCTCCGGCCTGCTCTCCACGCACCTCGGCCCGACCCAGGACTCCGGCTCGGTCGCCTACCTGCGCCCCGAGACCGCCCAGGGCATCTTCACCAACTTCTCCCAGGTGCTGACCACCGCGCGCAAGAAGCCCCCGTTCGGCATCGCGCAGATGGGCAAGTCCTTCCGCAACGAGATCACTCCGGGCAACTTCATCTTCCGCACGCGCGAGTTCGAGCAGATGGAGATGGAGTTCTTCGTCAAGCCGGGCGAGGACGAGCAGTGGCAGGAGTACTGGATGGAGCAGCGCTGGAACTGGTACACCGGTCTCGGCATGCGCGAGGAGAACATGCGGTGGTTCGAGCACCCGCAGGAGAAGCTCTCCCACTACTCCAAGCGCACCGCTGACATCGAGTACCGCTTCCGCTTCGGCGGCAGCGAGTGGGGCGAGCTGGAGGGCGTCGCCAACCGCACCGACTACGACCTCAACGCCCACTCCAAGGCGTCGGGCACGGACCTCTCCTTCTTCGACCAGGAGAAGAGCGAGCGCTACACCCCGTTCGTCATCGAGCCCGCAGCCGGTGTCGGCCGCGCGATGCTGGCCTTCCTCCTCGACGCGTACAGCGAGGACGAGGCGCCGAACGCCAAGGGCGTCATGGAGAAGCGCGCCGTGATGCGCCTCGACCCGCGCCTGGCGCCGGTCAAGGTCGCGGTCCTCCCGCTCTCCCGCAACCCGCAGCTCTCGCCGAAGGCCAAGGGCCTCGCCGCCGGCCTCCGGCAGAACTGGAACATCGAGTTCGACGACGCCGGTGCCATCGGCCGCCGCTACCGCCGCCAGGACGAGATCGGTACGCCGTTCTGCGTCACCGTCGACTTCGACACCCTGGACGACAACGCGGTCACCGTCCGCGAGCGCGACACGATGAAGCAGGAGCGCGTCTCCCTGGACCAGATCCAGGGCTACCTCGCCTCCCGCCTGCTCGGCTGCTGACGCCCGCACCCGCTGAACGAGACCCCCGCTTCCGCGCCCGCCGCGGAACCGGGGGCCTCGTGCGTCCGGCCGCGGAAAACCGGGTGAGGAGGGCGCCCGGTATGGGTACCGTCCTGCCCATGTACACGTTCTTCCAGATCTACGAGTGAGAGCGCGGCGGGCCCGACCACCCGCCGCCCCCCGGATCGATCCGAGGTCGTGAGAGACCTCACCGAGACCACACATTGGGAGAACCCCATGGCCAAGAGCCGCAACAACCTCCTCGGCGTCGGCGGACAGCGCAAGAAGCTGTCCCGCACCGGGGCGCAGGGGGCCGGCCCCGCCGGAGAGGCCGCCGACCGCAGGTCGGCCGCCGACCAGAAGCAGGAGCTGCTCCGCAAGATGCGGGAGCGGGCCGCAGGCACCGAGCAGCCGGAGGCCGCGGAGGCCGAGGCCGAGGCCCCGGAGGCCCCGGCGCAGAGCTGACCGCCCGCGCACACACCGAGGCCCCGGCGGGCGGACCACCAGGTCCGCCCGCCGGGGCCGTGCCGTGTCCGCCCCGTCCGGAGCCCGCCCCTCACCCCACCGTGCGCGGCAGCCGCAGGCTCAGCGCGGTCGTCAGGGCGACCGCCGCCAGCTGGACGAGCAGCGTCACGATCAGGGCGTCCCGCATCCCCCACCCCGGCACCAGGGCCAGGAACAGCGAGCCGAGCGTCGCCACGCCCAGGGTCAGCGTCGCCTGCTGGGTCGTCGTCATCACCCCGCCGCCCACCCCGGCCCGCTCCGGCGGTACGTCGGACAGGATGATGCGGAAGATGACCGGCAGCTGGAGGCCCTGGCCGAAACCGGCGACCGCCATCCCGGGCAGCAGCCCCGCCATGCCCAGGTCCGGCCAGCCCCGCCACACGGTGAACGCGAGCACCGCCACGCCCACCGCCTGGATCAGCCCGCCCGCCGTCACGACCCGGCTGCCGTACCGCCGCACCAGCCGGGGACCGGCCAGCGAGGCCGCGAAGAAGGCCACCGCCATCGGGGCCATCGACAGGCCGGACTGCGCCGGGCCCAGCTCCAGGCCCTGCTGGAGCGCGACCGCGATGACGAACATGAAGCCGCCGAAGCCCACCGAGAACGGCACCACCAGGGCGAGCCCGCGCCGCAGCGACTCCAGGCGCAGCAGGCTCGGCGGCACCAGCGGGATCAGCCCGCGCCGGTCCGCCCGCCGCTCCACCCGGTAGAACGCCGCCGCCGCGAACGGGAACAGCGCGAGGGACACCCAGGTCCACAGCGGCCAGCCCGCCGCCCGGCCCTCGGTGAGCGGGGCCAGCAGCGTCACCAGCGACACCGCGAGCAGCAGCGTGCCCGGTACGTCGACGGGCGCGGGCCGGTCCGCCCGCGTCTCCGGGACCGCGCGCGCCGCCAGCACCAGACCGAGCGCCGCGACGGGCACGTTGACCAGGAACACCGACCGCCAGCCCGCGCTCTCGCCGAACACCGAGGACAGCGGCGCGGCGGCGACCAGCGCCCCGCCCAGGATCTGGCCCGCGACCATGGAGAGCCCGGCCGTAGCCCCGTACAGGCTCATCGCCCGGGCCCTGCGGTGGCCGGAGGTGGCCGCCTGGATGGTCGCGAGGACCTGCGGCAGCATCAGCGCGGCCGCCGCGCCCTGGGCCACCCGCGCCCCGACCAGGGTCCAGGCGGTCGGGGCGAGCCCGCAGGCCAGCGAGGTGATCCCGAAGGCGGCGATCCCGGCCAGGAAGAGCCGGCGCCGCCCGGCCATGTCACCGAGCCGCCCGCCGAGGACCAGCAGCACGGCGTAGGCGAGGCCGTAGCCCGCGACGACCAGTTCCAGCAGGGCCGGGCCCGCCGCCAGGTCGTGGTCGATGGTGGGCAGGGCCACGTTGACGATGAAGAAGTCGATCAGGGGAAGGGCCGCGCCCAGCAGCACGGTGAACAGCCCCAGCGTGCCCAGGACCGGGGTGGGATGGTCGTGCCGCACCACCGGGGAGGTGGTGGCGCCTGCCGTTGACGTCCGTACAGAGGATTTACTCACGCCACCGACGATCGCCCCATCCGCAGCCTGGTACCAGAGTGTCCTTATCCTGGTACAAGGACCACCAGGCACCAGCCGACCGGTGCCCGTACCGGGCCCGCACCCTGGAGGAATGACGACGATGGCGACGCCCCTGACGCAGCCGGCCGCCCCCGGCGTGAGCGAGCCCGACATCCGGCGGCACGAGCTGGCGAACTTCCTGCGCAGCCGCCGCGAGCGGATCACCCCCGAGCAGGTCGGCCTCGTCCGGGGCCGCCGCCGGCGCACCCCGGGGCTGCGCCGCGAGGAGGTCGCCCAGCTCTCCGCCGTCGGCGTCACCTGGTACACCTGGCTCGAACAGGCCCGGGACATCCAGGTCTCGCCCCAGGTCCTCGACGCCCTCGCGCGCGCCCTGCTGCTGGACCGCAGCGAGCGCAGCCACCTCTTCTCGCTCGCCGCGGCCATCGACCCGGCACCCGGCACCGACTGCCCGCACGTCACCCCGGCGCTGCGGGCCATGCTGCGGCAGCTGGAGCCGATCCCCGCCTGCGTGCAGAACAGCCGGTACGACATCCTCGCCCACAACCGCACGTACGGGCGGCTCCTCTGCGACCTGGAGGAGGTCGCGCCCGGGGACCGCAACGTCATGCTGCTCGCCCACACCAACGAGCAGTGGCGGGCCTCGGTCATGGACACCGCCGAGGTGACCCGCTACATCACCGCCAAGTTCCGCGCGGCCATGGCGGAACACCTCGCGGAGCCCGCCTGGAAGGAGCTGCTGGGGCGCCTGGAGGCGGCCTCCGAGGAGTTCCGCGAGAACTGGGCCCGGCACGAGGTCGTCGGGGCGGGCAGCCGGTCCAAAGTCTTCCGCAACGCCTGGGTCGGGATGCTGCGCGTCGAGACCACCGACCTCTGGCTCGGCCCCTCGGCCGGACCGCGCCTGGTCAGCTACACGCCCCGGGACGACGAGACGTACGAGCGGCTGGCCCGCCTTCAGGAAATGGTGCGGGCCGCCGAGGACTGAGCGACCGGGCCCCCGGCCACTGGTTCCGCCGCCGGTTCCGCCAGCCGCTCCGCCGTCCGGCGGGCGGTGGACCGGGCCCAGCGGCCGCTGCTCAGGGCACCGATCAGCAGGACGGCGAGCCCGCAGCCGGTGACGATCCACCAGCCGGGCCGGCTCGCCGCCACGAAGCCCTCCGAGCCGCCCGGGTCCGCCAACCCCGCCGCCAGGACCGCGCCGATCACGGCGACCCCGAGGGTCTGCCCGATCTGTCGGCTGGTGGAGGCGACGGCGGCCGCCACGCCCGCCTGGGAGCGGGGCATGCCGGAGACGGCGGTGTTGGTGATGGGCGCGTTCACCGAGCCGAAGCCCAGGCCGAACAGCACATACGCGGCGAACATCGAGACCGTTCCGGTCTCCGCGTCGAACGCGGCCAGCATCAGCCCGCTCACCGCCATCGCACCGCCCGCGATCAGCAGCGGGATGCGCGGCCCGCGACTCGCCACGAGCCGCCCGGACAGCGGCGACAGCAGGCACACCACCGCCGCCATGGGCAGCGTGTAGAGCCCGGCGTCCAGCGCGCTCAGCCCCCGGACGTCCTGGAGGTAGAGCGTGTTGAGGAAGAGGAAGCCGCCGAGCGCGGCGAAGGCGCTGACCGCGATGACCGTGGCACCGCTGAACGGAACGCTGTGGAAGAACCGCAGATCGATCAGCGGATCGGCGCGCCGGGGCTCGTGCACCAGCAACCCCACCAGGGCCGCCGCCGCGAGTCCGGCGAAGAGCAGGATCTCGGCGGAGGCCCACCCCTTCTGCGGGGCCTCGATGATCGCGTACGTCAGCGAGCCCAGCAGCGTGATCACCAGGAGCTGGCCCAGCGGGTCCGGGCGGCGGGCCCGGTGGGCGCGCGACTCGGGGACGTAACGCCAGGTCAGCAGCAGGGCGGCGAGGCCCACCGGGAGGTTGACCCAGAAGATCGACCGCCAGCCGACCGAGTCGACCAGGCCGCCCCCGACCACCGGACCGGCCGCCATCGAGATGCCGACGACCCCGCCCCAGACCCCGATCGCACGGGCGCGCTCGCGGGGGTCGGTGAAGGTGTTGGTGATGATCGACATCGCGACCGGGTTGAGCATCGAGCCGCCCACGGCCTGCACCATCCGGAAGGCGATGAGCGCCTCCAGGTTCGGCGCCAGCGAGCAGAGCGCCGAACCCAGGGTGAACAGGACCAGCCCGGCCATGAAGACCTTCCGCCGGCCGATCCGGTCGGCGGTGGAACCGGCGAGCATCAGCAGGGATGCGAGGACGAGCGTGTACGCGTCGATCGTCCACTGCATCCCCGCGACGCTCGCGTCCAGCTCCCGGCGCATGGCGGGCAGGGCGACATTCAGTGCGGTGGTGTCGAGGCTGACGATCAGCAGGCTCATGCAGCAGATCGCCAGCACCAGCATCCGCCGTCGGTGGCTGAGCTCAGGCATCCATCGATAGTACGACTAACTAACGACCGCCGCTGCCAGGGCCTCCGCCGCGTCCCGCACCAGCGGGTGGTCGCCCGCCGCGTCGGAGGCGCCCGCCGGCTTCGTCGTCAGCACCGCCAGGACCACCGGCACGCCCTCCGGAGTCCACGCGACGCCCACGTCGTTGCACGAGGCGTACGAGCCGCCGCCCGTCTTGTCGGCGACCGTCCACTCCGGCGGCAGCCCGGCCCGGAACCGCGTACCGCTCGTCCGGCAGTTGAGCAGCCAGTACGTCAGCCGCTCGCGGTCCCGGGGCTCCAGCGCGTTCCCCAGGACCAGCCGGGCGTAGTCGCGGGCCAGCGCGGACGGGGTCGTGGTGTCCGTGACCCGGCCCGGCTCGGCGGAGTTCAGCACGGGCTCCCAGCGGTCCAGCCGGGTCACGCGGTCGCCCAGGGAACGGGCGAAGCGGGTGACGGCCTGCGGGCCGCCGAGCTCGCGGAGCAGCAGATTGCCCGCGGTGTTGTCGCTGTCGCCGATCGCGGCGTCGCAGAGCCGGGCGACGCTCAGCCCGCTCGCGATGTGCTCCGGGGTGTCGGTGACCGGGGAATCGGAGACGCAGTCCGCCTCCGTGTAGTGGATCACCTTCTCCAGGACCTCGCCGTCCCGGTCCAGATCCCGCAGGACGGCCGCCGCGGCGAGCGTCTTGAACGTGGACAGCATCGGGAAGCGCTCGTCCGCCCGGTGCCGCACCGCGACGCCCGTGGCCACGTTGTACGCGAAGGCGCCGACGCGGGCGCCGTGCGTCCGCTCCAGCTCGCGCAGCCGGGCGGTCGTGGAGCCGGACGCGGCCCGCGCGGGGCCCGCGCCGAGGATCAGCGCGCCGGCACCCGCACCGCCCAGCGCGAGCAGTCCGCGACGGCTGGGGGAGCCGGGGATTAAGCGGGAAGAGGTCGTCGTCATGAGCTTCGTCTCCTTGATTCACCGGCCTCGTGCCGGAAGCCCCACGCTACGGGCCGGGTCCGACAAGGCCCTAGCCTTTCCTGGGACCGGCGGGGCGCCACCGCCCCCGGAGCAGTCGCCGGGGTACGGGACAATGGGGCCATGACCACGCTCGCCCCCTCGCCCTCGCTGCTCCGCATCGGCCCGCACACCGTGCAGCCGCCGGTGGTCCTCGCGCCCATGGCCGGCATCACCAACGCCCCCTTCCGCACCCTGTGCCGGGAGTTCTCGGGCGGCAAGGGGCTGTTCGTCAGCGAGATGATCACGACGAGGGCCCTGGTCGAGCGCAACGAGAAGACCATGCAGCTCATCCACTTCGACGCGACCGAGACCCCGCGCTCGATCCAGCTGTACGGAGTGGACCCGGACACGGTCGGCAAGGCCGTCAGCATGATCGTGGACGAGAACCTCGCCGACCACATCGACCTCAACTTCGGCTGCCCGGTCCCCAAGGTCACCCGCAAGGGCGGCGGCTCGGCCCTCCCGTACAAGCGGCCGCTGCTGCGCGCGATCCTGCACGAGGCGGTCTCCCGGGCCGGGGACCTGCCCGTCACGATCAAGATGCGCAAGGGCATCGACGACGACCACCTGACCTACCTCGACGCGGGCCGGATCGCCGTCGAGGAGGGCGTCACGGCGGTCGCCCTGCACGGCAGGACCACCGCCCAGCACTACGGCGGCACCGCCGACTGGGACGCCATCGCCCGGCTCAAGGAGCACGTCCCGGAGATCCCGGTGCTCGGCAACGGCGACATCTGGTGCGCGGACGACGCCCTGCGCATGATGCGCGAGACCGGCTGCGACGGCGTGGTCGTGGGGCGCGGCTGCCTGGGCCGCCCCTGGCTCTTCGGCGACCTGGTCAGCGCGTTCGAGGGCACGGAGACCCGGCAGGCGCCCACGCTGCGCACCGTCGCCGACGTGATGCTGCGCCACGCGACGCTGCTGGGGGAGTGGATCGGCGACGAGGCGCGGGGCGTGATCGACTTCCGCAAGCACGTCGCCTGGTACCTCAAGGGCTTCGCGGTGGGCTCCGAGATGCGCAAGAAGCTGGCGATCACCTCCTCGCTGGAGGAGCTGGGCTCCCAGCTCCAGGAGCTGGACCTCGACCAGCCCTGGCCGGACGGCGCCGACGGCCCCCGCGGCCGCACCTCGGGCAACAACCGGGTGGCCCTCCCGGACGGCTGGCTGAAGGACCCGTACGACTGCGCGGGCATCAGCGCCGACGCGGAGCTGGACACCTCCGGGGGCTGAGAAAAACGAACGGCGAGTGGGGGCACTGAGTGCCCCCACTCGCCGTTTTCGCTCATCCGAGCGGCCCCTCCATCGAGTGATTCTCGCCACTGTGAGAAGAGGTGTGCTCAGGTGAGCGGTAAATGAGGGGCTGCACTTCTCAAAGGGTGGCACTGGGTGCCACCCAGCCATACTTTGATCGATCGACGCTTCGATCACTTTCAGCCACCGAACCAGGGGTTCCGGTGTGCGCTGCGTCATCCTGCGTACGACTCCTGAACGCGCCGTTCCGGATGGCTTTTGAGCGGCCGACTTTCGATCTGCTGGCGGACGGGTGGTTACGGCCGTACGACGCGCAAGTGGACGTACCCAGGCACCTTCGATCTGGGTATGTTCCTCGCCGTCAGGGCAGCCACCGCGTCTTCGAGGAGTCGAGACCGTGTCGGAAAACAAAGATGTGCAGAAGTTCGTCTACGACTTCACCGAAGGCAACAAGGATCTGAAGGACCTCCTCGGCGGGAAGGGGGCCAACCTCGCCGAGATGACCAACCTCGGGCTTCCCGTCCCGCCCGGCTTCACGATCACCACCGAGGCGTGCAAGGTCTACCTGGACAGCGGTGACGAGCCGGCCGCCCTCCGCGACGAGGTGAGTGCGCACCTCGACGCCCTGGAGACGCGGATGGGCAAGAAGCTCGGCCAGGCCGACGATCCGCTGCTGGTCTCCGTACGCTCCGGCGCCAAGTTCTCGATGCCCGGGATGATGGACACCGTCCTCAACATCGGCCTCTCCGACGCCTCCGTGGCGGGCCTCGCCGCCCAGGCCGGTGACGAGCGGTTCGCGTGGGACTCCTACCGCCGGCTGATCCAGATGTTCGGCAAGACCGTGCTCGGGGTGGACGGCGAGCTCTTCGAGGAGGCGCTGGAGGCCGCGAAGGAGGCCAAGGGCGTCAAGGTCGACGTGGACCTCGACGCGGGCGACCTGAAGAAGCTGGTCAAGGAGTTCAAGAAGATCGTCGCGCGGGACGCCGGACGCGACTTCCCGCAGGACGCGCGCGAGCAGATGGACCTGGCCATAAAGGCGGTCTTCGACTCGTGGAACACCGACCGGGCCAAGCTCTACCGCCGCCAGGAGCGCATCCCCGGCGACCTCGGCACCGCCGTCAACGTCTGCTCGATGGTCTTCGGCAACCTCGGCCCCGACTCCGGGACGGGCGTCGCCTTCACCCGCGACCCGGCCAGCGGCCACCAGGGCGTCTACGGCGACTACCTCCAGAACGCGCAGGGCGAGGACGTCGTCGCGGGCATCCGCAACACCGTCCCGCTCGCCGAACTGGAGTCGATCGACAAGCAGTCGTACGACCAGCTGCTGACGATCATGGAGACGCTGGAGACCCACTACAAGGACCTCTGCGACATCGAGTTCACCATCGAGCGCGGCCACCTGTGGATGCTCCAGACCCGGGTCGGCAAGCGCACGGCCGGTGCCGCCTTCCGCATCGCGACCCAGCTGGTGGACCAGGGGCTGATCGACGAGGCCGAGGCCCTTCAGCGGGTCAACGGCGCCCAGCTCGCCCAGCTGATGTTCCCGCGCTTCGACGACACCGCGAAGACCCAGCGGCTCGGCCGGGGCATCGCCGCCTCGCCCGGCGCGGCGGTCGGCAAGGCGGTCTTCGACTCGTACACCGCCGTCAAGTGGTCCCGGTCCGGCGAGAAGGTCATCCTGATCCGCCGCGAGACCAACCCGGACGACTTGGACGGCATGATCGCCGCCGAGGGCATCCTCACCTCGCGCGGCGGGAAGACCTCGCACGCCGCCGTCGTCGCCCGGGGCATGGGCAAGACCTGTGTCTGCGGTGCCGAGGAGATCGAGGTCGACACCAAGCGCCGCCGCCTGACGGTCGGGGACATCGTCGTGGAGGAGGGCGACATCGTCTCCGTCGACGGCTCCACCGGCAAGGTGTACCTCGGCGAGGTCCCCGTCGTGCCGTCCCCCGTGGTCGAGTACTTCGAGGGCCGGATGCACGCGGGCGCCGACGACGCCGACGAACTGGTCGCCGCCGTGCACCGGATCATGGCGTACGCGGACCGGGTGCGCCGGCTGCGGGTGCGGGCCAACGCGGACAGCGCGGAGGACGCCCTGCGCGCCCGCCGCTTCGGCGCCCAGGGCATCGGCCTCTGCCGCACCGAGCACATGTTCCTCGGCGAGCGCCGCGAGATGGTCGAGAAGCTGATCCTGGCCGACACCGACCAGGAGCGCGAGACGGCCCTGGAGCAGCTGCTGCCGCTCCAGAAGGCGGACTTCATCGAGCTGTTCGAGGCGATGGACGGGCTGCCGGTCACCGTGCGGCTCCTCGACCCGCCGCTGCACGAGTTCCTGCCGGACATCACGGAGCTCTCGGTACGCGTGGCCCTCGCCGAGGCCCGCAAGGACGCCAACGAGAACGACCTCAGGCTCCTCCAGGCCGTGCACAAGCTGCACGAGCAGAACCCGATGCTGGGGCTGCGCGGGGTGCGCCTCGGCCTGGTCATCCCCGGCCTGTTCGCCATGCAGGTGCGGGCCATCGCCGAGGCGGCCGCCGCCCGCAAGAACGCCAAGGGCGACCCGCGCGCCGAGATCATGATCCCGCTCGTCGGCACGGTCCAGGAGCTGGAGATCGTCCGCGAGGAGGCGGACCGGGTCATCGCCGAGGTCCAGGCCGCCACCGGTACCGACCTCAAGCTGAAGATCGGCACCATGATCGAGCTGCCGCGCGCCGCGCTGACCGCCGCTCAGATCGCGGAGGCGGCGGAGTTCTTCTCCTTCGGCACCAACGACCTGACCCAGACGGTCTGGGGCTTCTCCCGCGACGACGTGGAGGCCTCCTTCTTCACCGCCTACCTGGAGAAGGGCATCTTCGGGGTGTCGCCGTTCGAGACGATCGACAAGGACGGCGTCGGCTCGCTGGTGAAGAGCGCCGTCGCGGCCGGCCGGGCCACCCGCCCGGACCTGAAGCTGGGCATCTGCGGGGAGCACGGCGGCGACCCCGAGTCGGTGCACTTCTTCCACGAGGCCGGTCTCGACTACGTCTCCTGCTCGCCGTTCCGCATTCCGGTGGCGCGTCTGGAGGCGGGCCGGGCGGCGGCCGGGGCGCGGGCGAGCGACAGCCGCTGACGCGTCATCCCCTACCGATTCCGCTTCCGCCGCCGGTGATCCCACCCTCACCCGAACCGGCGGCGGACGCGGAATTCCGGAGGCGGCGGCACCCTGTGCGGGGGTGCCGCCGTCTTGGCGTACGCGGCCGGGCGATGCACAACGTTGTCATGTCCCAGTAAATAAGATGACCGCCATCCAACCGGCATCCATTGCTTCGTTTAATGCGCAAAGAAATCGAGTTGAACGGACCGGGGTGCGGCCCGTGGATCCCCATCCACGGGCCGCACCCGGCTTACCCCCATCGAGTGCGGAGCCGCACCTTTGCCAACCGCCGCCGAACGAGCAAAACCCCCCACGGCCTTCACTCGCTCTTCCGGTGGCTCCGGAATCGCACCCGACGCCGTACAGCTTTTCGTCCGGCGGGCGGTCCCGGCGAGGCGTTTCACCTCTGGCCGAAACCCCGTGGTGACGTGCTGTTACGATTCGCATACTCTTGCGAGGGGGGAAATTGCAGGTGCAAGGGGTGGGAGTTCGGTGCTGCGTATCCATGTCTCCGGATGGGACCTTTCCAGGGTGCGGATGGCCTCCGGGCCGGACGCGCTGTGGGAGACCATTCTCAGCTTTCACCGGCTGAGGGACCGGAGGGCTTCCGCGGTCTTCGGGAAATGGCGCACCGAAACCCGCCCACGGTTGAGCGGTGAAGTACGTCTGCTGTCCGCGGTGGTCCCGCAGCGCGGATATTTTCCCGACTTCCTGACGCCTTCTCAGGAAAGCGCCGAACCGCTCGGACTCGACGCCGGAATGGAAGCCGTGCGCGCGACTCCGCCCGAGCGCCTGAGCGCCGAGATCGCTCTCCTCGGGGACCCCGGCGCCCGGCGGGCCGCCCGCCTCGACCCCCTGCGCGAGGGCGGCGCCGAGCCCGTGGGCCGCCTCGTCGCCGCCTTACGGGACTACCACCGCGCCGCCGTCGAGCCGTACTGGCCGCACATCCGCTCCGCCGTCGAGGCCGACCGGGCGATCCGGGGCCGCGCCCTCCTGGACGGCGGCACCGACGAACTGCTCGCCTCGCTGCCCCCGGTCATCCGCTGGCGGGCGCCCGTCCTGGAGGCGGACTACCCCGTGGACCGCGATCTCCACCTGGACGGACGGGGACTGCTCCTCCAGCCGTCCTACTTCTGCCGGGGCGCCCCCGTCGTACTGCGCGACCCCCTGCTCCCGCCGGTCCTGGTCTACCCGGTCGCCCACCGGGCCGCCCCCGCCTTCGCCGACCCGGGCCCCTCGCTCGGCCGGCTCCTCGGGCAGACCCGCTCCACGGTCCTGCGGGCCATCGGCGACGGCTGCACCACCAGCGAACTGGCCCGGCGCGCGGGGGTCTCCCTCGCCTCGGCCAGCCAGCACGCCTGCGTCCTGCGCGAGGCGGGGCTCGTCCACACCCTGCGGCACGGCAGCTCCGTCCAGCACACCCTGACCCCGCTGGGCGGTTCGCTGCTGAGGGGCGGGGCGCCGGTCGCGGTTTCGTGAGGTGCCCCGTACGGAAAGGATCCGCGGCCCGCACCGATGAGTTCCGGGCGGCCCCGGCGTCTACCGGACGAGAAGACGCGCACGGAACCAGAGCACCGAGAGAGCGAGACGGCCATGCCTCAGATGATCTTCGTGAACCTGCCGGTCAAGGACCTGGAGACGTCGAAGAACTTCTTCGCGAAGCTGGGCTACTCCTTCAACCCGCAGTTCAGCGACGAGCGCACCGCCTGCCTCGTCATCAGCGACACGATCTTCGCGATGCTCCTCCAGGAGGAGCGCTTCAAGGACTTCACCAAGAAGGACATCGCCGACGCGTCCGCGTCCACCGAGGTGATCCTCGCGCTCAGCGCCGACAGCCGGGAGAAGGTGGACGAACTGACCGAGGCCGCCCTCGCCAACGGCGGATCGCCCGCCAACGAGACGCAGGACCTCGGCTTCATGTACGGCCGCTCCTTCCAGGACCCGGACCACCACATGTGGGAGGTCGTCTGGATGGACCCGTCCGCCGTCGAGGGCTGAGCCGCGGGGGCCGCTACAGCCCCGCGTACGTCACCCCGGTCAGCTGCTCCGAGGCCACCCACAGCCGTTCGCCCGCCACGTCGCCGCGCGTCCGGGCCGCCCGCCAGGACGGTCCGGGCGCGCCGCGCCAGCCCAGCACGCGGGGGCCGGTGAACGAGTCGGGGCGCACGCCCGGCGCGGTGGCCGCGTACAGCGTGGGCAGGGCCCCGGCCGACGCGGGCTGGGCGATGACGTTGGCGAGGTTCATGACGCGCTCCGCCGCCCGGCGCCGCTCCATCCGGGCCGCCGCCGTGTGCAGGTCGGTCGCGGCGAGGCCCGGGTGCGCGGCGGCGGCCACCAGTCCGCTGCCGGCCGCCGCGAGCCGCCGGGCCAGCTCGTGGACGAAGAGCAGGTTCGCGGTCTTCGAGCGGCCGTAGGCGGTCCAGCGGCGGTAGTTCCGCTCGCTGTTGAGGTCGCCCATGTCGATGTCGGCCAGGGCGTGCAGCCCGCTGGAGACGGTCACCACCCGGGCGCCCCCGGTGGCCGTCAGCCTCGGCAGCAGCAGCCCGGTGAGCGCGAAGTGCCCGAGGTGGTTGACGCCGAACTGGGTCTCGAAGCCGTCGGCGGTCCGCCCGTAGGGCAGGGCCATCACCCCGGCGTTGTTGACCAGCAGGTCGAGCCGGTCCGCCCGGAGGCCCTTGGCGAACGCGCGCACCGAGGCCAGATCGGCCAGATCGAGCGGGGCGAACTCCACGTCCGCGCCGCGCACCGCGTACCGGATGCGGGCCGCCGCCTCCTCGCCACGCCGTTCGTCGCGGCAGGCGAGCAGCACCCTGGCCCCGCAACGGGCCAGCTCACGGGCGGTGACGATCCCGATCCCGCTGTTGGCCCCCGTCACCACGGCGGTGCGGCCGCTCTGGTCGGGTATGTCGCGCGCGCTCCAGCCCTGGGTCATGGATCAAGCGTACGACCGGGCACGCGGATGGCCGGAAGCACCCGTTCGGGGGTACTTCCGGCCGCCGGTGCGCGTCAGTCCGCGCGTACCTCGAAGACCGGTACGGAGACCTCGTCGTCGTCCAGGCAGGCCCCCGTCGCCAGGTCGAAGCGCTGCTTGAGCAGGGGCGAGGCGACGAAGGGCTGCCCGCCGTCCGAGCCGACCAGGCCCCGCGAGAGGACGTAGGCCCCGGTGAACGGGTCGCGGTTGTCGATGGCGTACGTCCGCCCCGCCCGGTCCAGGAAGAGCGCGACCTGCCGGCCGTCCGGGAGGAGGGCGGCGACCCCGCGGCCCGGGGTCAGCAGCGAGCGGTCGCACACCGTGAGCCAGCCGTCCCCGGCGGCGAGCCGGACGGTCCGGGTGTCCTGCGCGGTGTCCAGCGTCTGCGTGGTCATCAGGAGGCGGTCCCTTCAAGAGTGCGGATGGCGAGAACCGGGCCCGCGAGGATGTCCAGGTCGGGCTTGACCTGGTCGCGTTCCGGGACGAACTTCACCGACGGGTCGGGCGCGTCGGGCGCGTTGACGAAGGTGACGAACCGGCGCAGCCGCTCCGGGTCGTTGATGGTCTCGGCCCACTCGTCGCGGTAGCCGCGCACATGGTCGGCCATCAGCCGCTCCAGCTCCTCGCAGAGCCCGAGGCTGTCGTGCACCACGACGTCCCGGACGTGCTCCAGGCCGCCCTCGATGCGCTCCAGCCAGGCCGAGGTGCGCTCCAGCCGGTCCGCGGTGCGGATGTAGAACATCAGGAACCGGTCGATCAGCCGGATCAGTTCGGCGTCGGACAGGTCCTGGGCGAGCAGGTCGGCGTGGCGCGGGGTGGCGCCGCCGTTGCCGCCCACGTAGAGGTTCCAGCCGCCCGCCGTGGCGATGATCCCGAAGTCCTTGCCCCGGGCCTCCGCGCACTCGCGGGCGCACCCCGAGACCGCCGACTTCAGCTTGTGCGGGGAGCGCAGACCCCGGTAGCGCAGCTCCAGGTCGATCGCCATCTTCACGGAGTCCTGCACGCCGTAGCGGCACCAGGTCTGCCCGACACAGGACTTGACCGTGCGCAGCGACTTCCCGTACGCGTGCCCGGACTCGAACCCCGCGTCGACGAGCCGGGTCCAGATCAGCGGCAGCTGGTCGACCCGGGCGCCGAAGAGGTCGATGCGCTGACCTCCGGTGATCTTGGTGTAGAGCCCGAAGTCGCGGGCCACCTCGCCGATCACGATCAGCTTCTCCGGGGTGATCTCGCCGCCGGGTATGCGCGGCACGATCGAGTACGAGCCGTTGCGCTGGAGGTTGGCCAGGAAGTGGTCGTTGGTGTCCTGGAGGGCCGCCTGCTCGCCGTCCAGGACATAGCCGCTGGCGCCGACCGTCGGGGCGAGCGAGGCGATGACCGAGCCGACCGTCGGCTTGCAGACCTCGCAGCCGTCGCCGCCCCGGGCCTCCTCCCGCCCGTGGGAGTCGAGGAGGTCCGCGTACGAGGTGATGCGCAGGGTGCGGACGATCTCGTACAGCTCGCTGCGGGTGTACGCGAAGCAGCCGCACAGGCCCGCGTCCTGGCTCTGCGGGAGCAGCTGGCCGATCACCTTGACGCAACTGCCGCAGCCGGTGCCCGCCTTGGTGCACTTCTTCACCTCGGGGAGCGTGGTGTGCTCGCAGATCGTGCCCTTGGTGACGTTGTGGCAGGAGCAGATCACCGCCTCGTCGGGCAGCGAGGAGGGGCCGAGCGCCACCGGGCCGCCCGCGCCCGCCGGGAGCACCAGCTGCTCGGGGGCGACCGGCAGCACGCTCCCGGTCATCGGGCGCAGCGTGCCGTACTGGTCGGCGTCGCCCACGAGGACCCCGCCCAGCAGGGTGCCGTCCGCCGCCATCACCAGCTTCTTGTAGACCCCGGAGCGGGCGTCCGAGTACACGACGTCGAGGCAGCCCTCGGCGGTGCCGTGCGCGTCGCCGAACGAGGCCACGTCCACGCCGAGCAGCTTCAGCTTGGTCGACAGGTCGGCGCCGGTGAACGCGGCCGCCCTGCCGGCGATCACCTCGGCGGCGGTCAGCGCCATCTCATAACCCGGCGCCACCAGCCCGTACACCCGGCCGTCCGAGGCGAGCGCGCACTCGCCGATGGCGAAGACCGCCGGGTCGGAGGTCCGGCACTCCTCGTCCACGACGATCCCGCCGCGCTCGCCGACCGCGAGCCCGCACTCCCGGGCCAGCTGGTCGCGCGGACGCACCCCGGCCGAGAACACCACCAGGTCCGTGGCCAGCGCGGACCCGTCGGAGAGCGCCATCCCGGTCACCGCGCCGTCCTCGCCCGCGGTCACCTCCTGCGTACCGACCCCGGTGTGCACGGTCAGGCCCATGTCCTCGATGGTGCGCAGCAGCGCCGCGCCCCCGCCCTCGTCCACCTGGACGGGCATCAGCCGGGGCGCGAACTCCACGACGTGCGTCTCCAGGCCGAGGCCCTTCAGCGCGCCGGCCGCCTCCAGGCCGAGCAGCCCGCCGCCGACCACCGCGCCGGTCGTCGCGTTCTTCGCGTACTCCTCGATGGCGAGCAGGTCCTCGATCGTCCGGTAGACGAAGCAGCCGGTGCTGTCCTTGCCGGGGACCGGCGGCACGAACGGATAGGACCCGGTCGCCAGGACCAGCGTGTCGTACGCGAAGACCTCGCCGGACCGCGCGGTGACCGTACGGGCGGCGCGGTCCACGGCCACCGCCGGGTCGCCGAGCCGCAGTTCGAAGCCGTGCCGCTCCATGAAGCCGTCCTCGACCATCGACAGGTCGTCCGGGGTCCTCCCGGCGAAGTACGAGGTCAGCTGGACCCGGTCGTAGGCGGCGCGGGGCTCCTCGCACAGGACGACGACCCGGGCGGTCCCGGCTGCGCCGGTCAGACCGCGCTCGGCCAGGGCCTCCAGGAAGCGCTGGCCGACCATCCCGTGTCCGACGACCACGAGCGTCGGCACGGCGGCAGGGCCTGAGGTGGGGGCGGTCGGGGGAGTGGACACCGGCATCTCGGGGCCTCCGTCGTCGGCGAGCAGATTCGGCAGGGCCACAGGCGCCGGGCCTGTGTGCTCATGACGACAAGCGTGTCCGGGCGGTGTTACCCGGCCGGTTCCCCGCTGTTTCCCGGGAGGAACCTTGCGCTCAGCACCCGCCCGAAAGGTCTGTGAGGCGGCCGGCTGAGGTCGGAAAAGGGGCCTTGCCCTGCGGAAACCTCAGAGTTGGCTCAACTTTCCCGGTGCGGCCCCGGAACGGTTGGACGGTGCTCGCATCCGCTTCATAGGGTCGTGCTCATGCCGGACATCACCCTGACCACCCTTGTCGTGCTGTGCCTCGCCGCCGCCGCGGCGGGCTGGGTCGACGCGGTGGTCGGGGGCGGCGGACTGCTTCTGCTGCCCGCGCTGCTGCTCGGTCTGCCGCACCTGCCGGCCGCGCAGATCCTCGGCACCAACAAGGCGGTCGCCATCGTCGGCACCTCGGGCGCCGCCGTCACCTACGCGCGCAAGGCTCCGGTGAAGGTGGGCACGGCGGTCCGGATCGGGTTCGCGGCCCTGGCCGGGTCGATGACCGGCGCGTTCTTCGCCGCCGGGATCAGCAGCGAGGTGCTGCGGCCGGTGATCATGGTGGTGCTGCTGGCGGTCGCCGGGTTCGTGATGCTGCGGCCCCAGTTCGGCCGGGCCGCCGGGGACGGCGTCCCGCCCCAGGTCACCCGGGCCCGCAGGATCACCGCGATCGCCCTGGTGGGCGGCGGCATCGGCCTGTACGACGGACTGTTCGGCCCCGGTACGGGCACCTTCCTGGTGCTCGCCCTGACCGCCGTGCTCCACCTCGACCTGGTGACCGCGTCGGCCACCGCGAAGATCGTCAACGTCTGCACCAACGCCGGGGCGCTCGCGATGTTCGCGTACCAGGGCAACGTGCTGTGGCAGCTGGCGGCGCTGATGGCGGTGTTCAACCTGGCGGGCGGGCTGCTGGGCGCGCGGATGGCGCTGCGCAAGGGCAGCGAGTTCGTGCGCGGGGTGCTGCTGTTGGTGGTGTTCTCGCTGGTGGCGAAGCTCGGGTTCGACCAGTGGCAGAGCTGACTCTTCGTGCGGTGGCAGAGCTGATCTTCCGTACGGCGGGGCTCAGCGCACGCTCGTGAGGTGGGCGTACGCCACCACGTTCCCCCGGTAGCCGGTCGCCTCGGAGTAGCCGCCGCCGCAGGTGATCAGGCGCAGCGAGGCGTGCTCGGAGGCGCCGTAGACCCGCTGGTCGGGGAAGTCGTCGCTCTCGTACACCTCGATCGCGTCGAGCGCGAAGACGGCGGTACGGCCGTCCTTCCGGTCCACCTCGACGGTGCTGCCCTTCTTCAGCGAGCCCAGGTCGTAGAAGACCGACGGGCCCTCCGCGTTGTCGACGTGGCCGGCGACGATCGCGGTGCCCTTGGCGCCCGGCGGCGTGCCGTCCTTCCACCAGCCGACGATGTCCGTGTTCCCGGCCGGCGGCACGTCCAGGCTGCCGTCCGCCCCGAGCCCGAGCCGCATCATCGGGGCGTCGACCCGGATGCTGGGAATCCGGATGCGGACGGGCGCGGAGGGGCGCAGCGGCTCGGCGACCGGGGAGCCGGGCAGCAGGGCGGGCCCGGCGGCGAACGCCTGGGCGGCGGCCGGTCCGGGCGGGGTGAGCCGGGTGCCCGCGCCGTTCTGGATCAGCCAGACACCGGCCAGCGCCACGACGACGAGCAGCCAGCCCTTGGCTTTCTGGGACACGGTGGTCCTCCGGGGTGCGGAAGCGGAAACGGTCCCGTCCCGGTGGCGCGGGGCCACCGGGACGGACACCGGGCGGTACGGAGGGGTGGATGCCTCCGTCAGCCGGCGTCCCGCGTGCCGCTCGCCCGGCGACGCAGGAGCCAGGCTCCGCCGACGGCGGCAGCGGCGAGGACGCCGGCTCCCGCCGCGATCTGGGTGGTGTCCGGGCCGACGCTTCCGCCGACTCCGGTCTTCACGTGCCCCGAGGGGGCGGTGGGCGCGGCCGAGGTCCGGTGCCCGGAGGGCGTCTCGCGGCCTGCCCCGGTCTCGTCGCGGCCGGAGCCCGTCTCGTCACGCCCGGGCCCGGTCGGGCGCTCGGTGGGCGTGGAGCGGCCCGCCTCGGCGGGGGCGTCCGGGATGCGGGCGGCTCCGGCGGACTCGGCGTCGAGACCGTCGAGGCCGCCGGGCTCGTCCAGCCCCTCCGTGTCCTCGTCGCCGCCCAGGCCGTCGAGGCCGGAGAAGTCGTACGTGGGCGAGTCGGTGGTCCCGGCGGGGGCGGCGGGGTCCTCGGCACCGGCCGCCCGGTCCGCGGGCTTCACCTCGATCTCGCCGGTGGCCTTCTTGCCGTTCGCGCAGTCCACGCCGATGCCGTAGGACCCGGGCGCGACGCCGCCGGGCACCCGGAAGGAGCCGGCCAGGGCCTCTTCGAGGGAGGCGGGCGCCAGCGGGAACTCCGGGGCGTCCAGCGCGCTCGCGTCGCCGGTGGCGGCGCTGTCACCCCCGCAGGCGGTGGTGTCCACGGTGACCGTGGCGCCCGGCGCCGCGCTGGCGGGGGTGATCCTCAGTGGCGCCGTCTCGTCCCCGTACGCGGACGGGGCGGCGGCGCTGAGGCCGAGCGCGGCGGCGGCCAGGGCCGCGGCGGCGGTGCCGGTCACGAGTCGGGCAGGACGGCGCATGGGGGTTTCCTCCGAGCAGGGGGCGCTGGCGGGTGTGTCCTGGCTCCGAGCCAACAGCCGGACCGGCCCCCATGCCTGCTGACACCAAGTCAGCTCTCACCCGTCCGGCCCGGCGTGGCCCCCTTGCCAAACGGTGTCGTCGCAGGTCACAGGGGTGACGGAGGGTGGGGTGCGCGCTCCGTCACCGCCTGGTGCCGTTCGGGTGACGGACCCGTCGGGCAATGTGGCGTACATCACATGCGTGAGACGTCGTTGAGCGGGAACACGCATCACAACCCCCCACGGGACGGTGCGCACAGCCGCCCCCGGCCGACGCCCCTTCCGGACCTCTCCCCCCTGGGTCCGGAGGGGGCGGACTGCGTCAGGGGCGCCCCGAGGCCGACCAGTCGATCACCGGCGGCCGGACGCGCGCGCAGAGCGGCCGCCCCTCGGCGTCCGAGAGCGGAAGCCGGGCGGTGAGATGTCCCGAGCGCACGGCCGCCGCCAGGACGGCCGGGTCGACGTCGGCGAACATCAGCTTGGCCCGCCGGAACATCGTGAACAGGCCCTCCGCGTCGACCGTGCCCCAGGACAGGTACACGAAGCGCCCGCCCAGCCGGTTCTGCACGTACGGCCCCCGGACCGCGACCCCTTCCTCGTCCTCGGCCGCCGTGCATTCCAGGGTCCAGCGGGCGCCCGGCGCGTCTCCCGGCGTCGGGCCGAGGAGTTCCCCGGGGCGGTCCTTGCGCTGGACGCCCACGTGGATGTTCTCGTAGCCGGGGAAGCCGGGTCCGGCCGGGCAGGAGCGCCCGGGCAGGCGTGATCCCTCGATGTGGAGCAGCAGGGGAGCCTCCATGGTCAGACCGCCTCGCCCGGTGCCGCCTCGTACGCCGCCGCCAGGCGCTTCATCAGCTCCGCGTCCACCGTGAACGCGGTGTCGTCGATCCGGGCGACCGGGGCCATGCCCAGCGAGTTGGTGAGGAACGCCGAGCGGAACGCCCCGAGCCCGTCCAGGGTCACCGGCCGGCGCAGCGACGTCAGGCCCGCGCCCGGAAGCTCGCGTTCCAGGACGCCCATGGCCACGCCGGACAGGGCCGGGGCCTGCGGCCAGGTGACCGCCGTGCCGTCCCAGAAGCCGATGTTGGTGACCGACCCCTCGGTCACCGAGCCGTCGGGCAGGGTCAGCAGCGCGTCGTCGTAACCGGCGCGGCGGGCCAGGTTCGCGTAGTAGGTCTGGCCGAACTCGCCGGGCCGCTTGAGGTGCGCGGCGGTCCGGGCGAACGGGACGGACTTCAGGCTCTTCGGGCCGGGGTCCATCCCGCCCGGTTCCCGCACCGCCACCATCACGGTCGTCGCGGTGTTCCCCGGCGGCAGATAAGCGTGCACCCGCACCGAGGCGTCCGCCGTGCCCGCGCTCTCCAGCGCGTGCCGGATCAGCCGGCGCACCAGCTCCCCGGCCAGGGGGAGTTCGAACAGCTCGCGGTTGGCCGCGTCCAGCCGGGCCAGGTGCAGATCAAGACCGCGCACCCGGCCCCCGCGTACCTGCATCGCCGTGAAGTGGCCGTAGTTGAAGAACAGTGCCCGGCCCAGATCCTCCTCGGTGGCGGGCCGGCCGTCGAACTCTGCGTACGGAAGGGCCGTCGCTGCTGGAGTCGTCATACGGCCACGGTATGCGGCCGCCGGCACCCGGCGGGAGGCCCGTTCCCGATCACGCTTGACCTCAACCATGGTTGATGGTCGAACGTCTTCGCCATGGACCTCAACACCGCGGAATCCACCGCCACCGCCCTGCCCGCGACCGCCCCCCTGAAGGTGGCCGTCATCCTCGCCAGCAACCGCGAGGGCCGGTTCGCCCCCGTCATCGCCGACTGGTTCCTCGCCCACGCCGACGCGCATCCCGCGATCGAAACGGACGTGGTCGACGTCGCCGGTCTCGATCTGCCCACCGCCCTCTCCTACCGCCTGGAGGGCGACGCCCGGGAGGTGCTGGCCGGGGTCTCGGCGCGGCTGGCCGAGGCGGACGCCTTCGTCGTCGTCACCCCCGAGTACAACCACTCCTACCCGGCGCCCCTGAAGAACCTCATCGACTGGCACCGCGACGAGTGGCAGGCCAAACCCGTCGCGTTCGTCTCCTACGGCGGGGTCTCCGGCGGACTGCGGGCGGTCGAGCACCTGCGCCAGGTCTTCGCCGAGCTGCACTCCGTCTCGATTCGCGACACCGTCTCCTTCCACAACGCCGGTGCCCAGTTCGACGACGCGGGCAGGCACCGCGACCCGGCCGGCCCGGACGCCGCCGTGAAGACGCTGCTCGACCAGCTCGTCTGGTGGGGCCGCGCGCTGCGGGACGCGAAGAGGGCCCACCCGTACGGCGGCTGATGGCGCGGCGGGAGGCGGCACCCCACAATCGGGGAGGAACCGCCGACCGCTGCGAGGAGACGCGAAGTGACGACGACGCCGGCATGGCTGACCGTACTGACCACGACGGACAGCGAGGAGAAGGCGAGGGAGCTGGCGCGGGGAGTGGTCGAGGCGCGGCTCGCCGCGTGCGTGCAGATCTCCGCGCCCGTCACCTCCGTCTACCGCTGGCAGAACGCCATCGAGGCCACCGAGGAGTGGCAGCTGTTCTGCAAGACGACGGCCGAGCGGTACGAGGAGCTGGAGGCCCACCTCCAGGAGGCGCACGACTACGAGACCCCGGAGATCATCGCCCTGCCGGTGCTCCGGGGCAGCGCCCGCTACCTCGGCTGGGTCTCGGCCGAGACGGCCCCGGTCACCTCGGTCTGACGCCGGGCGGGCCCGGCCCTCCGGTCAGCGGGAGGCCGCCGCCAGCGCGTCGTCCACGCCCCGTTCCCGGGGGCCCAGGAAGTGCGGGTCCGGCTCGAACAGGGCGTCGAGCGCCGCCTTCCCCGCCGCGAACACCTCCCGCGTCCCGCCGTAGTACCAGGTGACGTCGTGCCTGGCGTCCACCCCGACCCCGTACGCGTCGATCCCCGCCGCCCGGCACAGCGCGATGGCGCGGCGGATGTGGAAGCCCTGGCTCACCAGCACCGCCCGGTCGACGCCGAAGATCTTCTTCGCCCGCACGCACGAGTCCCAGGTGTCGAAGCCCGCGAAGTCGCTGACGATCCGGTCGTCCGGCACGCCCTTCCCGACCAGGAACGCCCGCATGGCGTCCGGCTCGTCGTACTCCACGCGGCTGTTGTCCCCGGTCACCAGGACGACCCTCACCTTGCCCTCCCGGTAGAGCGCGGCGGCCGTCCGCAGCCGGTTCGCCAGGTACGGGGACGGCTTCCCGTCCCACAGCCCGGCCCCGAACACCACCGCGACCTGCCGTGCGGGCACGTCCTCGACGGTCCTGATCCGGGCATCGGCCACCACATGCAGCCAGGTCGCCGGCGCGAGCGCCAGCACACACGCGGCCATCACCCCCTGCACCGCCCGCCGCCGCCCCCGACGAGTTTTCGGCAGCCGGGGCCGCAGGGCTCTCAGCAGCCGGACGCCCCGCGCCCGCTCGGCCCCCGGTGTCCGCCGCATCCGTACCCTCACTCGCCCGCCCCTGGTTCGCGGGGCGCAGCCGCCCCTGCCCTACTGGACGATCCGGCGGCCGAAAGGGTTCTCGGACCGGTCCGGGCGGTCCGCGTACCATCGGGCGATGTCGCTTCCACGGTTGATCGCCTCCGATCTCGACGGCACCCTTCTGCGCGGGGACGGCTCGCTCTCGCCCCGCACCCTGCGCGCCCTGCGCACCGCCGAGGAGGCCGGGGCGGAGATCGTCATCGTGACCGCCCGGCCGCCCCGCTTCGTGGACCGGCTGGCCGAGGCCACCGGCCTCGTGGGCACGGCGGTGTGCAGCAACGGGGCCCTCGTGTACGACATGGCGAGCCGCAGCGTCGTCGCCTCGCAGATGCTGTCCCTGACCGTGGCCCGGCAGGTCGCCACCGCGCTCGCCGCGGCCGTCCCCGGCGTCGGCTTCGCCCTGGAGACCGGCAACCAGGTCTTCTACGAACCGGCCTACCGGCTGCGCCTGTCCGAGGACGAGGGCGCCGAACTCCCCGTCGCCTCCCTCGCCGAGCTGTGGCTCACCGAGGCCCCCGTCACCAAGCTCCTCGCCTGGACGGAACAGCTCGACGCCGACACCCTGCTCGCCGCCGCCCGCCAGGGGGCCGGCGACACCGTCCAGCTCACCCACTCCGGCGGGCGCGGGCTGCTGGAGATCAGCGCCCCCGGCGTCACCAAGGCCGGCGCCCTCTCCCTGCTCTGCGCGGAGCGGGGCATCGAGGCGGCGGACGTCATCGCGTTCGGCGACATGCCCAACGACCTCACGGTCCTCGCCTGGGCCGGCACGGGCTACGCCATGGCCAACGCCCACCCGGCGGTCCTGGCCGCCGTGGAGACACACGCCCGGACCAACGAGGAGGACGGGGTGGCCCAGGTCATCGAGCACCTGTTCGCGGTGCGGGGGAGGGGCTGAGGGCCCTCCCGGCCGCCGCGCCTCCCCCGTGAGGCGGCGGAAAACCCGCGTGACCGCCATGCAACGCCCCGGCAACGTGCGTCCGCGACCATGGACTCCATGCACCGCATCCGGCACCTTCCCGCGCACCGCCCGGCGTCCGCCGCCCCCGCCCTGGTCGCCGTCGCCCACGGCAGCCGGGACCCGCGCACCCCCCAGGCCGTCGCCGCGCTCCTGGACCGGGTCCGCGAACTGCGCCCCGGGCTCGACGTCCGCCTCGGCCACATAGAGCTCAACGCGCCGCTCCTGCCGGACGCCCTGGACGCCCTCGGTGCAGGCGAGGCCGTCCTCGTACCGCTGCTGCTCGGGCGCGGGCACCACGTCAAGCACGACATCCCCGCGTCCGTCGCCGCCGCCCCCGCCCTGCGGGCCCGGGTCGCCGCGCCGCTCGGGCCGCACCCGCTGCTGGTGGAGGCGCTGCACGACCGGCTCACCGAGGCCGGCTGGCACGCCTCGGAGCGGGGGAGCGCCGTCGTCCTCGCCGCCGCCGGGTCGCGCGACCCCGAATCGGCCGCCGACGCCCGGCACACCGCACGGCTCCTCGGCGAACGGCTCGGCGGCGTGCCCGTCGTGCCCGCGTACGCCTCCGCCGCCTCGCCCACCGTGCCCGCCGCCGTGCGCGCGCTCGCCGCCCGGGGCCACCGGCGGATCGCCGTCGCCTCCTACTTCACCGCGCCCGGGCGGTTCGCCTCGGCCGCCGCCGCCCACGCGCCGTGGATCGCCGCCGCCCCGCTCGGCGCCCACCCCGCGCTGGCCCGGCTGCTCCTGCACCGCTACGACCAGGCGCGGGCGGCGGCCGGAGCGGCCCTGTGCGACATACCTATGAACACACGCTTCGCCGCCTCCGCCTGACCCGTCCTGTCGGTGCGGCCGAGGGCCTGTCCGACCATTCCCGTCTGCCGGGCGACGCCATGCACGCACTCTCGCCGCACCGGCCCCAGACCCCAGTACGTCCAGTACAGGGGTCTGGGGCCGGCACGCCGAGAGCACACGCCTGACGCCGCCCGGCCCGCCCTCCGGGCGGACGACGGGAATGGCCGGACAGGCCCTAATCTCGGACGCATGAACGGCACGGAAGGCACGGACGGCACACAGCACCCCGGTACGGCGCCCTACGGCGCGTTCGACGCCGAGCGCTGGGACCCCGAGCCGGACAAACGGCCCGGCCGCACCGCCTTCCAGCGCGACCGCGCCCGCGTGCTGCACTCCGCGGCGCTCCGCAGGCTCGCCGGGAAGACCCAGGTCGTCACGCCCGGCACCCGCGGCCCCGCCTGGGACGCCAGCCCGCGCACCCGGCTCACCCACTCCCTGGAGTGCGCCCAGGTCGGCCGCGAGCTGGGCGCCGCCCTCGGCTGCGACCCCGACCTCGTGGAGGCGGCCTGCCTCTCCCACGACATGGGACACCCGCCTTTCGGCCACAACGGCGAACAGGCGCTCAACGACTTCGCGTCCGACTGCGGCGGCTTCGAGGGCAACGCCCAGTCGCTGCGGCTGCTCACCCGCCTCGAACCCAAGCGCTTCGTCCCCGACACCCGCACCGGCGACCTGGTCAGCGTCGGCCTCAACCTCACCCGCGCCGCCCTCGACGCCGCCACCAAGTACCCCTGGCCCCGGGGCGCCCACCCCACCGACCCCGGCTCGCCCAAATTCGGGGTCTATGAGGACGACCTGCCGGTCTTCCGGTGGTTCCGCGAGGGCGCCCCCCGCGACCGCAAGTGCTTCGAGGCCCAGGTCATGGACTGGTCCGACGACGTGGCGTACTCCGTGCACGACTTCGAGGACGGGCTGCACGCGGGCCACATCGACCCCAACTGCCT
Organism: Streptomyces sp. NBC_00523; assembly: GCF_036346615.1. Classification (NCBI taxonomy): domain Bacteria; kingdom Bacillati; phylum Actinomycetota; class Actinomycetes; order Kitasatosporales; family Streptomycetaceae; genus Streptomyces; species Streptomyces sp. NBC_00523. The sequence continues at coordinate 2,280,323 of NZ_CP107836.1, read as the reverse complement.
GGAGGCCGAGCCGGAGCGCCGCGACATCTGGGACGTCGCCATCGGCCGCTACGTCCCCGCGGACACCGACCCGCAGGAGCTGGCCGACGCGCTCGACCGGCTCATCGCCCAGGAGTGGTGGCCGCACGGCTACGACGGGTCCGCCGTCGCCCAGGCCCGCCTCAAGGACGCCACCAGCCAGCTGATCGGCCGCTTCTGCCTCGCCGCCGAGACCGCCACCCGCCAGGCGTACGGCACCGGACGCCTCACCCGTTACGCCGCCGAGCTGGTCGTCCCGCGCGACGCGCGCAACGAGTGCGCGGTGCTCAAGGCCATCGCCGACCGCTACGTGATGCAGCGCGCCGAGCAGGAGGAGATCCGCGCCGACCAGCGCATCGTCATCGCCGAGCTGGCCGCCGCGCTCACCGCCCGCGCCCCCGAAGGGCTGGAACCGCAGCTGCGCGCGCTGTACGAGGCGGCGCCCGACGACCGCGCCCGCAAGCGGGTCCTCGTGGACCAGATCGCCGCCCTCACCGACGCCTCCGCCCGCACCCTGCACACCCACCTCACCCAAGGGGGCGTCCGCCACCCGGAGTGACCTGATCGGGCCACACCCCCTTCCCCCACTACGCTGCGTGCGGGACGCTCGCAGTTGGCGCCGCGCAGCAAGCACCGAGGAGGCATCACGTGGTCGACGCACATCGGACGTTCGTCATCGTCGGCGGAGGGCTGGCCGGGGCGAAGGCAGCCCAGACCCTCCGGTCGGAGGGATTCAGCGGCCGGGTCATCCTGATCGGCGACGAGCGCGACCATCCGTACGAACGCCCGCCGCTGTCCAAGGGGTACCTGACCGGGAAGGAGGACCGCGACAGCGTCTTCGTCCACGAGACCGCCTGGTACGCGGGCGTCGAGATCGAGCTCCACCTCGGCCAGTCCGTGACCGACCTGAACCGCGAGGCGCGCACCGTCGAGACGGGCGACGGCACCGTCATCCACTACGACAAGCTGCTCCTCGCCACCGGCGCCGAGCCCCGCCGCCTCGACGTCCCGGGCACCGACCTGGCCGGCGTCCACCACCTGCGCCGCCTCGCCCACGCCGACCGGCTGCGCAACGTCCTCGCCGCCCTCGGCCGCGACAACGGCCACCTGGTCATCGCCGGGGCCGGCTGGATCGGCCTGGAGGTCGCGGCCGCCGCCCGCGGGTACGGCGCCGAGGTCACCGTGGTCGAACCGGAGGCGACCCCGCTGCTCCGGGTCGTCGGACCGGAGGTCGGCCAGATCTTCACCGAGCTCCACAGCGACCACGGCGTCCGCTTCCACTTCGGCGGCCGGCTCACCGAGATCGTCGGCCAGGACGGCATGGTCCTCGCGGTGCGCACCGACGACGGCGAGGAGCACCTCGCCCACGACGTGCTCGCCGCCATCGGCGCCGCCCCCCGCACCGCGCTCGCCGAGGCGGCCGGTCTGGAGATCGCCCCGCGCGAGCAGGGCGGCGGCATCGCCGTCGACGCCTCGCTGCGCACCAGCGACCCCCACATCTACGCGGCCGGTGACGTGGCGAACGCCGCCCATCCGCTGCTCGGGACCCGGCTGCGGGTCGAGCACTGGGCCAACGCGCTGAACGGCGGCCCGGCCGCGGCCCGCGCCATGCTCGGCCAGGACGTCGCCTACGACCGGGTGCCGTACTTCTTCTCCGACCAGTACGACCTGGGCCTGGAGTACTCCGGCTGGGCCCCGCCCGGCTCCTACGACCAGGTCGTCATCCGGGGCGACGCGGGCAAGCGCCAGTTCATCGCGTTCTGGCTGAAGGACCGCACCGTACTGGCCGGGATGAACGTCAACGTGTGGGACGTCACGGAGCACATCCAGAAGCTGATCCGGGCCGGCCGCCCCGTCGACCCGGACGCCCTGGCCGACCCCTCGGTGCCCCTGGAAACCCTGGTCTGAGCGGTCCCGGGCCGGTGCGCGGGATCCCGCTCCCGCCTCCGCACCGGCCCGGGGCGGACCCCCGCCCCGGCCGTTCCTGTCCGAGCCCACCCGTAGACTTCAACGCGTGGCAGGCAGGATCAATGACGACGATGTGAAGGCGGTACGGGACGCGGTCCCGATCGACGCCGTCGTTTCCGAGTACCTCCAGCTGCGCAACGCGGGCGGAGGCAACCTCAAGGGCCTCTGCCCCTTCCACGACGAGAAGTCCCCCTCCTTCCAGGTCAGTCCGAGCAAGGGTCTCTTCCACTGCTTCGGCTGCCAGGAGGGCGGCGACACGATCGCCTTCATGCAGAAGATCGACCACCTGACCTTCGCGGAGGTGGTCGAGCGGCTCGCCGCCAAGGCCGGCATCACCCTGCGCTACGAGGAGGGCGGCTACAACCCCTCCCACCAGCGCGGCGAGCGGATCCGGCTGGTCGAGGCGCACAAGGCGGCCGCCGAGTTCTACGTGGACCAGCTGAACGGCCCCGAGGCCGAGATCGGCCGCAAGTTCCTCGCGGACCGGGGCTTCGACCAGGCCGCCGCCGCCCACTTCGGCGTCGGCTACAGCCCGGCCGGCTGGGACCACCTCACCCGCTTCCTGCGCGGCAAGGGCTTCAGCGACAAGGAGCTGATCACCTCCGGCCTCTCCCAGGACGGCAGGCGCGGCCCCATCGACCGCTTCCGGGGCCGCCTGATGTGGCCCATCCGCGACACCGCCGGGGACGTCGTCGGCTTCGGCGCCCGCAAGCTCCGCGACGACGACAACGGCCCGAAGTACCTCAACACCCCCGAGACCCCGATCTACAAGAAGTCCCAGGTGCTGTACGGCATCGACCTGGCCAAGAAGGAGATCGCCAAGTCCAGCCGGGCCGTCGTGGTCGAGGGCTACACGGACGTGATGGCCTGCCACCTCGCCGGGGTCACCACCGCCATCGCCACCTGCGGCACCGCCTTCGGCGGCGACCACATCAAGATCCTCCGCCGTCTCCTCATGGACAACGGCAGCGCCCGCGTGATCTTCACCTTCGACGGCGACGCGGCCGGTCAGAAGGCCGCCCTGCGCGCCTTCGAGGACGACCAGAAGTTCGCCGCCGAGACGTACATCGCCATCGCCCCGGACAACATGGACCCGTGCGACCTGCGCCTGGTCAAGGGTGACGACGCCGTCCGCGACCTGGTCGAACCCCGCACCCCGCTCTTCGAGTTCGCGCTGCGCCAGATCGTCGGTCGCTACGACCTGGAGACCCCGGCCGGCCGCGCCGCCGCACTGGACGAGGCCGCCCCCGTCGTCGCCAAGATCAAGACCGGCAGCGTCCAGCGCGAGGTCGCCGTCCAGCTGGCCGGCTTCATCGGCATCCTGGACCAGGAGTACGTCGTCCACCGGATCAACCAGCTCGCCCAGTGGGCCCGCGGCCGGGGCGGCGACCGGCGCGGACCCGGCCCCGCCGCCCGCGGTGGCGCCCGCCACCAGCAGGTCCAGGCCGCACCCGTCCCCTCGGGACCCGCGCTCAACCTCCGCAGCCCCGCCCATCGCACCGAGCGCGAACTGCTCAAGCTCGCCCTCCAGCGCCCCGAGCTGGTCGCGCCCGCCTTCGACGCCTACGGCTCCGACGAGTTCACCGCACCGCCCTACGCCGCCGTGCGCCAGTGCGTCGAGGAGGCGGGCGGCGCCGAACAGGGCCTCGCCGACAGCCGCGAATACCTCGTCCGGGTGCTCGACGCCACGCCCAACGAATCCGTCCGCAAGCTGATCACCGAGCTCGCGGTCGAGGTCTTCCACGGCAAGTCCATCGACGAGACCTACGCCGGGGAGCACCTGGTCAAGGTCCGCCTGCGCGCTGTCGACCGCCGGATCAACGATGTCCAGAGCAGCCTGGCCCGCCTCGGCAGCAACGTGGCCCCCGAGCACCTCGCCGCCGCGCAGAACGAGGTCTGGGTCCTCCAGCAGTACGCCCAGACCCTGCGGAACCACGGCGCCGACGCCCTCTGACGCAGGGCCTGTCGTCTGGGATCGGGCCGGGCTCGCGGGCTCCGGCACCGCACCTCGCGGCGTTGTCGTCAATCACCAACGCTCCTTCCCCAAGCTCTCGGCTTCGCTCGAGCAGGGGAGACCCCATCTGCCTCAATCCTCCGCCTTGCGATGCACGGCACCAGAGCCCGCTCCCTGATCCGGCCCGATCCAGACGACAGGCCCTACCCGGCCGTCACGTGACGACCTCAGAAAGTCACCGCACGCCCCTCGTGGCGGCTGTGTGTCGTACCCCACACTGATGGCGGTGCCCTGAGTCATCGGAGCGCGGCCCCGTCCCGCGGTCCGGCAGCGATCACCTGGAGGTCGCCCCCGTGCAGACCCGGACCGTCACCGAAGCCGAGCGCGCCCCGGCCGTCCCCGTACAGGCCCGGGCGGCGCACCACCCCGAGGGGGTCATGGAGGAGCCGGACGAGCCCCCGGAGCCGCGCGGGAGACCGGAGGCCGGGCCCACCTCGGACCTGTTCCGCCAGTACCTGCGCGAGATCGGGCGCATCCCGCTGCTCACCGCCGCCGACGAGGTGGAGCTCGCCCGGCGCATCGAGGCCGGCCTGTTCGCCGAGGAACGCCTCGCCCGCACCCCGGACCCCGACACCCGCCTAGCCGTCGACCTGGACCGGCTCGTCGTCATGGGCCGCATGGCCAAGCGCCGCCTCATCGAGGCCAACCTGCGCCTCGTCGTCTCCGTCGCCAAGCGCTATGTGGGCCGCGGCCTGACCATGCTCGACCTCGTCCAGGAGGGGAACCTCGGGCTGATCCGCGCCGTCGAGAAGTTCGACTACGCGCGCGGCTACAAGTTCTCGACGTACGCGACCTGGTGGATCCGGCAGGCCATGTCCCGCGCCCTCGCCGACCAGGCCCGGACCATAAGGGTCCCGGTCCACGTCGTGGAGCTGATCAACCGCGTCGTCCGGGTCCAGCGCCGCATGCTCCAGGAACGCGGCTACGAGCCCACCCCCGAGGAGGTCGCCGCCCACCTCGACCTGACGCCCGAACGGGTCGGCGAGATCCTGCGCCTGGCCCAGGAACCCGTCTCGCTGCACGCCCCGGTCGGCGAGGAGGAGGACGTCTCGCTCGGCGACCTCATCGAGGACGGGGACGCCGCGTCCCCCGTGGAGTCCGCCGCCTTCCTGCTGCTGCGCCAGCACCTGGAGGCGGTCCTCTCCACCCTGGGTGAGCGCGAACGCAAGGTGGTCCAGCTGCGCTACGGGCTGGTCGACGGACGGCCCCGCACCCTGGAGGAGATCGGCCGCATCTTCGGCGTGACGCGCGAACGCATACGCCAGATCGAGTCCAGGACCCTCACCCGGCTCCGCGACCACGCCTCCGCCGACCAGCTCCGCGGCTACCTCGACTAGGACTCGCGCCCGAGGCAGCCGCGGAGCGGCCGTACCGCTCAGTCGACCTCGGCGACCGCCTGGGCGAACTGCGCCGCGTACAGCCGGGCGTAGGCGCCCTTCGCGTCCAGCAGCTCGTCGTGCGTGCCCTGCTCCACGATCGAGCCGTTGTCCATGACCAGGATGACGTCGGCGTCCCGGATGGTGGAGAGCCGGTGCGCGATCACGAAGCTCGTACGGCCGTGCGCCAGGCCCGCCATCGCCTTCTGGATCAGCACCTCGGTCCGGGTGTCGACGGAGCTGGTCGCCTCGTCCAGCACGAGTATCACCGGGTCGGACAGGAACGCCCGGGCGATCGTGATCAGCTGCTTCTCGCCCGCGCTGACCCCGGAGCCCTCGTCGTCGATCACCGTGTCGTAACCGTCCGGCAGGGTCCGGATGAAGCGGTCGGCGTGGGCCGCCCGCGCCGCCTCCTCGATGCGCTCGCGGCTGACGTCCCCGGAGGCCCCGTAGGCGATGTTCTCCGCGATGGTCCCGCCGAACAGCCAGGTGTCCTGGAGGACCATGCCGATGCCCGCACGCAGGTCCGCCCGGGACATCTTCGCGATGTCCACGCCGTCCAGCGTGATCCGGCCGCCCGTCACCTCGTAGAACCGCATCAGCAGGTTGACCAGCGTCGTCTTGCCGGCGCCCGTCGGGCCGACGATCGCGACCGTGTGGCCCGGTTCGACGCTCAGCGACAGGTCCTCGATGAGCGGCTTCTCCGGGTCGTAGCGGAACGACACGTGCTCCAGCGCGACGCTGCCGCGCAGGATGCCGGGGTGCTCGCCCTCGCCCTTCGCCGGGTCGGCCTCCTGCTCCTCGGCGTCCAGCAGCTCGAAGATCCGCTCCGCCGAGGCGACACCGGACTGCACCAGGTTGGCCATCGAGGCGACCTGGGTCAGCGGCATCGAGAACTGCCGCGAGTACTGGATGAACGCCTGCACATCACCGATCGACAGCGAGCCGGACGCCACCCGGAGCCCGCCGACCACGGCGATCAGCACGTAGTTCAGGTTCGACACGAACATCATCAGGGGCTGCATGATCCCGCTGTTGAACTGCGCCTTGAACCCGGCCTCGTACAGCGCCTCGTTCTGCTCGGCGAAGTCCTTCGCGGACTCCTCCTGCCGGCCGAACACCTTCACCAGGGTGTGGCCGGTGTACATCTCCTCGATGTGGGCGTTGAGCTTGCCCGTCACCTTCCACTGCTGGACGAACTGCGGCTGCGAGCGCTTGCCGACCTTCGTCGCCACGACCACCGACAGCGGCACGGTCACCAGCGCGACCAGCGCAAGGAGTGGCGAGATCCAGAACATCATCACCAGCACGCCGATGATCGTCAGCAGGGAGTTGATGAGCTGGCCCATCGTCTGCTGCATCGTCTGCGAGATGTTGTCGATGTCGTTCGTCGCCCGGCTCAGCACCTCGCCGCGCTTGGCGCGGTCGAAGTACGAGAGCGGCAGCCGCGACAGCTTCGTCTGGATGTCCTCGCGCAGCTGGAACACGACCCGGTTGATGATCCGGATCGACAGCCGCGTCGACACCAGCATCAGCAGCCCCGCGCCGACGTACACCGCGAGCGCCGTCAGCAGGATGTCGCCGACCGCGCCGAAGTCGATGCCCTGCCCCGGCGTGAAGTCCACCCCGGCCAGCATGTCGGCCAGGCCGCTGTTGCTCCTGCGCAGGCCCTCCACGGCCTGTTCCTTGGTCGTCCCCGCGTCCATGGACCGGCCGACGACCCCGGCGAAGACCAGGTCCGTCGCCTTGCCGAGGATCTTCGGGCCGACCACGGAGAGCCCGACGCTGCACGCGACCGCGACCAGCATCACGTACAGGGTGTTCTTCTCGACGGCGAAGCGCTTCAGCAGCCGCTTCGAGGACCCCTTGAAGTCCATGGACCGCTCGGTCGGCGCCCCGCCCGCCATCATGCGTCCGCTAGGCCCGGCCATTACGCGGCCTCCGCTTCCGTCAGCTGGGAGAGCACGATCTCCCGGTATGTGTCATTGCCGTCCATCAGCTCGTGATGGGTGCCGGTCCCGACGACCCGCCCCTCGTCCAGCACGATGATCCGGTCGGCCTCCCGGATGGTCGAGACCCGCTGCGCCACGATCACCACGGTCGCCTCGGCGGTCTCCTGCCCGAGCGCCGCCCGCAGCGCCGCGTCGGTCGCGTAGTCCAGCGCCGAGAACGAGTCGTCGAAGAGGTAGATCTCCGGGCGCTGCACCAGCGTCCGCGCGATCGAGAGCCGCTGGCGCTGACCGCCGGAGACATTGGTGCCGCCCTGCGCGATCGGCGCGTCGAGCCCGTGCTCCAGGGCCTGGACGAACTCCTTCGCCTGGGCCACCTCCAGCGCGTGCCACAGCTCCTCGTCGGTCGCGTCCGGATTCCCGTACCGCAGGTTCGTCGCGACCGTCCCCGAGAAGAGGTACGGCTTCTGCGGGACCAGGCTCACCGTCTTCGCCAGCAGCACCGGGTCCAGCGTCCGCACATCGGTCCCGTCGACCAGGACCTGGCCGTCCGTCACGTCGAACAGCCGGGGTACGAGCCCGAGCAGCGTCGACTTTCCGCTGCCCGTCGACCCGATGATCGCGGTCGTCTCGCCCGGCCGCGCCACCAGCTCCACCGCCCGCAGCACCGGCTCCTCGGCGCCCGGGTAGCGGAAGTCCGCGCCGCGCACCTCCAGGTGCCCGTGGGCCCGCAGCTCGCGCACCGGCTCGACCGGCGGGACGACGCTGGACTCCGTCTCCAGGACCTCCTGGATGCGCTCGGCGCACACCTCGGCGCGCGGCACCATCATGAACATGAAGGTCGCCATCATCACCGACATGACGATCTGCATCAGATAGGCGAGGAACGCGGTCAGCGCGCCGATCTCCATCCCGCCGCTGTCGATGCGGTGCGCGCCGAACCAGACCACCGCGATGGACGACACGTTCACCACGGTCATCACCGTCGGGAACATCAGGGCCATCAGCCGGCCCGTGGACAGCGCCACGTCCGTCAGCTCGGTGTTGGCACCCCGGAAGCGCCCCTCCTCGTAGCCGTCGCGCACGAAGGCGCGGATGACGCGGTTGCCGGTGATCTGCTCGCGCAGCACCCGGTTCACCGTGTCGAGCCGCTTCTGCATCTGCCGGAACAGCGGACGCATCTTCCGCACGATCAGGCTGACCGAGATCCCGAGGACCGGCACCACCGCGAGCAGCACGGCCGAGAGCGGCACGTCCTGGCCCAGCGCCATGATGATGCCGCCGACACACATGATCGGCGCCGACACCATCAGCGTGAACGTCATCAGGACCAGCATCTGTATCTGCTGGACGTCATTGGTCGTACGGGTGATCAGCGACGGGGCGCCGAACCGGCCGACCTCGCGCGAGGAGAAGGACTGCACCCGGTCGAAGACCGACGCCCGCACGTCCCGTCCGAGCGCGGACGCGGTGCGGGCGCCGATGTAGACGGCCCCGATGTTGCAGACCACCTGGGCGATGCTGACGACGATCATCACGCCGCCGTACTGGAGGATGTAGCCCGTGTCCCCCTTCACGACACCGTTGTCAATGATGTCGGCGTTGAGGGTCGGCAGGTACAGCGTGGCGCAGGTCTGCAACAGCTGGAAGACGACCAGCACCGCGATCGGTTTCTTGTACGGACCGAGATAGGCCCGCAGGAGTTTTATGAGCACGCGTGTCTCTCGGAGTCGGCGTAGGTCGGGGGAGCCGACCCATCTTCCGGCACCGCTCACCGGGACCGCGAACGTTTTTATTCAAGTCCAGGTCAAAAAACGGACCCGGTCCATAATTTCGCGGTCCCTCCGCACTCACCGTGCCGGGTCGAACGCTCCCGGGTGAATCTGGTCCCGCGTCGCGATGTACTGCTGGCGCACCGCCTGCCCCACGGGCAACTCCTCGCCGGGCTCCAGCACCTGCGCCGCCGCGCCCTGCCAGGCCGGGGGAGTGCGCCCGTCGAGCGCCCCCTGCGAGACCCCGAGCGCCCACGCCGCCTGCCGGGCCGCGCCCAGCGCCGCGTACTGGGCGGGCTGCGGTACGACCACCTGCGTCCCGAGCAGCGCGGGCGCCAGCTGCTGCACCGCGGGCAGCTCGGCCGCCGCGCCCAGCAGGAACACCCGCCGCACCTCCACGCCCCGGCCGCGCAGCACGTCGAGCGCGTCCGCGAGCGAGCAGAGCATCCCCTCGAACGAGGCCCGCGCCAGGTGCTCCGGCTTCATCGACTCCCGCCGCAGCCCGCACAGGGTCCCGGCGGTGTGCGGCAGCTGCGGGGTGCGCTCACCCTCCAGATACGGCAGGAGTACGAGCCCCGAGGAGCCGGGCGTCGACTTCAGCGCCAGCGCGGACAGGGCATCGAGGCCCTCCACGTCCAGCATCTCGGCGGTCCCGCGCAGCGCGCGTACGGCGTTCGACGTGTGGACCACCGGCAGGTGCATGCCCGTCGCGTCGGCGAACGACGTGATCATCCCGGTCGGATCGGCCAGCGCCTCGTGGTGCACGGCCATCACGGAGCCCGAGGCCCCCAGCGACACGACCGCGTCCCCGACCCCGACGCCCAGCCCGAAGGCCGCCGCCATCGTCTCGCCGGTCCCCGCGGAGATCAGCAGCCCCTCCGGCGTCATCCCGGCGGCGTCGGACGGACCGAGCACCTCCGGCAGCGCGGCCTCGTGCCCGAGCGCCAGTTCCACCAGATCCGGCCGGTAGGACTCCGTCCCCGCCGACCAGTAGCCCGTGCCGGACGCGGCACCCCGGTCGGTGGTCCGCCGGGCCGGCCGCCCGAGCAGCTGCCACACCAGCCAGTCGTGCGGCTGGAGCACCGCCGCCACCCGCTGCGCCTGCTCCGGCTCGGACCGCGCCAGCCAGCGCAGCTTCGCCACCGGCTGCGCGGACTGCGGCACCGCGCCGACCGCCTCGGCCCACGCCTGCCGCCCGCCCAGCCCGTCGATCAGATCGGCCGCGGCGGCCTGCGCCCGCTTGTCGTTGCCGAGCAGCGCCGGGCGTACGAGGTTGCCCTGGTGGTCCAGGGGGACGAGCCCGTGCTGCTGCGCGGACACGCCGATGGCCTGCACCCCTTCGAGCAGCCCGCCGGTGGCGGCCTCCCCGAGGGAGAGCAGCCACGCCTGCGGATCGGCCTCGGTGGCCTTGGCCTCGACGGGGTGCGGGGCGTACCCCTCGCGCAGTACGGCGCCCGTGTCCGTATCGCAGACCACGATGTGTGTGAACGCGGAAGAACTGTCCAAGCCGGCGACTATGCCCATACACAGATTCTGCCGCACCCCCGGAGGTTTCCCGTACCGGTGGTGCGGCAGAGCCGACGGCGGGGCCGGCTAGGGCCTGTCGTCAAACTGCCGTCTGCCGGGCGACGCCATGCACGCACTCTCGCCGCACCGGCCCCAGACCCCAGTACATCCAGTACAGGGGTCTGGGGCCGGCACGCCGAGAGCACGCACCTGACGCCGCCCGGCCCGCCCTCCGGGCGGACGACGGCAGTTTGACGACAGGCCCTAGGTGTTGGTGGTCCCCCAGTCGTCCTCCACGCCGTTCCCGTTCCCGCGCCCCCGGAAGGACCGCACCCGGTCCGTCACGGACGCCAGCACCTTGTCGCCGACCTTCTCGCCCACGGCGTGGTACGCCTTGCCCGCGAACTCCCGGCCGCTCTGGGCCGCGGTCTCGCAGGTATTGCGCACGGCCGGGTTCTGGGCGAACTGGCGCGCGGACTTCTTCAGCTGCTCGTAACGCTCGCGCCCGGCCCGCGTGCCGAGCACGTATCCGAGGGCCACTCCGGCGATGAACGTGAGCCGGTACCGCATGGCTGCCACCCTTCCTTCGCTCCGTGCGACGTGTGCTGCCCGCCTACCCGCAGACGCCCGAGATCACCCCGGCCGATACCGATTGGCAAAGCACCCCCCTGCTTGCGCTAATGTATGTGTCGCAGCGAGCGCGCGCCGCCCGGCATCCGCCAGGCAGGTACGTTCGAGGCACCGCAGCAATCCCCTGTAGCTCAATTGGCAGAGCAGCCGGCTGTTAACCGGCAGGTTACTGGTTCGAGTCCAGTCGGGGGAGCGCGATCCCCTGTAGCTCAATTGGCAGAGCATTCGGCTGTTAACCGGAGGGTTACTGGTTCGAGTCCAGTCGGGGGAGCGATCGGAAGAGGACCCCCTTCGGGGTCCTTTTTCGTGTGCCCGGAACCGGTCGGCGAGCGGCGCCGTCTTCATGGTCATCAGCAGCCGGGCAGCCGCAGCGGGAGATCGTATGACCGGCTATGCTGCGGCAGACGGTGCGCACACTTGTACGCGCCACGCCGAGACGGGGCGGTAGCTCAGCCGGTTAGAGCAGCGGACTCATAATCCGTCGGCCGTGGGTTCGAGTCCCACCCGCCCCACCTATTTCCCCAGGCAGAATCGTTCTGACCTGGGGAAACGTGTATGTGTGCGGCGGTCTTCCGCACGCGCGCAGTATTGCAGGGTTGCTTGCGGGTGGATAGGAGGGGCAAGAGCGGTCGATACCATTCCGCGTGACCGAATCCCTGACCGAATCCGCCGAGAGCGCCGATGAGCCGGCGTCCCGTGGGCGAATATTCGCCGATCTGACCCCTTTGCGGACCTCGCCCGACTACCGGCGGCTCTGGTTCGGGAACACCGTGTCCTGGATCGGGCAGGGGATGACGGCGCTCGCGGTCTCGTTGCAGGTGTACGACCTGACCGGGTCGGCGTTCTCCGTGGGGCTCATCGGGGCGTGTTCGCTGGTGCCGCTCGTGGTGTTCGGGCTGTACGGCGGGGCCATCGCGGACACCGTGGACCGGCGGAAGCTGGGGCTGGTCAGTGCGTTCGGCTCGTTCCTGCTGTCGGTGGCGCTCGTCGGGGTGACCGTCGCCGGGGTCGAGCAGGTGGGGGTGTTGTACGGGGTCGTCGCGCTCCAGGCCGTCTGCTTCGCGCTCAACTCGCCCGCCCGCTCCTCGATGATCGCCCGGCTGCTGCCGGCCGAGCAGTTGCCCGCCGCCAACGCGCTGAACTCGATGACCAGCACCACCGGCACGCTCGTCGGGCCCATGCTCGGCGGCCTCATCGTCGGCTGGTGGGGCTACCGTGCCGCGTACGGGGTCGACGCCGTCACCTTCACGGCCTCCCTCTACGCGATGTGGCGGCTGCCCTCCATGCTGCCCGAGCGGGACGGCGCGGCGGACCGGAAGCGGGCCTCCGTCCTCGACGGGCTGCGGTTCCTCGGGACCCGGCCCAATCTGCGGATGACGTTCCTCAGCGACCTGTGCGCCATGGTGCTCGCCCAGCCCCGCGCGCTCTTCCCCGTCGTCGCCGTCCTCTGGTACGGGGGCGACGCGAAGACCACCGGGCTGCTCGTCGCCGCACCGGCGCTGGGGGCGCTCCTCGGCGGGGTGTTCTCCGGGTGGCTCGGCAGCGTCCGGCGGCACGGGCTCGCGGTCCTGGTCGCCGTCGCCTGCTGGGGCGCAGCCGTCGCCGTCTTCGGGCTCACCCGGCAGCTCTGGCTGGGGATCCTGTTCCTCGCGCTCGCCGGGGCCGCCGACACCACGTCCATGGTCTTCCGCAACACCATGCTCCAGGCGGCCGTGCCGGACGAGCTGCGCGGCCGGCTCCAGGGCGTCTTCATCGTGGTCGTGGCCGGCGGGCCCCGGCTGGGGGACTTCCTCGCCGGGTCCGCCGCCGACCTGACGTCCCCCGGTCTCGCCGTGACCGGGGGCGGGATCGCGTGTGCCGTCGCCGTGGGGCTGCTCGCGCTGCGGTGGCCCGCGTTCGCCCGCTACGACGCGCGCCACCCCGAGGCGTGAGAAGACCTACGCCTCCCGCTCCAGCTTCGGCATCTCGCCGGCCGTCGTACCGCTGTCGAACACCGAGAACGGCGCGCCCTGCGGGTCCGTGAGCGCGGCGAACCTGCCGAACGGGATGGTCATCGGGCCGAACCGCAGCGTCGCGCCCAGCGACTTCGCCTTCTCCACCGCCGCGTCGCAGTCGTCCACCGCGAAGTACACGTTGATGTACGCCGGGACCTCCGGCGGGAAGTCCTCCGTCATCCTCATGCGGCCCAGGACCGGGTCGGCGCCCAGGTCGTAGAGCGTGAAGTCGGCCCCGTCGTCCACCATGCGCTGCACGCCGTACCCGAAGACCGCCGGGAAGAAGGAGTCCGCCTTCTCCGGGGCGCGGGTGAAGACCTCGGCCCAGGTGAAGGCGCCGGTGACCATGCCGGCCTCGAAGCCCCGGTGGCTGCCGGGCTGCCAGACGCCGAAGGTCACCCCGCCCGGGTCGGTGGCCAGCACCATCGTGCCGAACTCGCCCACCCGCATCGGCTCCACCAGGACGGTGCCGCCGTTCTCACGGATCTTCGACGCGGTGGCGGCCGCGTCCGGCGAGGCCAGGTACAGGCACCAGCCGGTCGGCATCCCGCCCGGTCCCGGCGGCATCAGCGCGGCGACCGCCTTGCCGTCCACATGGGCCTGCGTGTAGTTGCCGTACTCCGGCAGCGAGTCGCCGAACGTCCAGCCCAGCAGCTCACCGTAAAAGCGCTTCGCGCCCTCCAGATCGGCGAACGTCGCATCGGCCCAGCACGGTGTGCCCTCGCTCATTTCTGCGGGCATCGTGGTCATCTCCTCGTACGAGTGAATGCCCCCTTGTTCACGCTAGCCAGCCTTCACGTCCCCTGCCCGTCGGCTCGCGGGCCCACGACCGAGCGGGCCACGCCCAGCTCCACCAGGTCCTGCGGGCGCAGCCGCAGTTGGCCGGCGGTTTCCCGGACCCGGTCCGGGGAGCGCTTCAGGATCGCGGCGGCGAGCTCGGGCGCGATGACCGAGAAGTAGCTGTCCGGGGTGACGTGGGTGTTGTCCGGCGCGGCCAGGGCCAGCGCCCCGCCCGAGCCGCCCTCGCCGATCACCAGCGTCGTGACCGGGACCCGGGCCGCCGCCACCGCCGCGAAGGCGTCCGCGATGGCCGCCCCCGCGCCCGCCCGCTCCGCCTCCGCGTCGTTGGCCGCGCCCGGAGTGTCGACCAGCGTGAGGACCGGGACGCCGAGGCGGTCGGCGAGCCGGACCACCCGGGCCGCCGTGCGGTAACCGGCCGGGCGCGTCGCCGTACCGCACTGCGCCACGTACGCCACCGCACGCCCCTCGCGCACCCCGAATCCGCACAGCAGCCCCGGGTCCGTGCCGCCGCAGCGGTCGCCGCTCAGCGGCAGGCGCGCGTCGAAGTAGGCGTCCAGATAGGCCCCGGCGCGCGGCCGGTCCGCCGCCCGTGCGCGGAGCACCGCGTCCCAGCCCGTCTCCGGCGGATCCGTCGCCGCGAGCGCCGCCGGGACCGGGGCGGGGGATGGGACGTCCCCGGCGGCGAGCAGGCCGAGCCAGCGGCCGACCGTGCCCGGCAGCTCCTCGGGCGCCACGACGGCGTCGACCGAACCGGCCGCGAGCTGGCCCTCGGCGGTGTACGCGGCGGGGTCGGCGTCCGCCGGACGCACCCGCGACCCGGCGAACCCGATCTGCGCCCCGGGCACCGCCAGGATCACGTCCGCGCCCGCGCCCAGCGTGGCCCAGCCGCCGCCGGTCGTCGGGTCGCGCAGGACCGCGAGCTGCGCCGGGCCCGCCGCCCGCAGCCGGGCCGAGGCACGGGCCACCCGCTGGAGCTGGGTCAGCGCGATCATGCCCTCCTGCATCCGGCTGCCGCCCGTGGCGACGAGCGAGACGAGCGGCAGCCGCCGGGTGATCGCCTCCTCGTACGCCGCTTCGAGCCGGTCCCCGGTGCGCTGCCCGAGCGACCCGCCCAGGAACCCGAACTCGAAGGAGAGCAGCACGCAGGGGTGTCCGCCGACCGTCGCGGTGCCGTGCACGACGGACTCCTGCTCGCCGGTACGCGCGGTGGCCCGGGCCCGTGATTCCGCGTAGCCGGTCCAGCCGAGCGGGCCGTCGCCGTCGGTGTCCCCGGCGGGGGCGGGCAGCTCCGTGAAGCCGTCGGTGAGCGCGGCGACGGCCTCGCGTGCCGTCAGCCGCTCAGCCATGGAGCGCCCGCTTCATGATCTTGCCCAGGTCGTTGCGCGGCAGCGCGTCCAGGTAGCGGACGGTGCGCGGCCGCTTGTGCGGGGCCAGCTGGGCGGCGACATGGTCCGCCAGCTCACCGGCGGTCGGTGGGGCGGCCGGGTCGGCGGGCACCACCCAGGCCACGATCCGCTCGCCCAGGTCCGCGTCGGGCTCGCCGGTGACCGCCGCCTCCCGCACACCGGGGTGGTCGAGCAGCGCGTTCTCGATCTCACCGGCGCCGATCTTGTAGCCGCCGCTCTTGATCAGGTCCGTGGCCTTGCGGCCGACGATGCGCACATAGCCGTCCGGGTCGAGCGTGGCCATGTCGCCCGTGCGGAACCAGCCGTCGGCGGTGAGCGCGGCGGCCGTCGCGTCGGGCCGGTTCAGATAGCCGGTGAACAGGTTCGGGCCGCGCACCTGGATCTCGCCGATCGCGTCCGCGCCGGTGAGCGGGGTGCCGTCCTCCTCGACCAGGCGCAGCTCCACCCCGCGCAGGGGCGGGCCGACGGTGCCGGGGCGCGGGGCCCCGTCGGCCCGTACGCCCGTGTTCATCAGGGTCTCCGTCATGCCGTACCGCTCGATGACCCGGCGCCCGGTCGCCGCCGCGATGCGCTCGTGGTCGTGGACCGGCAGCGCGGCCGACCCGGAGACCAGCAGCCGGGCGCCCGCGAGGGCCTTCGCGAGCCCGGCCGACGCGTCCGGGTCCGCCAGGGCTTCGGCGAGCCGGTGGTACATGGTCGGTACGCCGAACAGCATCGTGGCGCCCGCGCCCAGCTCCCGGGCCACGCCCTCCGGCGAGAACCGGCCCAGATGGCGCACCGAGCCGCCCCGGCGCAGGGGGCCCAGGACGCCGAGGATCAGCCCGTGCACATGGAACAGGGGGAGCGCGTGCACCAGGACGTCATCAGCGGTCCACCCCCAGGCGTCCTCCAGCGCGTCCAGCGACGCGGCGAGCGCCCGGCGGGGGAGGACGGCGCCCTTCGGCGGGCCGGTCGTCCCGGAGGTGTACACGACGAGCGCGGGGGACTCCGGGTCCGGTTCCGGGAGGGCGGCGGCGGGCGCGGGGTCCGGGGGCGCGGTGGTGACGTCCAGGCGCGCCAGTCCGGCCAGGGCGGGCGGGAGCACGTCGTCGGGCGCGGCGAGGACCAGGGAGGGCGCGCTGTCGGCCACGATGTGCGCCAGCTCCCGTTCCCCGGTCTTCGGGTTCAGCGGGACGGCCGGTACCCCGGCCCGGAGCGCGGCGACCACCGCGACGACGGTGTGCGCGGTCGGGGTGGCCCAGACGGCGACCCGGTCCGCGCCGGTGAGGCGGGCCGCCAGGGCGTCGGTGACCCGGGCCAGCTCGGAGTGGGTGAGGGTGACGTCGTCGAACCGGACGGCCTCGCGGGCGGCTGCCGGACCGGACACGTCCTGGAGTGCGGGCAGAAGTGGCATCACCCTGCGCACCCTAGATCGGCACGCCCACCCCGGCCCCCGGACCGTCACGAATGAGGCCCGCCTCACGCCCCGGCGCGCACCGCCCGCCTCACGCCCCGGCGCGCGCCCGCGCCCCTCACCCGTCCCGCTGCACGTTCCGCATGCGCCCGTACGCGTACACACAGCCCGCCAGCGCCAGATCGGACAGGAGCATGAAGCCGATCGAGTACGAGTCCTTCGCGCTGTAGATCGCGCCCATCACCAGCGGCGGCACGAACCCGCCGAGCCCGCCCATCGCGCCGACGATGCCGGTCACGCTGCCCACCTTCGCCTGCGGGGTGACCTGCGAGACCAGCGCGAAGACACTGCCGCTCGCCGTGCCCAGACCCGCCGCCATGACCAGCAGCGCGATCGTGCCGGTCGGGTCGAGCCGAGGGTCGAACGCCTGGACGATCGCCATCAGGGCGGCCACCCCGAGCGCCACGGAGGTGACCAGCGCCGGGTGGATCCGGTCCGAGAGCCAGCCGCCGATCGGCCGGAAGATGACCGTGACCAGGGCGAACCCGGCCGCCTTCGTGCCCGCGTCGGTCGGCGTCAGCTCGTACCACGTCTTGAGGTACGTCGGCAGGTACACGCCGAACGCCACGATGCCGCCGAAGCCGATCGCGTACAGCGCGGACAGCTCCCAGGTGACCCGCAGCCGGCCCGCCGAGCCCAGCCGGTGCGCCAGCGAGTCCGTAGGGACCTTGCGGCCCGGGTGGTCGTTGATGAGCAGCCCGGCGAGCGCCGCGTACACCACGAGGGCGCCGGCGACCACGAGGAACGGCAGGTTGTCGCCGTGCTTGGCGATGCGCGGTGTGAAGTAGCCGGACAGCGCGACGCCGCCCATGCCCATGCCGAAGACGCCGAGCGCGAGACCGCGTTTGGCGGGCGGGAACCACGAGTTGACCAGCGGAATGCCGATCGCGAACGTCGTGCCGCCGATCCCCAGCAGGAACCCCACGGCGAGCATGGCGCCGTACGAGTTCTTCGCCGGGATCAGCAGCAGCACCGGCAGGATGGTCAGCGCCGAGGTCAGCGGGAACAGGAGCCGCGCCCCGAACTTGTCGGTCAGCGCGCCCACCGGGATCCGGCCCAGCGAGCCGACCAGCACGGGCACCGCCACCAGCAGCGACTGCTGGAACGAGCTCAGGCCGAGGCGGTCCTTGTAGTCCCCCGACATCGGCGCGATCAGGTTCCACGCCCAGAAGGTGAGCGTGAAGCCGATCGTGGCCATGATCAGATTCCGGTACGCGGCCGGGCCCGGCGCGTCCACGGGTACGGGTGACTGCTTCGCGGCTGTGTCCACACCGTCAGTCAAGGACGGCCACGGGCCGTGGGCCCGTCGGCCTGCTCCGTACGGGGGACGCCTCCCCGTTCTTCGCATATGCGCCGAAACTGCCACAATGGGGACCATGGATCGTCTGGACAGGGAAATCCTCGGTGTCCTCCAGGAGGACGCCCGGATCTCGTACCGCGACCTGGGCGTACGGGTCGGACTCAGCGCCAACGCGGCGGCCGACCGGGTCCGGCGGCTGCGCAAGGACGGCGTCATCCGCGGCTTCACGGTGATCGTGGACCCGGCCGCCGACACCCGCACCGGGCTCGTCGTCTTCATCGACGTCACCCTGCGGATGGACACCACCAACGAGACGTTCGAACGGGCCGTGCTGACCCTGCCCGGCATCACCGAGGTCGTGCACGTGACGGGCGGCCACGACTATCTCGTACGCGCCACCGCCGCCGACACCGCGGCGCTCGACACCCTCCTGCGCCGCCTCAAGCGCGAGGCGGGCGTCGCGCACTCGAACACCAGGGTCGCCCTGCGGGCCGCGCCGGGCCCGTGACGTCCGGCGCCCTCACAGCGGCGCCTCCCAGGTCACCGTCTCCGCCCGCGCACCGTCCGGCTCGTGCCCGTCGTCCGCCACCGTGAGGCGGACCGCGCCCCGCCCGTCCGGCAGGGTGGCCGTCGCGTCCACCTCCACCTCGATCGCCGAGAC
Source organism: Streptomyces sp. NBC_00523 (assembly GCF_036346615.1). Taxonomy (NCBI): domain Bacteria; kingdom Bacillati; phylum Actinomycetota; class Actinomycetes; order Kitasatosporales; family Streptomycetaceae; genus Streptomyces; species Streptomyces sp. NBC_00523. The sequence goes on along the minus strand of NZ_CP107836.1, from coordinate 2,261,475 downwards.
CCCGGCCCGCCGGTGCGCCGCCGCCAGCGCGCCCCGCAGCGCCGCGAGCAGCCGCCCGGCGACCGGCTCCGCCACCAGCGCGTCGACCGTCCCGGCGAACCGCACCGACGGCTGGAAGCCGAGCACCGCCGCCGCGCCCCCGGTCTCCCGGAGCACCTGGCCCCGGAAGGTGGTGGGGGCCTCGGCGGGCGGCTGCTGGAGCGCGAAGATGGCCGTCCGCACCTCCTGGATCGTGGAGTCCAGCTCGTCCACGGCCGTCCCGAGCAGCTCGCCCGTCTCCCCGGCACCGGCCCTGCGGCGCGTCGACTCCAGCATCATCTCGGTGGCGAACAGCCGCTGGACGACCAGATCGTGCAGGTCCCGCGCGATCCGGTCGCGGTCCTCGTACACCGCCAGCCGCTCCCGGTCCTGCTGCGAGTCCGCCAGCACCAGCGCCAGCGCGGCCTGCGAGGCGAACTGGGCGGCCAGCAGCCGGTCCACGCCGGTGTACGGGCGGGCTCCGCGCCGCCGGGGCAGGGCGAGCGTCCCGATGAGCCGGCCCCCGCTCTGCAGCGGCAGCATCATGCTCGGCCCGAACCGCGACCGTACCGGCGTCGTCATCCGGGGATCGGTCGCCGAGTCCTCGATGAACACGGGCTCGCCCCCGAGCAGCTGCTCCAGGACGGGGGAGCCGGGGGCGATCGCCGTGCCCACGAGACCGGCCGGGTCCTCGTGCGTCGAGGCGACCACGATCTCCATCCCGCCCGCGTCGGTGGGCTGGAGGATCACCCCGGCCGAGGCGTCGCTGAGCAGCCGCGCCCGCTCCGCCACCGTCGTCAGCGCGTCGGCCGGGTTCGCTCCGGTGAGCAGGGTGTTGGTGACGGCCGCCGCGCCCTCGATCCAGCGTTCCCGCTGACGGGCGCTCTCGTACAGCCGGGCGTTGCCGATCGCGATGCCCGCCTGCGCGGAGAGGACCTTCAGCAGTCCCGAGTCGGTCTCCGTGAAGTGCCCGGTGTGCTTCTCGGCGAGATAGATGTTGCCGAAGACCTCGTGGTGGACCCGGATCGGGGCGCCGAGGAACGAGCGCATCGGGGGATGCCCGGGCGGGATGCCGGTGGCGCGCGGATCGGCCGGCAGGTCGTCGGAGCGCAGCGGGCCCGGCGCGTCCACGAGCGCGCCGAGCAGGCCCGTGTGCCCGTCCGGGAAGTCACCGATCGCCGCCTGCTCGGCCTCGGTCATCCCGCACACGTATAGCTCGCGGATGGTGCCGCGCGCGGGGTCCAGTACGCCCAGCGCCCCGTACCGGGCGTCGGTCAGGGCGGTCGCGGTGTCGATGATCTGCTGGAGCGTCGCCCGGAGTTCGAGGTCCGAGCCGACGCTCAGCACGGCTTCGAGGAGCCGGGGCAGCAGCGGCGACCTGGGCAGGCCTCGGTCCGTCATCCCGCCGCTCCCGCCCGGGTCAGCTCGCCAGCGGGTCGAGCACCAGGGGGCTGATCTCGCCCTCCATCATGGCGCCCAGACCGAGGATCGAGCAGGTGTCGGGCCGCTCCGCGATGTGCACCGGCACGCCGGTCGCGTCGCGCAGCATCTGGTCGAGGCCGGGCAGCAGGGCGCTCCCGCCGACCATCGTGATCCCGCAGTCGGCGAGGTCGGCGACCAGGTCGGGCGGGCAGTCCCGCAGCACCTTGCCGACGCCGTCCAGGACGGCGGTGAGCGGGCGGTGGATCGCCTGCCGGATCGCGGCGGTGTCGACCTGGACGGACCGGGCGAGGCCGGTGGCGACGTCGCGGCCGTGGATCTCGGTGACCGAGGGGCCCTGCGTGGTCAGCCCGTTGCCGTGCAGGGCGAGCTGGAGGGGGCGCACGGACTGGCTCGGCAGCATCAGTTCGTGGTGCTGGCGCAGGTGCTGGATGACCGCGTGGTCGATGGCGTCGCCGCCGACCGGGAGGCGGACCGCCGTCACGATCGAGCCGAGCGAGAGCACCGCGATCTGCGTCGTCGCGGCGCCGCACACCATGATCATGGTCGCGGTCGGCTGCTCGACCGGCAGCCCGCAGCCGACGGCCGCCGCGATCAGGGTGTCGACGAGCTCCACCCGGCGGGCGCCGAGGCCGACCAGGGTCTCCACGGAGGCCCGGCGTGCCAGCGGGTCGCTGTCGTGCGGGGTGCAGGCGGCGGCGCGCAGCCAGGGCTTGCGGCGCAGCTGGCGCCGGAGCTTCTCGCCGAGCAGGTGGCGCAGCATGCGCTGGGCCATCTCGATGTCCACGACGGTCCCGCCGGACACGGGCCGGGCCACCCGGATGTAGTCCGGGGTGCGGCCCGTCATCTGCTCGGCGAGCGCGCCCACGGCGATCAGTGAGCCGGTACGGGTGTTGACGGCGGCGACACTCGGCTCGTCCACGACGAGGCCGGGCCCCTTGACGTACACCCGGGTGCGGGCGGCCCCCAGGTCGACGGCGACATGGCAACGGCGCAACTGCTCAAGGCTGACGGTCACGGCGGGTTCCTCCCGAGAGCGTTGAGGGCGACCGACGAACAGCCGGCTCACCTGAAAGCCTGCGCCGTTCGGGGACGCGCCGCCCGCTGGGCTGGTCCGGAGGAGGGACAACCTGACGGCGTGTCGAGCGCGCCACGCGCACGAAGCGCGCGGCACCGTACGAACCCGCCGCCCGGCGGACGCCCGCGGCTCCGCTGCCCACCGGGCAGGACTCGGCCCGCCCGCCCGTTCCCAGCCCGCGCGGCAAACCCGGCCCGTCCGGCGCTTGAGGACGCCCGGACGGCAAGGCCAACGAGCCCGCCGGCGATTGAGGCGCCCTCAGCCCCCCGGAACCACCCGCTGCAACAACCCCCACGTGAACTCCACGACACACGCCCCCGCCCCGGACCCCACCCCCAGCGCGAACCGTGTCGGCGCGCTCCCCTCCATCGGCCGGGCCGGGGCGAAGGCCCGGGCGACCTCGTCCACCGTGCACGACCACGGCACCAGGTCGTCCACCGTGCGGAGCACCGGCGCGGCGGCGCCCCGCGCCCGTACCAGCCACTCGTTCCACACCGCCCCGCCCGGCGCCACCATCACCTCGAACCGCAGGTCGGGCCAGAGCGGCACCGGCCACAGCAGCACGTCGCACTCCAGGTCACCGATGACCCGGCGCCCCGTCGACTCCGGCTCGCCGAGCACCGACCGGTAGCGCCGCAGCGAGCCCCGCCCGCGTGGCGCCCGGACCATGGCCTGCCAGCGCCGGTTCGCCTCCCGCATCTCCGCGAGCGTCGCGCTCAACTCGTGCCGGGCGTCCTCCACCAGATCCGGCTGGTGGTCCGCCATCCGGCGCAACAGGACGAGCTGGAACTCACGGGGCCCGAAGGGGGCGGAAGCGCTCATGACCCCCATCGTGCCCGCCGCCGCTCAGGCGCTCAGCATCCGCCGCAGCAGATCCCGCAGCACCGTCCGGTCCGCCGCGGGCAGCCCCGCCAGCGGCTCCCGCGCGAAGTCCAGCGCGTCCCGCAGTTGCGCGGCCGTCGCCGCGCCCCGCTCGGTCGGCGCGGCCAGCTTCACCCGGCGGTCGGCCGGGTCGGGCCGCCGTTCCACCAGGCCACGCGCCTCCAGCCGGTCCACGATCCCGGTCACGTTGGACGGCTCGCACTTCAGCTTCTGGGCGATCCGGCGCATGGGCAGCGGCTCGACGGACAGCAGTCCCAGGACCCGGGCCTGCGCGCCGGTGAGGCTGTGCGCGGCGGCGGCCTGGTCGTACTCCTCGTAATAACGCGCGACGACGCTGCCGATGAGCTCGATGACTTCGAGAGTCAGGGGATCTGTGCGCGAGGTGGCCATGACACCCAGGATACCCAGTTGCTTGACAACATGAAATATCCAGGAGCATGGTTGTTTCAGGTGGTGAAGCTTTTCGCCGCCCAGCCACCGAGACACACAGACACCGAAACACCTAGACACCCGCACCCCCACACCGAGGAGACCCCGAGCCCATGTCTGCAGCTCTTCCCGCGTCCGGCCGCGAATGGCACCTCACGGCCCGCCCGCACGGCTGGCCGAAGGCCGAGGACTTCGCGCTGCGTGAGGCCCCGGTCGCCGCCCCCGCCGAGGGCCGGGTCCTCGTGCGCAACCTGCACTTCTCCGTCGACCCGTACATGCGCGGCCGGATGAACGACGTGAAGTCGTACACCCCGCCGTTCAAGCTCGACCACCCCATGGACGGCGGCGCCGTCGGCGAGGTCGTCGCCTCGAACGCCGAGGGCTTCCAGGTCGGCGACCACGTCCTGCACGGCCTCGGCTGGCGCGAGTACGCGAGCGTCCCGGCCCAGCACGCCGTGAAGGTCGACGGCTCGCTCGCCCCGCTCTCCGCCTATCTCGGCGTGCTCGGCATGCCCGGGCTCACCGCCTACGCCGGCCTGTTCGACGTGGCGTCCTTCAAGGAGGGCGACGCGGTCTTCGTCTCCGGCGCGGCCGGTGCGGTCGGCAGCCAGGTCGGCCAGATGGCGAAGATCAAGGGCGCGTCCCGGGTCATCGGCTCCGCCGGCTCCGACGAGAAGGTCAAGCTCCTCACCGAGGAGTACGGCTTCGACGCCGCGTTCAACTACAAGAACGGCCCGGTCAAGGAGCAGCTCGCGGCGGCCGCCCCCGACGGCATCGACGTCTACTTCGACAACGTCGGCGGCGAGCACCTGGAGGCCGCGCTCTCCTCGTTCAACGTGCACGGCCGCGCCACCATCTGCGGCATGATCGCCCAGTACAACGCCACCGAGCCCACCCCCGCCCCGCGCAACCTCGCGCTGGTCATCGGCAAGCGGCTGCGCCTCCAGGGCATGCTGGTCGGCGACCACGCCGACCTCCAGCAGCAGTTCGTCCAGGACGTGGCCGGCTGGCTGGCCTCGGGCGAGCTGAAGTACCGCGAGACAGTCGTCGAGGGCATCGAGAACGGCGTCGACGCCTTCCTCGGTCTGCTCCGCGGCGAGAACACCGGGAAGATGATCGTCTCCCTCGGCTGAACCGCCGTTCCCCGTACCCGTTAGGCTCAACCCCAGGCCGTCGCGATCGTGGGCGCGAGTCGCGGCGCATCAGCAGGAGGAATGCTCAGCATGACCATTCAGGACATCGCCGTCGCGTACACCGCCGTCGCCACCGCCGAGAACGGCCGTGACGGCCGCGTGGCCTCGGACGACGGCAAGCTCGACGTCGTCGTCAACCCGCCGAAGGAGATGGGCGGCAGCGGCGCCGGCACCAACCCGGAGCAGCTCTTCGCCGCCGGTTACAGCGCGTGCTTCCAGGGCGCGCTGGGCGTCGTGGCCCGCCAGGAGAAGGCCGACATCTCCGGCTCCACGGTGACCGCGGCGGTCTCCATCGGCAAGACCGAGGCCGGCGGCTTCGGCCTGGAGGTCGCCATCACCGCGACCATCCCGAACGTCGACAAGGCGACCGCGCAGGCGCTCATCGAGAAGGCCCACCAGGTCTGCCCGTACTCGAACGCCACGCGCGGCAACATCAAGGTGGAGCTCGCGGTCGCCTGACCCCCCCGCACCACTGAACCGAGCCCCGTCCCGGGTCCCGCTAGGCTGACGCCATGCGTGATCTCGGGGCGGGGCTCGGTTTTCTGATCAAGGGCCAGCGCTGGGTCCTCGGCCACGGCAAGTGGTTCGGCATAGGACTGCTGCCCGGTCTGATCACCCTCGTGCTGTACGCGGGCGCCCTCGTCGGCCTCGGCTACGGCGCCGACGACCTGGTGGCCTGGTCGACGCCGTTCGCCGACGACTGGTCCTCGCCCTGGCTGGGCCTGCTGCGCAACACCCTGACCGTGCTGGTCTTCGTCCTCGGCCTGTTCCTGGCCGTGATCACCTTCACCGCCGTGACCCTGCTGGTCGGGCAGCCCTTCTACGAGTCGCTGTCCGAGGAGGTCGAGCGCACCGAGGGCGGCACGGTCCCCGAATCCGGACTGCCGCTCTGGCGGGAGCTGTGGATCTCCGCCCGCGACAGCGTGCGCATCCTGGTGCGGGTCGGGCTGTACGCGATCCTGCTCTTCGCCCTCGGATTCGTGCCCGTGGCCGGGCAGACCGTCGTCCCCGTCCTCGGCTTCTGCGTCACCGGATACTTCCTGGCCGAGGAGCTGACCGCCGTCGCGCTCCAGCGCCGGGGCATGGTGCTGAAGGACCGCCTCGCCCTGCTGCGCGGCCACCGCCTGCGCACCCTCGGCTTCGGCGTACCGCTGGGGCTGGCCTTCATGCTGCCGTTCGTCGCCGTGTTCCTCATGCCCGGGGCCGTCGCGGGGGCGACCCTGCTGGCGCGGAGCCTGGTGGACGACGAGGACACGGACGAGGACCCGGACGGCGCGGGCAAGGGCGAGACGGCCGCCGAGGGCTGAGCCGCCCCCGCTCAGCGCACCGAGAACCCGTACACCGTCGTGGACGTGAACTCCTCGCCCGGCCGCAGCACCGTGCTCGGGAACTCCGGGCGGTTCGGCGAGTCCGGGAAGTGCTGGGTCTCCAGGGCGATCCCGGCGCGCGGGCCGAACGGCCGCCCGTCGAAGTGGTCCGCCGTGTACAGCTGGAGCCCGGGCTCCGTCGTCGTCACCGTCAGCACGCGCCCGGACCCCTCGTCGTACAGCTCCGCCGCCGGGGCCGTGCCGTCGAGCACGAAGTTGTGGTCGTACTCCTTGGACACCGGCCGGGGCTCGCGGAAGTCGAAGCGCGTGCCCTCCACCGGCAGGATCTCACCGGTCGGCAGCGACTCCGCGTCCACCGGGGTGACCGCCCCGGCCGCGATCCGCAGCCGCTGACCGAGGGCGCTGCCGCTGTCGGCGCCCGCGAGGTTCCAGTAGGTGTGGTTCGTCAGGTTCAGCACGGTCGGCGCGTCCGTCACCGCCCGGTACGCGATGCGCAGCGCCCCGTCCTCGTCCAGCGTGTACGCCGCCTTCAGCTCGACGCGGCCCGGGAAGCCCTCCTCGCCGTCCGGCGAGACGAGGGACAGCTCCACCCCGTCCGGGACCGCCCGCGCGTCCCACACCCGCTTGCCGAAGCCGCACGCCCCGCCGTGCAGATGATTGCGGCCCTCGTTGCGCGTGAGGTGGTGCGTACGGCCGTCCAGCTCGAAGGACGCCCCGCCGATCCGGTTCGCGTACCGGCCGACGAGCGCGCCGAAGTACGGCCCGGCGTACTCCTGGTACGAGGCCAGGTCCGGCAGCCCGAGCGCGATCCCGTCCCGTACGCCGTCCCGGTCCGGCACCTCGGCCGACTGCACGATCCCGCCGTACGTCAGGACGCGCACCCGCGTGCCGCCCCGCTCCAGCGTCCAGCGGTGCACCGCGGTGCCGTCCGCCAGGGTGCCGAAGTGCTCCGTACCGATCACCGTGCCCGAACCCGTCTGCATGATCAGCGACTCTACGCGGGCGGCCGGACCGCCGTGACGTTGCGGTAGGCGATCTCGGCGAGCCTGGCCTGTCCGTTGCGGCCGGGGTGGAACCAGTCCCACTGGCTGAGCTGCTTGCCGGTGAACCGGTAGTCGAACACCGCCCCGCCGTCGTACCGGCAGCGCCGGTCCTTCGCGCACACCTCGCGCAGCACCTCGTTGTACGCCACGACCCGCTCCTGGACCGCGGTGCGCCGGGCCACCGCCGCCGCGCCCATGTCGTCCGCGTCGGACAGCATCGACTTGCAGATGCCCAGCTTCCAGATCTGCTTGCCCAGCGGATTGCCGCGCCCCTGCGACCACAGCCGCTTCAGGTCCGGCACGCTCGACACGTACACCTGCGCCTTCGGCGCCCCGGCCCGCAGCTCGCGCAACGACGTGTCGAACGACCTCCGGAAGTCCGCCACCGGGGTCATCGACCGCACCGAGTCCCGGCAGGCGTCGTTGGCGCCGATCATCACGGTCACCAGATCCGGGTCCTCGTCCGCCGCCAGCGCCATCTGCTCCGGCAGTTGCGCCATCCGGGCGCCCGTCACCGCGTGGTTCCAGCTGTGGTCCACCGCGCCGGACGCGCCCAGGAGCCGCACCGCCAGGCTGCGGACCGAGCTGTCCGTGCCGGTCGACCAGGAGACCTCCGGGCAGTCGGCCAGCACCGAACAAGCGTCGAAGCCGCGCGTGATGGAGTCCCCGACCGCCGCGATCGACTTCGGGCGCGGGTCCCAGACCGGGCCCGCCGCCGGGGACGGACGGCGCTCGGCCGCCGAGCCCTTCGTCGTCCCGTCGGACCCCGAGCCGCAGCCGGCCAGCGCCGCCGAGCCGAGGCAGGCCAGAGCGGCCAGCCCCGCCAGTGCGGTGCGCGAGCGGTGCCGTACGGACCGATCCGGCATTGCCTGGTCTCCTCCTGTTCGTGCCCCGCCGCTCCGCCGGGTGAAGACTGAGCGAAGAAGGGCCCCGGGACCGACGGTACGTCACACCTCCGGTACCGGGGCGCGGTAGCTTTTCCCCGTCGAACCAGTGGCTTTCGCGGCTCCCGGCTCCACTCGGGTGGCATCCGAACATCACACCGCGTCACATACTGTCGCTTTTCCGGAGAATAACTCCCGATGCTGTTTACTGATGACAGGCCGCTGGGGAAGGCGAACCTCGTCCCACACTGGAGGTCCCGGTGACGACACGTGGAGTCCTGTACGTTCACTCCGCACCGCGCGCGCTCTGCCCACACGTCGAATGGGCGGTGGCGGGAGTCCTCGGCGGGCGGGTGCAGCTCGACTGGATCAGACAGCCGGCCGCGCCGGGCACCTGGCGCTCCGAATTCTCCTGGCAGGCACGGCCCGGCACGGCGTCCAAGCTGGCGTCCGCGCTGCGCGGCTGGGACCTGCTGCGCTTCGAGGTGACGGCGGAGCCGTCGCCCACGGCGGAGGGCGAGCGCTACAGCTCGACGCCCGCACTGGGCATCTTCCACGCCGTCACCGGCATGCACGGCGACATCCTGGTCCCCGAGGACCGCCTCCGCGCCGCGCTGGCCCGCTCCGCGGGCGGTGAGACCGACCTCGCGGCGGAGGTCGCCAAGCTCCTGGGCAAGCCCTGGGACGACGAACTGGAGTCCTTCCGCCACGCGGGCGAAGGCGCGCCCGTCCGCTGGCTCCACCAGGTCGTATAACCGGGGCAAATCAAGCCCCTCCGGCGATTGAGGAGCGGGGAACCGGGGGCAGAGCCCCCGACACCACGACGAAGCCCGCACCCCCACACGAGGGGCACGGGCTTCACGCTCAAGCGACGCGCTTCGCGCGTCAGACGCTGCGGAACGCCAGCACCACGTTGTGGCCGCCGAAGCCGAACGAGTTGTTGATCGCCGCGATCGGCCCCTCCGGCAGCGCCCGCGGCGCGTCCCGGACGATGTCCGCGTCGATCGACTCGTCCAGGTTGTCCACGTTGATCGTCGGCGGAGCCATCCGGTGGTGCAGCGCCAGGACCGTCGCCACGGTCTCGATGCCGCCCGCACCGCCGAGCAGGTGCCCCGTCATCGACTTCGTCGCGGAGATCGCGACGTGGTCCAGGTCCTCGCCCAGCACCGCGCGCAGCGCCTTGACCTCCGCGAGGTCACCCTGCGGGGTGGACGTCGCGTGGGCGTTCAGGTGGGCGATCTCCGACGGCTTGAGGTCCGTCTGGTCCAGCAGATTCTGCATCGCCGCGGCGATACCGCGACCGGTCGGCTCCGGCTGCGCGATGTGGTGGGCGTCGGCCGAGAGACCCTGGCCCAGCACCTCGCAGTAGACCCGGGCGCCACGCTTCGCGGCGTGCTCCGCGGACTCCAGGACGACGACACCGGCACCCTCGCCGAGGACGAAGCCGTCGCGGGCCACGTCGTACGGGCGGGAAGCCTTCTCCGGCTCGTCGTTGCTCTTCGACATCGCCATCATGTTGGCGAACGCGGCGATCGGCAGTGGGTGGATCGCCGCCTCGGTGCCGCCGGCGAGGACCACGTCGGCGCGGCCGGTGCGGATCATCTCGACGGCGTACCCGATCGCCTCGGCACCCGAGGCGCAGGCGGAGACCGGGGTGTGGACGCCCGCCTGGGCGTTCACCTCGATGCCCACGTTCGCGGCCGGGCCGTTGGGCATGAGCATGGGCACGGTGTGCGGGGAGACGCGGCGTACGCCCTTCTCCTTCAGCACGTCGTACTGGTCGAGCAGGGTGATCACGCCGCCGATGCCGGAGGCGATCACCGAACCCAGCCGCTCGGGCTGGATCGTTTCGTCCTCACCGGCCTTGCCGGTGAAGCCCGCGTCCGCCCACGCCTCACGCGCCGCGATCAGCGCGAACTGCGCCGAGCGGTCGAGCCGGCGGGCGAGCGGACGGGGCAGGACATCAGCGGGATCGACGGCCGCCAGGGCCGCGATCCGGACAGGCAGTTCGGCGAAACGTTCGCCCTCGAGAGGCTTGACGCCGGAACGCCCGGCCATCAGACCTTCCCAGGTCGATGCGGAATCGCCACCCAGCGGAGTGGTTGCGCCGATACCGGTGACGACCACGGTGCGATTGGTCGAGTTCACTGGAAAATCTTCTCCACGTGTAGGGGGTCGTGAATCAGCGGCGCCACCGCCGGGTGGCGACACACGAACCGGCTGGATCAGTCCTGGTGCTTGAGGATGTAGTCCGCGGCGTCGCCGACGGTCTTGAGGTTCTTGACGTCCTCGTCGGGGATCTTCACGTCGAAGCGCTCCTCGGCGGCGACGACGACCTCGACCATGGACAGCGAGTCGACGTCCAGGTCGTCCGTGAAGGACTTGTCCAGCTGGACGTCCTCGGTCGGGATCCCGGCGATCTCGTTGACGATCTCGGCGAGACCTTCGACGATCTCTTCCTGCGTGGCGGCCATTTCGGCGCTCCTTCGATGTATTTCTGCTGGGTTCGGGCGTCCGGGCGAAAAGCCCGGTGTGCCTAGGGGAGAGTAACGACCGTCGCGGCGTAGACGAGACCCGCCCCGAAGCCGATGACGAGCGCGGTGTCGCCGCTCTTGGCCTGACCGGTCGCCAGGAGCCGCTCCATGGCGAGCGGGATCGAGGCGGCGGAGGTGTTGCCGGTGGTCTCCACGTCACGGGCGACCATGACGCTCTCCGGCAGCTTCAGCGTCTTCACCATCGAATCGATGATCCGCATGTTGGCCTGGTGCGGAATGAAGACGTCCAGGTCTTCCGGGGCGATCCCGGCCGCGTCCAGCGCCTGCTGGGCGACCTTCGCCATCTCGAAGACGGCCCAGCGGAAGACCGCCTGGCCTTCCTGCGTGATGGCGGGGAACTTGATCTCGCCGCGGTCGTTGAGGGGCAGGTTCGTGACGTCGCCGACCTGGAAGTCGTTCCACGCCACGGTCTGCTTGATCGTCTCGGACTTGTCGCCCTCGGAGCCCCAGACGGTCGGGCCTATGGCGGGCACCTTGGAGGGGCCGACGATGACCGCTCCGGCGCCGTCGCCGAACAGGAAGGCCGTGGCCCGGTCCGTCAGGTCGGTGAGGTCGCTCAGCCGCTCGACGCCGATGACGAGCACGTACTCCGCGGAGCCCTCGACGATCATGCCCTTGGCCAGGGTCAGCCCGTAGCCGAAGCCCGCGCAGCCGGCCGAGATGTCGAAGGCGGCGGGCTTGCCGGCGCCGACCTTGTGGGCGATCTCGGTCGCGATGGCCGGGGTCTGCTTGAAGTGCGAGACGGTGGAGACGATGACCGCGCCGATCTGCTCCGGGGCGATCCCGGCGTCGGCGATGGCCTTGCCGGACGCCTCGACCGACATCGCGGCCACGGTCTCCTCCTCGGAGGCCCAGTGGCGGGTCGCGATGCCGGAGCGGGAGCGGATCCACTCGTCGGAGGAGTCGATCGTCTCCAGGATGACCTCGTTGGGCACCACCCGGGTCGGGCGGTAGCCGCCGACGCCCATGATCCGCGCGTACGGAGCGCCCTGGCTGGGCTTGATCTTCGACATGCTCTCGGGCTCCTTAGGCGCCCGCGTGCTCAGCGATGAGCGCGCGGGCCGCGTCGAGGTCGTCGGGGGTCTTGAGCGCGAGGGTCGGGACGCCGGGCAGCGCCCGCTTGGCCAGGCCCGTGAGCGTGCCGCCGGGGCAGACCTCGATGAGGGCGGTGACGCCCATCGCCTTGAAGGTCTCCATGCACAGGTCCCAGCGGACCGGGTTGGCGACCTGGCCGACGAGCCGGGTGATGACCTCGTGGCCGGTGGCGACGGTCTTGCCGTCGGCGTTCGAGACGTACGTCACCGAGGGGTCGGAGACGTCCAGGTCCCCGGCCGCCGCGCGCAGCCGCTCGACGGCGGGCGCCATGTGGTGCGTGTGGAAGGCGCCGGCCACCTTCAGGGGCACCACGCGGCGCACACCCTCCGGCTTGTCCTCGGTGAGCGCGGCGATCTGCGCGGCGGTGCCCGCGGCGACGATCTGGCCGGCCCCGTTGACGTTCGCCGGGGTCAGCCCGAGCTTCTCCAGGTGGACCACCGTGACCTCGGGGTCGCCGCCGAGCAGCGCCGCCATCCCGGTCTCGGTGACCGCGGCGGCGTCGGCCATGGCGAGCCCACGCGTACGGACGAAGCGGAGCGCGGCCTCCTCGCCGATGACACCGGCGAACGAGGCGGCGGTGATCTCACCGACGCTGTGGCCGGCGACGGCGTCCGGGGAGGCGTCGAGCGCGGCGGCCGACAGCAGACCGGCGGCGACCAGCAGCGGCTGGGCCACCGCGGTGTCGCGGATCTCCTCCGCGTCCGCCTCGGTGCCGTAGCGCAGGAGGTCGAGCCCGATGGCGTCGGACCAGGCCGCGATGCGGTCGGTGGCACCGGGGAGGTCGAGCCAGGGAGTCAGGAAGCCGGGCGTCTGAGCGCCTTGGCCGGGAGCGACGAGTACGAGCACCCTCACACTCTCTCTTGTGAACGGTCCGGAACACCCGTGGGGACAGGGACGAAGAACCGTAGGGGGAATTGTTGATGTCCGACAAAAGTCTAGGACTGCGTATCCCGGTCGGCCAGACGCCCCAGGATCAGGGCGATTCGCAGAGTGAACGCCGAGCGCACATCGGAAGGTGACCAGCCGGTGACGTCTGTCACACGTCGAAGCCGGTAGCGCACGGTGTTGGGATGCACGAAGAGCATCCGGGCCGCGCCCTCCAGGCTGCTCGCCTGTTCCAGATACACACTCAGCGTTTCCAGGAGCGCGGAGCCCGCCTCTTCCAGCGGTCTGTAGATCTCCTCCACCAACTGCTCGCGCGCGGCGGGGTCGCCCGCCATCGCGCGCTCCGGCAGCAGATCGTCCGCGAGCACCGGCCTCGGCGCGTCCTGCCAGGCGCCGCACGCCTTCAGTCCGGCGGCCGCGGCCTGCGCGGACCGGGTCGCGGCCAGCAGGTCCGCCACCACGGGCCCGGCCACAACGGGGCCCGCCGCGTACGGCCCGATCAGGGCCTTCGCGACCTGGAGCGGGTTGTCGCTGCCGCCCGCGATCACGACGAGGCGGTTGCCGAGCACCCCCGTGAGGACCTGGAGCTTGGCGTGCCGGGCGGCGCGCCGGATCGCCTCCACGGTCAGCTCGCTGTCCCCGTCCGGGGCGGTGCCGAGCAGCACGCAGACGTGCTCGGGGGAGTTCCAGCCGAGGGCGGCGGCCCGGGAGACGGCGCCCTCGTCGGCCTCGCCGGACAGCACCGCGTTCACCACGAGCGATTCGAGCCGGGCGTCCCAGGCACCCCGGGCCTCGGCCGCCTGCGCGTACACCTGGGCGGTCGCGAACGCGATCTCGCGGGCGTAGACGAGCAGCGCCTCCCGCAGCACCGATTCGTCGCCGGGGGCGGCGACCTCGTCGATCGCGGCCTCCATGACCTCGATTGTGGTCCGCACCATCTCGACGGTCTGCCGCAGCGTGATCGCCCGGGTCAGCTCGCGCGGGGCGGTCCCGAAGACATCGGTCGAGATCGCCTGCGGGGTCTCCGGATGCCGGAACCACTCGGTGAACGCGGCGATACCGGCCTGGGCGACCAGGCCGATCCAGGACCGGTTCTCCGGGGGCATCGCCCGGTACCACGGCAGCGACTCGTCCATGCGGGCGATCGCGTTCGCGGCCAGCCGGCCGGAGGACTGCTCGAGCCGCTTCAGGGTCGCGGCATGGAGATGGGCGTCGTTCGCAGCGGGCTGCTCAGGATCGGGTCGGGGCACGGACACAAGACTGCCTTATCGGGACGGACGGGCGGAGGGCCGGGGCCGGTGGCGGGCCGGTTCGGTGTCCGGCGGGGGCTCCGCGGGGGGAGGCGGGCTACCGTGGACGGGTGATTTCCGTACACCGCGCGGGCGACCGGTTCGAGGGCGGGGACGCGGCGGCCGGCATCGCCTCCCGGCACGCGTTCTCCTTCGGCACCTTCTACGACCCCGACAACCTCCGCTTCGGGCCGGTCCTGGCCTGCAACGAGGAGCGGCTCGCGCCCGGCGCGGGCTTCGAGGAGCACCCGCACAGCCATACGGAGATCGTCACCTGGGTCGTCGAGGGCGAGCTGACGCACCGCGACTCGGCCGGTCACGCCACGGTGGTCAGGCCCGGCGACGTCCAGCACCTCAGCGCCGCCTCCGGCGTCCGCCACGTCGAACGCAACGACGGCGAGAGTCCGCTGACGTTCCTTCAGATGTGGCTGGCGCCCCTGGAGCCCGGCGGCGAGCCCTCGTACACGACCGTCCCGGGCATCGCCGACTCCACCCCGTACGCCCTCCCCGAGGCGGGCGCCATGCTGCACGTGCGGCGCCTCGCGGAGGGCGAGCGCGCGGCGGTCCCCGACGCCCCCCGGGCGTACGCGCATGTGGTGCGCGGCACGGTGCGCGTCGGCGGCGAGGAGCTGACGGCGGGCGACGCGGCCCGGATCACCGGGGAGACGGGGCTCGAACTGGTCGCCGCGGACACGGCCGAGGTGCTGGTCTGGGAGTTGGGCGCCTGACCGGCACCCCGGCCACCGGCTCCGCGTCAGCGGGCGTGGTGCCGGTCGAACTGCTGCCGCGGGATCTCACTCAGCCGCACCGCCGACGGACGCCGACGGCTCCGGCCGCTGCTCCGGCCGGGAAACGCGTTGCGCCGCGCGGGCACCTTCGGGGCCAGGGCCACGAAGGCGAGCGGGGCGAGGACTGCGACGAGGATCAGCACGATGACGACGTTCATGTTCCTGCCTTTCGTCCGGCACTGATGGTCTGTCACTACATGTCGTAACCGGAAATCGGCCCCGTAAACACGAGGGGTGACGGAGATCGCGGCTGCGGGGCCCGCTACCGCCGCCACATCGACCACATCGGCGGCCCCGACCGGAACGTCATCTCCTCGCGGACCTCGAAGCCGTGGCGGCGGTAGAACGTGAGGTTGCGGCTGTTGCTCGACTCCAGGAAGACCGGGCGGCCGTCCGCGTCCGCCCGTTCCAGCAGGCCGCCGAGGACCACCGAGCCGCGTCCCGTACCGCGTGCGTCGGCGTGGGTGCCGATGTACTCGACGTACCAGTGCGCGGGGCGGGCCGGATGCCGGTGCTCCAGGGCGAGCAACCGGCCTGCGGTACGGGGGAGTTGCGCCCGGCTCGCCCGCAGCAGCGTGCCCGCGTTGCGCAGCAGGTAGCTCGCCGGGAGCTTCCAGGCGCCGGGCTCCGCCCAGACCGCTGCCACCGTGCGTTCGCCGTCCGTCCACACCCGCCCCGCCGGGACCTGCTGCGCCAGGTGCGCGGCGAACAACAGCCGCAGCCGCCGGTCCCGGTCCCGGGGCATCAGCCAGGACCAGACCGGGTCCTCGGCGTACGCGCTGGCCAGGACGCCCGCGAGCGCGGGGACGTCGGACGCGGTGGCGCGGACTATGTCGTCGGTCATGGGCGGGGAGCGTAGCGGCCGTCCGTGACCGGCGGCCAGGGTCGCGGCAAGACCGGCGGACCGGCCATCGGGGCGCGATTTTCGGCTATCACCGTGCGGGATCTCGACTGCATGTCGGGGCCATGTAAATCTGCCGGTGCCTCAGGAATACGTCCACGGTTCGCCCGCCGTTCGTACCGGCGGCCTAGTTTTCGCAGGCGCGCAGACGTCCCTCCCCCCTTGTGAACCACTCTCCCCCCAGAGGTGCCCCGATGACCCTTCAGACCAGCGAGATCCCGTGCTCGGACAGCGAAGCCGACGACACCGGCGAGTTCACCGGTGAGATGCGTATCAGCCGCCGCCGGATGCTGCAGACGGCCGCCGTGTCGCTCGGCGCCCTCGCCGCGGGGCCGGTGGCCGAGGCGGTCGGCGGGGCGCAGGCGGAGGCGGCCGAATACCGCCTGCCCAGAGGCTTCAAGGGCGATATCTCCGACCTGAGGCACGTGGTGATCCTGATGCAGGAGAACCGTTCCTTCGACCACTACCTCGGCCAGTTGAAGGGGGTGCGCGGCCACGACGACAAGCAGGTCCTGACCTTCCAGGACGGCACCAGCGTCTTCCAGCAGCGCGACGCCACCGGCGCCATCGTGACCCCCGCCGTCTCGACCGCCACCTGGAGCGACAAGCACAACTTCTACGGCGCCAACGGCGGGCGCTGGGACACCTGGGTGCAGGACAAGGGCGACCACTGCATGTGGTACTACACGCCCGACTACATGCCGTGGATGTACTCGCTCGCCTCGCAGTACACCGTCTGCGACATGAACTTCTGCTCGCTGCACGGGCCCACCATCCCCAACCGCTACTACCTGATGAGCGGCACGGCGGGCGGCGAGACCACCAACGCGGGCCAGAACGACTACACCCGCCGCTGGACCACCGTCCCCGAGCAGCTCCAGCAGGCGGGCATCAACTGGCGGGTCTACTCCGACAACAGCGGCAACGGCGTCGGCAAGAGCCTGCAGAGCGGCTACGTCGGCGAGTACGGCTGCAACGTCACCAACAGCTTCGCCGCCTTCGACCCCCGCACCACCGACCCGGCCGAGCTCGAACCGGGCACCGGCAGGGTCTGGAAGGCCAACTCCTTCGTCTACGCGGGCGCCACCACGCCCAACGACGACTCCGACGCCAATCTGGACGCCGTCCTGCGCGACCTGATCGCCGCCTGCGAGCCGGGCGCCGAGCACCCCCTGCCCGAGGTGTCCTGGGTGGTCATGCCCGCCGCCTGGAGCGAGCACCCGGGCTTCGACACGGTGCACGGCGAGCGGTACATGAACAAGGTGCTGCAGACCCTCCAGAGCAACGAGGACATCTGGAACCACACCCTGGTGATCATCACGTACGACGAGAACGACGGAAAGTTCGACCACGTCCTGCCGCCGCGCCCGGAGGCGGGCACCCCCGGCGAGTTCTCCGGCACCACCCCGTACGGCTTCGGGCCCCGCGTCCCGATGCTGCTGGTCTCCCCGTGGACGCGCGGCGGCTACGTCGCCTCGGAGGTCTTCGACCACACCTCGACCGTGAAGTTCCTGGAGACCTGGGCCGCGCACCTGGGCAAGCCGTTCACCTGCCCGAACATCACCCCGTGGCGCCGCTCCATCGCCGGGGACCTGACCAGCGCCATCGACTTCGCGCACCCGCGCCCCGGCCCGGTCGTCATCGCCGACCCGGTCACCGGCACCCCGCCGAGGCCGCCCCGCGACCGGCTGGAGCCGCGCGGGCTCTCCTACCACCCGCACGCCGTGCTCACCGAGGACCGGGCCGCCGGAACGGTGACCGCCGCCATGACGCTCACCGGCGGTCCGGAGGGCAAGGCGGTGAGCCTCCAGGTCTTCCCGGACCGGTACCTCCCGTTCGAGAACATCCCGCACACGGTGAGCGAGGCGGCCCCGCGCACGTACACCTGGGACACGAGCGCCACCGACGGCAGGTACGCCTTCTCGGTGTACGGCCCCGACGGGTTCCTGCGCTCCTTCGCCGGGCGGCTGCTCCCCGAGGACGCGAGCACACGCCACATCGGCCTGCCCCGCGTCGAGCCGCGGCTGGTCCGGGGATGGCGGCCGGTGGTCCGCCTGGGGCTGCACAACGACGGCCGCCACCCGGTCCGCTACACCCTGAAGGCCAACGACTACGCGGGCGGCACCCGCAAGGTCACCGTCCCCGGCGGCCACTCCGCGGTCGTGGACTGGCCCACCGAGCACGGCTACTACGACGTGGTCCTCACCGCCGACACCGGCACCGGCTGGACCCAGCGGTACGCGGGCCGGGTGGCGACGGTGAACGACCACTGACCGCCGGGGCGGGTCCGGTCAGCCCGCCAGCTCCGCCAGGACCGCGTCCGTGAACGCGGGCCACACCTCGACCGCCCACGGGCCGAAGGCCCGGTCGGTGAGCGCGACGCAGGCCGCGCCCGCCGCCGGGTCGACCCAGAGGAAGGTGCCCGACTGCCCGAAGTGCCCGAAGGTCGCGGGCGAGGAGGAGGCCCCCGTCCAGTGCGGGGACTTGGAGTCGCGGATCTCGAAGCCGAGGCCCCAGTCGTTGGGGTTCTGGTGGCCGTAGCCGGGAAGGACGCCCTTCAGGCCCGGGTGGACCACGGTCTGCGCGGCGGCGACCGTGCGCGGGTCGAGGAGGCGGGGGGCCTGCACCTCGGCGGCGAAGCGCGCGAGGTCGGCGACCGTGGAGACGCCGTCCTTGGCGGGGGAGCCGTCCAGGGTGGTCGCGGTCATCCCGAGCGGTTCCAGGACCGCCTGTCGAACGTATTCCGGGAACGGGATCTCGGTGGCCTTCGCGATGTGGTCGCCCAGCACCTCGAAACCCGCGTTGGAGTAGAGGCGCCGGTTGCCGGCCGGGGCCATCACCCGGTGCTCGTCGAAGGCGAGGCCGCTGGTGTGGGCGAGGAGGTGGCGCACGGTCGAGCCCTCGGGGCCCGCCGGTTCGTCCAGCTCCACGGCGCCCTCCTCGTACGCCACCAGCGCCGCGTAGGCCGCGAGCGGTTTGGTGACGGAGGCGAGCGGGAAGCGGTGCGCGGTCGGGCCGTGCGTACCGGCGACCGTGCCGTCCGCTCGTACGACGGCCGCCGCGGCGGTGGGGACGGGCCAGTTCTCGATCATCGCCAGGCTCTGCATGCGTACGAGAGTAGATTCCAGGTCCCGCCTGTTGGAAACCGCACCCGGTCACGCTTGCTTCGAGTGCACTCCAAGGTCTTAGCGTGGAGGCATGACGGTGATGGAGAGCACTTCGACCCGGGCCGATATCTGCGCCTCCGCCCCCTCGGCGCACCCGCGCCCCGACGGGCAGGACCGCTACACGATCAGCGAGGTCGCCGCGTTCACCGGCCTGACCGCCCACACCCTGCGCTGGTACGAGCGGATCGGGCTCATGCCGCACGTCGACCGGTCGCACACCGGCCAGCGCCGCTTCAGCAACCGGGACCTCGACTGGCTCGCCTTCGTCACCAAGCTGCGGCTGACCGGGATGCCGGTCGCCCACATGGTCCGGTACGCCGAGCTCATACGCGAGGGCGACCACACCTTCGAGGAACGGCAGGAACTGCTGGAGGCGACCCGCCGCGACGTGAGGACGCGGATCGCGGAGCTCCAGGACACCCTGGCCGTACTGGACTACAAGATCGACTTCTATGCGGGCGCCCGTGGGGCGCCGGAAGGGCCCAGTGCCTGATGACCGACAACAAGATCACCACCGTCGAACTCGGCCGGGGCGGCCCCCGGGTCGGGGTCCAGGGCCTCGGCTGCATGGGCATCAGCGAGTTCTACGGCGACACCGACGAGGCTTCGGCCCGCGAGACGCTGGAAACGGCGCTGACGGCGGGCGTCACCCTCTTCGACACCGCCGACATCTACGGCAGCGGCGCCAACGAGACCTTCCTCGCGCCGTTCGTCGGGGCGCACCGCGACGAGATCACCCTCGCCACGAAGTTCGGCATCGAGCGGCGCGAGGACGATCCCGACTACCGGGGCATCAACAACAGCCCCGCCTACATCCGCAAGGCCGTCGAGGCGAGTCTGCGCCGCCTGAACACCGACGTCATCGACCTGTACTACATGCACCGCCACGACACCGCCGTGCCGTTCGCGGAGTCCGTCGGCGCCATGGCCGAGCTGGTCCGGGAGGGCAAGGTCAAGCAGCTCGGACTCAGCGAGGTCACCGGCGCCGAACTGCGCGAGGCGCACGCCGTGCACCCGATCGCCGCCCTCCAGTCCGAGTGGTCCCTCTTCAGCCGGGACGTGGAGCGCAGCGCGGTGGCCGCCGCCGCCGAGCTGGGCGTCACGGTCGTGCCGTACTCGCCGCTGGGCCGGGGCTTCCTCACCGGGTCCTTCGCGGACGCGGGCAAGGAGCTGTCCCAGGGCGACTTCCGCGCCTCGCAGCCCCGCATGACCGGCGAGAACGCGAAGACCAACGCGGCGCTCCTGGAGCCCGTCCACAAGATCGCCGCCGCCCACGGGGCGACCGCCGGGCAGGTCGCGCTCGCCTGGGTCCAGCAGCGCGCCCAGGTCCACGGCATCACCGTCGTCCCGATCCCGGGCACCCGCAAGAGCCACCGCCTCCTGGAGAACACGGCCGCCACCCGCCTCACGCTCACCGACGACGAGCTGGCCCTCCTCGAACCGATCGCCGGGCAGGTCGCGGGCGACCGTTACCAGGACATGAGCCTGACCTCCCTCGTGCGCGAGTAGCGCGGAGTAGCGTCCGTACGAGGAAGCGACAGAGGAGGCAACCGCATGGCGATCAAGCGGATGGACAACGTCGGCATCGTGGTCGAGGACCTGGACGCGGCCGTCGCGTTCTTCCAGGAACTCGGCATGGAGCTGGAGGGCAAGGGCGAGGTCCAGGGCGGCTTCGCCGACCAGTGCACCGGCCTCGACGGCACCCACTGCGAGATCGCCATGCTCCGGACCCCGGACGGGCACAGCCGCCTGGAGCTGGCGAAGTACCTCAGCCCCGCGCTGATCGACGCCCCGCGCGACCGGCCGCACAACGTGCTCGGCACGCACCGCGTCATGTTCGCCGTGGACGACATCGAGGACACCGTGGCCCGGCTGCGCCCGCTCGGCGGCGAAGTCGTCGGCTCCATCGCCCGGTTCGAGGACACCTACCTGCTCTGCTACCTGCGCGGCCCCGACGGCGTCATCGTCGGGTTGGCGGAGGAACTGGGCGGGAAGGGCTAGGTCTTCCCGCTGGATCAGCCCTGGGCGTACGCGCCTTCGGCGATCGAGGCGAACGCGCTCAGCGACTCGGTGCCGGGGGCGAAGTAGCCCGTGTGGCCCTCCGCGTCGTCGGCGGGCACCCGGCGGGCGCCGAACCCCGGCGACGCGGGGTCCGCGCCGTGGCCGAGCCCGGCGAACTCGACGTGCGGGACCTTGCCGATCCAGTCGCCGGGGTCCTTCGCCGCCCACACCCGCGCCCCGGTGCGCAGACCGGCCACGCTGTCCGCGCGCATCCCGGGCGAGCCGAGGACCACCAGGTCGGCGACGCGCAGCCGGTGCGCGGCCAGGCCGCAGACGACCGAGCCGTAGCTGTGGCAGAACACCGTGGTGACGGGCACCCCGGCCGCCTCCAGCCCGTCCGTGAACCGGGTCAGCCGCGCGGAACCGGCCTCCGCCAGCGTCCCGCGCGCCGCGTCGAGCCCGAGGCCCACCGGGGTGGTGTACCCGGCCCAGGCGATCACGGCGGTGCCCGGACCCGTACGGGCGTACAGCGACCTGGCCATACCGGCGGGGGTGCCGTACACGTCGGTCGTACGGTCGAAGGTTCCGGCGTCGATGTCGGAACCGGGGACCACCACGGACACCCGCCGGGCGGTCGCCAGGTCGCCGAAGACCTCCGCGACCTGGCCCCGGCCGCGCGGGTCGAACGCCAGGAAGCGGCGGGCCGGGTCCTCGGCGAGGTGGGCGTAGCGGGGGTCGTGCGCGGCGTGCAGGGCAAGGGCGTTGGCCCGGTAGCGCAGTTCCACGGGGGCGCCGTCGAGGTTGCCGACGACGAGCGGGTGCCGTGCGGCCAGGGCCTGTTGCTCGCTGTCCGTGAGGCTCGCGAAGAACCGGGCCGTCTCGGCGGGCGAGTCCCGCTCCGGGTCGGGTAGTTCGCGGCCCAGCGTGTGGTCGGCCCGCCAGGACGCCGTGCCCGGGGGCGGGCCCGTGACCGCCTGCTGGGCGTTGCCCGTCACCCAGCCCGCCGTCCCCGACACCACGGTGACCGCCAGCGCGGCCGCGACCAGGGTCCTCGCGTAACGTCGCATCCGCCCCGCCCTCCCTCTCCGGCCCAACCGGCCGCTCCCCGCACGCCGTTCGGCGTGACGGGAGGAAGGTAGGAACGCGGTGGGTGCGCGGGCGTCACACCGGGGAGCCAACTGCCGTGTGATACCCGGGTAGGGGGTGGGGCGGGTGCGTCAGGCGGAGCCGGGGACGACGAGCCCCGCCTCGTACGCGAAGATCACCGCCTGCGCCCGGTCCCGCAGGGAGAGCTTGGCCAGGACGCGCCCGATGTGCGTCTTCACCGTCTGCTCGGCGAGCACCAGCTTCCCGGCGATCTCCTGGTTCGACAGGCCGCGCGCGATGAGTTCCAGGACCTCCGTCTCGCGCGGCGTCAGCCCGTTGAGCCGCAGCGTCGCGCCGCCCCGGGCCGCCGCCGAAGGACCCTGCTTCGCGAAGTCGGCGATCAGACGGCGCGTCACGGACGGCGCGAGCAGCGCGTCGCCCGCCGCCACCACCCGGACCGCCGCGATGAGGTCGGCGGGCGGGGCGTCCTTCAGCAGGAAGCCGGACGCCCCGGCCCGCAGCGCCTCGTACACGTAGTCGTCCACGTCGAACGTGGTCAGCATCAGCACCCGGGGCACATGGACCACGCCCGGCGGCGGTTCCAGCAGTGCGCGGGCCGCCGCGAGGCCGTCCATCTCGGGCATCCGCACGTCCATCAGGACCACGTCCGGGTGGACCCGGCGGCTGACCTCGACGCCCTGGCGCCCGTCCGGCGCCTCACCGACCACGTCGATGTCCGCCTGCGCCGCCAGCAGGGCCGCGAAACCCGCCCGCACCATGGCCTGGTCGTCGACGATGATCACACGGATGGGCACGGTTCCTCCGGACTCAGGGGGCGTCGTCGGGCCCGGCCGGGGACAGCGGCAGCCGCGCGGCGACCCGGAACCCCCCGTCCGGCAGCGGCCCGGCGTCCAGTGAGCCGCCCGTCAACCGTACGCGCTCCCGCATCCCGACCAGACCGTGGCCCGTTCCCGCCGACTCCAGCGGCGAAACCGGCTGCTCCGGCGGGCTGTTGACGACCAGCACCGTCAACTGGCCCCCGTCCGAGGTGACCGAGACCCGCGTCGGTGCCCCCGGAGCGTGCCGGACCACGTTCGCCAGCGCCTCTTGAACGATCCGGTACGCAGACAAGTCAACAGCCGGCGGTACGTCACCCAGTTGAGCGGCCAGCGACAGTTCGGCGGGAAGCCCGGCCCGTACCGTCGCCTCCACCAGCTGCTGCAAGCGGTCGATCCCGGGCTGCGGGGCCCGCTCGCCCTCCGCGCCGTCCCCGCGCAGCACCACGAGCAGCCGCCGCATCTCGGTCAGCGACTCCCGGGCGCTCGCCGCGATCGTCCCGAACTCCTCGCGCGCCTCGTCCGACAGCTCCGGCAGCCGGTAGGGCGCGGAGTCCGCCTGGACGGTGATCACGGACATGTGGTGGGCGACCACGTCGTGCAGCTCCCGGGCGATCCTGGCCCGCTCCTCCAGCAGCGTCCGCCGGGCGCGCTCGGCCTCGCTGACGGTCTCCTGCTCGGCGAGCCGGCGCTGTGCGACGCGCCGTTCCCGTACCGCGGCGCCGATCACCAGCACCACGGCCGCGAACAGGGGCAGCAGCAGCGCGCTGCCGTTGCTGCGGTCGGCGCGGACCAGATGGAGGATGAGGCTCGCCGCCGCGGTCGCCAGCCAGACGGCGACGAGCACCCGCCGGGACCGGCGCAGGGCCAGCGCGAGGAGCAGGAAGAGGCAGGCGATCAGCGGCGCGGGCGGCCACGGCCACACGTCGTACTCGCGGGCCGGCTTCCCGAGGAGCACCAGCGCGCCCGCGATGTCCGCCGGGAAGACGATCCACCAGGCCCACAGCGGCGACCGCGCCAGCATCAGCAGGGGTCCGCACTGGGTGACGGCGAGGGTGAGGGCGACCCCGATGTCGAGTCCGTACTGATCGCGGAGGTTGGCCAGGGTGACGGGGAGGAAGAGCACCGTCAGCGCGACGGCGGCCGCCTGCGGCAGGAACCTCGTCCACCCGGTGGTGTGCGCGGAAGCGGGCGCGGGTATCGGCTCGGTCATCTCGGGCGGCGGCCGGTTACAGCTCGGCCAGGAGCTGCGCCTTCTTGGCGCTGAACTCCTCGTCGGTCACCAGGCCCGCCCGGTGCAGCTCCCCGAGGTGGTGGATGCGCTCCGCGATGTCGGCCGGATCGCGCCGGGCGGCGGCGGTGAGGGGAGCGGCGGCCGGGGGCGCGGACTGCTTCCTGCGTACGGATTCGAGGACGGCCGCCGCGAAGGGCAGCGACTCGTGGACCGGGCCGTAGCCGAGCCCGAAGATCACCGCCGCGGGGTCCTGGTCGGCCCGGGCGGGCCGGGGTATCACCGGCTGGACGCCGGTGGCGGTCCCGCCCGTCGCGGGGCCGGTGAGCCCTCCGGACGCGTGGACCACCGCGTCCGAGCCCCTGGGCAGCAGCCGCAGGTAGCCCTCCAGGCCCTCCGGCGAGCGCCACTCGACCCCGCACAGATCCGTGACCGGGAACGTCTGGTCGCCGGCCTTCCACTTCTCCGAGGAGGCGCCCGTCCAGAACCAGCGGAACGAGATCCGCTCACCGTCGAAGCCGGCCCGCCCGTCGTACGCCTTGAACTGCATCGGGGCCTCCGGGGCCGCGACCAGGAAACGGTCCGCGGGCTCGCCCGCGTCCGCGCCGAGGCAGGCCCGCAGCTCGTCCGCGTAGTACTCGGCCAGGGTCTCGCGCGCGGCGGGGAGCACCAGCCGGTACGGGTCGCAGCCGTCCTTGAGCTGCCCGGCGGCGGCTTCGAGGAGCGGATCGGCCCCGGGGCGCGGGACGGCGCGCAGCACCACCGTGCCCCGCTTGCCCGGGGTCAGCGTCACCGACGACAGCGCCGCGTGCGGGACGCGGCGCTCGCGGAGGCTCTGGAGGAGTCTCGGCGTGCGGATACCCCGTTCGTAGCGGATGAGCACGGAGTCGGCGTCGAACTCCCAGGTGGCATGAATTCCGGCCAGCACATCACCCATGCGCCTCATCGTATGCGGCACTTGCCCGCCCCGTCCCCTCTCGGAGTCGACCGCTTCCGGAGGCCGGACGCGGTGTCTCTACGCGCGTCAGGCTGTCGAGTTGGCGTACACCCCGTCGTTGCAGGTGCTGTCGGCCGTCGCGCAGGTCACCGACGTGTACGCGCCAACTCCGATCGCGGCGAAGTTGTCCAGGCTCTCG
Organism: Streptomyces sp. NBC_00523; assembly: GCF_036346615.1. Classification (NCBI taxonomy): domain Bacteria; kingdom Bacillati; phylum Actinomycetota; class Actinomycetes; order Kitasatosporales; family Streptomycetaceae; genus Streptomyces; species Streptomyces sp. NBC_00523. Next base: position 2,236,210 of record NZ_CP107836.1, on the reverse strand, counting down.
GTGCCCGGCTCGAAGTAACCGCTGTGACCGACCGCCCCGTCCGCCGAGACGACCCGGGCGCCGAAGCCGTGGTCCACCGGATCCGCCCCGTGTCCGAGGCCCCCGAACTCCAGGTTCGGCACGTCCTCGATCCAGTCGCCGCTGTCCCGCATCGCCCACACGTGCGCCCGGGTGCGCAGCTGACCTGCGTTGTCCGCCCGCATGCCGGGGCTGCCGGCCACCGCGATGTCCTCGACCCGGCCGGGCAGCCTGCTCGCGGCGACCCCGCACAGGACGGAGCCGTAGCTGTGGCAGAACAGCGAGACCGGCGCCGGTCCCGGGAGGGCCCGGACGAGCGCGTCGAGCCGGACCGCCCCGCGCTCGGCGAGGTTGCCGAGGGCGGCGTCCATGCCGATGCCGACGGGCGTCGTGTAGTCGGCCCAGGCGATGACGGCGGTGCGCACTTCGGGGCTCGCGGCGCGCTCGGCGGCGTACAGCGACTTGGCCATGCCGACGGGCGCGGCGTTGGTCTTCGGCCCGGTGCGTTCCAGGGTCAGCAGATTCGTGTCGACGCCGGGCACGACGAGCGAGATGCGCCGGGCCCGGTCCAGGTCGCCGAACACCTCGGCGGCGAGCCCGCGCCCCGACGGGTCGAACGCCAGGAAGTGGCGGTCCCGGGCGAGCATCGACCGGAAGCGGTCCAGGCGGTGCTGGGCCTCGGCGCGGCCGGACGCGGAGAGTCTGGTGTCGTGGACGCGTTTGCGCTCGACCGCGGTTGCCTGTCCGATCGCCCGCCGGTTCGCGCGGTAACGGGTGGTGACCGGGGCGCCGTTGAGGTTCCCCACGACGAGCGGATACCGGTCGGCGAGGTGGGCGCGCTGCGCCGGGGTCAGCGTGGCGAAGAAGTGCGCCAGCTTGTACGGCGGGGTGTCGGCGTCCGGCAGCGGCTGTCCCGCTATCGACCCCTTGGCCCAGGCGGCCAGCGCGAGCGCGCGGGAGTCGCCGGAACGCTGATGGTGCACGGCGGTCCAGCCGGTCGTCGCGAGCATCACGAAGACGACCGCGACGGCGAGCAGTGCGCGCCAAGCGGTGAGCGTGGGGGAGGAGTCGAAGGAAGTCACTCCGGACCACCCTAGGAGACGGGTGGAGCCGGTTCGGGAGCAGGGTGACGTACATCACCCGACTGTGCGGAAGGACACGGTGATTGCCTCACCCTGCGTACGGCCCTCCGGCACGCTCCGCGCCTTTCGCGTCAACTCTGTGCGGACAGTCACCTTTCGGAGTGGACCTGGCCGCCAACCCTTCCGATTACTCTCCGTAACGGCGCAGGGTGGGTGCAGGGAGATCCACACCGGTGGACGACCCGCATCAGCCGGACCCGCCTCATCGGCGGTTCCCTCACGGCAGTTTCATCATCACGGGGGTTCAACTCGCATGCGTACGACCGTTGCCGCGGCCTTCCTGGCCGTCACCGCCCTGTTCCTGTCCGCGCCCGTCGCGTCCACCACGCCCGCGAAGGCCGCCGCGCCGGTCTCCCTCGGGAACTGCGCGAGCGGGCAGCTCTGCCTCTGGTCGAAGCCCGACTTCACCGGCGCCCGGCAGACCCATGAGCTGTCCACCATCGACATCGAGAGCTGCGTCCCGCTGAAACCCGGCACCACCGCCCAGGCCCTCGCCAACCGCACCGGCCGGCCCGTCACCACCTACCAGTCCGCCGAGTGCCAGGAGACCGGCGAGTTCGAGACGTACCCGGGCGGCGGCACCTGGCTGCCCCGCTCGCCGTACCAGGTGCGTGCCTTCAAGGTGTGGGAGAACTGAACGGGCCCGGACGCGCCGCGGGGCGGCGGCACCCTTCCCGGGTCCCACCGCCCCGCACCGGGCCGGTCTTCGTGCCCGCGTTACGCGTCGCCGCCCGCGGCCCCCGGATCGGCCGAGGCCACGTCCAGCAGTTCGTAGCGGTCGACCGCCGTCTTCAGCGCCGAGCGGTCGATCTTCCCCTCCTTCGCCAGCTCCGTGAGCACCCCGAGCACGATCGACTGCGCGTCGATGTGGAAGTACCGCCGCGCCGCGCCCCGCGTGTCCGCGAACCCGAACCCGTCCGCGCCCAGCGACTGGTACGCGCCGGGCACCCAGCGGGCGATCTGGTCCGGCACGGACCGCATCCAGTCCGACACCGCCACGAACGGCCCCTGCGCCCCGGACAGCTTGCGCGTCACGTACGGCACGCGCTGCTCCTCCTCCGGGTGCAGCAGGTTGTACCGCTCCACGTCCACGGCCTCGCGCCGCAGCTCGTTCCAGGAGGTCGCCGACCAGACGTCCGCCTTCACGTTCCACTCGTCGGCGAGGATGCGCTGCGCCTCCACCGCCCACGGCACCGCCACACCGGACGCCAGGATCTGGGCCGGGATCTCGCCCTTCTCCCCGCTGCTGTAGCGGTAGACGCCCTTCAGAATGCCCTCGACGTCGACATCAGCGGGCTCCGCCGGGTGCTGGATCGGCTCGTTGTAGACGGTGAGGTAGTAGAAGACGTCCTCGTTCTCCTCGGGCGTCCCGCCGTACATCCGGCGCAGACCGTCCTGCACGATGTGCGCGATCTCGTACCCGAACGCCGGGTCGTAGGCCACGCAGGCCGGGTTGGTCGACGCAAGGAGCTGCGAGTGCCCGTCGGCGTGCTGGAGCCCCTCGCCGGTCAGCGTCGTCCGGCCGGCGGTCGCGCCCAGCACGAAGCCGCGCGCCAGCTGGTCCGCCATCTGCCAGAACTGGTCACCGGTGCGCTGGAAGCCGAACATCGAGTAGAAGACGTACACCGGGATCAGCGGCTCGCCGTGCGTGGCGTAGGCCGAACCCGCGGCGATCAGCGAGGCCGTGCAGCCCGCCTCCGAGATGCCGTCGTGCAGCATCTGCCCGGTCGGCGACTCCTTGTACGCGAGCAGCAGATCGCGGTCCACCGACTCGTACTGCTGCCCGAGCGGGTTGTAGATCTTCGCGCTCGGGAAGAAGGCGTCCATGCCGAACGTGCGGTACTCGTCGGGGGCGATCAGCACGAAGCGCTTGCCGATCTCCTTGTCCCTCATGAGGTCCTTCAGAATGCGGACGAACGCCATGGTGGTGGCGATCGACTGCTGACCCGAGCCCTTCTTCGCGGCCGCGTACGTCTTGTCCTCCGGCAGCGGCAGCGGCTTCGCGCGCACCACCCGGGTCGGGACGTAACCGCCCAGGCCCTTGCGGCGGTCGTGCATGTACTGGATCTCCTCCGAGTCGCGGCCCGGGTGGTAGTACGGCGGGTTGCCGTCCTCCAGCTCCTTGTCCGCGATCGGGATGTGCAGCCGGTCCCGGAACCGCTTCAGGTCCTCGGCGGTGAGCTTCTTCATCTGGTGGGTCGCGTTGCGGCCCTCGAAGTTCGGCCCGAGGGTCCAGCCCTTGACCGTCTGCGCCAGGATCACCGTCGGCTGGCCCTTGTGGGCCTTGGCCGCCGCATAGGCCGCGTACACCTTGCGGTGGTCGTGACCGCCGCGCCCCAGGTGCAGGATCTGCTGGTCGGACATGTCCTTGACCATCTCGCGCAGCCTCGGGTCGTCCCCGAAGAAGTGCTCCCGGATGTACGCGCCGGTCTCCGTGGCGTACGTCTGGAACTGCCCGTCCGGCGTCGTGTTCAGCTTGTTGACCAGGATTCCCGTGCGGTCCTGCGCCAGCAGCGGGTCCCAGGACCGGTCCCAGACCAGCTTGATCACGTTCCACCCGGCGCCCCGGAACTGGGACTCCAGCTCCTGGATGACCTTGCCGTTGCCGCGCACCGGGCCGTCGAGGCGCTGGAGGTTGCAGTTGACGACGAAGGTCAGGTTGTCCAGGCCCTCGCGGGCGGCGATGGACAGCTGCCCCAGCGACTCCGGCTCGTCCATCTCGCCGTCGCCGAGATACGCCCACACATGCGAGTCCGAGGTGTCGGCGAGGCCGCGCGCCTCCATGTAGCGGTTCATCCGCGCCTGGTAGATCGCGCCGAGCGGGCCGAGGCCCATCGACACCGTCGGGAACTCCCAGAAGTCCGGCATCAGCCGCGGGTGCGGATAGCTGGACAGCCCGTTCGGCGCCTTCGACTTCTCCTGGCGGAACGCGTCCAGCTGCGCCTCGCTCAGCCGGTCCAGCAGGAAGGCGCGGGCGTAGATCCCGGGCGAGGCGTGTCCCTGGAAGAAGATCTGGTCGCCGCCGAGGCCGTCGTCCTTGCCGCGGAAGAAGTGGTTGAAGCCGACGTCGTACAACGAGGCCGAGGAGGCGAACGTGGCGATGTGACCGCCCACGCCGATCCCCGGACGCTGGGCGCGCGAGACCATCACGGCCGCGTTCCAGCGGGTCGCGTTGAGGATCTTGCGTTCGATCTCTTCGTCGCCGGGGAAGAACGGCTCGTCCTTCGTGGCGATCGTGTTGACGTAGTCCGTGCTGCGCATCTCCGGCACGGCGACGCGCTTCTCGCGCGCTCGCTCGATGAGCCGGAGCATGAGATAGCGGGCCCGCTCACGGCCTCGCTCGTCGACGGCGGCGTCGAGGGAGTCGAGCCATTCCTGGGTCTCTTCGGGATCAAAATCCGGGACCTGGCTCGGAAGGCCGCCAATGATGATCGGGTTGCGATCGGATCCGGAAGCCACGCTGTTCCTTCGCTGTTCGGTGCTGCGCTTCGGGGCCTGTTGCGGGAGTCCTGCCCCCGGGCATGAGGATGTGTACGCCATCCCCATCGTGTACCGCTGAAACGCGTACGTCATCTCTACCGAGAGGTAACCGCGAACGCGTCCCCGGCCGGGCTCCGCCGGGGCGGATGGACGGCCGCCGAGTGGGTATCGGTGCAGGCAGAAGGTGTCGGACAGGACGGGGCAGGCAGGATGGGAGGGGACGGAACGCCACCATACGCCCAAGGCGTGCAAGTGTTCCCAAAAGGCTGCTCGGCTCCGAATGCCGGACCGAAACGGCATAAGCTGTCCAAGGACGTAGGACACGACAGGAAGTGGAGGAGGACGCGGGCCCTCGCAGGGAGGCTGCCTGAAGGACGGCGACGTGACAGGAAACGTCACCGTTTAGGCGGTCTCGTACGCTGGGTACTTGCGCGATCCGCCGCTCCCGTGTGGACTACGGCCAACGCCCCGCGCACGCGCGTGGCTGAAGCATTTTCCGAACATGATCAGGAGGCAACCCGTGAGCGCGACCGCGGACCACGCGGAGGAGCGGACCAACCCGGCGGCACGCCTGGGGTTCGAGCCCGGACAGGTGGTCCAGGAGATCGGCTACGACGACGACGTCGAGCTGGAGCTCCGTGAGGGCATTGAGGCCATTACCGGCCAGGATCTCGTCGACGAGGACTACGACGACATCGCTGACGTCGTCCTGCTGTGGTTCCGCGACGAGGACGGCGACCTTACGGACGCGCTGGTGGATGCCATTGGTCTGCTCGAGGACGGCGGCGTGGTCTGGCTGATGACGCCGAAGACCGGCCGCGACGGATACGTCGAGCCGAGCGACATCAACGAGGCCGCCCAGACCGCAGGGCTCGCCCAGACCAAGAGCGTCAACGCGGGCAAGGACTGGTCGGGAAGCCGTCTCGTCACGCCCAAAGCGGCCAAGGCCAAGCGCTGACCCCACCAACCCCTGAAGGCCCCCGACGGCATCGCGCCGGCCGGGGGCCTTCGTACATCCGCTTCGTACATCCGCCGCCTCGCACACGCGTGTCCCGGATACCCGGTGGCTTGATCCGCTCGTGGGCGGGAAGCTTTCCCGGGTGCCGTACGGGCGCCCGGGGGGTCTGCGTAGGGTGGGGGTCACCCGGACAGCCCAGCCCGGTGACGTAGTGAAGGGACGCGTTTCATGGCGATCGAGGTCGGCACCCAGGCCCCGGATTTCGAGCTGAAGGACAACCACGGCCGGACCGTGAAGCTCTCCGACTTCCGTGGCGAGAAAAACGTGGTGCTGCTGTTCTACCCGTTCGCCTTCACCGGCGTCTGCACGGGCGAGCTGTGCGCGCTCCGCGACGAGCTGCCCACGTTCGAGAACGACGACACGCAGCTGCTGGCCGTGTCCAACGACTCGATCCACACCCTGCGCGTCTTCGCCGAGCAGGAGGGCCTGGAGTACCCGCTCCTCTCCGACTTCTGGCCGCACGGCGAGACCTCGCGGGCCTACGGCGTCTTCGACGAGGAGAAGGGCTGCGCGGTGCGCGGCACCTTCATCATCGACAAGGAGGGCGTGGTGCGCTGGACGGTCGTCAACGGCCTGCCCGACGCGCGCGACCTCAACGAGTACATCAAGGCGCTCGGCGCCCTCTGATCCGGCTCCGGGCGGATCGCGGGCCGAACCGGGGCGGAAAGCCTGTTTCGGCCGGGAACCGGTCACTAGGATCCACTCGTTGATCGGATGTCAACACGACGTGGAGGCGCCGGCACCGGCCGGCCCCCAAGAAACCAATGGGAGGACTCGTGGGAGTCAGCCTCAGCAAGGGCGGCAACGTCTCGCTGACCAAGGCCGCGCCCAACCTGACCGCGGTCATCGTGGGTCTCGGCTGGGACGCCCGTACCACCACCGGCGGGGACTTCGACCTCGACGCCAGTGCTCTGCTCACGAACGCCGAGGGCAAGGTCGCCAACGACGGCAACTTCGTCTTCTTCAACAACCTCAAGAGCCCCGACGGCTCCGTCGAGCACACCGGTGACAACCTCACCGGTGAGGGCGAGGGCGACGACGAGGTCATCAACGTCAACCTGGCCACGGTGCCGGCCGACGTCGACAAGATCGTCTTCCCGGTCTCGATCTACGAGGCCGAGACCCGCCAGCAGAGCTTCGGCCAGGTCCGCAACGCGTACATCCGCGTCGTCAACCAGGCCGACAACAGCGAGCTCGCGCGCTACGACCTGTCCGAGGACGCCTCGACCGAGACCGCCATGGTCTTCGGCGAGCTGTACCGCAACGGCGCGGAGTGGAAGTTCCGCGCCATCGGCCAGGGGTACGCCTCCGGCCTGCGCGGCATCGCGCAGGACTTCGGCGTCAACGTCTGACCTGCCCGGGGCCCCGGCCCCGGCACCAGCATGTCCGTCCGGCGCCGCACCACGTGCGGCGCCGGACGCGCTCGACGGACAGTTCTGCCGGCCCGCACGGGTCCGGCCGGCGGCTCCGTCCGGTACAAAGACGGTTCATAGACTCGGGGAGGACACACCATGGGCGTCACGCTCGCCAAGGGAGGCAACGTCTCCCTCTCCAAGGCCGCACCCAATCTCACCCAGGTGCTGGTCGGGCTCGGCTGGGACGCACGATCCACGACGGGGGCCGACTTCGACCTGGACGCCAGCGCGCTGCTGTGCCAGTCGGGCCGGGTCCTCGGCGACGAGTGGTTCGTGTTCTACAACAACCTCACGAGCCCCGACGGTTCCGTGGAGCACACCGGTGACAACCTCACGGGTGAGGGTGAGGGCGACGACGAGTCGATCATCGTGAACCTCACGCAGGTGCCGGCCCATTGCGACAAGATCGTCTTTCCGGTCTCGATTCACGAGGCCGACAATCGCGGCCAGACATTCGGCCAGGTCAGCAACGCATTCATCCGCGTCGTCAATCAGGCGGACGGCCAGGAACTCGCGCGCTACGACCTCACCGAGGACGCCTCCACGGAGACCGCGATGATCTTCGGCGAGCTCTACCGCTACAACGGCGAGTGGAAGTTCCGTGCAGTTGGTCAGGGGTACGCATCGGGGCTGCGGGGCATCGCTCTAGACTTCGGGGTCAACGTTTCGTAAAGCCGCGCACGGCGCGGGGGAGCCCCGTGCACATCGGGGGAGACCCGTTACATACATGATGGGGTAGCCAGTGCTTCTGAAAACCTTCGGATGGTCGTTCGCGATCACCGTGATCGGCCTTGTGGCCGCGTGGTTCTACGGGGGGTGGGAAGCCTTCGGTGTGGTGGCGATCCTTTCCGTCCTGGAGATCTCGCTGTCCTTCGACAACGCCGTGGTCAACGCGGGAATCCTGAAGAAGATGTCCGCCTTCTGGCAGAAGATCTTCCTCACCATCGGCGTGATCATCGCGGTCTTCGGTATGCGGCTGGTCTTCCCCGTCGTGATCGTGGCCATTACCGCCAGCCTGAACCCGATCGACGCCATCGATCTCTCGTTCAACGACCCGGACCGCTACAAGGAACTGGTCACGGACGCCCACCCGGCGATCGCCGCGTTCGGTGGCATGTTCCTGCTCATGATCTTCCTCGACTTCATCTTCGAGGACCGTGACATCCAGTGGCTCCGCTGGATCGAGCGCCCGCTGGCCAAGCTCGGCAAGGTCGACATGCTGTCGGTCTGCATCGCGCTCATCGTCCTGCTGATCTCCGCGATGACCGTCGCCACCCACGCCCACCAGCACGGCGGCGGACATGTGGACAAGGCGGAGACCGTCCTGCTCGCCGGTATCGCCGGTCTGATCACGTATCTCATCGTCGGCGGGCTCTCCGGCTACTTCGAGGACAAACTCGAAGAGGAGGAGGAGCGCGAGCACGAAGAGGAGGAAGAGGCCAAGCGGAGCGGCAAGAAGATCTCCGCGGTCGCCCTTTCCGGCAAGGCCGCCTTCTTCATGTTCCTCTACCTGGAAGTCCTCGACGCGTCCTTCTCGTTCGACGGCGTGATCGGCGCCTTCGCCATCACCAACGAGATCGTGCTCATGGCGCTCGGCCTCGGCATCGGCGCCATGTACGTCCGTTCGCTCACGGTCTACCTGGTCCGCCAGGGCACCCTGGACGACTACGTCTACCTGGAGCACGGCGCGCACTACGCGATCGGCGCGCTCGCCGCCATCCTGCTCATCACGATCCAGTACGAGATCAACGAGATCATCACCGGTCTCGTCGGCGTCGTCCTGATCGCCTGGTCCTTCTGGTCCTCCGTCCGCCGCAACAAGGCGCTGGAGGCGGAAGAGGGCAAGAGCGAAGTGACCGCCGGGGTGTGACCCGGTAGGAATTGAGGGAACGCTCTCTGCGGGGCGGCTCGTACGGCAACGGTTCCGGGACACACCCGGAGGCGGCCCGGAGCCGCCCCGCAGTGGTGCGTGCGTCGTATGCGCCGCGTGCGACGGGTGAGTGACCGAGAGGGCGGGGTCGGGGATGGCTTTCTGGAACAACCTGTGGCCGGGGCGGGAGTCGCAGTTCGAGTCGGGCAGCGCGGCCACCAACTCCATCGTGCTCACCCGGCGGCACTCCACGGTCTCGCTGACCAAGCAGGGAGCGCTGAGCGGGAACCTCCGCGTCAACCTCTCCTGGCGCATGCGCACCTCGGACATCGGGGGCCGCTCCCAGCAGAGCGGACGGCTGCTGCGCCCCTTCAAGCTCTTCCAGCCGGAGGCCGTCCAGGCGCACACCCAGGGGATGGTCAACGTCGACCTGGACCTCGGCTGCATGTACGAGCTGGCGGACGGCACCCGGGGCGTGGTGCAGCCCCTGGGCAATCTGCTCGGCGATCTGAACGGGCCGCCCTACATCAGGCTCAGCGGCGACGACCGCTTCGGCGCCCCCTCCGGCGAGACGCTCTACGTCAACCTCGATCAGCGCGAGCACATCAAGCGGCTGCTGTGCTTCGTCTACATCTACGACCAGACGCCCGCCTTCGACCGTACACACGCGAAGGTGACGCTCTACCCGGGCAACGGGCCGCGCATCGAGATCGAACTGGACGAGCGCGCCCCGCAGGCCCGCTCCTGCGCGGTGTTCACGGTGGAGAACATCAAGGACGAGCTGATCGTGCGCCGCGAGGTGAAGTTCGTCTACGGCTTCCAGTCCGAGCTGGACCGGATGTACGGCTACGGCATGCAGTGGGGGCGCGGCTACAAGAGCCGCACCTAGGCGTCCTCAGGACCGTATGAACTGCGGACCCTGCGGGGGCAGCACGAAATTCGGGTCCGGAGCGGGCGCCGCCGCCGCTGCGGGCTGCGGGTAGCCGTAGGCGGGCTGTGCGGAGGCCGGCTGGGGATAGCCGTACGCGGGCTGCGGCGCCGGGGCGGCGGGCTGCGGATAGCCGTACGAGGGCTGCTGGTGCAGCACGGTCGCCTGCGAGTCCGGTACGGGGGCCGGGGCGGGCGGGACCGAGGGCGGCGCCGGGGTCGGCGGTTCGGGCTCCGCCTCGTCGACCGAGATGCCGAACGCGGTCGCGAGGCCGATGAGCCCCGTCGGGTAGCCCTGCCCGACCGCCCGGAACTTCCAGCCGTCGCCGCGCCGGTACAGCTCGCCGCAGATGATCGCGGTCTCCTCGCCGGTCTCCGCGCGCACGTCGAACACGGCGAGCGGTTCGCCGCCGGCCGCAGCGGCGTCGTAGACCAGGATGCGCAGATCGCGTACGGCTCCGAAGGCGGCCCCGTCCGAGGACGCGGCGATGACCACCTGGTCGACCGAGGGGTCGAGCGCGTTCAGGTCGGCCTCGATGGTGTCCGTCAGGCCCTCGGGCAGGCTGCGCTTGGGCAGCCGGCGTACCAGGCCCGACGGGTGGCGCGGCTGGTTGTAGAAGACGAAGTCCTCGTCCGAGCGCACGCGCCCGCCGGCGCCGAGCAGCAGGGCCGAGGCGTCCACATCGGGCACCCCGGCGCCCGGCGTCCAGCGCAGCACGGCCCTTACGGCCATGGCGTCGAGGGGGACGTTCGAGCCTTTCACCATCGCGTGCGTCATGCCGGTCATCCTGCCTGCTGGCCGCCCGTGCGGACAACGCGGGGGGCGAGGTCCGTGTCCCGGGCGCCGGGCGGATTCACCCACTCCGCCACTTTTGAAATTCGTGCGAAACGGTCATGACACCCGGAATTCACCCAGTCCGGGAACCGTCGACACCCGTTCGTACGTACTATTACCGGCCACACGTTGTCCGGTCGGTCAGAGAGTACGGGGGGAATTGCATGCGTCATTTCGGGCATATTGCAGCTGCTGCGAAGGACGGGCTGTTCTTCCAGGAACCCTGTGCATTCGACGCCGATTCGCCGGCCCCCCTTCTCTCCGCCGCCCTCGGCGCCACGCTCTACAGCCCCGCCACCCGCCCCCGGCTCGCCGACGACATCGTCAAGCTGGCCGGGCGCGGAGTCGTCTCGATGGTGCTGTGCCTGGAGGACTCGATCGACGACTCCGAGGTCGCCGGGGCCGAGGAGAACCTGGTCAGGCAGTTCGCCGAGCTGGACGCGCGCTCCATCGAGCTGCCGCTGCTCTTCATCCGGGTCCGCGAACCGGAACAGATCACCGACCTGGTGCGCCGCCTCGGCGCGACCGTCCGGCTGCTGAGCGGCTTCGTGCTCCCCAAGTTCACGCGCGCCCGCGGCGTCCCCTTCATGGAGGCCCTGACCAAGGCCGAGGCCGCCGCGGGACGCCGCCTCTTCGCCATGCCCGTGCTCGAATCGCCCGAGCTCCTCCATCTGGAGACCCGCCGCGAAACCCTCCGGGGCATCGCCGAGACCGTCACCGCGCACCGTGACCGGGTCCTCGCGCTCCGCCTCGGCGTCACCGACTTCTGCTCCGCCTACGGGCTGCGGCGCTCGCCCGACATGACGGCGTACGACGTCGGCATCGTCGCCCACGTCATCGCGGACGTCGTCAATGTGCTCGGCCGGGCCGACGGGACGGGCTTCACGGTCACCGGCCCCGTCTGGGAGTACTTCCCCCGCCAGGAGCGCATGTTCAAGCCTCAGCTGCGCAACAGCCCCTTCCAGGAGAACCGGGCCGAGGCGCTGCGCACCGCGCTCATCGCGCACGACCTGGACGGACTGCTGCGCGAGATCGACCTGGACCGGGCCAACGGGCTGCTCGGCAAGACCTGCATCCACCCCTCGCACGTCGCCCCCGTGCACGCGCTGTCCGTGGTCAGCCACGAAGAGTTCAGCGACGCCCAGGACATCCTGCGGCCCGAGAGCAACGGCGGCGGGGTGCTGCGCTCCGCGTACACGAACAAGATGAACGAGGTGAAGCCCCACCGGGCCTGGGCCGAGCGCACCCTGCTGCGCGCCGAGGTCTTCGGCGTGGCCCGGGAGGACGTCGGTTTCGTGGACCTGCTGGAGGCCTGCCTCGCGGAGTGAGCGGTACCGGCGGGACGATCGGAGAGGGACACCGGCGCCGAGCAGGCACCGGGTCCGGCAGTCGAGTGGAAAGAGGGACGACGGACGTGGTGTGGTCGGGTAGCTGGGTGGCGGAGCGACTGGGCGTCGGGCTGGTGGGCGACGGGGAGCTGCGCGAGCTGCTGGGCCTCGCCCTGCGGCGCAACCCCAAGCGGGCACACCTGCTCGTCTCCAACGTGCTCGGCAAGCACGTGCCGCAGCGCCCCTCCGTGGTGTACGGAGCCGGCGTCGAGCTGGGCCGCCGGGTGCGGGCGCTCCTCGGCGAGGACGGCGTGCGGCGCGCGGTCGTCGTCGGCTACGCGGAGACGGCCACCGGCCTCGGCCACTCGGTCGCCGACGGCCTCGGCGGGGCGCCCTACCTCCACTCGACCCGCAGGCCGGTGCCCGGCGTGGCCCGGGCGGGCGGCTTCGAGGAGGCCCACTCGCACGCCACCTCGCACCTGCTGCTCCCCGAGGACCCGGACCTGCTCGCGGCGGACGGGCCCGGTTCGGCGCTCGTCCTGGTGGACGACGAGTTCTCCACCGGCAACACCGTCCTCAACACGATCCGCGCCCTCCACGAGCGCTACCCCCGCGACCACTACGTCATCGTCGCCCTGGTCGACATGCGCTCACCGGCCGACCGGGGCCGCCTCACCGAGTTCGCGGCCGAGATCGGCGCCCGCGTCGACCTGGTGGCCCGCAACACCGGCACGGTCACCCTCCCGGACGGCGTCCTGGAGAAGGGCCAGGCCCTGGTCGCCCAGCAGGAGGCCGCCGGTGACGCCCCCCAGGACGGCCCCCCGCACCCGCGCCCCCACACCCGCCTCGACCTCCCCTGGCCGGCCGGTGTCCCCGACGGCGGGCGGCACGGCTTCACCGAGGCCCACCGCGCCCTCCTGGAGCCCGCGCTCCCCGCCCTCGCGGACCGCATCGCCCAGGCCCTCGGCGACGGCCCCTGCCGCGTCCTCGTCCTCGGCTTCGAAGAGCTGATGTACGCGCCGCTGCGCCTGGCCACCGCCCTGGAGGACCGCACCGGCGCCGAGGTCCGCTACTCCACGACCACCCGCTCCCCGGTCCTCGCCGTGGACGACCCGGGCTACGCGATACGCACCCGGCTGGTCTTCCCGGCCCACGACGACCCGGCCGACGGCCCCGGCGAGCGCTACGCCTACAACGTGGCCGGTGCCGGCTTCGACGCCGTCGTCCTCGTGGTCGACTCCGCCGCCGACACCCCGGCCCTGCACGCCCCCGGCGGCCTGCTGGACCGCCTCGCCCCGCACACCGAGCAGGTCCTGCTCGCGGTGATCCCCTCGTACGTACCGGGGGCCCCCGCCCCCGAACGGCAGGAAGAAGTCCCCATGCAGCTGCCCGAGCCCCTGCGCGGCCCCGCGTTCTCCTCGTACGCGCCGGACGAGGTCGGCTGGCTGCTCCAGGACCTCTCGGACACCCGCCTCGAAGCGCCCACGGAGGAGCGCGAGGAGGCGATACAGAGCGGGGGCGCGCACTACGCGGAATCGCTCCCCGTCGAGTACCAGCCCTCCGCCGCGTACCAGGAACTGTTCAAGAGCGCCCTCGCGCTCTCGGCCGCCCGGATCGCCCGCGCCGTGGGTACCGTCACCGAGACCGTCCTCGCCGAGCGCGGCCCCCGCCCGGTCCTCGTCTCGCTCGCCCGCGCCGGTACGCCGGTCGGCGTGCTGATGCGGCGCTGGGCCCAGGCACGGCACGGCCTCGACCTGCCGCACTACGCCGTCTCCATCGTGCGCGGACGCGGCATCGACGCCAACGCGCTGCGCTGGCTGGCCGAGCACCACGACCCGGCCGACGTCGTCTTCGTGGACGGCTGGACCGGCAAGGGCGCGATCACCCGCGAACTGGCCGCCGCCGTCGCCGAGTTCGAGAAGGCCGGGGGAGTGGCGGGCTTCAACCCGGAGATCGCGGTGCTGGCGGACCCGGGCGGCTGCGTGCGGACGTACGGCACCCGCGAGGACTTCCTCATCCCCTCCGCCTGCCTCAACTCCACGGTGTCCGGACTCATTTCCCGTACGGTCCTGCGCGCCGACCTGGTCGGTCCCGACGACTTCCACGGCGCGAAGTTCTACCGCGAGCTGGCCGGCGCCGATGTCTCCGGCCTCTTCCTCGACACGGTCGCCGCCCGCTTCGACGAGGTCGCGGACGCCGTGGACACCGAGGTGAAGGAGCTCCTGGCCGCCGACCGGGCCCCCACCTGGGAGGGCTGGGCGGCCGTGGAGCGCATCAGCGAGGAGTACGGCATCCACGACGTCAACCTCGTGAAGCCCGGCGTCGGCGAGACCACCCGGGTCCTGCTGCGCCGCGTCCCCTGGAAGATCCTCGCCCGGCGCGGCGCCGGTCCGGACCTCGACCACATCAGGCTCCTGGCCGAGCAGCGCGGCGTACCCGTCGAGGAGGTCGACTCGCTCCCGTACACCTGTGTCGGACTCATCCACCCCAAGTACACGCGCGGGGCGACCGGCGCCGACGGCAAGGCGGTGGAGTCCGCGTGACGGCCTCCCCGGTCACCCTCGTCGCCAGCGACCTCGACCGCACCCTGATCTACTCCTCGGCCGCGCTCCAGCTCACCATGGAGGACGAACGGGCGCCCCGGCTGCTGTGCGTCGAGGTCTACAACCACAAGCCCCTGTCGTACGTCACCGAGACCGCGGCCGGGCTGCTCACCGACCTGACCTCCGCCGCCTCCACGGTGTTCGTCCCGACGACCACCCGCACCCGCGAGCAGTACCACCGCATCCGGCTCCCGGGCGCCCCGGCCGAGTTCGCGATCTGCGCCAACGGCGGCCACATCCTGGTGAAGGGCGAGTCCGACCCGGACTGGCAGCGGACCGTGGCCCGCCGCCTCGCCGACGAGTGCGCCCCGCTCGCCGAGGTCCGCGCCCACCTCGTCGCCACCGCCGACCCCGGATGGCTGCTCAAGGAGCGCGTCGCCGAGGACCTGTTCGCGTACCTCGTGGTCGACCGCGCCGAACTGCCCCCGGAGTGGACGAAGGAGCTCGCCGCCTGGGCGGAGCCGCGCGGCTGGACCGTCTCGCTCCAGGGCCGCAAGATCTACGCCGTGCCGCGCCCGCTCACGAAGAGCGCGGCCATGCGCGAGGTGGCCCGGCGCACCGGCGCCACGCACACCCTCGCCGCCGGTGACTCCCTCCTGGACGCGGACCTCCTGCTCGCCGCCGACCGGGGCTGGCGCCCCGGCCACGGCGAACTCGCCGACGCGGGCTGGAACGCCGCCCATGTCGAGGCCACCGCCGAACGGGGCGTGGCGGCGGGCGAGGAGATCCTGCGCCGTTTCCTGCGCGCCTCGGGAGTCGGGTAATTCCTGCGGGCGACCGTAGAGTTGTGCGATGACCAAGGGGAATTCCACCAAGATCACCGATGAGCTGTACGCGTACATGCTGGCGCACAACCCGCCACTGGACGCCGTACAGCGCGAACTGGTCGAGACGACCTACGCGCGGCTGCCCGACCACGCGGGCATGCAGTCGGCCGAGGAGCAGGGCCCGCTGCTCGCCTTCCTCGTCCGGCTGACCGGCGCCCGGCACATCGTGGAGGTCGGCACGTTCACCGGCTTCTCCGCCCTGGCGATGGCCCAGGCGCTCCCGGCGGACGGGCGGCTGATCGCCTGCGACGTCTCGGAGGAGTGGACGGCGTACGGCCGCGAGGCGTGGGAGAAGGCGGGCGTCGCCGACCGTATCGACCTGCGCATCGCCCCCGCGCTCGACACCCTGCGCGCGATGCCGGAGGAGCCCCACATCGACTTCGCCTACCTGGACGCGGACAAGGGCAACTACATCGCGTACTGGGAGGAACTGGTGCCGAGGCTGCGCCCGGGCGGGGTCATCACCACGGACAACGTGCTGTTCCACGGCCGCGTGACGGACCCGGACGCGACGGGCGCGGCGAAGGCCATCCAGGAGTTCAACGACCACGTCTCGGCGGACGCGCGGATGGACAGCGTGCTGCTCACGGTGTCGGACGGGCTGACGCTGTCGCGCAAGCGGTAGCCGCCCGGGGGCGGCGGTTGTGGGTGCGGTGGTCCGGGGTGCCGGGGCCGCGGTGCCGCCGGCGTCCCGGGTGCCGCGGGGGGTTCAGCCGCAGCAGCCCCCGCCGCAGCAGCCGCCCCCGCCACCGCCGCCGCCTGCGGAGGGCGCGGGCCGGGAGCCGCCGACGGCGACGGCGGACAGCAGCTTCACGGTGTCCTCGTGCCCGGCGGGGCAGGAGGCGGGAGCGGACGACTCGGCCATGGGACGGCTGAGCTCGAAGGTGTCTCCGCAGGAGCGGCAACGGTACTCGTAACGAGGCATGACGCCAGGTTATCGGCGCCGGGCCCCGGGCTGTCCACAGTGCGGGGCCCGGGACCGTCCGAGGCGGACGGTGTCAGTGGGTGCCCGCGCCGCGTTCCTCGCGGATGTCGGCGACGACGTCCGCGACGGTCTGGCGCAGGCCCTCCGTCACGGTGAGGAAGTGCCAGTAGTCGGGGTGGCGGTTCTCCAGGGCCGTGACCGCCTGGTCCAGGCGGGCCACCGCGTCGTCCAGCGGCCGGGCGTGCCGCGGCTCGGGCGTGTGGCGCCCGGCCATGGCGAGGCGCTGGGCGTCGCGGATGGCGAACCGGGTGCGCTGGATCTCCTGCTGCGGGTCCTTGGCGACGTCATCGAGCCGACGGAGGCGGTCACCGGCGGCGGACACCGCCTCGTCGGTGGCGTTGAGCAGGGCGCGCACGGTGCTGAGCCGGGACGTGGCATCCGCCCAGCGCTGTTCGTCACGGGCCTGGGCCGCCTCCTTCAGCTTCTCCTCGGCCCGGCGCACATTGACCGCGGCCTGCTCCGGCACCGGCTGGAGGTCCTGCCAGCAGGCGGCGGAGAACCGGCGCCGCAGCTCGCTGAGGACGGGCTCGACGGACGCGGACCGGGTGGTCAGCGCCTGGGCGCGGGTGCGCAGGGACACCAGCCGGCGGTCGATCTCGGCGGCGCGCTCGGGCAGCTTCTCGGCCTCGGCCCGTACCGCTTCGGCGTCCCGCAGCACGCGGTCAGCGCGCTGCAGCGTCTCGGTCACGCCGTGGCGCCCGGCGCCCTGGTTGAGCTTGGTCAGCTCGGGGGCGAGGGCGGCGAGCCGGGCGGCGAGATCGTCCGCCCGCAGTCCGGACGCCCGCACCGCGTCGAGAGCATTGCTCGCGCCGAGGAGCGCCTGTCGCGCGCGCTCGACGGCGGGGGCGAGCCGGGCGAGCTGCGTCTCGGCGCTCCCGAGGAGCGGCCCGAGCGCGGCGCCGAACCGGTCGAGCTCCCCCTTGACCCGTACCAGCTGCTCCTTCGCGGAGGTCAGCTCGGCCCGGGCCCGGGACGCGACGGACGGTTCGAGATCGTCGCGGTCGAGGTCGTGGGCGTCGACGGCGGTGATGTACGCGTGACTCGCCTCGTCGATGCGCCGGCCGAGCGCGTCGAAGTCGTCCACGGCCTTGCGGGCGGCCGGCGAACTGTCGACCGCGGTGATGGTCTCGATGGAGATCTTGAGGTCGCGCTGGGCGGTGTCCAGCTCGTAGAACGCCTCGGCGGCGGCGTCCTTCGCCGCCTGGGCTTCGGCCCGCTGCCCCTCGCCACGCCCGCCGAACCACCGCCGCGTACCGCCGCCGGTGACGGCGAACGGGAGGGCGACGGCAAGGAGGGGGAGGGGCGCGAGGACGAGAACGCACAGGTCACGGAGGCCGGTGGTGCGCCGGGGGTACCGCTCGCGCGGGCCCGTGGCGCGGCGGGCGTCCTGGTCACGCGGGCCGGGAACGGGCCGGGCACCCGGATCCGCCCCCACCGCACGACGCCGACTCCGCTCCCGGACCGCTCCGGCGATTCCCGCCCGCGGCTGCGCGTCTGTCGCCGTCACATGCCTCTCCCGTGCCGTTCCGCCCTGCTGGATACATTCTCCCACCAGTAAGGACGAACACACGTGCCGGTTAGTTCACGGCGAGCGGGACGACCGCGCCGATTTCTCAGCCGGCGTGCCGGACGGCGACCCCGCCGTTGTCGCTGTGGGCCTTCACCACGTGCCGGCTGTCGTCGCTGCGCGGCACCTTCACGTCGACGTGCCCGTTGTCGGCCGACGCGGAAACGGCGTACGAGGTCGTGCCGGCGGGCAGGTCGATGGCGATGCGCCCGTTGTCGCTGACGGTGTCCACGAGGTCCGGGACCCGGGTGAGGTCGAGGTCCACGGACCCGTTGTCCGACCGCGCCACCACGGACCGGGAGGAGACCCGCTCGGCGCGTACGGACCCGTTGTCGCTCTTCAGCTCCAGGGGCCCGCTGACGTCCCGGACGACGACGCCGCCGTTGTCGGAGTAGAGCTTGAGCGGGGTGGTGAACTTGGACGCGGTGACCTTCCCGTTGTCCGCGTCCACGGTCAACGCGAGGTCGCGCGGCACCTTCACCGTGTGGCGGGCCTCGCAGTTGCTGATCATCGCCTTGCACTTCACGCGAAGGGTGAGCGTGTCCCCCTCCAGCTTCCACACGGGGTCCGGCCCGCTCCCGAGGACGACCCACCCGTCGACCCGCCGGGTCACCTCGATCTCCTTCACGTCGGCCGGGACGACGTCCACCACGGAGTTCTCCGCCTCGATGGTCAGCGCCTTCCCCCCGAACGCGAACGACTTGTGCTCGGCGGGCGCGTCCTCCGCGTCCGTGCTCCCGCACCCGGCGAGCGCCGCCACGAGCAGAACGGTGCCCCCGACGGCCACGAACGCGCTGCGATTACGGATGGTCATGGTGATCAGGTCCCCCTGGGCCGGCGCTGCGATGTGCCCCCACGGTAGGCAACCGGGCCCACCCCGGACGATCCGGACGGCTACCGTCTCCGGGGTGGGGCTATCCCCCGTAACCCCACCCCGAACCGATTGTCGACACGCCCCACGAGCCATGTAACCTGTTCCTTCATCCACGGGTGCGTAGCTCAGGGGTAGAGCGCTGCTCTTACAAAGCAGATGTCGGCGGTTCGAAACCGTCCGCGCCCACCAGTAGAAAGGCCCCCAGTCGATCTTGGCTGGGGGCCTTTGACGTCCTAGTGGTGGTGGGCGAACACTTGCTGCTGTTCTTCCTGCCAGGTCCAGTCGGCTGGGCGGGTGAACGGTTCGGTTCGGGCGAGGGTGGAGAACTGGTCGGACGGCTCCCGGGTGGCCTTGTTCACCACGAGGGCCGAGAGCATCGGTGAGCGGCCGTCATCGTTGTCGTGGAGGCAGACGTCCTTGAGAAGGTAGGTCATGACTCCGCGGTGTGGCGGGATGGAGCCGAACCCCTGCGCCGCCAGCTCGGCGCTCAGTTCCCCGTAGGTGATGGTCTGACCCCGGCGGGCCCGCTGCCGGAGAATATCGACGGCCGCCTCGACCGCTGCAGGGTACTGCGGGTCCTTGGTTCTCATTGCCGTCCCCCTCAGCTGGTTCTGTCTCTCGCCCGCATCGTAGCGGCGAGGAACACTCCTGCTACACGATCACGGTTCATGAGGGGGAGACGGTGGACGATTTCCGCTTCAGTTGGGAACTGAGTGGCGCCGGGGGTGCCACGTATCGGATCGCCGATGGCGTCTCGGAGCATGAGACCCATGTCGGCTACTGCACGGACGCCCTTGCCGACCTGCTGTACGCCATGACGGGGCTCTACGGGGACTTGTCCGGTGAACGCTTCTCCTTCGACCGTGAGCCCATGGAGACGAGGTGGCTCCTGCGGCGCCAAGGGGTGGACGTGACCATCGACATTTTTGGTGACGACGGGGCATGCGCGATGAGCAGCGCGATGAGCCACTGTCGGGCGAGGAGCTGAGGCTCTTCACCCAGTACCTGCACCGGTTCGCCAACCATGACGTGGACATCTCCCTGAGCATGGAGGTCGGGCATCCCGACCACCCCGTCTACGTGGTGTTCGGCAGGGACTATCCCCCGGTCGGGGATGCTTCGGACTATCGGCGGCCGTTCGCTGAACGGCGACAGGCGACATCCAAATCTGACATCAACGACGGTGGATGACGGCAGCCCTGAACGGCTCTTCGTGACGCCCTCGAGCTGGGGCGGTCCCTTGCGAACTGCGGTCCGCGCGAGCTTACGAAGCGGGTGGGGATCGGGCGGCGCAGATTCGGATGCTCGGCAGAGGTCGACTGTCAGTGCGTGGTGGGAGGGTGCTGTCATGCGGGGCGCACTCTTCGGCTTGCTGGGGACGCCTCCGGAGCACGCCGTGATTGCTCGCGCCGGTCTAAGGTGACGTCCCTGCCCTGCGTGATTCTGCGACGTGGGAGGGGAATGCAGCCGTGTGGCGGAGCAAGGCCAGGGAGGGATAGCAGGTGGCGCAACGGGGCAGCGGCCGAGGCAACGACTATCAGCGGCAGCAGCAAGCGTTACGACGTGCCCAGGAGCAACAGGCGCGACAAGTGGAGCGGGAACGCAAGGCCGCTGAGACGGCCAGCAAGCGGCAGGAGCGCGAGCGGAAGGCCGCGTATCAGCAGCACCAGGCCGAGCAGGCGCAGGTGTGCACGATCGCGGTCGAGCATGAGGCCGAGCAGCTAGGGAAGTTGCTCCGTGACGCGGTGGTGGGCGACCCGCCTACAACCTTTGAGCGTCGGCGGAGGACTCACACGCCGAAGAAGTTTGACGAGCGTCCTTGGTCTCGTCCGGAGCCTTCGCCGCGCTGGGAGGAGTTCGCGCCACCGGAGCCTGGCGGTCTGGCTGCTGTCTTGGGTCTTGGCCGGAAGCGCTATGAAGCTGCGGTTGCCGAGGCGCGAGCGCGGTTCGGCGAGGCACAAGAGCGCCACAGGCGAGCCGAGGAGATGCGCCTGGCGACGTTGGAGCGGAAGCGCGCTGAGCATCGCCAGGCCGAAGCGCAGGCCCTTGACAAGGTGGCGGCCTTCAATGCGAAGTTGGACGAAGAACGCGAGGCGTACAGGGCTGGGGAGCCAGCAGCGGTCGAGGCTCATCTAGGGGATGTTCTGGATGCGTCGGAGTATCCATTGGGCTTCCCCCACGAGCATCGGATCGCCTTTCGACCTGCCACGGGTGACGTACTCGTTGAGATCCACTTGCCGCCTGAGGCGATCGTCCCCACCGCGCGGGGCTACCGTTACGTGAAGAACCGGGATGAGACAACCGTGTTGCCGCGTCCGGAGAAAGAGCGCAAGGAGATCTACGCCTCCGTCCTGGCCCAAGTCGCTCTGAGGACTGTCCACGAGGTCTTCACGAGCGATCCGGATCGGATCGTCAATGGGGTGATCCTGAACGGCCATGTGAGAACCATCGACCGGGCCACCGGTCAGGAGGTCTCACCCTGTCTGGTGACGCTTAGTGTCAGCAGGGAGCAGTTCGGGAAGCTTCGTCTCAGTCAGGTTGATCCAGCGCAGTGCCTCAGGAGACTCAACGCGCTGGTGTCTCCCAACCCCTACGATCTCGAACCGATCCGCCCCATCATCGAGTTTGACCTGTCGAAGTACCGGCTTATGGACAGCATGGACGTAGTCGCAGGCCTGGACAGCAGGCCCGTGTTGGTGAAGCTGACGCCCACCGAGTTCGAGCACTTGATTCGTCAACTGTTCGAGGCGATTGGCATGGAGGCCTGGAACACCCAGGCGTCCAAAGACGAGGGCGTTGACGCGGTGGCTGTCAGCAAGGATCCCGTCTTCAACGGTGAGTGCATCATTCAGGCGAAGCGCTACAGCAAGCTCGTGGGTGTGGAGTCCGTCCAGGCGTTGGCCGGAGTGGTCGAGCACAAGCGTGCCGCCAAGGGAGTCCTGATCACCACATCGTGGTTCGGCAGGGCCAGCCACGACTTTGCCCGCCAACATGGGAGGCTCCAGCTCATCGAAGGCCCGGAACTGAAGTACTTGATTAAGGAGCACCTCGGCAAGGATGTGATCCCGGGCCCGGTTCCTCCGAAGAGGCGCCCCGCACGCTGAGGCCGGCGGCCCGCCCACTCAGATCGAGTCGCTGACATCAGCAAAGCCAGTCGGAGGCGATTTCGGTAGGGAGGGGTTTTCGTCTTTTCCTACGGATGTGATGCGGACGCTTTGTACCGGGTGATGGAGCCGAGCTTGCGTGCGCTTCCGCTTTGGCCGGCTCACGTCGTGCTGCGCTACGGGGAGCCTGGCGCTGACGTCGTGAGCAAGCGAATTGTGCTCTGAGCGCGCGTGCCAGTTGCGTGCCAGATCGAGCGGTCAACCACGGTCACTGGAGGGCTGCTGCGGGATCGACAGCTCGGGAGAGCCGTCGCAGCGCGCGATGGGGGTGAGCTGCGGTGACGCATCAGGCGCGGGCGCCAGGCTTACAAAGCAGATGTCGGCGGTTCGAAACCGTCCGCGCCCACCAGCACAAAGACCCCCAGCCGATCATGGCTGGGGTCTTTGACATCCACTTCTGACATCAACGGGCACGATCCCCACGCTCGGGACGCTGCCGCTTCAGCATCCGGTCGAGGTGGCTCACGGCCTCGCGCTGCGTGTCCTGGACGACGTGGGCGTAGATGTTCATCGTGACCGCGATCTGACTGTGCCCCAGGAGGCGAATCACGCGAAGTCCGGCGGTCGCTGCAACGCCGGTGAACGAGCGGTACAGGTTGCGGGGTTGGGTCGACGGCGGACGGGATGGGAGCAGGAGCGGCGGTGATCAAGTTCGGCTCCGCAACTGCTGGGCTCGGACTGGACTTGTGACTGCCTCGCACCCGCTTGGCGAAGCTATGCTCGTGGAGCATCCCGTATGACTGGTAGACCGGGGGAGCTAGTGGACGAGGAGATTCGACTGCGGGCCACTGCTTCTGGCGATGGCCGTGTGTATCAGGCCGCGGGTGACCTTCACATCCATCGAGGCCCGGAGAGTGACGAAAGCGGTCACCGGGCCAGTGGTCCCGCAGTCACTCTGGCTAGCCAAAGGCAGAAGTTCTTCTTCAACTTCCTGGGCCAGTCGCTGCGGCAGGCAGAGATCACGTTTCGATTGAGTGTGATCTTCATGTCGGCCGGTGCTGCCATCATCCTTGCTGGTGGCGTGCTGGCCCTCGTGCACGCCGGGAATCCCGACCTGAACTATCTGCCTTTGGTGACCGCGCTGACGGGTGCTTTGGTCACAACTGGCGGCGGAGCCCTGGCTATTCACTCGAACAGGGCTCGGAAACACGTGACAGACCAAGCGGACCGCATGGATCTTAAGATCGAGGAAGATCATAAGCTCGAGAGGGCTCATGCGCTGATCGATCGCGTCCAAGATGATCGACTCAAAGATCGTCTCAATGCCATTACGGCCATGCGCGTGCTGGGCATGGCGCCCGATCCCGAGACAGTGGTCAATCGTGTCATCCCCGAAGAAGGCAACGTGACCGGTGAGATCGAAACGGGAACACCTACACCTAACACGCCCCTTTAAGGGTGTTCGGTGACATCTGGGCGCCGAGACCGCCTTCGTGCATTCTAAGTTTTTTTGCGACGCTCGTCACAGCTAGCGATACAGCAGCAAAGTACCGAAACCGCAGCAACCACCAGCGATCTGCCATGTCCATCTAGGGCCTTCTCATGGCCCACATGACCGTCAACACCCGGTCCACATAGCGCTACGGATCAGAAGGTCTCTGGCATCTACCGCTGACGTCAACGACGATGGACAGGGGCGTACGTGGGCGTTCCTGTCCGGCCGTCGCTGTTGCAGGAGATTGGGGCCGCGGCGGCGCCCGGCCGAACTTACAAAGCAGATGTCGGCGGTTCGAAACGTCCGCGCCCACCAGCCACAACGCCGCCGCAGCGAGCCGCTGCGGGGGCGTTGACGGTAGTGGGTGACGTGCGTGACAAGCCCGGGATTGTTGGATCTGGGATATGCGACGGCATCATGGGTTCCATGAATTTCGGATCCGACCCAGTGCCGATCGAGAGCACTCATGTCACGGCTGCCGTCGAGGGTTTCGTGCTCCGCTTCTCGTGGGATTCTGATGCCCGAATCGAGGTGCGCAACCTCGGGAGCGAGATCGCCGTCGAGGCGAATGCTGCAGGTCTCAGGACGCTCGCCCGGCATCTTCTGGTGTTGGCGGCCGAAGGAGTTCCGGATGGGGCCCATCTGCACCTCGACGACGGCAACGGGTTGGCGGACGGGTCTGTCGGCCTGGTCCTTGAGCGAAGCGACGAAGAGTGATCGTGCCTCCCCCGTCTACGACGGTTCGGATGACTGCCGTCGTGCGCGATTTGCCGGGGCGGCAGCAGCAGGGGGGCCGCTGTTGACCAGGGCACAGTGAACGGGCTTGCGCAGCAGGCGTTGGCGCCAGGGCTCGTGCCAGTTCGAGCAGCCCGCTGCGAGGCCCGCAGCGCAGGCCGCCTGTCGACAGGGCGGGGGCCACAGCTGCCAAGCGGCCCTACGGCTCCTGGCATCTGGTCGGTCGGGAGGCCCTTCGTCTGCGTCGGTCAGGGCTTCGGTTCGCCGAGGGCTGTGCGGAGCCAATCCAGTGAGTCCTGGCCCAGGAGTTCGGCAGCGAGGCGCTGGCCGGTTTTGGTGACCAGGCGGGCTCGGCTGTTGTCGATCCAGCGTTGGGCGTTCTCGTAGCCCTGGGCCTTGTACTCAATTCCTTGGAGCAGGCACTCCAGTTTGTCGGCATCGCGGGCGCAGACGGCCTCCGGTGATTCCTTTGCCTCGTACTCGGCGACGACATCTTGGATTGCTGACGCCAGGGCTTCGGGCATCCCTGTCGTCTGGTCGGCGGTGACGGCTTGTGGGTCGCCGGCCGGAGCGTACTTCTTCCCTACGTAGTTCACGTCGCCGGTACGGGTCTCCTGGGTGTCGTGCCATACGGCGAGAAGCGCGGCCTTGGCCGGGTCGGCGCCTTCGAGCTTGGCAATGAGCGAGGCGATCAGCGAGGTGCGCCACGAGTGCTCCGCCACGCTCTCCGGGTCTTTGACGCCTGCCATCCACCAGCCGGTTCGGCGGGTGTGCTTCAGCGTTCCGGCCTCGAACAGGAAGCGTCCCACTGCAGACAGATCGTCAGTCACGCCCGTCTCCTCTCACGCCTCGGCGAGGCGGATCGCGTACCGGATGCCGTCGAGCTCCCGGCGTGCCTGCGCCGACAGCTCTTGGTTATCCAACATCACGGGAAGGGCTGCGCGTAGCTCGTTGCTGGTCGCGTTTCCTGGGTGAAGCAGGTTGGGCCGGACAGCGAGTAGGGCCCACAGGGTGTGGACGTTCAGGTCGAAGAAGCCCTGGTTCGGGGTCATGCCCCGCACGAGGTGGCGCATGAGCTTGTCGCCCGGCCATGGGCCTGGGTTCGTTTCGGCAATGAAGTCGTCGGACAGTTGGAGGTGTGGAGCCTCGCCGAGCCAGTACGCCCAGTAGTTGAGGTTGGCCGCCTCGCCCGCGTCGTTGTCTGTGAGGCTCGTTCGAATGAAGTACTCCATGCGATCACGGTCACCCTGCCTGGCGGCGACGGCGGCAACGGAGCGAGAGTTGAGCCAGCCGGCCAGCCAACCGTCCGGGCGCTCAATACGTTGCTGTCGGGCCAGCCATGCGGAGGTATCCGGTGCGTCGTCGTAACCGGCCAGATAGAGGGCTTGGCGGCGGAGCAGGAAGTCGTCGTCGCCCCGCGCCTGTTCGGCGGTTTGGCGCATACGGGAAAAGAAGCGACGACGGTCGTCAGCGGGGAGTTCGGGTCCGCGTGGTACAGGGCCGCGGCGCGGTCGGGGCGGGTCGGGCAGATCCCTGAGCGGGGTGGGGGTCTCGCCGTTCAGCGGCCAGGACAGTACTTCGACCAGGTCTCGTTGCATCACCCATGCGCCGATGGGGCTGGTACCGGCAGGACTCTCCTCGCCGAGGGTGCTCGCCAGAAGGATGTCCGCTTCCATGGCCCTTTCCAGAGCTTGCAGCAGCGCAGGCACGCTGCCCAGATGCAAGAGCTGGTGGCGGTACACGAGCATCTGTCCGACCGGTACGGCAGTCAGGGGCCGACGCCCGGACTCCCACCCGGCGACCGTGTCGGCAGAAATGCGAAGCCGTTCGGCGAGGGTGTCCTGGGTGTGCCCCAACTGCTCGCGGATCAGGCGGAAGACGTAGCCGGAGACGACGCCGCTACGGCCGCGTGGTGCCGTTCCCCGACTGCGGGTCAGGGTGGTTTGTGGGCCAGCTTTCATCGTGTCCCCCTTGATGGCCGGCCGCGGTCGGGTACCCGTACTCACGGTCAGTTCAAGCGGCGGTCTGCGCTGCCTAACGTCTGGAGTGCAGTAACGCCCAGACAACTCAGCGTAGTGGAGGGAGCGGCATGTGGGCCCCATTCTTCGGCGACCGCGGCGGGAGGATCCCGCGGTGATGACGATCAAGGTGTATGAGGTGGACCGCGCCACCGGGGCCAGGAGGGTGGTGCGCGAGACGGAGCAGGTCGTGCCTGTACCCGAGCCGGACTGGACGTCGGCCATGGCGCCCTGCGAGTGCCCGCGCTGCAGCAAAGGCGTCGCCTCGTGACCGCCGCTGCCCGTGCCACCACGGACCAGGCGTACAAGACGTGGCTCGGCCACACTCTCACCTGCGCCGCATGCCGTGCCGGCACGGCATGCGCCACAGCCGTACACCTCGGGCGTGTGTGGCGGAAAGTACGAGCATGAGGTGCGCCAACTGCGGTCGCACACTCGCCGAGGAGGCGACGGTGCGCTACCCGATCGACGGAGCCAGTACCGCCGGCCGCACGGTTGTCCTGTGCAAGTCGCCGTGCCGCCGTTCGCCGATGCACCCGCGCACGTACCCGACGCGCTGATCTTCCGGCTGGGACCACTCCGCCTCGACCGCACGTTCCCTGCGGGGACAGTGGTCGAGGCGGCCCATGCGCTACCCGTCCGAGAGGGAGATGAGCGAGGTCAGCGAACGGTTCGGGATTCCGAGGGGAGGTAGGTTCGTTCTGGCGACCTGGTGGGCGGTCGTTGTGGCTCGGGCGATATTGGAGTGGAACGTGCTGATCACCGTCGCGGATGTGGAAGCCGAGGCCGAGCGGATTGCCGCTTACGTGGTGCGGACGCCGACTGTGGCGAGTCCCGGGCTCTCCGCGCTTCTGGGGGCACCGGTCACCACGAAGCTGGAACTGCTTCAGCGCACCGGGTCCTTCAAGGCGCGCGGGGCGACGGCGAAGTTGCTGGGGCTCAGTGAGGCCGAGCGGGCCGCTGGGGTTGTCGCCGTGAGCGGGGGCAACCACGGCATCGCGGTCGCGGAGATGGCCGGTGCGCTGGACATCAAGGCGACCGTCGTCATGCCCCGGTCCGCTCCCGGCCGCTCCGTGGAGATCGCCGAGGCGGCCGGGGCGAACGTCATCCTCGCCGACACCATGGGCGGAGCCTTCGCTCTCGTGGGCGAACTCCAGGATTCGGGGCTCGCGTTGGTCCATCCCTTCGACGACCCCGTCGTCGTCGCGGGCCAGGGCACGGTCGGGCTGGAGTTCGCGGAGGATGCCGGTGAGCTCACCGACGTACTCGTCAGCATCGGCGGCGGGGGTCTGATCTCCGGTGTCGCGGCCGCGCTGCACGCGCGCCGTCCGGGTGTACGGGTCTGGGGCGTGGAGACCGAGGGTGCGCGAGCCATGTCGGAGGCCCTGGCCGCCGGGGGGCCGGTGCCCGTCGAGCTGTCCTCGATGGTGTCGACGTTGAGCGCCCCGAGCGCCTCAGCGCTCACCTACGAACACGTCTCGGCTCTGGTCACCGATGTCCTCACCGTGACCGATGCCGAGGCCGTGCAGGGGATTCTCGATCTGGCCGACCACGCGAAGGTCTGGGCCGAGCCCGCCGCCGGGTGCCTGCTGCCCGCGGCACGCCAGGTGCTCGAACGCGTCGGGGGGAGCGCCAGGCTCGGCCTGGTCATCTGCGGCGGAAACGCGACCACCGCCGATGTGACCGCCTGGGCCGGACGCTTCGGGCTGCGCTGACCCGGACCGCGCGGCGCACAATGGCCGGATGACGCTGACGATTTGGGTCGATGACTGGCAGATGCAGTGCTGCGGGGACCCCTTCGCGCCCGGGGACGTCGTGTCGTGGGCGTTGATGGAGGTCGATGCCGAGGACTACGCCGACCTCGTCGGCGAGGAGCGCGCGGAGGGGATCGACTTCTGCGAGGAGCATCACGGCGGAGAGGACGGGGTCCCGCCGGTCCCGTTGGAGGTGGTGTCCGTCGTGGAGGTGCACTGCCGTTACGCGGCGCTTCCCGGCGAGACGGACCGGGTTCTCGGGCCCGTTCCCGGCACGACCGTGTTGATTCCGGTCGAGGGCGCGGCGGGCGGGTGGGCGAAGGCCCAGGACGGGGTGAGCTTCGCGGGCTACCTGGTGACGGCCAGGCGGCAGTGAGGGAACGGCCGCCCGTGACGTCAGCGGTCGTACGTGAGCCGTGCCGCCCCGGTCAGGTACGCAGGTGGGGCCAGCCGTCCTTGTTGGAGAAGGATTCGTAGCAGTACCGGGTCATACGGTGCCACTCCTTGCCCGTGGCCCGTTCGTAGGCCTCGTCCGGGATGTACAGCAGGCGTTCGCCGTCGTAGTCGAGTGAGGTGTACGGGGCGAACACGGCGGGGTCCGCGAGGGCGTTCTCCCAGGTCTCGCGGCCCGCTGCCACCACCGCGCAGCGGGCGTAGAGGAAGGAGTCGCCGGACTGCGGGAAAGGGCCGCCGGTCTCGGTCGTCATACCGACCACCGGGAGGGAGCCGAACTGCTCCTGGTCCAGGCGGTACAGCGCTTCCGCGTGGTGTTCCGCGAAGGCGGTGATGTCGGGGAGGGGGCGGCGGCTCAACCGCTCGGCGAGGCGGTGGCAGTTGGCTTCGGTGGCTTTGCCGTTCAGGGTGGCTGTCAGCGCCCAGAAGTCGGCCCATGTCATGGTCACCGGGGCAGGATGGCAGGCTGGTCCGACAATCGTGCCCGCGCCCGTGGAGGATGACCCGTGTCCGAAGTCCTGGTTCGTCTCCGCGAGGACGCCGATCTGGGCGCGGCGGCTGCCGTGCTCGCCGGTGTTCATGAGTCCGACGGGTATCCCGTCGAAGGGGTGGCGGACCCCGAGGCGTGGTTGTCGCCCGAGGGGCTGATCGCGGCCTGGGTCGCCGAGCTCGACGGGCGGGTCGTGGGGCATGTCGCGGTCAACCGGGCCCGGCACGGGGAGGACGTGGCGCGGCTCTGGCGGGAGCGCGGCGGCGCCGGGGACGGGGAGGTCGCGGTGCTGGCCCGGTTCTTCGTGGGGCGGGACGCGCGGGGAGCTTCCGCCGGTGCGCGGCTCATGGACGCGGCCGAGGGGTATGCCCGGGCGCACGGGCTGCCGTTGGTGCTGGAGGTCCTGACCAAGGACGCCGCCGCCATCCGGCTGTACGAGCGGCTCGGATGGCAGCGGATCGGTGGGCTCCGGCACTTCTTCGCCGGGCGGCACTTCGACGCCCTGTGCTTCGTGGCGCCCATCACCGGCACACCTTAGGGGGTGTCACGCCTCCTCCGCCCGGGCCGCCGTGACCAGGACGGACAGGGACGAGCGGGTTTCCCGGAGTGCGGAGATGCGGTCGTCCAGGCCCTGGAGGTGCTGTTCCAGGGTGTCCAGCTTGCACAGGGCCACCGTGCCGTCCTGCCGTACGCACGGGAGCAGGTCGCGGATGGTCCGGGTGGGCAGGCCCGCGTCGAGGAGCGCGCGGATGCGGCGGACCACGGCGGGGGCGTCGGCGTCGTAGCGGCGGTGGCCGCCCGCGAGTCGGTGGGAGGCGAGTAGGGGTCCGGCGCGCGCTGTCCGATCTCGTCGCGCTCACCCGGAGCGCACCCGGCAACCTGGCGTGCCACCTCCACGAGCAGGAGGACGGGCGGTTCTTCCTGTACGAGGTGTGGCGCTCGCGGGAGGACCTCGACCGGCACAACGACCTGCCCGCGCTGCGCGCCTTCCTCGACAACCTGCGACCTTCCTGGAAGGGCCGCCCGAGGTGTACGTCGAGACCATGATTCAGTCCGTACGCGGACTCCGCGGAGAGCGCTCCACTCGGTACAGTCCCCGTGTGACCAGCGAGCCCGAACCGACGATTCCCGAGATCACCCGCACCGACTGCGCGCGGTGCGGCACCGAGGTGCACGGTCTGGCCGGGCGGTACGCCTGCGCGCTCTGCGGGTGGGTCAACCACTACTCGGAAGGGCACGAGGAACTGCCCGGCCTGGACGCGGACCCCGACCACGGCCGCGGCCGATAACGCGTTGTCCCGCTTCCATGCCGTGGCCTACGGTCCCGGTCATGCCGACTGACGAGGACGCCGACCGGACCTTGCCCCATGCGGCGGTCGAGGAGTTGTGCCGGCGCATCGGCGTCGGTGGCGTACCGGTCGTCAGGTTCCCCGAGGGGTTCGTGCCCGTCTACGCGGTCGGTGACGGGCACGTGCTCAAGCTCTTCCCGGACGCCGACGGCCGGCACGCCCTCGTGGAGGAGCGGGTCCTCGCCCATCTGCAAGGACGGCTGCCCGTGCCGACCCCCCGGCTGTACGGGGCCGGCCCGGCCGGCGAGGGGTGGCGGTACGTGCTGATGTCCCGGCTGCACGGCGAGGACCTGGCCCCCGCCTGGGCCCGGGTGCCGCGCCCGCACCGGGAACGGATCGTCACCGAGGCCGGCGAGATGCTGGCGGCGCTGCACGCCCTCGACCCGGCACCGCTCGCCGACGTCCTCGGGCCGGCGGACTGGGGCGGTTTTCTGGACCGGCAGGCCGCCGGCGCGGTCGAGCGGCAACGGGTGCGCGGGCTGTCCGAAGGCTGGCTGGAGCAGATCCCGGACTTCCTCGCCTCGGTCCCGCTGCCGCGCACCCCGCGTGCGGCCCTTCTGCACACCGAGGTGATGCGGCAGCACCTGCTGGCCGACGCGGACGGGTGGCGGCTGACCGGGCTCATCGACTTCGAGCCCGCCATGACCGGGGACCCGGCGTACGACTTCGTGGCCGTCGGCCTGTTCGTCACCGGCGGGGAGCCGGGCCTGCTGGGACGGCTGAGCAGGGCGTACGGCCGGACCTTCGACCCGTCCGTGCTGCTCGCGTACACCTTGCTGCACGTGTACAGCCACCTGCCCTGGTACCTCCGGGAGATGCCGCGCCCCGCCGGGGAGACGCTGCCCGAGCTCGCCGAGACGTGGTTCGGGGCGGCCTGACGCACTCCAGGGCGCCCCGGGCGCGCTCCCGAAACCCGGGTGCCGTGCCGGCCGTACCGCCCCTACCCTGCCGGGATGGGTGACGCGCGTGCTGGACTGATGACCGTCGGCGATCAGGGCGTTTCGCCGTTGCGATTGCCCGCCTTCCGGCGGTTCCTGCTCGCCCACCTCGTTTCCGCGACCGGGTCCGCGATGGCCCCCGTGGCCCTGGCGTTCGCCGTGATCGGGCAGGGCGGGGGAGCGCGGTCGCTCGGGATCGTGCTGACCGCC
Organism: Streptomyces sp. NBC_00523; assembly: GCF_036346615.1. Taxonomy (NCBI): domain Bacteria; kingdom Bacillati; phylum Actinomycetota; class Actinomycetes; order Kitasatosporales; family Streptomycetaceae; genus Streptomyces; species Streptomyces sp. NBC_00523. The sequence goes on along the minus strand of NZ_CP107836.1, from coordinate 2,204,775 downwards.
AACACCGTGCCTGCCCTGGTTCTGCTGCTCGTCGGCGGGGTGCTGGCGGACCGGGTCTCGCGCAGCCGGATCCTCTTCCTCGGCAACCTCGTTGCGGGCGCCGCGCAGGCGGTCGTGGCCGTGCTCGTGGCGACCGGGACGGCGACCACCGCCGCGATCAGTCTGTGCGCGTGCGCCTCGGGGGCGGCGGCCGCGTTCACCACCCCGGCGGCCCAGGGGGTCGTGCCCCGGCTCGTGGGACCCGGGCAGCTTCAGCAGGCCAACGCGCTGGTCCGGGTGCCCAGGAACGCGGTCAAGGTCGTCGGGCCCGTCGTCGGCGGGTTCGTCGTCGCGCTGACCGGGCCCGCCTGGGCGCTCGGGTGGGACGCCGTGACGTTCGTCGTGGCCGCGCTGCTGCTGGCGGGGCTGCGGCTCGCGGGGACGGTGTCCGCCGGAGGTCCGGGCGCGGGGCTGCTGGCCGATCTGCGGGTCGGGTGGGCCGGGTTCAGGTCCCGGGTCTGGCTGTGGAGCTACACCCTGTGCGGTACGGCGGTCGTGGCCGCCTGGCTGGCCGGGTACCAGCTGCTGGGGCCGCTCGTGGCGGACCGCGACTACGCGGGCGCCGGCTCCTGGGGACTGGTGCAGGGGGCGTTCGCGGCGGGGCTGCTCGCGGGGACGGTCGTCTGCCTGCTCTGGAAGCCGCAGCGGCTGGTGCTGGTCTGCGTGGTGACGAGTTCCGGGCTCTTCCTGCCGCTGGCCGCGATGGGGCTCGGGCTGCCGCTGCTCTGGGTGCTGGGGGCGGCCGCCCTCGCCGGGGCGGGGATGGACGTGGCCATCGTCGCCTGGTCCACCGCCATGCAACAGCAGGTCCCCGACGAGGAGTTGGGGCGCCTCAACGCCTTCAACTCGCTGGGGGAGCAGATCGCCATCCCCCTCGGCTACCTCGTGGTCGCGGCCGCGTCCGCGTACTGGACCAGCGGGCACATCCTCCTGGTGTGCTCCGCCGTCATCCTCGCCGCCGGGGTGGCCAACGCCTGCGTGCGCGATGTGCGCCGGATCAGGCGGAAGTGAGGCTCCCCGGCGCCTCCGGTTCCGAACAGGCCGAAGGGTCGTTGGTTTGTATATGTCGTTCACCGACCTATAGTGGCGCCATGGCATCCAAGAAGAACCTCGTCGCCAACCGCGAGTCCCTGGCCCACAAGGTCCGTTACGCCGCGAGCCGGCCGGACCGCATCGCGCCCTATCTGAAGCGGGCCGCCCGTGACCGGTGGCTGGCCTTCAAGCACCCGGACCACGTGAACTACTACCGGGCCGTGATGGCCTCGGACACCCGGCGCAACCCGGAGGCCGCCGTCGGCAGCCAGACGCACGAACGCTGGCTGGCCCTGGGGCAGATGCAGTTCGACTACCTGGTGGAGCACGGGCTCGCCCCCAGGGCCAGGATGCTCGACATCGGGTGCGGGAACCTCCGGGCGGGCTGGCGGTTCATCGACTACCTGGAGCCCGGGCACTACTACGGCATCGACATCTCGCCCGACATCCTGATCGCCGCCAAGCAGACCCTGACCACGCAGGGGCTCCAGACCAAGGTCCCGCACCTGACCATCACCAAGGACCTGACACTGGACTTCCTGCCGGACGCGCACTTCGACGTCGTCCACGCGCACAGCGTGTTCTCCCACTCGCCGCTGGAGATCATCGACGAGTGCCTGGCCCATGTGGGCCGCGTCCTGGCGCCCGGCGGGCACTTCGACTTCACCTTCGACCGCACCACCGGCGCCGAACACCAGGTGCTGCGCGAGGACTTCTACTACCGCACCGAGACCCTGATCGCCCTCGCCGCCCGGCACGGGCTGCGGGCGCGGTTCATGGAGGACTGGGAGAAGCTGGGGCACGGGCAGTCGAAGATACGCGTGACCGCCTGACGCCCCGCGCCCTCAGCCGGTGCATGCCCGGCCCTCCTCGGTGGGCGCCCGCCCGGCCGCCTCAGCCGGTGCCCGCCCGCCCTCCTCGGCCGGTGCTCGTCCCGCCCCGCAGCCGCCACAGCCGCAGCGCCACCCCTGCCGCCGCCACGACGGCCAGCGCCGGGACCACCGTGTCCCGGTCCACCGCCCCGGCGCAGTACCCCATCGCGACGAACGGCGCCCCGGCCAGCGCGAACCGGCCGGGCGTGCGCAGCCGGGCCAGTGCCGGGCGGCCCGCGAGGATCAGGGCGGCGGCCATCGGGACGCCCAACCGCCAGAGCGCGTACGCGAGATGGCTTCCGGTGTCCGCCAGGGTCAGGGCGGACACCGCGAGCCCGGTCCACAGCAGCAGCGCGATCCGGGCCGCGGCGCCCAGGGAGCGGCCGGGCGGGCGCAGATCCGGCGGGCAGGCCAGCGGCAGCGCGGCCACCGCGACCGGGGCCAGGAGATACGGGACGGCGGCGGCCGGGGGCAGCACCCCGGCTGTCAGCGGGACCACGAGGAGCGCCGACTCCTGGGCCAGCGCGCCCGCGAACGCGCACCGCGCCCCCGCCGCGAACCGCCCGCCCAGTGCCAGGACCGCCCCCGCCAGCGTCACCAGGTCGCAGCCGATCATGACGAAGCTGAGCGGGACCAGGAAGTCCGGGTTCCCGCTCAGCCGCCAGTCGCCGAGCATCGAGACCAGGCCGAAGGCGGCGTACGCGGCCGTCGCGGCCAGTGCGAAGGGCGCGGCGGCCGCGAACAGGCGGCCGGCGGGCTGCGCGGAACCGAGGCGCAGCCGCATCCGCAGCGCGTGCGCCACGATGTCGCCCGCCTCCCGGAACCGGGCGGTCCGGCCCGCGCCCTCGGTCGCCTCGCGGTACGCCTCCGCGATGTCCGCCCCGAACGCGCGGCGGTATCCGGCCGGGTAGAGCCGCAGCAGCGGGGTGCTCATGCGGTGGCCGGCTTCCCGGCGACCCCCAGGCGCCGGGTCGCCTCGCGGGCGGTGGCGGCGAGCCGCCGCGCCTCGGCGGCCAGGGTCTCCCGGCCGGTCGCGGTGAGCGTGTAGGTGCGGCGGAGCCGGCTGTCCACGACCTCCTCCGCGTGCACCTCGATCAGGCCCTCGTTCAGCAGCCGTTCCAGCGCCCCGTACAGCGTGCCGGTGCGCATCTTCACCCGGCCGCCGGAGATCGTCTCGACCTCGCGCGCGATGGCGTATCCGTGCCGGGGCTCGTCCGCCAGGGCGGTCAGGAGGAGGAGGGTCGGTTCCTGCATCGCGCGTTCGCTCATGCCCGTATCGTACGCCAGGAATGGGTCACTCACCGGCATATGACGGGCCGCCCTGAGCTGCGACGGGAAGGACCTTCCCCAGGCGGGCCAAGGGGGAGAGCGCCATGAAGAGCGGGGAGAGGGCGAGCGCGACCGCCGTGACGAGGAGGCTCGGGCGCAGCCCCCACGCACCCGCGAGGAAGCCGCCGAGCAGCGAGCCGAAGGGGGTGAGGCCCATCCCCGCGAAGTTGATCGTCGCCACCACCCGCGCCTGGATGCGGACCGGCGTGACCGCCTGCCGTACGGACATCACCGTGACGTTGACCAGCTGGCCGAACGTACCGAAGACCAGGTTGACGGCCATCAGCGCGGGCAGGACCAGGGGCCCGGAGCCGTGCAGCGCCGGTACGCCGAGCATCACGCCGTCCGCCAGGACCGCCGACCCCACCAGCACCACGCCGTACCCCAGCCGCTCCGGCAGCCTCGCCGCTAGCACCGACCCCAGCACCGCGCCCGGGCCCGTCGCCGCGAGCGCCAGGCCCACCTCGGCGCCGGACAGGCCCAGTTCGCGCGGCAGGAACAGCAGATAGACCGTCATCAGCGCGGCGAGCGAGAACTGGAACAGGGCCGACGCCAGCCCCACCGCACGCAGCGCCGGATGCCGGGCCACGAAGCGGAGCCCTTCGTGGATGCGCCGCAGGACCGGTGCCGGGGCCCCGGCGGGGGCGGGCACGCGTTCCGGGCGGCGGATGCGGGCGATCGACACGGCCGACAGCACGAAGAAGCCCGCACCGGTGACGACCGCGAGCAGCGGCGAGAACAGCGACATCAGCGCGCCGCCGAGCGCCGGGCCGCCGATCCGCGCCGCCGACCTGCTGCCCTCCAGCGCGCTGTTGCCCCGCATCAGCAGCTCGCGGTCCACCAGACGCACCAGCGACGCCTGGTACGCCACGTCGAAGAACACGCTGCCCACCCCGAGCAGGGCGGCCACCACGAGCAGGACCGGCAGCCCGAGCACACCGAACAGCAGCGCCAGGGGCACCGCCGCCAGGGCCACCGCCCGGCCGAGGTCCGCCGCCACCATCACCGTGCGGGTGCGGCGGCGGTCCGCCCACGCGCCCGCGAACAGCGACAGCAGCAGGATCGGCGCCTGCTCCACCGCGCGCAGCAGGCCGAGCGCGCCCGCGTCGGCGTGCAGCGAGACGACGGCGACCAGCGGCAGGACGACCAGGAGCGCCTGCTCGCCGAACTGGGAGGCGGTCTGCCCGGCCCACAGGTGCAGGAAGGCGGAGTCCCGTCGGAGGGCGGGGGAGGGGATACGGGAAGCGGAATGCACGGGGGCCCCTTCGGGCTGCGGACGGCAAGGCTCCGCCGCCACGCGACGCGGAGGTGTGCGTCGGCGGTCCGGCGGGAAGGGCTCGCTGTGCCGCGCTCGGAGGCAGCACGCGATGACGGGTCGTTCTACGACGTCAGCGCGTGCGGGGGCTACCGGGCAACTTTCCCTCCTTCGGGTCGTCGGGTGAGGGGAGGCTAGCCGCCCGGCGGAACGGGGAACAACGGATTTCCGCCGCCGCCCTCCTGCGCCTCCTCGCGGGCCAGCTGCCGGAAGCACTCCCGCAGCCAGGCGTGGGCCGGATCCGCGTCGTGGCGCGGGTGCCACGCCATGCCGAAGGGGAGCGGCGGCAGCGCGAAGGGGATCTCGAACGTCCGCAGCCCCAGGGGTTCCGTCAACGGGCGCGCCCGCAGGGACGTGAGGCCGACCAGGTCGCTGCTGAGCAGGATGAACAGCGACGACGGCAGGGTGCCCACACTGGCCACCACCCGCCTGCTCAGGCCGAGTTCCGCGAGGGCGGTGTCCACCGGGCCCGCCGTCCGGCCGCGACGGGACACCGTCACATGGTCGGCGGCGGCGAACCGGGCCGGGGTGATCTCCCCGTCCAGGAGCGGGTGGCCCGGGCGCACCACGCCCATCATCCGGTCGTTGTAGAGGTGTTCGCGGCGCACCTCGGGGGAACGCGTGTCGAGCACCCCCACCTCCAGGTCGGCGGCGCCCTCGCGCAGGAACGGGCCGTCCACATGGCTCTCCATCAGGAAGCGGAGCCGTACGCCCGGCGCCTCGCGGTCGATCCGGGCGAACAGCGCGGGGCCGGAGACCGCCGCCAGGGTGTCCTGGGCCAGCACCGTGAACGTCCGCGACAGGGCGCGCAGGTCCACCTTGCCGCCGGACAGGAACACCCCGCGCGCCCGCTCCACGACCGCGCGCACCTCGCCGTGGATGGCCAGAGCGTGCGGGGTGGGCACCATCGTGCGCCCGGCGCGCACCAGCACCGGATCGCCGAGCGCCTTGCGGATGCGGCCGAGGGTGCGGCTCATCGCGGGCTCGGACAGATGCAGTCGGGCGGCGGCCCCGGAGACGCTGCATTCGTCCAGCAGGACGTCCAGGGCGACCAGAAGATTGAGGTCAAGGCCGGATTGCGTCACGCGCATACATCCCTTGTCGAAGATGCATTGGAAAGCAAGTCGCGCCAACTCTACGGTGGAAACACATCCCACCCGTCACGGCTCCCAGGAGGAGCGTTGTCCCCGTATGCCCGGAAGCCCCCGCGCCTTACCCCGGCCGCGCAGTACGTGCTCTGCGCCTGTGTGCTCGTCGCGCAGGGCATGGTCGCCGCCGTCAACCTGCTCATCCCCCAGCTCGCCGCCTCCGCCCTGCACCCGTCCTCCAGCGAACTGCTCTGGTCGGTCGACGCCTACGTCATCGTCTTCGCCGGACTGCTGATCCCGGCCGGGGCGCTCGGTGACCGAGTCGGCCGCAAGGGGGCCCTCCTCGCCGGACTCGGCCTCTTCGCCGCGGGCGCCGCCGTCAGCGCGCTCGCCACCGTCCCCGCCGTGCTCATCGCCGGACGCGGGATCTGCGGGGCCGGGGCCGCGCTGATCATGCCCGCGACCATGTCCCTCCTGATCACCCTCACCCCGCCGGCCCGCAGGTCCCAGGCGCTGGCGACCTGGACGCTCGCGGCGGGCCTCGGCGGCCTCGCGGGCAACGTCGGCGGCGGTCTCGCCGGCCAGTTCTTCACCTGGCGCGCCCTGTTCTGGGCGATGGTGCCGCTCGCCGCGCTGCTCGCGCTCGCCGTCGCCCGCCTCACGCCCCGCAGCCCCGAACGCACCGAATCCGCGCCCGACCCGCTCGGCTCGCTGCTGCTCGTCGCCGCCCTCACCGCCCTGGTGTACGGAATCATCGAGGGCCCGCCGCAGGGCTGGGGCTCGGCGCGGGTGCTGACCGCCTTCGGCCTCGGAGCCGTACTCCTCACCGTCTTCACCGTCCACGGGCTGCGCGCCGCACGGCCGCTGCTCGACCCCCGGATCTTCGCCTCGCCCGTGGTGCGCGCCGGGACCCTGGGCATCGCCACCGCGTTCTTCGGGCTGTTCGCGCTGTTCTACGTCAACTCCCAGTACCTCCAGTACGTGAAGGGCTTCCCGGTCGGCCTCGCCGGGGTGGCGATCGTGCCGCTCACCGTCGGGATGGCCGTCATGCCGAAGTTCGGGGCGCGCTGGCAGGACCGGTACGGCATCGGCCCGGTGGCGGGCGGCGGGCTCGCGGTCATCGGCCTGGGCCTGCTCCTCGTCTCGACCGCTGACGGCAGTACCCCGTACGCGCTGTACGCCGTCTACCTCCTCGTCATCTCCGCCGGTACGGGGCTCTGCGCGCCCGCGCTCACCGTGGCCGTCGTCGCCGGGCTGCCCGCGCACCGCAGCGGGCTCGGCTCCGGGCTCAACACGGCGGCGCGCGAGATCGGGGCGGCGCTCGGTGTCGCCGTCGTCGGCACCGTGCTGGCCTCCGGGACGGGGGCGGACCACACCGGGGCCGCCCACGCGGCCGCCTTCACCCCGGCGATGTCCGACGGGCTGCGGGTCGTGGCGGCGGTGCTCCTGGTCGCCACGGTGTTCGTGGTCCTGGGGACGTCGGGGCGGCCGCGCGGTGCGGCGGAGGAGGCGGGGAGCGAGGACGGGGCGGAGGCCGGGAGCGTCACCCGTACGGGTGTTTCCACGTAGCCGTGCCGGGAAGGGCGGCGCAAGGTCGGTCTGACCTGTACGTTCCACGCCCCTGGAGTCCTCATGGCACAGACCGCGCCCCCGCCGGGCACCCCCTCCTCGCCCACCACGCCGCGCGCGGGGGACGAGAACCCCTGGGCGTCCGGCGGGGTCATGTTCGCCGGTGTGCTGCTGATGGTCGACGGGGTACTCGACGCGATCAAGGGCATCGCCGGCATCGCGTCGGACGAGGTGTACGCCCGGATCAACGACTACGTCTTCAAGTTCAACGTGACGGCCTGGGGCTGGATCCACCTCATCCTCGGCATCGTCATCGCGATCGTCGGCTGGGGCATCCTCAGGGGCTCCGCCTGGGCGCGCGGGGCCGGTGTGGGGCTCGCGGCGCTCAATATGATCGCCAACTTCATGTGGCTGCCCTACCAGCCGGTCTGGGCCGTGGTCTCCCTCGCCATCGACACGTTCGTCATCTGGGCCCTGTGCACGGCACGGAAGCCGGTCATCTGACCGGTCGCCCCGGTCGGGGTGCGTGCCGTTGTCAGTGGTGCGGGTCACACTGGAAGCATGTGCCGCAGTATCAAGACCCTCCGACCGCCCGTCCTGCCCGAAGAGGCCACCGAGGACGAGATCCGCGCCGCCGCTTTGCAGTTCGTCCGCAAGGTGTCGGGCTTCCGTGCCCCGGCCGCGCACAACAGGGAAGTCTTCGACCGCGCCGTGGACGAGATCGCCGAGGCGACCGCCCGGCTGCTCGACGGCCTGGAGATACGGGGTGGCGTCAGGACGCCATAGGGGGCGCGGCGGCCGCGGCGGCGGCCGGGCGCCGCATGAGCAGCGCGGCGAAGGAGCCCGCGAGGAACAGGGCGAGGACCGAGACAGCCGTGCCCAGCCAGCTCGCGCCCAGCCACTGCGCGCCGAAGTAGCCGAGCCCCACGCTGTACCCGGCCCAGGCCACGCCCGCGACGGCCGACCAGGGCAGGAACTCCTTCACCTTGCGGTGCGAGGCGCCCGCGCCCAGCGAGACGACGGAGCGCCCGGCCGGGGCGAAGCGCGCGATGACGACGAGGATGCCGCCGCCCCGGCTCAGGGCGGCGCCGAGGCGTTCCTGCGCGGAGGTCAGGCGGCGGGAGCGGGCGATGGCGCGGTCCAGCCGCTCGCCGCCGTGCCGGGCCAGCCGGTACGCGGCGAAGTCGCCGAGCACCGAGGCGGTGGCGGCGCACAGGACGAGGGCCAGCAGGGAGGGGACCTCGGTCACCTGACGGGCGGCGCCCGCCGCGTCGGCGGCGACACCGGTCGTGCCCGCCGCCGCGGCCGTGGCGGCGGTGATCACCAGCACGCCGCTGGGCAGTACGGGGAGGAAGACGTCCAGCAGCACGGAGAGGGCGACCGCAACGTAGATCCATGGGCTGCCGGTCAGCGCACCCACACTCTCTAGCACCGTCTACTCCCCGATCGGCAACAGCGCCGCGACGTCGCAGGGGAGCGGCAGGAGCGGCAGGGTCAGCTGTACAGCGTACGCCTGCCGTTCACCCGGTGATCCCTATATATGCGTGATGTTGGGCACCCCGGTCGAGGGCGGCTTGAGCGCGCACCGCCGGGGAGCGGTTTTCCCGGCGGCACGCGAGGGGTGTGCGGGGCCCGGTCGGTCAGCGGGCCCGGGGGGAGTGGGGAGAGGCGTCAGACGGCGACCGGGGAGCTCTGTTCCTGGGTGTGGTCCCGGTCCTGACGGTCCGGGGTGCGGGCGGTGAGGAGGTTGTCCAGGGCCAGGGCGCCGGGGCCGGTGAAGACGAGGAGCAGGAAGACCCAGCAGAAGACGGCCGAGGGCTCGCCGCCGTTCTGGAGGGGGAGGAGGGCGTGCGACTGGTGGACCGTGAAGTAGGCGTAGGCCATGGAGCCGGACGAGACCAGGGCGGCGAGACGGGTGCCGAGGCCCAGGGCCACGAGGATGCCGCCGATGAGCTGGATCACCGCCGCGTACCAGCCCGGCCAGGTGCCGGCGGCTATGGAGCCGCCGCCGTGGGCGCCGCCGAGGACGCCGAAGACCGAGGCGGCGCCGTGGCAGGCGAAGAGGCCGCCGACGACGATGCGGAAGAGCGCGAGGACATAGGGCTGTGCGCGGTGGAGGTGTGGGGTCATGTGGGGAGGCTCCTTCGGTCTGGTGGGGACGTGAACCGACTGGGCGCAAAAGATTAGGTAGACCTCACCAATACTTGCAAGTTCAACGTTTTGTCGACTGGCTGAAATTCAACGGGCTGTTGTGAGCCATTCGGCGCGCCAATACCGCCTCGAACTGGGCGGCCTCGTTCCTTTGCCTGGCCTGAACCAATGGCGGCGCAGTTTTCCGGCCACGGGCGTCCGGTTCCGTCAGCGGGGGCTCCCACCACGGCACCCCCGGCTCTCACTGGAGCCCCAGTGGAGTTCCGCGCCCCTCGCGCCCCGTTGGCGGACTGTGGGCCCGCCGGGCGGTCCGCCGGACGGCGGGTGGCTTGTCATGGACAGTCGTAGTAGGCCGAAAACACGTCGGTGGCCCCGCCGGCCGGCCCGTCGTCGGGGCATCGGCCGGTGGAGCCACCGGGGTTGGGGTAGCGGTTGGGTGTTTCCGGGGTCAGCAGCCGCTGAGCGCGGACTGCAGGGCCGACTTCTCGGCCGAGTCGACGGACAGGTTGTAGTAGTGCTTCACGTGGATCCAGGCGCGCACATAGGTGCACTTGTACGCGGCGCGCGGCGGCATCCAGGAGGCCGGGTCCTTGTCGCCCTTGGACTGGTTGACGTTGTCCGTGACCGCGATCAGCTGCGGGCGGGTCAAGTCGTTCGCGTACGCCTGGCGTTGGGCGTTGGTCCAGCTGGACGCGCCCGAGCGCCACGCCTCGGCGAGCGGCACCATGTGGTCGATGTCCACGTCGGACGCCGCGGTCCAGGTGGCGCCGTCGTACTCCGAGTACCAACTGCCGCTGGTCGCGGAGCAGCTGGAGTTCTGGGAGACGTTCGTGCCGTCCCGCTTCAGGACGACCTCGCGGGTGTCGCAGGCTCCCGACTGGGTGATCCAGTGCGGGAACTTGTCCCGGCTGTAACCGCTGGACGAGCCCTCCGCCTTCACGGTGAGCTGGCTCAGATAGGTGCGGGCGGTGGACGCGGCGATCGGGGTGGGCATGGCCGCCTGGGCGCTCGGTGCGGTGAGCAGGCCGGTGGTGGCGGCGAGTGCGGCGGATGCGGCGAGGACGGCTATGCGACGCGCGTAGACACCTGACATGCGAACTCCCTTGATGTGGGGGGATGTGGACGGGCTGTCATGAACGGCCCGGCCATCGTGGCGGCGCCGGGTTTCCGTGGGGTGGGCGCCAGGTAACAGGGTGGCGACATGGGCACGTCACATCAAGGGATCTGACAAAGGGGTTCGTGGTGCGGGGGGCGTGCGGACCCGTGCGCGCGGGCGCGGTGAGCCGGTCCAGCGCGGCGCCGGCGCCCGTGACCTGCGGAAGAGCGCATGCGTAGGGCCCCCGCCCGGAGTGGGCGAGGGCCGTACGGAGGTTCGTGGTGCTGGTGTTTGACGTGGGGTCAGCGGCCCCGGCGTGCGCGCAGGCGCACGCGGTCGGCGGGGCTTTGGGCGCCCCGCCGGGAGACTACCGCGCCTCGACGTGCAGCGTGATCGTGCCGTCCGCCGCCGCCTCGACGCGCAGCTGCGTCAGGTCGGCCACATGGGCGTCCGGGGAGTGGGCCCCGGCGCGCGGGCCGACGCCCACCACGCGCATACCGGCCGCCCGGCCCGCCGCGATGCCCGCCTCGGAGTCCTCGAACACCACGCAGTCCGCCGGGGCGAAGCCCAGCGCCGCGGCGCCCTTGAGGAAGCCCTCCGGGTCCGGCTTGCTGGCGCCCACGCTCTCGGCGGTGATGCGGAGGTCCGGCATCCGCAGCGAGGCGGCGCCCATCCGGGCCGTCGCCAGCGCCAGGTCGGCCGAGGTGACCAGGGCGTGCGGAAGGGCGGCGATGGCGTCCATGAACGCGGGGGCGCCGCCGACCGGGACGACGCCCTCGGTGTCGGCGGTCTCCTCGGCGAGCATCACCTTGTTGTCCGCGTGGTTCTGCTCCATCGGGCGCTCCGGGAGCAGGACCGCCATCGTGGCGTAGCCCTGCCGGCCGTGGACCACCTTCAGCGCCTCTTCCGGGTCGAGACCGTTCCGCAGCGCCCAGCGCCGCCAGCAGCGCTCCACGACGGCGTCGGAGTTCACCAGGGTGCCGTCCATGTCGAGCAGCAGGGCGCGGGCGGTGAGGGCGGTGGCCGGCATGGGCGGGCTCCAGAGCGGGGGGAAGCGATCGCCGCGGGGGTGAGCGGCGCGGGAGATCAAGCGGCCCCCGCCCGCCGGTCAGGGTGTGCGCGCAGGGGCCACTTTGTTTCTCCACGATACAAAAACGGGGTCGCGAATGCGAATCCCCTCCCGGAGGTGGTCCGTCAGTGGCGCCCGCGCCCCGTCGTCACCGCCTCCAGGCGGCTCCGGGTGTTCGGGCCGTAGACACCGTCCGGGTCCCCGTCGATGTTCCACCAGGTCTGGAGGTCGCTCACGGCCTGCTCCGTGCGGTCCCCGTAGGCCGAGTCGACCGGGCCGTTGTACACCCAGACCTCCCGGAGCCGGTTCTGGAGCTCCGCGACCTCCGTGCCCCGGTCCCCCCGCCGCAGGGTCCCGGCGTCGTCCGTCGACGAGGGGGGCGGGGCCACGCCCTCGACCGGGGCGCTGCTGCTCGCGGTCGCCGACGGGGACGCCGGGGCGCCCGCGCCGGGGGCCGAGGAGGACGCCGTGGCGGACCGGGAGGGAGAGGCGGAGGACGAGGCGGAGGCGGACGACGACGCGGAGGCCGATGCCGACGAGGTGGGGGAGGCGGAGCGGCTGGGCGCGGCGGAGGCCGAGGACGAGGCGGACGGCGCGGGCTCGCCGCTCTCCTCGGGGAGGCTGGTCACCGTGGAGGGCAGGGCCTGGTCCAGGTCGGCCTCCCCGCCGCCGTCCCCGTTGAACAGCCCGCCGACGAAGGCCGCGGTGCCGACCACGGCGACCACGGCCGCCACCGCGATCACCGCGGCGAACGGTTTGCGGCGGCGCGGGGCCACCGGGTCGGGGCCGGTGAGCAGGAGGGCGGTGTCGTGCTCCCCGGTGCCGGGCTCCCCGGCCCGCGGCGCGGCGCCCGGGTCCAGGAACAGCGGCATCGTGGTCGCCGCGTCGCCCTCGGGGCCGTAGACCTGCGGAGCACCCGGCGGGGGCGTCGTGGGCGCCGTCGCGGTGCCGTCGCCCAGGGTCACGTACGGGCGGATGCGCAGCGGGTCGAAGTCCTCCGCCGCGGCCATCTCCGCGGACCGGCCCGCGTGGTGCTCGTCGGCGACGCGCTGCTGCTCGGCGGCCCGCTCCGGGTCGGTGACGTAACCCGGCGTACCGGTGTTCCGGCCCGCGCAGGCGCAGCCGGGAGCGGCGCCCGGTCTGCTCTCCGTACCGCACTCCGGGCATATATGTCCGGCCATCGTGGGTCCCCTCCCCTTGAACTGCCTGCGATTATGCAGCCCGCCGCCGAGAAGCCCAATCATCCGGCCTCCCGGCAGGCCATAACGGGGCAGAGCGGACAGGATGGGGGTGTAGCGGATCCGAGGAGATGTCTCATGGCCCAGCAGCTGAGCCCGACGGCCCAGGCCCCCGGCGGGGACCGCTCCACGCGGTCGGTCCTGGTGGCGATCGGCGCACTGCTCCTCGGCATGCTGCTCGCGGCACTCGACCAGACCATCGTCTCGACCGCGCTCCCCACCATCGTCAGCGACCTCGGCGGGCTCGAACACCTGTCGTGGGTGGTCACCGCCTATCTGCTGGCCTCGACCGCCGCGACCCCGCTCTGGGGGAAGCTGGGCGACCAGTACGGGCGCAAGAAGCTGTTCCAGACCGCGATCGTCATCTTCCTGATCGGCTCCGCGCTCTGCGGTCTCGCCCAGAACATGCCCCAGCTGATCGGCTTCCGCGCCCTCCAGGGGCTCGGCGGTGGCGGTCTGATGGTGCTGTCGATGGCGATCGTCGGCGACATCGTCCCGCCGCGCGAGCGTGGCAAGTACCAGGGGCTCTTCGGTGCCGTGTTCGGCGCGACGAGCGTCCTCGGGCCGCTGCTCGGCGGCTTCTTCACCCAGCACCTCAGCTGGCGCTGGGTCTTCTACATCAACCTCCCGATCGGCGTCGTCGCCCTGCTCGTGATCGCCGCCGTGCTGCACATCCCGGTCCGCCGGACGAAGCACACCATCGACTACCTGGGCACCTTCCTCATCGCCTCGGTCGCCACCTGCCTGGTCCTCGTCGCCTCGCTCGGCGGCACCACCTGGGCCTGGGGCTCGTGGAAGATCATCGGCCTCGCGGTGCTGGCCGTGGTGCTCCTGATCGCGTTCGTCCTCGTGGAGCGGCGCGCCACCGAGCCGGTGCTGCCGCTGAAGCTGTTCCGGATCAGGACCTTCAGCCTCGTCGCGGTGATCAGCTTCGTCGTCGGCTTCGCGATGTTCGGCGCGATGACCTATCTGCCGACCTTCCTCCAAGTCGTGCACGGCATCACGCCGACGATGTCCGGTGTCCACATGCTGCCCATGGTGTTCGGGCTGCTCATCACCTCGACGGTGTCCGGGCAGATCGTCAGCCGTACGGGCCGCTGGAAGGTCTTCCCGGTCGCCGGTACGGGCATCACCGCGATCGGGCTGCTGCTCCTGCACCGGCTGACGGTGTCCAGCGGCACCTGGGAGATGAGCGCCTACTTCTTCGTGTTCGGCGCGGGCCTCGGCCTGGTGATGCAGGTGCTCGTCCTGGTCGTGCAGAACGCCGTCTCGTACCGGGACCTCGGCGTGGCGACCTCGGGGGCGACGTTCTTCCGGTCCATCGGGGCCTCGTTCGGCGTGGCGATCTTCGGCACCATCTTCACCAACCGGCTCACCGACAAACTCGGCGACGCGCTCGCCGGGCGTCCGCTGCCGCCCGGGGTCGACGCGAAGAGCCTGGCCGCCGACCCGCGCGCCCTCGGGCAGCTGCCGGACGCGCTGCGGGGGCCGGTGCTCCAGGCGTACTCGACGTCGATCACGGACGTCTTCCTGTACGCGGCACCCGTCGTCCTGGTCGCCTTCCTCTTCGCCTGGCTGCTCAAGGAGGACAAGCTGCGCGGATCGGTGACGGCGCCGGACCCGAGTGAGACCCTGGCGTCGAACCCGGTCGAGCGCTCCTCGTACGACGAGTGCGCGCGGGCCCTGTCCGTGCTGGCCACCCGGGAGGGCCGCCGCGAGGTCTACGTCAAGATCACCGAGAAGGCGGGCTTCGACCTGCTGCCCGCCGCCAGCTGGATGCTGCTGCGGATCAAGCGCCACGGCACGGTGGAGCCCGCCCGGCTCGCCGAGGTGGCGCCCGTGCCGCTGCGGGTGATCAACGACGCCGCCCGGCAGCTGGAGGGGCGCGGGCTCGTCCGGCGGGTCGGGGTGCAGATGGTGCTCACCGAGCCGGGCGCGGAGGCGGTGGTGAAGCTCTCCCAGGCCCGCGAGGACTCCCTGGCCGAGCTGCTGGGCGACTGGTGGGGGCCGGACCGGCCGACGGACCTGGTCGCCCTGGTCTCCGAGCTGACGCGGGAGACCAGCGGGTCCAGCAAGGAGCGCCCGCACAGCCCGGAGCCGAAGCGCGACCACGCGGCGGGGCACCCGTACCGGGACTGACCTGCTGTTATACGGGGAAGGCGCCGGCTCTCGGGGCCAGTTCCTTGGCGAACCAGCGTTCCCTGTAGGGACCGCTGCTGAACGCCGGGACCTCCCGGTAGCCGTGCTTCGCGTACAGGCCCCGGGCCTCCACCAGGTCGTGCCGGGTGTCCAGCCGGAGCACCGCCACCCCCAGCGCCCGGGCCCGCTCCTCCAGCGCCGCGAGCAGCAGCCCGCCGCCGCCCGTGCCCCGGAACTCCGGGCGGACGTAGACCCGGGTCAGCTCGGCGGTGTCCGCGGCCACGAGGACCAGGCCCGCGCAGGCGGCCGCCCGCCCCCCGTGGCGGCCGACGACGAAGTCGCCGGTCGGGGCGGTCAGCAGCGCGGCGCCGTCGTCGGTGAGCCCGTCCTCGATCTCCTCGGCCGTCGCCGGGCGCCCCCAGTACCGGCTGGCCACCTCGTCGTAGTAGTCCCACCGGAGCAGGGCCGCGTCCGGGGAGTCGAAGGGTTCGGGTGCCACGGTCCAGGTCATGGGGGCATTCTTGCTACCGCACAGGTGTATGAGCCAGGCGATTTCGAGGGGGCGGCGTGGTGGCGCAGGGGAACGGGGCCGAGGTGCTCCGGCGGCTCGGCGAGCGGTGGATCCGGGAACTGGCCGGTCCTGGCGGCGACTTCGTCTGTTCGCCCGCCGGGCTCTGGCTGGCCCTGACCGCGCTCGCGGCCGGGGCGCGCGGGGAGACCGCCGAGGAGCTGCGGGCGGTGCTCGGGGCCGCCGGGGACGAGGCGGCCGGAGCGGCGACGGCCACGGCCCGGGCGCTGGCGGCCACCGACGGGCTGGGCGTGGCGACCCGGGTGTGGACCCGGACCCCGGTGCACCGCAGGCTCCGGAAGGCGCTGCCCGACATCGGCTTCGGGCCCATGGAACCGGACGAGGCGGACGCCTGGGTGCGGAAGACGACCGGCGGGCTCATCGAGCGGCTGCCGGTGACCGTGACCGACCAGATGCTGCTGCTGCTCGTCAACGCCCTCGCGCTCAAGGCGGACTGGGCGATCCCCTTCGAACGGGAGGCGACCGAGGACCGGCCGTTCACCGACGCGGACGGCGTCACCCGCGAGGTGCCGACGATGTTCGGGACGCCTTTGTCGTGGGACGTCTGGATGACCGGGGGCGCGTTCGTCGTCGATCTGCGGTGTGCCCGGCGGCGGAACGGGCCGGACCCGGTCAAGGTGCGCCTCGTGCTGGGGCGGCCGGGCGAGGGGGCGGCGGAGGTGCTGCCGGCGGCCTGGGCGCCGAAGGAGGCGCGGACCGCACTGAACGCGGACGCCGTGACCCTCGCGGTCCCGCGCTTCACCCTTCGTACGCACATCCAGGCCACACGCCATCTGGCGGCGCTCGGGATCCGCCTCGCGACGACCCCCGCCGCCGACTTCTCCGGGCTCTCGGCCACCCCGCTCATGCTCTCCGAGGCGGTGCAGGAGGCCGTGCTGAAGGTGACCGAGGAGGGCCTGTCGGCCGCCGCCGTGACGGCGCTGCCCGCCCCGGCAGGCGCGGCGCCGGGCCCGCCCCCGCGCCGCCTGCACCTCGCCTTCGACCGGCCCTTCGGCATCGCCGTCCTGGACCCCGGCGAGGAGGTCCCGCTCTTCGCCGGCTGGCAGGCGGAAACCCCCTCCGGGGACTAGGGCCTGTCCGGCGGATCATGGCCGGGGTCGCGACGCCTGGCACGGCACCTCGCCGCGTTGCCGAAACGCCCGAATAGCTCCGCTATCAGGACGCTCCGGCGCCTTGCGATGCACCGCACCAGACGCCGCGCCCTATCCGACCCTGATCCGCCGGACAGGCCCTAGCGCAGCGGCGGCGGCGTGAAGACCGGCGGCGGGGGCAGGACCGGGCGCCGTCGCCGGGCGCGTACCACCAGGAACAGCGGCAGGGCCACCACCAGCAGCGCGCCGCCGAGCAGCGTCAGCACCCAGGCGGGCATACCGCCCCAGGTCAGCAGTGCGTCCCGGTGGACCACGGTCCGGTACGGGGTGTCCTCGGCGGTCGCCCGCAGCTCGTGGTCGCCGTCGATCCGCTGCGGCGACGGGAAGTACTGGTCGATGGCCGTCACGAAGACCGGCTTGTCCCCGGTGACCGCCGCCAGCGCCTCGTACGGCTGCTTCGCGGGGTCGACGCGGCCCGCGTACGAGACCTTCGGGGGCCGCCCGCCGATCGCGCCGCGCGGTTCCATGCGGTGGTCGGCCAGGATGTACAGGCCGAGCGACTGCGGGGTGGCGGCCAGCTTGGACAGGCGCATCGGATAGACCAGCCGGTCGCTGGCGAAGCGCAGCCGCAGCGGTTCGAGCGTCCCGCTCAGCGTGCCCCCCTGGTTCTCCGGCGCGAGGCGCACCGCCACGTACTCCCACTTCTGATCGACGTACGGGGTCAGGGCCGTGGCGAGGCGGTCCGGCAGCTCGAAGCCGTTCTCCTTCAGCCAGCTCTCCAGCGCCTCCGGGTCGGTCGCCGCAAGGCGCGCCACGTCGAACGGGCCGAGCCGTTCCCGGCCGACCACGTCGACCGGGGCAGCGGCCTTGGGGGCCCCGGCGCCGTCGGCGGAGGAGTTCCCCGAACCGCCGAACGGCCAGTCCTTGTCGCGGGGCCAGAAGTAGTGCCGCTCCTCGGTGACCGGGGCGGTGATCGCCCGGAGCTCGGAGAAGAGGGCCGCGTCGCCCAGCTCGACCGTGGCGCGGTGCGGCACCGGCATGATCCAGGCTGCGTCCGGCGCGTTCCCCCGGACGCTCAGCTGCATGACGATCTGCTCGGTGCGGCCGTCCCAGCCGACCGCCGACGTCTCCCGGTCGACCGACACCTGACTGTCCCGGTGCACCACCATCGCCCCGCAGCCGCAGGCGTACGCCGGTGCGATCAGCGACCCCACCTGGAGCGACACCAGCATCAGGAGCAGAGAGAGCCCCCGGACCGCCCAGCCCCCCGTCCCTCTTTCTCTCCCCGCGCGGCGCATCTTCCGTCCTCCCCGTCGTTACTGATCACGGGCTCAGACGTGCGCGGGCCCCGGCCGGTTCCGGCCCCTGCGCCCACCCGGGCGGGCGGACTTTCCGCCAAAGCCGGGTGACAGTCAGGCGTAAAAGGGGTTGATTGGGTCTACCCAAGAGCACAATGCGAAGGTTTCACACATGCCGGACAATCGGCCGGCACCAGACCTGGGAGGGTCGGCGCAGCGTGGCGAACGCGGAGCACGGTGGCAGCACAAGCGCGACGGCGGGAGCGGGAACCGGAACGGTACGGGCGGTGCTCTGGCTGGTCGCGGCCGCACTGGCCGTCCGGCAGATGGCGGTGGTGCTGCGGCAGCCGCCGGGGCAACGGCTCACCGATCTGGAGACCTGGACCGGTGACAACGGGGTGCTCCACGTGACCGGTTCGCTGTACGACACCGACCGGTTCACCGGCACCCCGTTCTCCGGGCTCGTCCTCAAACCGCTGACCCGCACCGCCGAACAGAGCCTCGGGGTCGCCTGGACCTTCGGCTCGCTGCTGCTCGTCGCCGCCCTCGGCCTCGTCGCCGCCCGCGCCCTGCCGGGGCCGGTCGGCCGGCGCACCGCGCTGCTCGCCGCGCCCGTCGCGATCAGCCTGCTGATGCTCTCGCTGCCGGTGCGCAACGCCCTCCACCTCGGCCAGGTCAGCATCCTGCCCGTCCTCCTGGTCCTCGTCGGCCTCTTCGCCGTCCGGGGAGAGCGCAGGGCCGGGGTGCTCATCGGCGTGGCCGCCGCCCTCCAGCCGACCGTGCTGCTCTTCGCCCTGCTGCTGTGGCTCACCGGAAGACGCCGTTCCGCACTCACCGCGGCCGCCGCGTTCGCCGCCTGCACCGCACTGGCGTGGGCCGCGATGCCGCACGACTCGTGGACGTACTGGGTGCACCACGTCGCCGGGGCGGGCCTCGGCGACCAGACCGACGGCCTCGCCAACCAGTCCCTGCACGGGGCGCTGCTGCGCCTGGGCCTCGCCGGTCCGGCGGAGATCGCGCTGTTCCTCGCGCTCGCCGCCGCCGTCTGCGTCATCGGCCTGCGCCGCGCCGTGCGGTACGCGCGCGACGGGCAGCTCCTCCTCGCGGCGGCCGTCACCGGCTGCGTCGCCGTCGCCGTGTCCCCGACCGCCTGGCAGCACCAGCTGCTCTGGGTGCTGCTCGCCGTGGTCGGCCGGGCGGGCCGCAGCGCCTCCGACCGGCTGGTGTGGCCGGCCGTCGTGGTCCTGGTGACGACGCTGCCGGGCACGATGCTGCTGCCGAACGTGGGGGCGCTCTTCCCGGTACGCGACAACGTGCTGCTGATCGCCGCGCTCGGGGCCGCCTGCGTGACGCCGTTCCTGCCACGCACCTCCCCGTACTGGCAGAAGCCCGTGCCCACCGCGTACGCGGAGCCCGTCCCGGCCCGTTGGAGCAGGGTGCCGCTGCTGCCCGTCTGGCGTCGGGTGCTCAGCCGGCCCAACCTGCTCCTGGAACTCCTCCTGATCCGCGTCGTCTACTCCGCGTACGGGCATGTCCGGCTGGCCGCCACGGCCGGGCGGGACACCGCCGAGCGGCACGGGCACCAGATCCACTCGCTCGAACAGTGGCTGCACATCGACATCGAGCACCGGATCAATCACGCGGTCGCGGGCGTCGGCCGGCTGCGGGACTTCTTCGATTACTACTACTCGACGTTCCACTTCATCGTCCCGCTGGCGATCCTCGCCGTGCTGTACGTGCGCCGCCCCGCCGACTACCGGTGGGCCCGGTCCACCCTCGGCTTCGCCACGCTCCTCGCGCTGGTCGGCTTCTGGCTCTACCCGCTGGCCCCGCCGAGGCTGATGCCCGGGCTCGGCTTCATCGACACGGTGCACGGGGTGCAGGACTTCACCAAGCCGGACTACGGGGCGCTGACGGCGGTGACCAACCAGTACGCGGCGATGCCCTCGCTGCACTTCGGCTGGTCCCTGTGGTGCGGGGTGATCATCGTGCTGCTCGCCCCCAAGGTGTGGATGAAGGCGCTCGGGGCGCTGCATCCGCTGTTCACGGTCTCCGCGATCGTCGCGACCGCCAACCACTGGGTGCTGGACGCGGTGGGCGGGGCGGCCGTCGTCGCGCTCGGGTTCCTGATCACGTACGTGCTCGCGGGGCCGCGGCGGCTGCGCGTGGCGCCGGAGGCGGCGGAGGGCGAGGTGGTCCGCGCGCCGGAGGGCGAGGCGCTGGCGGGCAGGCGGTAGCCCGCGCGCGGACGAAGGGGTGCGGGAGAGGTGAAAACGCCCTCGCACCCCTTCGCCCTGTGGATCGTCGCCCCTCCAGCATCCGCCCGGAGCCTCCGCCCCGCCACCCGAACGGCTCACGGCCCCAGCGCCCACGCGGCCACCGACAGCGTGACCATCGACACCAGCGTGGAGGCCACGATCGCGTCGCGGGCGAGTCCCGTGTCGAGGCCGTACTCACGGGCGTAGATGAAGGAGTTCTGCGCGGTGGGCAGCGCCGCGCACAGCACGACCGCCAGCAGCTGGTGGTCCGGGAGGTGCAGCAGTGGGCCCGCGACGAGCAGGGCGGCCAGCGGCTGGCCCAGCGTCTTCACGGCGATCACCACCGCCGTCTCCGCCCGCTCCCGGCGCGCCCGGCCCCCGCCGCCCGGGCCCCGGTGCAGCGACAGGCCGAGCGTGATCAGGGCCGTCGGCACCGCCGCCGCGCCCAGCACGTCGCACGGTTGCGTCACGGCGGCCGGCAGCCGCAGCCCCGTCGCGGAGACGGCCACCCCGAGCAGCGAGGCCAGGATGATCGGGTTGCGCAGGGGCATCGTGAGCAGCCGCCGCACCCCGCCGCCTGGGCGCCGCCCGTCCGCCCCGTCCGCCCCCTCCGTCCCGGACTCCACCAGCGTCAGGACCACCGGCGAGAGCACCAGCACCTGGAAGAGGATGACCTGCGCGACGAACGAGGCGTCGCCCAGCACCTGCACCGCCACCGGGATGCCCAGGTTCGCGGAGTTCACATGGCCCGAGGACATGGCCCCGATCGCCGCGTCCGGCCGCCCCCGGCCGAAGACCCGCCGGACCAGGACGTACCCGGCCCCCGCCGCCACGGCCGTGCTCGCCGCGAACGCCACCATCGACGGATGGCCGAACACGTCCGGGCTCGCCCCCGACACCATCGTGAACAGGGCGGCGGGCATGGCCACATGGAAGACGAACCGGCCGAGCACGGCCTCCGCCTGCTCCCCGAGCAGCCCGCCGCGCCCGACCGCGTAACCGATGCCGGTCAGGACCCAGATGGGGGCGAAGGCGGAGAACAGGGCATGCATGGCCGCCATGATCCCCGTACGCCTGTTCGGCACGGTGGCTGCCCCCCGGCGCGGGGTGCACTCAAGTCCACTCCGGGCCGGGGGGCCACGCGGATGCCGACGCGGAGATTCCGTTCCTACGGTCGTGGACATGGACAACGAAGCGATCAACTCGCCCCGGAAGCACGGCGTTCGGCGCCTTCTCGCGGCGGCCACCGTGGTGGTCCTCGCCGCCCTGGGCACCGTGCCGGCCACCGCCGCGCCCCGGCCCGCGACCGGCCACGACGCGGCGGTCACCGGCCGGCACGAGGCGCGCGGGACCCTCCTCGCGGTCACCCCCGTCGCCCGCCACGACCGGGCCGGGGTGACCGCCTTCCTCGCCGGGGCCGGGATGAGCACGGACACCGTCCGCCACGGGGTCCGCGCCTACCGCCTCACCTACGCGACGATCACCCCGCAGGGCCGCCCCACCACCGCGACCGGCCTCCTCGTGCTGCCCGACGGCGGCGGCCACCGGCTGGACCTCGTCTCCGACACCCACGGCACGATGGCCCACCGCGACTACGCCCCCTCGGTCGGCGAGGACTTCGGCCGCTACGCCCCCTATCTGCACGCCGCCGCGGGGCGCGCGGTCGCCGCCCCGGACTACCTGGGCCTCGGCAAGGGCCCCGGCCGCCACCCGTACATGGACACCGCCTCGGCCGTCAGCGCCTCGCTCGACATGCTCCGTGCCTCGCGCACCGCAGCGTTCCGGCTGGACCGCCCGCTCACCGGCGACGTGTACGCGAGCGGCTTCTCGCAGGGTGGCCAGGTCGCCATGGCCCTGGGCAAGGCCCTTCAGCACGGCGCCGACCGGCACTTCCGGCTGCGCGCGCTGGCGCCCGTCTCCGGCCCGTACGACATCGAGCACGCCGAGACGCCCGCCCTCTTCGACGGCCGGGTCAACGACACCAGCGGCCTCTTCTACATGACGTACTTCCTCACCGCGCAGAACCGGCTGCACCCGCTGTGGAAGGACCCGTCCGAAGCGTTCCGGGAGCCGTACGCGGATGCCGTGGACGACCTCTTCGACGGCAGCCACTACGAGGAGGAGATCATCCCGGCCCTCCCGGCGAACCTGAGGGAACTGCTCACCGACCGCTACTACCGCGAGCTCCAGCACCCCACCGGTGCCCTGCTCGCCGCGATCCGCGCCCAGGACGGAACCTGCGCCTGGAAGCCCGCCGTCCCCGTGCGGCTCTACACCTCCTCGGGCGACACCGACGTGCCCGTCGCCAACGCCCGCAGCTGCGCGGCGGATCTGGCGCGGCGGGGAGTGCGGGCGCCGGTCGTGGACCAGGGTGACCTCAGCCACAACGAGACGTACCTGACGTCGGGCCCACAGATCGTGCGCTGGTTCGACCGGCTGGCGGCGCGCCGCTGACTTCCGGCTCCGGACAGGCCGAAAGCCCCGACCGCGCAGGGCGGTCGGGGCTTTCGGGTTCACTGGCTCGAGCCGGGCCGGCTCAGTACCAGTTGTGGGCCTGCCAGAAGGACCAGGCGCCACAGGGGCTGCCATAGCGGGAGTTCATGTAGTCCATGCCCCACTTGATCTGCGTGCCGGCGTTGGTCTTCCAGTCCGAGCCGGCGGACGCCATCTTCGAACCGGGCAGCGCCTGGACCAGGCCGTACGCGCCGGACGAGGCGTTGGTCGCGCTCGGGTTCCAGCCGCTCTCGTGGCTGACGATGTTGCTGAAGCACTGGAACTGGGCGTCGTCACCGATCATCTGCTTCGCCGTGTCCTGGGCACTCCCGGCGGAGGTCGGTGCGGCGGACGGGGCCGCCATGGCCGGGGAGACACCCAGGCCGATGCCGGTGGCGCCCAGCAGCACGGAGGCGCCTGCGATGGCGGCCTTGCGACGGGTGGTGCGGGGCTTGGCGATGAGGTTACGGGCGAACGTCACAGGGAACCTAACGGTCGGGAACGGGGGAGTCGCGGCTCGGTCCGAATCCTGCGTGGACCGGCGCTCGTTGACCGCGATCCATGGTGAGGACCCTGCGGTGCTCGGCGACGAGATCCAGTCTTAGCGAGCCCGTTCGGCCGTGGCAACGACCCCTGATACGACCCCGCCTCGCACCCGGGGCCGAAGGTCCCGAACCCCCTCAAACCGCTCCATAGCAGGTCGTGGGCGGTGCGGTGGGGCCGCGCGATCCCCGTGGGCGGCTCCTAAGCCGCTTCGTACAGGACCAAGGTCCTGTGGGTGCCCTCACTCGCGAGGAGCGTCGAATGTGACCTGGGCCTCGAAGGAGGCCCGCCGCGTCGCCCGCCGCAGCGCCTTCAGCAGCGGCGCCCCGACCGCCAGCGTCAGCACGATCGTGAGCACCGCCCGGCCCAGGTCCCAGCCCAGCGAGGTCGTCGCGCAGTACGCGAGGAAGCGGACCAGGTTGTCGCCCAGCGGGTCACCGGCCCGGAACGAGATGCCCGAGGCGAGGCCCGGCACGATCGTCCACCCGTACAGATTCATGATCGTCCCGTACGCGAGCGAGGCGACGGCCCCGTAGGCCGCCAGCATCAGCAGCTCGCCGCGCCCGCGCAGCCGATCCGGTCCGGGCAGCAGCCCGGCGCCCATCGTGAACCAGCTCATCGACAGCATCTGGAACGGCATCCACGGCCCCACCCCGCCGGTCAGCAGCGCGGAGGCGAACATCGTCACGGACCCCAGCACGAAGCCGAAGCCCGGCCCCAGCACCCGCCCGCTCAGCACCATCAGGAAGAACATCGGCTCCAGGCCCGCCGTGCCCGCCCCCAGCGGGCGCAGCGCCGCCCCGACCGCGGCCAGCACCCCCAGCATCGCGACCGCCTTCGCGTCGAGCCCGGCGTCCGCGATCATCGCGACCACCACCCCGACCAGCAGCGGCAGCAGCGCGGCGAACAGCCACGGCGCGTCCTGCGCGTGCGCGAGCCCCGAGTCCCGGTCCGCGAGCAGCGGCCACCCGAAGGCGGCGATCCCGATCGCGCTGATCAGCACCAGCGCGACGACCGCCCGGGGGCCCAGCCGGACCGGGCGGCCACGCCTCAGCACCTCGCTCACGCGCCACCTCCCAGGGCCGCGCGCACCTGGGGGACGGTGAGCCATTCCTGCGGGGCGAGGATCTTGGCGGTCTGCGGGGCGAACGCGGGCGAGGACACCACGACCTCGGCGGTCGGGCCGTCCGCGACGACCTCCCCGTCGGCGAGGATCACCACCCGGTGCGCCAGCTCGGCGGCCAGCTCCACGTCATGGGTGGCGAGCACGATGGCGTGGCCCTCGGCGGCCAGCGCGCGCAGCACCCCGACCAGCCGGGCCTTCGCCGCGTAGTCCAGACCCCGGGTCGGCTCGTCCAGGAGCAGCAGCGGCGGCCGGGCGGTCAGCACCAGGGCGAGGGCCAGGGCCAGGCGCTGCCCCTCGGACAGATCGCGGGGGTGCGTGTCGTCCCCGACCCCCGGCAGCAGCTCCGAGACCAGGGCCCGGCAGCTGCCCGGCTCCGCCCCGGCGTCCGCGTCGGCCGCCGCGCACTCGGCGGCGACCGTGTCCGCGTACAGCAGATCGCGCGGCTCCTGCGGTACGAGGCCGACGCGGCGCACCATCTCGCGCGGCGGAGTCCGGTGCGGGGGCAGGCCCCCGGTCAGGACGGTGCCGGAGGTGGGCTCGACCATGCCGACGAGGGCGCCGAGCAGCGTGGACTTGCCCGCGCCGTTGCGCCCCATCAGGGCCACGGTCTCCCCGGCCCGGACGGTGAGCGACACCCTGCGCAGCGCTTCGACGCGGCCGCGTCGGACGCCGAGCCGTTCCACCTGGGCGGCGGGGGCGCCGGTGGCGGGTTCGGGGGCCTCGTGCGGGTCGCGCCGGAACAGCCGGGCGAGGGCGCCCCGGGCGGGAGCGGGGCGTGGCTCGGGGAGAGGGGCGTCGGGCATCGCGGACCGGGGCGCGTCCTCGTCCACCGGCCCCGGCGCCGCCTCCGCCAGCCGCTCGCGCAGGGCGCCGGCCCTGCGCCGCGCGTCCCGGACCGTGAGGGGCAGCGGGTCCCAGCCCGCGAGGCGGCCGAGCGCGACGACCGGGGGGTGCACCGGGGAGACCGCCATCACCCCGGCGGGCGTCCCCATCACCGGGGCGGCGCCCGGCGAGGGGAGCAGGACGACCTGGTCGGCGTACTGCACCACGCGCTCAAGGCGGTGCTCCGCCATCAGGACCGTGGTGCCCAGGTCGTGGACGAGCCGCTGGAGGACCGCGAGAACCTCCTCGGCCGCCGCCGGGTCCAGGGCGGACGTCGGCTCGTCCAGGACGAGGACGCGTGGGTGCGGGGTGAGGACCGAGCCGATCGCGACGCGCTGCTGCTGGCCCCCGGACAGGGTGGCGATCGGGCGGTCGCGCAGCCCGGCCAGGCCCAGCAGGTCGAGGGTCTCCTCGACCCGCCGCCGCATCACGTCCGGGGCCAGGCCCAGCGACTCCATGCCGTAGGCGAGCTCGTCCTCCACCGTGTCGGTGACGAAGTGCGCCAGCGGGTCCTGGCCCACCGTGCCCACCAGGTCCGCCAGCTCCCGCGGCTTGTGCGTCCGGGTGTCGCGCCCGCCCACGGTGACCCGCCCGGTCAGCCGGCCGCCCGTGAAGTGCGGCACCAGCCCCGAGACGGCGCCGAGCAGCGTGGACTTGCCTACCCCGGAGGGGCCGACGAGCAGCACCAGCTCACCCTCCGGGATCGTCAGGTCGACCCCCGAGAGTGTGGGGCGCTCGGCCCCCTCGTACCGCACCGAAACAGCGTCGAACCGGATCACACCTGCTCCTGGAAGCCTGTGGGGGAGGGCGGGACGGGCGCGACCACCGCCGGAAGGAGCCCGAGCAGCACCGCGGCGGCCGGCCACAGCGGCAGTACGGGAGCGGTCAGCGGTATGACACCGGGGTGCAGTGCCGCCGGGTCGGCGGTCCCGGCCCGGATCATCGCCGCCGCGACCGCCGCGCCGGACCCGGCGATCAGCCAGGCCCGTACGCCCCAGCGGTCGGGCCGGTAGCGGGTCCGCACCGAACGCGCCCCGCCGAGGCGCAGCCCCGCCATCGCCGCGAGGAGACCGGCGACGAGCAGCGGAACGCCGTAGCCCGCGCCCTCGGCGGCCAGCAGCCCGTACGTACCGGCGCACACGCCGAGCAGCCCGCCGAGCGTCAGGACGTTCGTGGTGTGCCGGACGGCGGCCGGGACGCGGGCGGTACGCCCGTAACCCCGCGCGTCCATGGAGGCGGCGACGGCGACCGACCGTTCCAGGGCGCCCTCCAGAACCGGCAGCCCGATCTGGAGGACGGCCCGCACCCCGCCGGTCGGGCGGCCGCGCAGCCGGCGGGCGGTGCGCAGCCGCAGCACGTCGGCGACCATGTTCGGCGCGAACGTCATCGCCACGACGACGGCGACCCCGGCCTCGTACAGCGCGCCGGGCAGCGACTTCAGCAGCCGGGCCGGGTTGGCGAGGGAGTTCGCCGCGCCGACGCAGATCAGCAGCGCCGCCAGCTTCGCCCCGTCGTACAGCGCGAACAGCATCTGCTCGGCGGTGACCCGGCCGCCGATCCGGACGCCCTTCGCCCAGTCGGGCAGCGGCACCTCGGGCAGCGTGAACAGGGTGTGCGTGCCGGGGATCGGCGAGCCGAGGAAGACGGAGAACAGCAGCCGGACCGCGATCACGAAGAGCCCGATCCGGATGAACATCCCGTACGACCGGGCCCACGGCGCGTCCGTGCGGCGCGCGGCCACCACATAGCCCGCGACCCCGACGAGCAGGCCGAGCAGCAGCGGATTCGTGGTCCGGGACGCGGCGGTGGCCAGGCCCAGCGCCCACAGCCACCACGCCCCGGCCGGGACCGCGTTGGAGCGGGTCGCGGCGGGGGCGCGCCAGGCGGGGAGCCGGTGTGTCGCGGTGTCCGCGCGGCCGGCCGTCGTGCCGGTCATCCGCGGCGGCGGCGGGCCTGCGCGACTGCGGCGATGCCGAGGAGCAGCACGGCGCCGATCCCGACGAGTATGCCGACGGACGGGCCGCCGTCGTCGCCGTGGGCTTCCGTGGAGGAGGCGGTCGAGGTGGGTGCCTCGCTGCCGCCGTCCGTGCCGCCGTTCGAAGCGCCGCCGTCCGTGCCGCCGCCGGTCTGGGAGACCTGCTCGCCGCAGCCGGTGGACGGGTAGTCGGAGATCGCGCAGAGCATCGCGCTCGCGTCGTAGCGCAGCGGCTTGGCGACCGCCGCCAGGGCCTCCGCGCTGCTCGCGTCCTTCGCGACCCGCGCGCAGGCGGTACGCAGCGGGGGCGGGGCCTCCCCGTCCGGCGCGTCGGCGGCGGTGCCCGGGTCGATGACGACCGCGACGCGCTTGCTGCCGTTCTTCGCCGGGGTGTCCGCGCAGACCTTCGCGAAGTCGGGGGCGCTGCGCGGCTTGGACGCGTCCTGGGAGTCCGCGCTCACCGCGAAGCGGAAGCCCTGCACCGAGCCGTCGTCGGGCCGGACGAGCGACGGCCCCTGGGTGGCGTACGACCAGCCCTTCCCCGAGCCCTCCCAGAACGACCAGTAGCGGTAGCCCGCCGCCTGTGCCGCGCCCGCGCCGACCAGCGCCAGCACGGCGCCGACGACGAGGAGCGCGAGCGCCCGTGCGACGCGGCTCACAGCTGCTGGTTCTTGCGGCGGCCGCTGATCAGGAAGCCGGCGCCCGCGCCGACCGCGAGGCCGATGCCGACGAACCACCAGACGCCGCCGATGCCGTC
This sequence comes from Streptomyces sp. NBC_00523, assembly GCF_036346615.1. NCBI lineage: Bacteria > Bacillati > Actinomycetota > Actinomycetes > Kitasatosporales > Streptomycetaceae > Streptomyces > Streptomyces sp. NBC_00523. Next base: position 2,176,826 of record NZ_CP107836.1, on the reverse strand, counting down.
GCCGTCGCCGCTGTCCTTCTTCTCCTCGTCCTCCGTGGCCGTCGGCTGCGGCTTCTTCACGCCGGCCGGCTCGGGGCCGGTCGCGTTCAGCTGGGAGACGAGGTCGGCGCCGCCGAAGTCGTGGACGTCGGCGCCGGTCGCGTGGGCGGCCAGGATCAGCTGGGCGTACGCGGCGGGGCCGCTCTGCTTCGCCCAGGCGGCGGAGTTCTTCTTCAGCCAGGCGACCGGGGCGGCCGCCTTGTCCTTGTGCCCGGCGGCGGACAGGGCGACGACCGCGTCGGCGGTGTTGCCGAAGTCGGGCTGCGGGGCGCTGTCCTCCGCACCGGGCATCGGGGCGGCGTCGAGGTGGCCGCTCTTGGCGAGGGCCGTCGCGAGGTAGGAGGCGCCGTTCTGAGCGGCCTGCTCCGGTTCGAGCGGGGAGCCCTTGTGGCAGGCGGGGTCCTTCACGGCCGCGTTGTCCGAGACGACCAGGCCCTTGCCGAGCGCGCCGAGGACACCGGCGGCGGTGGCGTCACCGTTGGCGGCGAGCTTCCCGGCCTTGTCGGGCTGGTAGGCGAAGGCGCCGCCGTCCTTGCCGCCGCAGGGGATGGAGAACGTGAGCAGCGCGGCGTACGGGGTCTTGCCGCCGTGCGTCGTGACGTCGCCCAGCTTCTCGCCGGCCCGGGCGAGGGTGCCGATCACGATGGACGTGGAGTTCGCGTCGCTGGGGCTGCCGGCGGTGTAGCCCCAGCCGCCGTCCTCGTTCTGGACGGACTTGAGCCAGCTGACCGCGTTCGCGACGGCGTCCTGGTGCCCGCCGACCGCGCGCAGGGCCTGGGCGGCGGCGGCCGTCGCGTTGGTGTCGACCATCGTCTTGTCGGTGCAGGGCGCGGAGGCGTCCGGGCGGTACGCGGGGAACGCGCCGCTGTCGCACTGCTGCCCGGTCAGCCAGTCGACGGCCTTCGCGGCCGGGGTCACGCCGGTGGCCTGCTGCGCGAGGAAGGCGAGGGACTGCCGCCACACCCCGTCGTACGTCGGGTCACCGGTGCCGTACAGCCCGGAGGGCAGCGCGGCCGAGGGGGAGGGCGAGGGAGACGGCGCGGCGACGGCGGCCGGGGCGGCGGCCGCGAGGAGCGCGGCGGCGGTGACGGCGAGCGTGGTGGCGCTGCGGCGTGCGGTCATGGCGGGTGGTGCCTCTCCTGGGGACCGGGCACGGCACACACGGCACCAGGCTCCGGCTCCGTATACCTCGACGGGGCGGGCCACCGGGGTTCCGGCGGCGTGAGCGGGTCACGACGCGGACAGGGCATTCCGACTTCCGCCTGGGGCGGTTTACGGCTGCGGGTCAGTGCCGGATTCGCACCGGCTTCCCCCTGAACGGGCATAGTGACGACGCGGCCAGTCTAGCGGGCGGGGTTTGTACCCCCACCCGCCCCTTCCCGAAACCGGGGCGCTGCCCCGGGCCCCGCTCCTCAAGCGCCGGAGGGGCTGAGTTTCGGGGCGCTGCCCCGACCCCGCGCCTCAAACGCCGGCAGCGGCAAAATCAAACCCCTGCGGCGATTGAGCAGCGGGGGTTCGGGGGCAGCAGCGGGGGTTCGGGGGCAGGGCCCCCGAGAGGTGTGCGGCCTAGACTCGGGGCCGTGAGCAGTGATGATGCCGCCCTGGACGCGCTGGCGGTGCTCGGGGACCCCGTGCGCCGCAGCTTGTACCGACACGTGGCCGCCGCCCCCGGCGACGTCACGCGGGACGCCGCCGCGGACGCGGTCGGGGTGACGCGGGCCGTGGCCGCGTTCCATCTGGACAAGCTCGTGGACGCGGGGCTCCTGGAGACCACCTTCCGCCGGCTCTCCGGCCGCACCGGACCCGGCTCCGGGCGGCCGTCCAAGCTGTACCGGCGGGCGGACGGGGAGTACGCCGTCTCCGTGCCGCCGCGGGCGTACGACACCGTGAGCCAGTTGCTCGCCGAGGTGGTCGAACGGGCCGGGCTCGACACGGAGTTGCAGGCGGCGGCCCGGGCCGCCGGGGAGGCGGCGGGCGTGGCGGACCCCGTCGTGGCGCTGCGGGAGCGCGGCTACGAACCCTACTGGGACTGCGGGAAACTCCGGCTGCGCAACTGCCCGTTCCACGCGCTCGCGGAGCAGTTCCCGGCCCTGGTCTGCGGGATGAACCTCGCGGGCATCGAAGGGCTGCTCGGCGAGGGCTGGAGTGCCGCCATGGACCCGCTGCCGGAAGGGTGTTGCGTCGCGATCGAGGGGCCCGAAGGGGTCGGCGAAGTCTAAAAAAGAATCCGTTGACTTTAGAAGGTTCGCCCGGCCATGCTGGGGCCGTGAACGACTTCCACCTTGCCCAGGTCAACGTCGGGCGCATCCTCGCCCCGCTCGACAGCCCCCAGCTCGCCGACTTCGTCGCACAACTCCCCGAGATCAACGCCCTCGCCGACCACGCCCCCGGCTTCGTCTGGCGGATGGTGGACGACGGAGGGGCCGACGCGACGGGGCTCCGCCCCGAGGACGAGGACGACCTCCTCCTGTTCAACTGCTCCGTCTGGGAGTCGGTCGACGCACTGAAGGCGTACGTCTACCGCAGCGACCACCTGAGGGTCATGGCCCGCCGCCGTGAATGGTTCGAGCGGCTGGCCGACCACCACATGGCCCTGTGGTGGGTCCCGGCCGGCCACCGCCCGGGCGTCGCCGAGGCGATGGACCGCGTCGCCCTCCTCCGCGCGAAGGGCTCCACCCCCGAGGCCTTCACCTTCCGCGCCCCGCACCCCCCGCCGACGGGCAAGGCCTCCTAGGGCCTGTCGTCAAACTGGCGTCGCCCGGCAGACGGCAGTTTGACGACAGGCCTTAGGGCCTGGGGGCCGGGGTGCGCCGCGCGAGCGGGACCGGGGCCGGGCCCTCCTCGGAGAGGAAGAGGCGGCGGACGACGCGTTCGGCGGCGTGGCCGTCGTCGTACGGGCAGAAGCGCTCCCGGAACGCGGCCCGCAGCGCGGCCGACTGGGCGTCGCGCCAGCGGCCGCTGCGGAAGACCTCGACGAGCTCGTCCTCGGTGGCCGTGACCGGCCCCGGGGTGTCGCCGGGAAGGCCGGAGAGCAGGTCGAAGGTGACCCCGCGGACCTGGTTGTACGTCTCCCAGTCGTCGGCGTGGATGACGATGGGGCGGTCGAGATTGGCGTAGTCGAAGATCACGGACGAGTAGTCCGAGACGAGCACGTCCGCGGCCAGGCACAGCTCCTCGACCGAGGGGTGGCGGGAGACGTCGATGACGCCGTCCTGCCCGGCGAGTTCGCCCAGGCGCGGGCTCCGGCTGTCGAGCGGGTGCGGCCGGACCAGCAGGACGAAGTCCTCGCCCAGCGATGCGGCCAGCCGGGCCGGGTCGAAGGGCGGCGTCCACTCCTTGCGGTAGTCCCGGTGGGTCGGCGCGTACAGCACGGCCGTCCTGCCGGGGGCGATGCCGAGCCGGGCCCGGGCGGCGGCGACGTCCTCCGCGCTCGCCGTGCAGAAGCGGTCGTTGCGCGGATAGCCCGTGGCCAGGGACTCGAAGGTGCCGGGGTAGACACGCTCCCACTGGGCCGTCGAGTGCGGGTTGGCGGACACGCTCAGGTCCCACTGGTCCACCCGCTCCAGGAGCCGGCCGAAGTCCAGGTTCCGGGCGGCGGCGGGATAGGACTTCCGGTCCAGGCCCATGCGCTTGAGCGGCGTGCCGTGGTGCGTCTGCGCGTAGACCTGGCCCGGGCGCTTGACGATGCCGTCCGGGAAGTCGCCGTTGCTCACGAAGTACGTGGCGCGGGCCATCACCTCCCAGTAGCGGCCCGACCCGGGCACGACGTAGTCGATGCCCTCGGGCACCTCGCGGGCGAGTTCCGCGCGCACCAGCCACACCCCGCGCACCTCCGGGGCCAGCTCCTTCGCCTTCTCGTGGACGGCCAGCGGGTTGCAGGAGGGCAGTCCGCCCCCGTACGAGGAGTAGACGGCGAGGTGCGGGTCCAGCGGGCGCCTGCGGTGCACGCCGTACAGGCGCTCGGCCGCCCGCTCGCCCGCCTTCGCCGTGATCCTCCGGACCTTCTTCGGGCCCTTCCGCCTGGCCCGGACGGCGAGCTCGGTCGCCCGGTAGGTGGCGAACGACCGCTTGGCCAGGGCGCGCAGGGAGGCCCCGACCGCCCCGCCCGGCGGCGTGAACCCGGCCGGGAGGTGCTTCGCGTAGAAGTCCGCGGTGAGGGCGAAGAAGTCCTTGCGGTCGGCGGCCTGCACCCGGTCGGGGCGCTTCAGCACGAACAGCATGTGGTCCATGGCGCGTTCGAACAGCAGGCTGTGCGCCCAGGCCAGTCCGGGGCGCTCGGCGAGCGCCGCGAACAGCCCCTCGTACTGCCCGAAGATGTCGAAGTGCTTGCGGCCCGGCGTCTTGGTGATCGCGCCGTGGCGGCGCTGGCGGTACTCGACGCCGACCCGGTCCAGGCAGCCGATGCGCTCGGCCGTGACCATCGCCAGATGGGAGACGGGCGCGTCCTCGTACAGGCCGGGCGCGTACTGGAAGCCCTCCTGCAGGAAGAACTCCCGGCGGAACGCCTTGTTCCAGGCCACCAGGAACAGCTCGATGAACTCGGGCCGGTCCTGGATGCGGAAGACGTCCGTGCCCGCCCGCGCGACCAGGTCCGCGGTCTGGCTGCGCGGACCCTTGCCGTACCAGTGGGTGCGCACATGGTCGAAGACGAGGATGTCCAGGTCACCCGCCGCGTCGAGCCGGTCCGCGAGCGCCTGGAGCAGGCCGGGGGTGTAGGAGTCGTCGCTGTCCAGGAAGAGGACGTAGTCGCCCCGCGCGTGCTCCAGCCCGGCGTTGCGCGCCCGCCCCAGGCCCACGTTCTCGGGCAGGTGCACCGCCTTGACGCGCGCGTCGCGGGCGGCGTACTCGTCGATGATCGCCCCGCAGGCGTCCGGCGAGCAGTCGTCGACCGCGATCACCTCGATGTCCCGGAACGACTGCCCCAGCACCGAATCCAGGCACGCGTGCAGATACCCCTGCACCTTGAACACAGGGACGACAATGCTGAATCGGGGCATTCGGGAACTCCAGGTGACGTGCGGGACTGCGGGAGGTCGGACAGACAAGACTCCCGAGCCCGCCGAAGCGTTGTACGAGGTGAGGAGGGGTGCGTCCGCACTCTGCCGGTACCTTACGGGCTCGGCGCCGGGCAGAAGGTTTCAGGACGGGCCCGGGCGGGCCCTAGGACCTGTCCGCCCCCGACAGCAGGTGCAGTCGCAGCGCGAGCTGCAGTTCCAGCGCCCGGTCCGGTTCGTTCCAGTCGCGGCCCAGGAGCACCTGGATGCGGTCCAGGCGCTGCACCACCGTGTTCACATGGACGTGCAGCTCGTCCTTGGCCCGGATCAGGCTGCCGCCCGCCCCGAAGTACGCGCTCAGCGTCCGCACCAGATGCGTGCCGCGCTGCGCGTCGTACTCCAGCAGCGGCCCCAGCGTCGCCGCCACGAAGCCGTCCACGTCCTGCGCGTTGCCCAGCACCACGCCCAGGAACCCCAGCTCCTCCACGCACGCGCCCTCGCCCGTCCGCCCCAGCACCCGCATCGCCCGCAGACAGCGCGCCGCCTCCGCGTAGGCGGCGGCCAGCTCCCCGGCGCCCCGGGCCGGACCGGCGGCCGCCACCGTGACGGGGGCCTGGGCCAGCTGCCCCAGCTGGGCCGCCGCCGCCCGGGCCGCCGCCCCCGCGTCCGTACCGGTGGCCTCGGTCAGCAGCACCACCGTGCCCGCGTGCTCGGCGCTCACGCCCTGGTGCTCGCCGCCGAACAGGAAGCGCATCGCGGCCGGGGCCAGCCGCTCGCGCGCCCCGGTCTCCGCCACGAGCAGCAGATGCGGGCGGTCCAGGTCGATGCCGAGGCGGCGGCCCCGCTCGGCCAGCCCGGCCGGGTCGCGGGCCGGGTCCGACAGCAGGTCCGCGATCAGCTCACCGCGTATCCGGTTCTCCGTCTCGGCCACCGTGCGCCGCAGCAGCAACAGCAGCCCCGTCACCACCGCCGACCGCTCGAACAGCCGCCGGTCCGAGTCGTCCAGCGGGCGGGCCCGGTGCAGGACGAGCCCGGCCAGCAGCTCCTGCCCGGCGAGCACCGCGCACACCACCCGCCCGTCGCGGTGCACCGCCCGCGCGCCCGTACGCGACTCCTCGGCCGCCTCCGCCAGCCAGCCGGCGTCCATGCTGTCGGCGGCGAAGCCCGTCCCGTCCGGGCGGACGGCGGCCAGCGGGCGGCCGCCCGGGTCGTGGATGGTCAGCGGCGAGCCGAGCAGCCCGGCGACCGCCGCCGCCACGTCCTTGACGTCCCGGCCGCGCAGCACCAGGTCGGTGAGCCGGTCGTGCGACTCCTCCGCCCGCCGCATGGCCGCCGAGTGCGCCCGCACCGAGGCGTTGGCCTCGGCCAGCTCCGCGTTCGCCTCGGCCAGTTCCGCCAGCGCCGCCGTGGTGTCGGCGAGCGCGCGGGCCGTGTCGATGGCGATCGCCGCGTGCGCCGCCAGCGAGCAGAGGAGGGCCACCTCGTCCGGGCTGAAGACCCGGGGGGAGCGGTCGGCCGCGAACAGGACGCCGATCACCTTGCCCGTACCGCCCCGGTTCGACCCCAGCAGCAGCGGCACGCCCAGGATCGCGACCAGGCCCTCGTCCAGGACCCCGGCGTTGATGTTGCGGGTGTGGCGGAAGCGGTCGTCGGTGCGGTAGTCCGGCGTCGCGTACGGGCTCGCCGTCTGCGCCACCAGGCCGCCCAGGCCCTCGCCCAGCTCCAGGCGCAGCCGCTGGAAGAGCACGGAGACCGAGCCGTCGGTGACCCGCATATAGGTGTCCCCGGCCTCCTCGTCCGGGAGCGTCAGATACGCGGTGTCCGTGCCCAGCAGCATCCTGGCCCGCCGCACGATCGCCTTCAGCACGTCGTCCAGGTCGCGCGACGCCGCCAGGTCCCCCGCCGTGTCGAACAGCGCGGTCAGCTGGGCCTCGCGGCGCCGGTGCTGGCGCAGCGCGCTCCTGATCCGCAGCGCGGTCGCCGTCGCCCGCTCCACCTCCGCCAGCTCCTCGGCCGGCACCCCGTCCGCCCGCGCCTGCGAGGAGACCGCCCCCAGCGCCTCGGCCGGGGCGTCGTCGGCCAGCAGGTCGAACAGGCGCCGGAGGTGGGGCGCGGCGGAGGGGAGCGGTTCAGGCATGGCGTTCCAGGGTTCCTCGGGGGTTCGGGCAGGCGGGTCAGTTCGCGGTCCAGCCGCCGTCCATGGAGAGCGAGGAGCCGGTGATGTGCCCGGTGCGCGGGCCGCACAGCCACAGGACCGCCTCGGCCACGTCCGCCGGTTCGATCAGCCGCTTGACCGCGCTGCGCTCCAGCATCACCCGCCCGACGACCTCCTCCTCGGAGATGCCGTGCGTGCGGGCCTGGTCGGCGATCTGGTTCTCCACCAGCGGGGTGCGCACGTACCCGGGGCAGACGCAGTTGCTCGTCACCCCGTGCTCCGCCGCTTCGAGCGCGACCACCTTGCTCAGCCCCTCCAGCGCGTGCTTGGCCGTCACATAGGCCGATTTGTACGGGCTCGCGCGCAGCCCGTGCACCGACGAGATGTTGACCACGCGCCCCCAGCCGCGTTCGTACATGCCCGGCAGGGTCCGGCGCAAGACGCGGAACGGGGTCTCCACCATCACGCGCTGGATCAGCGCGAACCGGTCCGGCGGGAACGCGTGCACCGGGGCCACGTGCTGGATGCCCGCGTTGTTGACCACCACGTCCACATCGGCGGGCAGGGTGTCCACGACGTCGGGCTCGGACAGGTCCACCACCCAGGGCGTCCCGCCGATCTCCTTCGCCAGCCGCTCGGCGGCCTCACCGGCCCGGTCCACGACGTGCACATGGGCGCCCGCGGCGGCGAGCACCTGCGCACAGGCCCGCCCGATGCCGCTCGCCGCCCCGGTCACCAGCGCGGTGCGCCCGGCCAGGACGGGTTCTGCGGGCGCCTGCGCGGGGCCGCCGGGCGCGGGGGCGGCGGGCTGGTGATCCGGTCTGCGGGAAGTCTCCATGGCGGTCACGGTAGGTACGCGCGGCCCCGCGTCACACGGCGTCGGTGCACACACCCGCGTACCGGGGCATGGTGCGGGCGTACATGGTGCGGGGTCCCGGGCGGCCGCCGGGGCGCGACCGGCGGGGGCCGCCGCCCGGGGCCCCTCGCCGCGCCCCGTCGCGCAAGGGCGTCGGAGCACACAGCGGGGGCCCGGGTGTGGCCACCGGTCCCATGGGCGGGGGGCGGTGCCGCTCGTAGGTTCCGGCAGCAACCCGTACCCCCACGGCAGGGAGAAAGCACCCGTGCGCCCACCGATCCTGAAACGTCTCGCCCGCCGCCTCGCGGCGACGGCCGTCCTCGGCCTGCTCGCGGCGACGCTGAGCGTCACCACCGCGCAGCCCGCCGCCGCTGCCGCCGGCCTCCAGCAGGTGACCGGCTTCGGCTCCAACCCCGGCAACCTCCAGATGTACGCGTACACCCCCGCAGGACTCCCCGCGAACGCCCCCCTGGTCGTCGCCCTGCACGGCTGCACGCAGACCGCCGACGCGTACTACACCAACTCCGGCTGGCCGAAGTACGCCGACGAGTGGGGCTTCGCCGTCGTCTTCCCGCAGACCACCTCGGCGAACAACGCGCTGTCCTGCTTCGGCTGGTTCGACCCGAACGAGGACACCCGGGGCAAGGGCGAGGCCGCGTCGATCGTGCAGATGGTCGACTACGCGAAGAAGACCTACGGCTCCGACGGGCGCCGGGTGTACGTCACCGGGCTCTCGGCGGGCGGCGGGATGACCGCCGACCTGCTCGCCGCCTACCCGGACGTCTTCGCGGGCGGCTCGGTGGCCTCCGGGCTGCCCGCCCAGTGCGCGACCAGCCAGGCCGCCGCGTCCGGCTGCCAGACGGGCCCGCAGAAGCTGACGCCCGCGCAGTGGGGCGACAAGGTCCGCGCCGCGTACCCCGGTTACAGCGGTCCGTGGCCCAAGGTCGCGATCTGGCAGGGCACCTCGGACTACACGGTCTACCCGGCCAACGCGACGGCCCTGCGCGACCAGTGGACCAACGTGTGGGGCATCAGCCAGACCCCGTCGTCCACGGACAGCCTCCCCGGCAACACCACGCGCACCGTCTACAACGACGCCTCCGGGCAGCCCGCGGTGGAGATGTACTCGGTCTCCGGCATGGGCCACGGCCTGCCCGTCGGCCCCGGTTCGGGCGCCCAGCAGTGCGGCTCGACGGCCGCGTACTTCCTGAACACCCTCTGCTCCACGTACTACACGGGCGTCTTCTGGGGCCTGGACGGCGGCACCGACCCGGGCGACCCGGGCGATCCCGGTGACCCCGGCGACCCGGGGGACCCCGGCGACCCGGACCCCGCGCAGTGCTACACCGCCACCAACTACGCCCACGTCACGGCGGGCCGGGCGCACATGTCCGGCGGGTACGTCTACGCCAACGGCTCCAACCAGAACATGGGCCTGTACAACGTCTTCGTCAGCCACACCCTGAAGGAGACCCCGGCCGGCTACTTCGTCATCGCGGACAGCGGCTGCACCACCTGACGCCACACGGCGAGCGGGGCCCGGCACACCACCGCCGGGCCCCGCTCGTACGGGCTCTCAGCCCCGCGCCAGCGCCACCAGCCGGTCCGCGATCTCCCGGCCGCCCCGGTCGCCCGTCAGGACCGTGTAGTGGTTCACGTCCTTCACCGCGACCGGCTCCACCCGGGTCCCGTCCAGTCCGGCGGCGGCGAGCCGGCCCTCGTCGTAGAGGCCCTGCTCCTCGTCCATCAGACCGCGCGCGGCCCACAGCAGCGTCGCGTCGACGGGCAGCTTCCGGACCGCCGACAGGACCTCCTCGTCGAACAGCCCGACCCCGTCCGTGCGGATCGCCTCGATCCGGCAGGACGAGCGCAGCTCCGGCTCCTCGCCGGTCAGGTCGCGCTGGATGTACGCGTCCACCTCGTCCGACCACGCCCCGGCGAACGCCGGATGCGCCTGCCAGAACGCCCGGTAGGCGGCCCGGTCCGGGAAGGTCATCGACAGCCGGTCCATCGCCGGGCCGATCACCGCCGTCATCAGCTCGTCGGGCGTCAGGTGCGTCGGCGCCGGGAAGCCGACGCCGCCGTCCACGAGCAGCAGCGGCCCGAAGCGGTCCGGGTGGCGCACCGCCGCGAGGGCCGCCACGAACGCGCCCATCGAGTGGCCCGCGAGCACCACCCGGTCCTGGCCCAGCGCCTCGGTCAGGGCGGCGATGTCATCGGTGTGCGCGGCGATCCCGTACGGGCCCGGCAGCCGCGCGCTCCCTGCCCGGCCGCGCAGATCCGGCGCGACCAGCGTGACCCGGCCGTCCAGCAGCCGGGCCACCGCCGCCCAGGACAGAGCGTTGGAGGTGATCCCGTGCAGGGCCACCACCACCGGCGCGTCCGGGGCGGCGGCCGGCCAGCGCAGGGCCGCCAGGGAGCCCCCGCGCACCGGGACTTCGATCTCTTCGTACTCCGCGAGCGGGCTCAACTGACTCCGGTCTCCTTACGGTTCGACGCGCCCCTCAGCCGGGACGGAAGGCGGGCCAGGCCGCCGGGCAGCAGATGTACCACGGCCACGAACACCACGCCCAGCAGGAACAACGGCTGCGACAGCGGGACACGCAGGACCGCCGGAAGGTCCGCGACCGCGCCCGAGCCCGCGAGGTCGCCGAGCCGGTGGTCGGCCCAGGTGTAGAGGATGCCGCCGACCAACGGGCCCCACCGGGTGCCCGAGCCGCCCAGCACCACCATCACCAGCAGCGACAGCGTGAAGTCCGAGGTGGTCGTCTGCGGGGTCGAGCCGCCCGTCAGCAGCAGGTGCACGATCCCGCCGAGCGCGGCGAGCGCCCCCGCGACCACGAAGGCCGTCAGCTTGAACCCGTACGGCTTCAGGCCCAGGACCTCCACCCGGCGCTCGTTCTCCTTGATGCCCTCCCAGACGCGGCCGGTGGGGGAGCGGACCGCCCAGTGGACGACGCCCAGGGTGAGCACCAGGTAGGCCAGCGCGATCCAGTACAGGTTCGCGGTGTTGTCGATGCCGACCAGCGAGGACGGCAGCAGCTCGGACGGGGCCGCCCGGCCCTCCTCGCCGCCGGTGACCCCGCCGGGGTTGCGGGAGACCAGGATCGAGCCCGCCTGCGCGAAGGCCAGGGTCACCATGGAGAAGCCGATCCCGGTCACGCGCAGGCTCACCGACCCCAGGACCAGGGCGAGCGCGATCCCGGAGAGCAGCCCGAGGACCGTGGCGAGCGCGAACGGCAGACCCGCCTCCAGGAGGAACAGATTGGTGGCGTAGCTGCCCGCCGCGAAGTACAGGGCGTGCCCGAAGGAGAGCAGCCCGGTCCGCCCGAGCAGCAGGTCGTAGCCGGTGGCCAGGGCGCCGAACAGCAGGCAGGTCGCCAGGAGTTGCAGGCTCCCCGCCGAGCCCAGCGGCCCGTCCAGCAGCCCCGGCACCGGCACCGCGCTGAACGGGGCGACGGCCAGGACGAGCAGGACGGCGGCGGGCCACCAGCGCAGCAGCCGGGCCCGCCCGGCTGCCGGGGCCGGTCCCGCGGTGGTGCGGCCCGCGGTGCGGTCGGATGTGTCGGTGGCGGTGCTCACGCGAGCCTCCCCGTCAGTCCGCGCGGCCGGATCAGCAGCAGCACGGCGAGCAGGACGACGACCGCCAGATCGCCGAGCCCCGCTGCGGTGTAGTAGTTGGCGAACTGCTGGACCAGGCCGATGACCACGGACGCCACGGCGGCGCCGGTCACCGAGCCCATGCCGCCGGTGACCACGACGACGAACGCGAAGATCAGCAGCGAGGTCCCCTGGCGCGGGTCGACCGAGCCGAAGTACAGCCCGCCGATCGCCCCGCCCAGCGCCGCCGCGCAGCCGCCGATCGCGAAGACCAGCGTGAACGCCTTGCGGACGTCGATGCCGAGCGCGGTGACCATGGCCCGGTCCTCGACCCCGGCCCGGACGACCAGGCCGTGCCGGGTCCGGCCGAGGAACAGCCGCAGCGCCACCAGCACCACGACCGCCGCACCCACCAGGACCAGCCGGTTGACCGGGACCTGCGCGCCCAGCAGCCCGAAGGTCCCGGACAGCGCCTCGGGCCCCGGGAACGGGTGGGCGTCGGAGCCCCAGATGCCGGAGAGCAGCGCGGGCACCGCGAGCCCCACCCCGACCGTGGCGAGCACCTGCTCGCGCGGCCGGGTGTAGAGCGGGCGGACGACCGCGAGTTCGAGGAGCACGGCGGCGACGGTGCCCACCGCCGTACCGAACAGGACCGCGAGGACGAACCCGGCGCCGCCGGGGCCCGCGCCGGGGAGATTCCCGGACGCGGCCCACCAGGTGCCGTACGCGCCGATCGAAAGCAGCGCCCCGTGCGCGAAGTTGAGCACGTCCATCAGGCCGAAGATCAGTGAGAGTCCGGACGCGACCAGGAAGTAGAGGGCCCCCAGACCGAGACCGGTCATGGTGAGCAGGACGAGGGTGGACATCAGGAATCCGCCTTCACGGAAGGGTGTGCGGTGACCGGGCCGTGGCCCACACCGAGCAGCGTGCGGGCCGCCTCCGGGTCGCCCAGCAGCTCGGCGGCCGGGCCCCGGTGGGCGGTGCGGCCGTCGGCGAGGACCACGCAGTGCCCGGCCAGCCGGCGCACCACGGCGAGGTTCTGCTCGACCAGGAGCACCGGCACCGCCTCGGCGGCCCGTTCCAGCACCTGGGCCACCTCGGTGACGACCTTCGGTGCCAGGCCCTTGGTCGGTTCGTCCGCGATGATCAGCCGGTTGGCGTTGAGCAGGGTGCGCCCGATGGCCACCATCTGCTGCTGACCGCCGGACAGCGTCCCGGCCAACTGCCGCGCCCGCTGCTTGAGTTCCGGGAACAGCTCGTGGACCAGGCCGTACGCGGGCTCGCCCGCGCCGCGCCGTTCGGCCAGGCGCAGGTTCTCCGCGACGGTCAGCCCGGCGAAGATGCCCCGGTCCTCGGGGGCGTAGCCGATGCCGCGCCGGACCAGCGCGTGCGTGGGCAGGCCCGCGGTCTCCTCGCCGTCGAGCCGGACGCTCCCGGCGCGCGGGACGAGCCCGAGGATGCCCCGGACCGTGGTGGTCTTCCCGGCGCCGTTGCGCCCGAGGAGCGCGGTGACGCCGTGCGCGGTGACGTCGAGGTCGACGCCGTGCAGGATGTGCCGGCCGCCGATCAGGACCCGCAGGTCCCGTACGTCCAGGAGGGGTTGCTCGGTCACAGGCCCTCCCCGAGGTACGCCTGCTGCACGACCGGGTCGGCGGTGACCGCCTCCGGGGTGTCCAGGGCGAGCAGCCGGCCGTGGTGCATCACGGCGAGCCGGTCGGCGAGGCCGAGCAGGACGTCCATGTGGTGTTCGACCATGAGGACCGTGCGCCCCTCCTCGCGGTGCAGGGTGCGGATGAGTTCGGTCAGCGCGGGGACCTCCTCGGCGCTCACCCCGGCCATCGGCTCGTCGAGCAGCATCAGCCGGGGTTCGCCCACCAGCAGCACGGCCAGCTCCAGCTTCCGCTTCTCGCCGTGCGACAGTTCGCCCGCCGTGGCCTTCGCCCGGTGGCCGAGGCCGGTGCGTTCCAGGACACCGGCCACGTCGGCGGTGTACGGGTCGGCGCGCCGCCACAGCCGGTACGAGCCGCCCCGGGCGGCCTGCGCGGCGAGCCGGACGTGGTCGGCGACGGTCATCGCGGGCCACAGGCTGGACGTCTGGAAGGTCCGGCCGACGCCGCGCCGGGCCCGGACGTGCGCGGGCCGGTCCGTCATCTCGGCGCCGTCCAGCTCGATCCGTCCGGCGGTCGGCAGGTTGAGCCCGCTGATCAGGTTGAACAGGGAGGTCTTGCCCGCCCCGTTGGGCCCGATGAAAGCCAGGAACTCGCCCTCGCGGACGCTCAGCGAGACGTCCTCGACGATGGTGGCGCCGCCGACGCTCCAGCCGAGTCCTTCCAGCCGGAGCACGGGCGTCTCCCGGTCCGCCGGGCTCGTCCGCCCGAGGGTGTGGGGTGCGGTCACGGTTCAGCCCGCCGCGGGCTTCACGGGCGGCGCGACGGCGTCCAGCTGCTCGGTGTCCAGCAGCTTCGGCTCGGCGGTCTTGCCCTTGCCGTCCAGCCTGGCCACGAACATCGGCTGGAGCAGCGCGTGGTCCTCGCCGCGCACCCGGGTCTGTCCCTTGACCCCGTCGAAGCTCCAGCCCTCCAGGGCCTTCACCATCGCGGCGGTGTCGGTGGCGCTGCCCTCCTCGACGGCGTGCACGATCATCTGGGCGGCCGTGAAGCCGTCCGGCGTGAACAGGTCGGGCTTGCCGCCGTCCTTCTTCACCGCGTCCAGCATCGCCTTCTCCACGGCGTTGTTCCCGCCCGCGCCCGGGAAGTAGTGCGCCAGGAACGACACCTTGGACCCGGCCGCGCCGAAGATCGGGTACGAGGCGGTGCCGGCCAGGCCGGTGACGACCTTGCTCGCGCCGAGCACGCCCTGCTGGTCGAGGGCGGTCCACAGCGCCGGGGCGGTGGAGCCGGCCCAGGCGACGAAGACCAGGTCGGGGCCGCCCGCCTTGACCTGCCGGGCGAACGGCGTCAGGTCCGTCGCGCTGGGCGGCGCCAGCACCGAGCCGACCTTGGCGCCCTTCCCGCCGAGCACCGCCTTCACGGCGGCCACGTTGGCCTGGCCGAAGGTGGAGTCCTGGGCGAGCACCGTGACCTTCTTGCCCTTGGCGTCGCCGAGCATCGTGCCCGCCGTGAGGATGTCCTGGTAGGACTGGCGGCCCGAGCGGAAGGTGTAGTCGTTGATCCCGGTCACCGCGTCGGTGGCGGCCGGTCCGCTGACGTACAGCACCTTGTTCTGCGCGGCGAGCGGGGCCATCTGGAGCGCGACGCCGGAGTCGGTGGTGCCGGCCAGCACCTTGTAGCCCTTGCCGATGAGGTTCTTCGCGGCGGAGACCGCCTTGCCCGGGTCGCCCGCGTCGTCCTGCTCGGTGACCTCGATGCGGTGTCCGGCGACCTCGCGGGTGCCCTTGGTGGCGTAGTCGAGCCCGGCCATGAAGCCGTCGCGGTACTGCTTGCCGTAGTCGGCGAGGAGCCCGGTCCTGGAGTAGACCAGGCCGACCTTGACGGCCGCGTCGTCGGCGGACTTCGCGGAGTCGGACCCGCCCGCCTTCCCGGCGGCGGTGCAGCCCGTCAGCAGCAGGCCGGCTGCGGCCAGGACGGCGACGGTACGGATGTCACTGAGGGATCTGCGGGCTCTGCTGGCGGTACGGCTGCGGGGCATGGTGACCGGCTCCTCGGCGTGTTCCTGTGATGTCGCCGAACCGTATGAACACCGCGCCGCCGTCGATATGGTGCAGGGCACCCCACCTCGCCCCCGGGGCGTGTGGGCGCCGCACATGGCAGTCGCCCGGACGGTCCTAGCGCGCGCCCGGGCCGACCAGCCGGCACACCGTCTCGATGTCCGTGCGCACCTGCGCGATCGACGCCCGGCCGGCGAGCCAGGTGATCAGCGCGGAGTGCCAGGTGTACTCGATCACCCGCACGGCGGAGAGCTGCCCCGGCGTCGGGTGGCCGGTGCCCATCGCGTCCAGGATGATCGCCGTCGTGAGCCGTGAGACCGCGTCGGCCTCGCTGCTCGCGGACCGGTCCGCGAACGTCAGGGCGCGCACCATGGCGTCCGCCAGCTGCGGTTCGCGCTGCATCGCGCGGAACGCCCGCAGCAGGGTCTCCGCGACCCGGGCCGCCGGGTCGTTCCCGGCCGGGGGGTGCTCGCGGAGGGCGGTGTGCAGAAGCTGGAGGCGGTCGCGCATGGTGGCGAGGAGGAGGTGGATCTTGGACGGGAAGTACCGGTACAGGGTGCCGAGGGCGACCTCGGCCGCCTCCGCCACCTCGCGCATCTGGACGGCCTCGAAACCGCCCTGGCCGGCCAGCTCGGCGGTGGCCCGCAGAATGCGGCGGCGGCGGGCCTCCTGGCGTTCCGTCAGGGGCGGCGATGCCGGTCTGGCTTCCGCTGTCATGTGTCCCGTCCCGTGGCCAGGGTGTCTGCCGTGGCGTGAATCACCTGATCCGGCCGTTGCACCGTCGCTACCTGCCGGTAGATTCGTAGCTCATTGAACTACCCAGTCTGAAACTTGTTCTAGATTAGCGCCAGCGGTTACGCTCCGGCGAACACGCAGTGAGAAGGGGGCCGAGTGTGACCGCTGAGGCCGTTGAGTCGGGCCCCCGTACGGGCGTCGCCGCACCGGGCACGGGCCCCGGCGACGGACCCCTGCGCATCGCGCTCCTCACCTACAAGGGCAACCCCTTCTGCGGCGGCCAGGGCGTCTACGTACGGCACCTCGCCCGCGAACTCGCCCGGCTGGGCCACCGCGTCGAGGTCATCGGCGCCCAGCCCTACCCGGTCCTCGACGAGGGCGTCCCGCTCACCGAGCTCCCCAGCCTCGACCTGTACCGGCAGCCCGACCCGTTCCGCACCCCGAGCCGCGGCGAGTACCGGGACTGGATCGACGCCGCCGAGGTCGCCACCATGTGGACCGGCGGCTTCCCCGAACCGCTCACCTTCAGCCTCCGGGCCCGGCGCCATCTCGCCGCCCGGCGCGGCGAGTTCGACGTCATCCACGACAACCAGACCCTCGGCTACGGGCTCCTCGCCGACCTCGGCGCACCCCTGGTCACCACGATCCACCACCCCATCACCGTCGACCGGCAGCTCGACCTGGACGCCGCGACGAGCCGCCGCCGCCGGGCCTCCGTGCGCCGCTGGTACGGGTTCACCCGCATGCAGAAGCGGGTCGCGCGCCGCCTGCCCTCCGTGCTCACCGTCTCCGGCTCCTCCAAGCAGGAGATCGTGGACCACCTCGGTGTCGACCCGCGCCGCATCCGGGTCGTCCACATCGGGGCCGACACCGATCTGTGGTCGCCGGACCCCTCGGTCGCCGAGGTCCCGGGCCGCATCGTCACCACGTCGAGCGCCGACGTCCCGCTCAAGGGCCTCGTCCACCTCGTGGAGGCCCTCGCCAAGCTCCGTACCGGCAACCCCGCCGCCCACCTCGTCGTCGTCGGCAGGCGCGCCGAGGACGGGCCGGTCGCCCGGGCCATCGAGCGGCACGGCCTCGCGGACGCCGTCGAGTTCGTCAAGGGCATCAGCGACTCCGAGCTGGTCGACCTGGTGCGCGGCGCGCAGATCGCCTGCGTCCCCTCGCTGTACGAGGGCTTCTCGCTGCCCGCCGCCGAGGCCATGGCCACCGGCACCCCGCTGGTCGCGACGACCGGCGGCGCCATCCCGGAGGTCGCCGGACCCGACGGGGAGACCTGCCTCGCGGTCGCGCCCGGTGACCCGGGGGCCCTCGCCGACGCGCTCGGCCGGCTGCTCGGCGACGCGGAGCTGCGCGCCCGGCTCGGGGCCGCAGGCCGTGAGCGGGTGCTCGCCCGGTTCACCTGGAAGCAGGCCGCCATCGGCACCGCCGAGCTCTACCGGCAGGCCATCGCCGCCCGCGCCGCCACCGGCCCCGGTGGCCGGCGGTGACCCCGGTCCTTGTGCCGGGCCCCTGATCCCGTTCCCCCGACCCACCCCCGACCGCGAAAGCAGGCACACGTGCTGACCGTGGACTTCACCCGCTTCCCGCTCGCCGCAGGCGACCGCGTGCTCGACCTCGGGTGCGGCGCCGGACGCCACGCCTTCGAGTGCTACCGGCGCGGCGCCCAGGTGGTGGCCCTCGACCAGAACGGCGAGGAGATCCGCGAGGTCGCGAAGTGGTTCGCCGCGATGAAGGAGGCCGGGGAGGCCCCCGAGGGCGCCACCGCCACCGCGATGGAGGGCGATGCGCTCAACCTGCCCTTCCCCGACGAGTCCTTCGACGTCGTGATCATCTCCGAGGTCATGGAGCACATCCCCGACGACAAGGGCGTCCTCGCCGAGATGGTCCGCGTGCTGCGGCCCGGCGGCCGGATCGCCGTCACCGTCCCGCGCTACGGCCCCGAGAAGGTCTGCTGGGCGCTCTCCGACGCGTACCACGAGGTCGAGGGCGGCCACATCCGCATCTACAAGGCCGACGAGCTCCTCGGTAAGATGCGCGGCGCCGGCCTCAAGCCGTACGGCACCCACCACGCGCACGCGCTGCACTCCCCGTACTGGTGGCTCAAGTGCGCGTTCGGCGTCGACAACGACAAGGCGTTGCCGGTGAAGGCGTACCACAAGCTCCTGGTCTGGGACATCATGAAGAAGCCCGCCCTGACCCGGGTCGCCGAGAAGCTGCTCAACCCGGTCGTCGGCAAGAGCTTCGTGGCGTACGCGACCAAGCCGCACCTGCCCCTCGCCGCCGCAGCAGCCGCCGAGGCCGAGGCGTGAGCCTTCCCGAGCGGACCGAACACCTCGTCCTGCCCGGAGTCCTCACCGCCGCGCAGGCCGCCGAGACCGTCGCCGCGGTGCGCGCCGTGCAGCGCCCGGACGGCGCCATCCCGTGGTTCCGCGGCCACCACCTCGACCCGTGGGACCACACCGAGGCCGCCATGGCCCTGGACGCGGCCGGCGAGCACACCGCCGCGGAACGCGCGTACGAGTGGCTGGCCCGCCACCAGAACGCCGACGGCTCCTGGTACGCCGCCTACCACGACGGCGACGCCGGTCAGCCGACCGACCGCAGCCGGGAGACCAACTTCTGCGCCTACGTGGCCGTCGGCGTCTGGCACCACTACCTCGCCACCGGCGACGACGCCTTCGTGGACCGGATGTGGCCCACGGTCCACGCGGCCGTCGAGTTCGTCCTGCGCCTCCAGCAGCCCGGCGGCCAGATCGGCTGGAAGCGGGAGGACGACGGCACGGAGGTGACGGACGCGCTGCTGACCGGGTCCTCCTCCATCCACCAGGCCCTGCGCTGCGCGCTGGCCATCGCCGAGCGCCGCGAGGAGCCGCAGCCGGACTGGGAGCTGGCGACCGGGGCGCTCGGCCACGCGATCCGCAGCCACCCGGAGCGCTTCCTCGACAAGAGCCGTTACTCGATGGACTGGTACTACCCGGTCCTCGGCGGCGCCGTCACCGGCGCGGCGGCCAAGGAGCGCATCGAGGAGGGCTGGGACCGCTTCGTCGTCCCCGGCCTCGGGGTGCGCTGCGTGCTGCCCAACCCGTGGGTGACCGGCGGCGAGAGCTGCGAACTTGCCCTGGCCCTCTGGGTGATGGGCGAGTCCGACCGGGCGCTCGACATCCTCCAGTCGGTCCAGCACCTGCGGGCCGAGGGCGGCATGTACTGGACGGGCTACGTCTTCGAGGGCAACCGCGCCTTCTGGCCCGAGGAGCACACCTCCTGGACGGCCGGTTCGCTGCTGCTGGCGGTGGCCGCGCTCGGAGGGGACGAGGCGACCACCGCCGTGTTCAGCGGGGACCGGCTCCCGAAGGGGCTGGAGCCGGACTGCTGCGGCTGAGCGGTTGACGGGGGAGCGTCAGCGCCGGACGCGGCCCGCGATGGCGTGCCCGATGAACAGGTACACCAGGGCGGCCAGGCCGTAACCGGCGACGACGTTGGCCCATGCCTTGTCGAACGTGAACAGGTCGTACGACCAGCCGGCGAGCCACCTGGCGGTGTCCCGCACGAACTCGACCAGCTCGTTGCCGCGGTTCGCGTCGAGCAGGTACATCAGGATCCACAGGCCGATGATGAAGGCCATGACGTCCGCCACGAGGGCGATGACACGTGCTGCGGTGAAGCCGTTGCCTCTGCTGTAGGACATGGTCTCCGCTTTGCCGCTCGGGCGCGGCCGAAACCCGTCGGCCGGACTCGTACGGCCGCGCAGCGGTGGCGGGTTGCCCGCGGCGCGGCGAGCCTGGCGGGGAGTGCCGGGCCCCGGCACCCGCCCCGCCCGGCCAGGGAGGCCCGCCGTGCCCCGACCCGTACCGCTCCGCCGCCTGCTCCTCGCGCTGCTGCTGGCCTGCGCCGTGCTGGCGGGCACCACCGCGTGCGGGAGCGACGACAAGGACGGCGGTACGAGCAGTTCGGCGTCGCCCACCGGCACCTCTTCGGCCGAGGCGCAGAAGTGGGCCAAGACGAGGTTCGTCGCCAACGCGGGGCTCGCCGCGGGCGCCACGTACCAGTGGGTCGTGAAGCCTTACCGGGCCGGGAAGTTCAAGAAGGGCGCCGACGGGCGCACCTTCGCCCTCGTCAAGGCCGGGCTCGCGGGCACCTTCGCCTACAACCGGCTGAAGGCCGCCACGGAGAACGCGAAGGGCGACCCGCTGCTGTCGAAGGCCGTCGCCCCGCTCACCGCGGGCATCGCCTCGCTCAAGGGGCTCTCCACCAAGCTCCGCAAGGGCGAGGCGGGAGCGGGCGACATCGGCATGTTCGAGGACGTCATCAGCGGCATCAAGGACGCCGGGAAGAGCGCGGGCGCCGAGGTGAAGGACAAGGTCCCGTCCACCTCGCAGCTCGGCGGATAACCGCATGTGAACCGGGGGCGGTCGCACTAGGGTGCGATCATGGGACTTCTGGCGCACGAGCGCTACTGCGATGAAATCGTCCGGCTCACCGGGGAGTTGAGGGCGAGCCTGCGCGGCGCCGATCTCGGCGCGACCGTGCCGACCTGCCCCGACTGGACCCTGCGCGAACTGGCCGAGCACGTCGGCCGCGCCCACCGCTGGGCCGGTGAGATCGTCCGCACCCGGGCCGCCGAGCCGGTGGCGGAGGAGAAGGTGCCGGACAACAGCCCCGGGAGCGACGACCCCGCAGCCCTCGACGCCTGGCTCGCCGAGGGTGCCGCCGGTACCGCCGACGCGCTGCGGGAGGCCGGGCCGGACACCGAGGTGTGGTCCTGGGCCTGGGACCACAGCGCGGGCTTCTGGGCCCGCCGCATGGCCCTGGAGACCGTCGTCCACCTCGCCGACGCGGCCCTCGCCGCGCAGGTCCCGTACACGATGACGCCCGAGCTGGCCGCCGACACCGTCGACGAGTGGCTGGAGATCGTGACCTTCGCGCAGGCCGACGGCGACCGCGAGGTCGCCCAACTGCGCGGGGCCGAGCGCTCCCTGCACCTGCACGCCACCGATGTGCCCGACGCCGAGTGGCTGATCGAGCTCGGCGCGGAGGGCGTCACCTGGCGCCGGGCGCACGGCAAGGCGGACGTGGCGCTGCGCGGGCCGCTCACCGAGGTCATGCTCGTCTTCAACCGCCGCCTCGCCCCGGACAGCGACCGGGTCGAGGTGCTGGGCGACGCCGGACTGCTGGACTTCTGGCTGGCGCGCACCTCCTTCGGCTGAGCGGGGCGCGCCCGGCCGGTGTGCGGGCCGGGCCCGGCTGGGCCAAGCTGGACGGGCGGCCGCCGGCCGTCCCGTCCCGCGAGGAGGTGCCGATGGACCCGGTCCGGGCCCTGGAACGGATCGCCTTCCTGCTGGAGCGCGGCAAGGCGGACACCTACCGCGTCCAGGCCTTCCGCACCGCCGCGCGCACCGTCGCCGCGATGGACGACGGCGAGGCGGAGCGGCGCGTGGCCGACGGCTCGCTGGAACGGGTCAAGGGCATCGGCCCCCGCACCGCCCAGGTCGTCCGCGAGGCCGTGGCCGGGGAGACACCCGGCTATCTGGACCGGCTCGAAACCGAGGCTTCCGAGGCCGGACCCCTCGCGCGGGGCGGCGAGCACCTGCTGTCCCTGCTGCGCGGCGACTGCCATACGCACTCCGACTGGTCGGACGGCGGCAGCCCCATCGAGGAGATGGGCCGCGCGGCGGCGGAACTGGGCCACGACTGGACGGTCCTCACCGACCACTCGCCCCGGCTCACGGTCGCGAACGGCCTCTCGCCGGAGCGGCTGCGCAGGCAGCTTGCCGAAGTGGCCGAACTCAACGAGCGCTGGGCGCCGTTCAGGCTGCTCACCGGCATCGAGTGCGACATCAACCTCGACGGCTCCCTCGACCAGGAGGAGGACCTGCTCGAACAGGTCGACCTGGTCGTGGTGTCCGTACACTCCAAACTCCGCATGGACGCCGCCCCGATGACCCGCCGCATGGTCGCCGCCGTCCGCCATCCGCAGGCGAACGTCCTCGGCCACTGCACCGGCCGCCTCCTCACCGGACGGGGCCGCCCCGAGTCGTCGTTCGACGCCGACGAGGTCTTCGCCGCCTGCGCCGATTCGGGCACCGCCGTCGAGATCAACAGCCGCCCCGAACGGCTCGACCCGCCCCGCGCACTCCTGCGCCGGGCCGTGGCGGCGGGCACCCTGTTCGCCGTCGACACCGACGCGCACGCACCGGGCCAGCTGGACTGGCAGGCGTACGGCTGCGCCCGCGCCGAGGAGTGCGAGGTCCCGCCGGAGCGCGTGGTCACCACCTGGACGGCCGACGAGCTGCTGCGCTGGACCCGGAAGGGCAAGGTCCCGAAGCGCGCGGCCGGCTGAGCGCGGCCCCGGGCACGGCAGCGGCCCCCCGCCCGGAAGGGGCAGGGGGCCGCTGGGACGGACAGGGGGCGGGCTCAGCCGCGCTGGATGCCCGTGGTGTCCTGGAGGACGCCGCGACGGCCGTCCTGCGTCTGGGCGATCAGCGCCGAACCGCGCTGCTCGACCGCGAGGTACCAGGTGCCCGGCGCCAGCTCGGCGATCGGGGACTGCGAACCGTCCTCGTTGTACAGCTGGCGGGCTACCGGCACCGCGAACCAGAACGGGGTGAAGTCACCGGAGCCGCCACCGGCCGCCGGCGCCGCCGGGGCCTTCTGCGCCTCGGGCTGACCCGGCTGGCCCGGCTGCTGCGCACCGTACGGCTGCGGCTGGCCCGGCTGCTGGCCGCCGAACGCCGGCTGCGGACCGCCCGGGTAGCCGTAGCCCTGGCCGGGCTGGGCACCGTACGGCTGCTGCACGGCCTGCGGGTTCGGGGCACCGGCGAGCGGGGCCTTGAGGGCCGGGACCAGCGGCGAGGCGACCGCGCCACCGGCCAGCGCCAGGGAGGCGATGAAGCCGAGGATCAGTCCGGCGCCCGCGTCGATCTGGCCCAGGTCGATGATCGTCCAGAACAGGTTCCACGCGGTGAACACCGTGGCGGCGACACCGAACTGGGCGAGGTCGAGACCCACGACCTTGCGCGGCTGGGGCTGGGAACGGGAGAGCACGATCAGCGCTGCGCCGATCACTCCGACCATGTAGACGCCGATGCCGTTGCCCAGCATGTCCCAGGAGTTGGGGGCGTCGGCGGCGGCGTTTCCGTAGTCGTAGTAGTCGAGGAACGAGGCGATGAACAGCACGACCGCTGCTCCGATCACCACGCCATCGCCTCGAGTGAGGGAGCGGATATTCACGTGAAGGTCCTTAGTCGATCGTCTCGTCGGGGCGGTCGTCGCTGCCGCCGGATACACGGCGGGCAAGGCTCGAAGCTCGGGAACGGCTCCCCATCGTAGGGATGAATCTATCGTCTGGCCCGGCGGGTTGTGTTCCTGCCCGGTTGGTGCGGGAACATCCTCCCGAATTCATCGCAGAATCACCCCTTGACTACCCCTTGAGGTAGCTGCTGATGCCGTCCGCGATGCCCTGGGCGGCCTTCTGGCGCCAACCCGGGCTGGTGAGCAGGGCGGCGTCCTTGGGATCACGCATATTGCCGCATTCGATGAAGACTTTGGGCACGGTCGACAAATTCAGTCCGCCGAGATCCTTGCGCACGTCCAAACCCGTTTTGCCGCCCACGTAATTGGAAGGGGAACTTCCGGTACTGCGCACGAACAGTCCGGCGATACGGGTGCCGAGATCGCGTGAAGGCTCAACGATCTTCGAGGTGTCCGCGCCCCCGCCGCGCACGAGTGCGGGAAGGATCACATGGAACCCGCGGTTTCCCACGGCCGATCCGTCCGCGTGCACCGAGACCACCGCGTCCGCGTGCGCCTCGTTGCCGATCCGCGCGCGCTCGTCCACGCACGGCCCGAACTCCCGGTCCCCGTCGTACGTCAGGAGCACCTTCGCGCCCTGCGCCCGCAGCAGGTCCCGCAGCCGGTGCGCCACGTCGAGGGTGAACTCCGCCTCCGCGTAACCCCCGTTGGTGGCGGTCCCGGTGGTGTCGCACTCCTTGTGGCCGGTGCCGATGTCGACCTGGCGGTTGATCGCGGCGGTGTGCAGGTGGTTGCGCGGGTTGTGCCCGGGGTCGATGACCACGGTCCTACCGGACAGCGGTCCGCCCGGAGCGGGCGGCGGCGTCGTGTGCGAGGGGGACTTCACCGGGGACTTCGACGGCGAAGGGGCGGCCTTCGTGGGCGCCGGTGACGGCGAGGCGGGTGCGGCCGGGGTGGTGGCCGCACCGCCGCTCGGCCCGGCCTGGGCCTGCGCGGTGCCGTCCCCGTCGCCGCAGCCGGCCAGGCCCAGGCACAGCAGGGCAGCGGCGGCGGCGATCCGGAGCGGGTGGCGCGGGGTGGGGGGAAGGCTCTCGTGGTGACGCACCCGGCGATGCTACCGGCCACCCCTTGCCCTGTCCGGGGCGTCCGCGGACCGGCCGGGAACGCCCGTAAACGGGTCTTTGTTGTCAGATGCCCGGTCCGGTGCGGCGCAGCACGCGCAGCGAGTCCGTGACGGAGACCTCGGTGAACGCGCCCGATTCCAGCGCCCCCAGATACACCCGGTACGGGGCCTGGCCGCCGTGGGCCGGGTCCGGGAACACGTCGTGGATCACCAGCAGCCCGCCTTCGGCGACGTGCGGGGCCCAGCCCTCGTAGTCGCCGTTCGCGTGCTCGTCGGTGTGGCCGCCGTCGATGAAGACGAAGCCCAGCGCGCCGCCCCAGACCGCCGCCACCTGCGGCGAGCGCCCCACGAGCGCCACCACGTGGTCCTCCAGGCCCGCCGCGTGCAGCGTCCTGCGGAAGGTGGGCAGGGTGTCCATCCGGCCGACCTCCGGGTCCACCACGGTCGGGTCGTGGTACTCCCAGCCGGGCTGCTGCTCCTCGCTGCCCCGGTGGTGGTCGACGGTGAGCGCGGTGACGCCGGCCGCTCGCGCCGCGTCGGCGATCAGGATCGTGGAGCGTCCGCAGTAGGTGCCGACCTCCAGCAGCGGCAGGCCCAGCGCGGCGGCCTCGGTGGCCGCCTCGTACAGCGCGAGCCCCTCGACCACCGGCATGAAGCCCTTGGCGGCCTGGAATGCGGCGAGAATCTCCGGCTTGGGCTCGGCGGCCACGGTGTTCCTCCTGGTGGGACGGGTAGGGCGCCATCGTGCCGTACGCCCCCGCCGAAGGTACCGGCGGGGGCCAGGGGGTGCCTGGCCAATCCCCGCAGGGGTGCCTGGCGTGGCTCGGGTCAGCAGCTCTGCCAGAGGCGGGTCATGACGCGGACGCCGAAGCGCAGGCCCTCCAGCGGGACGCGCTCGTCCACGCCGTGGAAGAGGCGGCCGTAGTCGAGGTCGTGCGGCAGCTTGAGGCCCTTGAAGCCGAAGCAGCGGATGCCCAGGTGGGTGAAAGCCTTGGCGTCCGTGCCGCCGGGGTTGCAGTACGGCACCGGGTGGCCGTCCGGGTCCTCCGCGCGGACCGCCGCGCACATCGCGTCGACCAGCGGGCCGTCGAACGGGGTCTCCATGGCGATGTCGTGGTTGACCCACTCCCGGCTCACCGAGGGCAGCAGCAGCCGGTCGATCGTGTCGATCAGCTCCTGCTCGTGGCCCGGCAGGAAGCGGCCGTCCACGCGGGCGGTGGCCTTCCCCGGGATCACGTTGGTCTGGTAGCCGGCGCTGAACATCGTCGGGTTCGCCGAGTTGCGCAGCACCACCTGCATGAAGTCGGCGACCGGGCCGAGGCGGGCGAGGCTGCCCTCGATGTCGTCCTCGTCGAACTCGACGCCGTAGAGCCGGGCGGCCTCTTCGAGCAGCGCGCGCACCGGCTCGATGAGCCGGACCGGGAAGGTCTCGCGGCCGATCCGGGTCAGCGACTCCGCGAGGTCGGTGACCGCGTTCTCGTCGTTGGGGGACGAGCCGTGGCCGGCCCGGCCGGTGGCGGTGAGCTCCATCCAGGCCATGCCGCGCTGGGCGTTCTCGATGGGGTACAGCCGCCGGGTGTCGTCGATCGCGAAGGAGAACCCGCCGCCCTCGCCGATCGCCTCGGTGACCCCGGCGAACAGCTCCGGGCGGTGCTCGACCAGCCAGTGCGCGCCGAACTTGCCGCCCGCCTCCTCGTCCGCGAGGAAGGCGAGGACCAGGTCGCGCGAGGGGGCCGTGCCGGTGCGGGCGAAGTGCCGGGCGGTGGCCAGCATCACCGCGACGGTGTCCTTCATGTCGATCGCGCCCCGGCCCCAGAGGTAGCCGTCGCGGATCTCGCCGGAGAAGGGCGGCACCTGCCACTCGGAGGCGTCCGCCGGGACCACGTCCAGGTGGCCGTGGACCAGCAGGGCGCCGCGCTCGGGGTCGCGGCCGGCGATCCGGGCGATGACGCTGGCGCGGCCGGGCGCCGACTCGACCAGCTCGGAGCCGATGCCCACCTCGGCCAGGCGGGCCACGACCCACTCGGCGCTCGCGCGCTCGGTGCTCGTCGGGTTGGAGGTGTCGAACCTGATCAGCTCGGCACAGAGGGCGATGACCTCGTCCTGGGCCTCGTCGGAGGCCGGGACGAGTGCGGTGCCGGGTGCGGTGCTCATGCTGCTCCCACAGGGGTGGTGGTGCGGGCGGCCGGGGCCGGGCCGTCCTGCTCGTCGGCGAGGACGGAGGTGCCGTAGGGCTTGATCCAGCCCAGCAGGCCCAGGGCGCTGTACAGGACGAAGGCGGTGGCCAGCGAGTTCAGGGCCGGGATGCCGCCGTCGTAGAACTTGCCGACGCAGAACGCGGCGATCCAGATCGCGATCGACATCGGCACCCAGGTCGGCGAGTGCGCCGGCAGGGTCTGGGCCTCCCGGGTCTCGTCCAGCGGCTTGCGCATCCGCTTCACGACCCAGTACTCGGCCACGATGATGCCGCCGATCGGCGGGATGGCGACGCCGAGGATCGTCAGGAACTCGGTGAAGTGGCTCATGATCCCGACGGCCGACAGGACCGTGCCCGCGATGCCCAGGACGATGGTGACCGCGCCGCGGTGGACGCGCTTGTTGAAGACCACCTGGAAGAAGTTGACGACGCCCAGCGAGGAGCCGTACAGGTTCCAGTCGTTGATCTTCGCCGTGGACATCAGGACGACGAGCACACCGAAGGCGCCGGAGGTGGAGAGCACGATGTGCGAGACCTCGTTGCTCTTCACCAGGTGGCCCAGGAGCACACCGGTCAGGCCGACGATGTACTCGGAGAGGATCATGGACGAGGCGCTCTGCAGGAAGACGTGCGAGCCCTTGCGGTTGTAGCGGGTCATCTCGGGGGAGACGATCGCGCCCGTCATGTAGCCGCCCGCGATGGCGGTGGCGGCGACGGCCAGCGGGATGGTGTCGCCCGGCGGCGGCGAGTGGACCAGGTCGCTGAACGAGTGGTCGTTCAGGGTCCGGATCACGGAGAAGGCGACCATGGCGAAGAACAGCGGCGTGACGACCTTCGCGAAGTTCGCCATGTACTTGAAGCCGAAGATCACCAGGGCCGTGATCGCGATGCCCGCGAGCACACACCACATCCAGGACGGACCGCCGACCAGCGCCGAGACGCTGTCACCGAAGATCTTGTTCTGGACGCCGAACCAGCCGACCAGGCTGACCGCGATCACGAAGCTGACCAGCGCCGAGCCGTTGCGTCCGAAGCCGACCCAGCGGGTCAGCATCGGCGTCGCCAGGCCCTCGCGCATCCCGGCCAGGCCGATCGCGAAGATCACCACCTCCAGGATCACCGCACCCAGCGTGAACGCGAGGAACGCGTCGCCGAAGGTCATCCCGACGCCGATGGTGGCGCCGAGCGTGAACTGCGAGATCGAACCGGACTGGGCCAGCCACTGGAGGAGCATCGACCAGAAGCCGAACCGCTTGTCGCGCGGGACGCGCGAGAGCGCGTAGTCGTCGCTGCCGATGCTCTTGGGCGCGGGCGCCACGGCACCGGACTGCGGGGCGGCTGCCATCAGGACTCCTGGGGGGTACGGCCGAAGGTCTGCAAGTGGGTCAGCGAGCCGTAGCGGCTGACGAGGTTGTCGAACTCCACCGCGTCGTGGAAGTCCAGCCGGCCGTCGCCGTACGCCTTGGCGACCTCGACGGCATAGCGGGCGGCGGACGCGATGTCGCTCTCGTGACTCGCGCCCGTCCCGCAGCCCGGCACCGCCGCGGCCGAGGTGATGGCGAGGCCGATCACGGGGGCCGCCGTCGCGGTGGAGGGCTGGAGGATCGAATTGATGTGGTGTGCCCCATTACCGTACGGGGTGATGTCCTGGGTGGTCACCGGGTACGTGACCAACGGCTCACCGGTCACCACGGCCAGCAGCTCCCCCAGCTGCTCGTTCACGCGGAGCACCCAGCCCTCCTTGACGGTGGGCGACAGGGCGAGGCCCTTGTGGTTGATGATGCGGTTGCCCTTGGTGGTGTCGATGGAGAGCACGGCCTCCATCTCGCCGGTCACCTCGTGCCGGTTCATCGTGGCGATGTCCACCGGCGAGCCCATGAACGGCACCGGGTCGTGCGGCTCGGTCGGCGCGTCCGGGCAGATGTGGGTGGCGATGATCACGTCGCCGGGCAGCACATCGCCCCGGCGGCGCATGTCGAGCAGCTTGGCGGCGGCGGCCAGCGCCGAGATCGCGCCGTCGGCGTCGGAGACCAGACCGGTCACCTCGGGCCGGGCGCCGATCCCGCCCAGCCGGCCGACGACGCCCAGGGTGCGGGCGTCGCCCCCGGCCGTACGGCCCCGGGAGCCGGGGATGCGGACCGACACGAAGTCCGTCGAGCCCCGCTCACCGGCGACCGTGGTGACCTGTGCGGACGAGCCCTCGGCCCCCGCCGCGGCGTCCAGGTACTCGACGGCCGTCTTGCCATTGGCCTGGGGGTCGTCGAGCAGCTCGACGAGGTCCAGTACGTACTTCAACATGGGGGCCTTTCTCGCGCATCCGTCACACCCGCCCGGAACCGGCCAGGGAGCCGCGGTTCCGGACGGGGTGCTGAGAGCAGATTCGGGATCGGATAGCGTTGAGCGCAATGATTTCCCGTTATCTGCAATTCACGTCTGAATGGTGAGATGGCCATGGCGGAGTTCGAAGTCGACCGGCGGACCCCCGCCGGAGCCCTCCAGACCGTCGACCGCGCGCTGCTCGTGCTGCTCGCGTTCGAGCGGACCCGGCCCGACTGGGGGGTGACCGAGGTCGCGGCGGAGTTCGGCTGGGACACCTCGGTCGCCCAGCGGCTCCTCGCCACGCTCGCGGGGCGCGGCTTCCTGGTCTCCGACCCCGCCACCCGGCGCTACCGCATCGGCCCCGCCGTGCTGCGCCTCGGCCGCCTCTGGGAGCGCTCGGGATCACTGGAACTGCTGGCCGGACCGGTCCTGGAGGAGCTGCGCCGGGTCACCGGCGACACCGTGCTCTTCTGCCTGCCCGACAGCTTCCACATGCGGTGCGTGGCCGCCGAGGAGGGCGAGGCGGGGCCGCTGCGCTACTACCCGCTGGTCGGCGAGCTCTACCCGGCCCACGCCGGGGCGACGAGCAAGTCCTTCTACGCGTACCTCCCCGACGAGCAGCGCCACCGGCTCTTCCGGGGCCGCCCGATGGCCCGCTTCACCGACCGCACCGTCACCGACCCGGACGCGCTGGAGCAGCAGCTCCTCCAGGTCCGGGCCCAGGGGTACGCGTGGACCGTCGGCGAGTACGACACCGGCATCGCGACCCTCGCCGTCCCCGTCTTCCTGGGCCGCGAACCGTACGGGAGCCTCAGCCTCGGCGGCGCCGAGGAGCGCTTCGATGGCGCGCCGGAGAACCGCCTCGACGCGCTGCGGAACGCCGCCGCGCTCCTGGAGAAGCGCCTCACTCACCCGCCGCAGCGCCCGAAGCCCCGGGCCCGCCGCGCCCCGTCCGCCTGATCCGACCCACCCCGAGAGGAACCCCGTGCACCTGCTCCTGCTCTCCAACTCCACCCAGTACGGCCGCGGCTACCTGGAACACGCCCTGGACACGGTCACCGCGTTCCTGCCCGCCCGCGCCCGCCTCGCCTTCGTGCCGTACGCGCTCGCCGACCACGACACGTACACCGCGCGCGTCCGCGGCGCCCTGGAACCGGCCGGGATCACCGTGCGCGGCGTCCACGAGCACCCCGAGCCGGCCGCCGCGCTGAAGGAAGCCGACGCCGTGTTCATCGGCGGCGGCAACTCCTTCCGGCTGCTCAGCGCGCTCCACCGGACCGGGCTGCGCGAGGCCGTCGCGGACGCCGTGCGCGCCGGGCTGCCGTACATGGGCGCCAGCGCCGGCACCAACATGGCGGCGCCCACCCTGCGCACCACCAACGACATGCCCATCGTGCAGCCGCCGTCCTTCGAGGCCCTGGGCCTCGTGCCGTTCCAGATCAACCCGCACTACCTGGACCCGGACCCCGCCAGCACCCACAAGGGCGAGACCCGCGAGGAACGGCTCACCGAATTCCTGGAGGAGAACGACGTCCCCGTCCTCGGCCTGCGCGAGGGCTCCTGGCTCCGCGTCGAGGACGAGGCGGCCCGCGTCGAGGGCGCCCGCCCCGCCCGCCTGTTCACGCGGGGCGCCGGGCCCCGGGAGCTGGCGGCCGGGACGGACGTGTCCTCGCTGTTCAGGACGGAACCGCGGTTCGACGCTCCGGCGCGCTGACCCCCGCGAGGACGAGGTCGGTGTCCACCGGTCCGTCGTTCGCCGCGCAGGCGGCCGGGCAGGCGCGCGGCGCGTGGCCGGTGGCCGACGCCGCCAGGACGAACGTGCCGGCCTCCGGGGCCGCCAGCGCCCAGCGGCCCCGGGCGTCCGTGGTGGTCAGCCCCGCCTGCCGGCCCTGCCGGTCGATCAGGGTCACATTGGCCCCGGCGACCGGCGCCCCATCCGCGTCCAGCACCCGGCCGCGGAAGCCCTCCGGGGCCGCGAGGGGGAGCGGTTCGGCGTCCTCGGCGGCGCGCCGGACCGCCTCGTCGCCCTCGCTGCTCGCCAGCAGGACCGGCGCGGTGGCCGTGCGCCGGGACGGCAGGAACGAGGCCAGGACGAGACCGGCGACCACGGCGCCCGTCGCGATGAGGAACGAGATCCGGAAGCCCTTCATCGTGGGCACCGCGACCGGACCCATCCGGGTCGAGGTGTGGGCCAGGACCATGCCGATCACCGCGCTGGACACCGAGGTGCCGATGGAGCGCATCAGGGTGTTGAGGCCGTTGGCCGCGCCGGTCTCCGAGGGGTCGACGGCGCCGATGATCAGGGCGGGCAGCGAGGAGTAGGCGAGCCCGATGCCGGCGCCGAGGAGGACGGCGATGATCACCGTCTGCCAGGCGGCGCTCATCAGGCCGAGCCCGGCACCGTAACCGATGGCGATGACCAGCATGCCGAGGATCAGCGAGACCTTCGGGCCCCTGCGGGCCGAGATCCGCGCGTACAGCGGGGCGACGAACATCATCGTCAGGCCGAGCGGGGCCACGCACAGCCCGGCGACCACCATCGACTGGCCGAGGCCGTAGCCGGTGGAGGCGGGCAGCTGGAGCAGCTGGGGCAGGACCAGCGAGACGGCGTAGAAGGCGACGCCGACCATGATCGAGGTCAGGTTGGTGAGCAGCACCTCGCGGCGGGCCGTGGTCCGCAGATCGACCAGCGGGGCGTCGCTGCGCAGCTCGAACAGGCCCCACAGCACCAGCACGACGAGCGAGGCGGCGATCAGTCCGAGCGTGGTGGGCGAGCCCCAGCCCCAGTCGCTGCCCTTGGTGATCGGCAGCAGCAGGAGCACCAGGCCGAGCGAGAGCCCGAGCGCGCCGACGACGTCGAACCGGCCGGGGGCGCGCAGCGTGGTCTCGGGCACCGCGAACACGGTCAGCGCCATGGCCAGCACGCCGAGCCCGGCCGCGCCGAAGAAGAGGGCGTGCCAGTCGGTGTGCTGGGCGACGAGCGCGGCGGCCGGCAGCGCGAGTCCGCCGCCCACCCCGATCGACGAACTCATCAGCGCCATCGCCGAACCGAGCTTCTCGCGCGGCAGCTCGTCG
This sequence comes from Streptomyces sp. NBC_00523, assembly GCF_036346615.1. Lineage (NCBI taxonomy): Bacteria > Bacillati > Actinomycetota > Actinomycetes > Kitasatosporales > Streptomycetaceae > Streptomyces > Streptomyces sp. NBC_00523. The sequence goes on along the minus strand of NZ_CP107836.1, from coordinate 2,144,815 downwards.
CGCATGATGCCGATGCCCAGCGGGATCGCGCCCATCGCGAAGCCCTGGAGGGCGCGGCCCACGATCATGACGACCAGGTCGTCGGTGAAGGCGCATATCAGGGAGCCGACCACCATCACGGCGAGGCTGGCCAGCAGCATCCCGCGCTTGCCGTACAGGTCTCCGAGCCGCCCCATGATCGGGGTGGCGACGGCTCCGGCGAGCAGGGTGGCGGTCATCACCCAGGTCGCGTTGGACGGGGCGGTGTGCAGAAGGGCGGGCAGATCCTTGATGACGGGGACGAGCAGGGTCTGCATCACGGCGACGGTGATACCCGCGAAGGCGAGCACGGGGACGATCCCCCGGCCCGCCTTCGCGCGCGGATCGGGAAGCTCCGCGCCGGGCTGTTCGTGCGTCGTCTGTGGCATGCGTGCGGCCTCCGGGCGGCGGTGGGAAGTGGGGCGGACGTGCGATTACGGCCGGTGCTGCGGTCAGCACCGACCGCCAAGTCTGTGCAGGGTGAACCTTCCTCGGCTACGGCGTATTCCGGGGCGCGGGGTGCGAATCCGGTCCGGCCGCGCGCGGGGCGCGTGACCGGGCGGCCTGACGTCGCGTCGATCAGGGCGCCGGTCCTATGCCGCTGGACCGAGAAGCGGGACGACCTGAAACCGATGTACGGGGCACATCGGGGCTGCGAGTATGACGCCCATGGCCGACGTCCCCCTGCTCGCAGCGCCCACCGACCGGAACTCCGTCCGCACCTGGGCGGTGATCCTCGCCGCCTGCGTCGGGCAGTTCCTCGTGGTGCTCGACGTGTCCGTCGTCAACGTCGCCCTCCCGTCGATGCGCGCGGACCTCGGGCTGAGCTCCACCGGACTTCAATGGGTGCTCAACGCGTACTCGATCGCCTTCGCCGGGTTCATGCTGCTCGGCGGGCGCGCCGCCGACCTGTACGGCCGCAAGCGGATGTTCCTCGTCGGCCTCGGCCTGTTCACCGCCGCATCGCTGGCCGGCGGGCTCGCCCAGGAGGGCTGGCAACTGCTCGCCGCCCGCGCCGCGCAGGGCCTCGGCGCCGCCGTCCTCGCCCCCGCCACCCTCACCCTGCTCACCGCCGCCGTCCCCGAGGGCCCCGCCCGCGCCAAGGCCATCGGCACCTGGATGGCGGTCGGGGCGGGCGGCGGCGCGGCCGGCGGGCTCGTCGGCGGCGTGCTCACCGACGCGCTGTCCTGGCGCTGGGTGCTCCTGATCAACGTGCCCATCGGGGTGCTCGTGCTGACCGGCGCCGCCCTCTGGCTCGCCGAGGGCCGCACGAACGGGCGCAGCCGCGTCGACCTGCTGGGCGCCGTCCTCGTCACGGCGGGCCTCGCCTCCACGGCGTACGGCATCGTGCAGACCGAGGAGGCGGGGTGGACCGCCGCCGCGACTCTGGTGCCGCTGCTCGGCGGACCCGTGCTGCTCGCCCTGTTCGCCCTCGTGGAGACGCGGACGGCGAAGCCCCTGATGCCCCTGCGGGTGCTGGGGTCGCGGGCGGTGGCCTCGGCGAACGTGGCGATGCTCGTCATCGGCTCGGCCACGTTCTCCATGTGGTACTTCATGACGGTGTACGCGCAGAACGTGCTGGACTACAGCGCGCTGGAGGCCGGGCTCGCCCTGATGCCGTCCTCACTGGCCGTGGTCATCGGCTCCAAGAGCGCGCCCCGGCTGATGGCCCGCGTCGGTGCGAAGAACCTGGCGCTGATCGGCACCGCCGTCACCGCGGCCGGTTTCGGCTGGCAGTCCACGATGACCGCGCACGGCTCCTACCTCACCGCGGTCTGCCTGCCCGGCGTGCTCATGATGGCCGGTGCCGGGCTCGCCTCGACCCCGCTCGCCTCGCTGGCCACGTCGGGCGCCGCGCCGGGGGAGGCCGGGCTCGTCTCGGGGCTCGTCAACACCTCGCGCACCATGGGCGGCGCCCTCGGGCTCGCCGTGCTCTCCACGGTCGCCGCCGCCCGCACCGGGGGCGGGGCCGACCCGGCCGCCCTCACCGCCGGCTACGCGCTGGCCTTCCGCACGGCGGGCTGCGTGCTGCTCGCCGGCCTGCTCCTCATGCTGCTGTGGCTCCCGCGCCACCGGCCGGAACGTCTCACTTCCGTTCGTACAGCGTCACCCGACGCCCCCGCACCCGCTCGTCCTCGATCACGGTGAAGTAGTCCCTCAGGACGGCCGCCTTCGCCTTCTCCCGCGGCCCGTTCTCCGGACGCGCCGCCTCCGGCGCGTCCGTGACCAGCAGTATCCGGCGCTGGGCGAGCATCGCGTCCCTTATCCGGGCCGGTGCCGCCTCCACTCCGTTCAGGGTCCCGGACGCGCGGGGGCCGCGGGCCAGCGCTATGTCCCGCAGACCGCTGAACGCCTCGGGCGAGACCAGCTCCGCGTCGCGCCGGGCGCCGGGCAGGAACACCACGGCGGTGCCCGGCTCCTTCATCCGGCGCACGTCCGCCGTCATGGCCAGCACGTCGTCCACCCGGCTCGACGGCGACCGCTTGGCCAGCGACTGCGGCAGCAGCGCCGCCACCGCGCAGGCCAGCAGCACCGGTACGAGCCACCGCGCCGCCGCCGGGAACCGGGGCGCCACGACCCGTACCGCCGCGCCCAGCAGGGAGCCGATGAGCAGCGCCAGGCCGAGCAGGCTGAAGAGGATGTAGCGGTCCAGGAAGAGCGGCTTCTCCAGCGAGACGGCGGCCAGCCCCAGCTGGGGGACCGCCAGCAGCGGCAGCCCGACCGAGGCCACCGAGAGCCGGCGCCCGCCCGGCCGGTCCACCAGGGCCCCGATACCGCCGACCGCCAGCAGCACCGCGGGGCCGATCATCATGTGCCAGGTCAGCGGCGGTATCCAGGACACCTGCTTGGACTGGCCCGACGTGAACAGGATCAGCGGCAGCGCCCCCGCGACGGCCGCCGCCGAGGCCGCCGTCCAGCGCGCCCACACCCGGCGCCCGGCCCCGCTCCACGCCAGCGTCGCCGCGTGCGCGGGCAGGATCAGCAGCGAGAACCAGTTCAGCAGCGCGCAGACCAGCACCGTCCCCGCGTACGCCGCCCAGCGCCCCCAGCGGTCACGCCCGCCGAGCAGCGTCACCAGGAGCAGCGTCGAGCCCCCGGCACCCGCCGCGACCAGCGCGTACGGGCGGCCCTCCTGCAAGTAGAACTGCACGGCCGGCAGCAGACCGAGCGCCATCCCGCCGCCCAGGCCCGCCCATCTCCCGGCCAGCCGCTCCCCGATGACGGTCACACAGCCCGCCGCCACCGCCGTCGCCAGCACGGAGGGCAGCCGCAGGGTCGTGGTCGTCGGCCCGAACCAGTCGAAGAGCCCGTGCATCAGCAGGTAGTAGAGCCCGTGGACCGCGTCCACGTTGGCCAGCATGGCCCGTATCCCGGCGGCGGACCGCAGCGCCACCTGCCAGGTCGCCGCCTCGTCCCGCCACAGGCTGCCCTGTCGCGAGAGCCCCCAGAGCCCGAGGCCCAGGGTCCAGAGTGCCGGCACGAGCCAGAGCGGAACAGCGCGCCGGAGCACGGGTATGTGAGACGGCATGAAGCGGACGGGCCCCCGGGTGTTGACGGCAAGGACAAGGTGCGGACGCGGTCAGAGCCAGCCCTGCTGCCGGGCCGCGCGGACCGCCTCCATGCGGTTGCGCGTGCCCGTCTTGCCGATCGCCGACGACAGGTAGTTGCGGACCGTCGATTCCGACAGGTGCAGCTTGGCGGCGATGTCGGCGACCGTCGCGCCGTCCGCCGACGCGACCAGCGCGTCCCGCTCCCGCGCGGTGAGCGGACTCGCCCCCGAGCTGAGCGCGGCGGCCGCAAGGGCCGGATCGACCACCGTCTCCCCGCCGAGCACCCGGCGGATCGCCTCGGCCAGATCCTCGACCGGGCCGTCCTTCACCAGGAAGCCCGCCGCCCCCGCCTCCATCGCCCGGCGCAGATAACCGGGCCGGCCGAAGGTGGTGAGGATCAGCACCCGGCAGTCCGGGACCTCCTCGCGCAGGTCGGCCGCCGCGTCCAGACCGCTGCGCCCCGGCAGTTCGATGTCCAGCAGGGCAACGTCCGGCCGGGAGGCCAGCGCGGCCGCCACGATCTCGTCGCCCGCGCCGACCTGGGCCACCACCTCGATGTCCGGTTCGAGCCCGAGCAGCAGGGCGAGCGCGCCGCGCATCATCCCCTGGTCCTCGGCGAGCAGGACGCGGACGGACTTGGCCGGGGGGTGCTCCTGAGGCATCTCGTTCACCGGCCCAGGGTAGGCGAGCAGGCCGGATCGTCCCCGGCTCCCGGCATCGGCGTCGCGTCGGCGTCGCCGTCCTCCTCGCCGCCCGCGTCCACCGGGAGCTCGGCGGTCACCACGAAACCGCCGTCCGGGCCGGGGCCCGCCACCAGGGAGCCGCCCGCCGCCGCGAGCCGTTCGGTGAGCCCCTTCAGACCGGTGCCGCCGATGCCCGGGGTGGGCGCGGGGCCCTCGGGCCTGCCCCGGCCGTCGTCGGTCACCGTCAGCCGGACCTTCTCGCCGGTCCCGCTGACCTCGAACACGCAGCGCGTCGCCGTCGAGTGCCGCACCACGTTGGTGACGGCCTCCCGCACCACCCAGCCCAGCAGCGCCTCGGTCTGCGGGGAGAGCGGCGGCCCGGAGCGCCGGACGACCGGTTCGACCGAGGCGGCCGTCAGCGCGGATCTGGCCCGGTCCAGCTCGGTCGCGAGGCTGCCCTCGCGGTAACCGGTGACGGCCTCGCGGATCTCGGTGAGCGCCTGCCGCCCGACGGACTCGATGTCGGCGACCTGGGAGAGCGCCGCGTCCACGTCGCGCGGGGCGAGCCGGCGCGCGGCCTCCGACTTCACCACGATGACCGAGAGCGTGTGGCCCAGCAGGTCGTGCAGATCGCGCGAGAACCGCAGCCGCTCCTGCTCGACGGCGGCCCGGGCCAGCTCCTGCCGGGTGGCCCGCAGCTCCGTCACGGTCTCCGCCAGCCGGAGGATCGCCGACGTCACGGCCCCGGAGATGAACGTCCCGTACCCCAGCGTCCACGGCGGCGAGGCGCTGTCGTCGCGCCAGACCGCGACCGCGCAGGCGGCGACCGCGAGCCCGAGCAGCCCGACCGCCAGCAGCCGGTGGCGCAGGACGGTGCCGGCGGCCAGCGAGAGCAGCGGGAAGAACAGCAGCCAGCTGCCCCCGTAACCGATGGCCAGGGCGAAGGTGACCGCGGCCAGCGCGCCCAGCAGGACGTACGTCACCGGGCTCTCGCGCTTCTCCTTGCTGAAGCCCCGGAACACCACCGAGATGTACAGCGAGTTGAAGGCCAGCAGACCGGCTCCGGCGATCCACGGGGTGGGGGTCTCGCCCTGGAAGAGGTTGGAGAAGGCGCCCAGGCCCATCAGCAGCCACGGCAGCAGCGCGTACGGCGAGGGCGGTCCCGGCCTGCGGTTCTCCTTCCGCATCCGGCGGCGCTCCCTGAACGATGGTCGTCCGGTCCCCGGCATGTTCACTCCTGTCACACGGTCCTGGCGGACCGACGGTACGAGATCACCGCGTACGCGCCGAACAGCAGGAGCCACGCGGCGAGCACGCCTATGGTCACGGCGCCCGGCGCGTGCCCGTCGGTCGTCGCCCAGCCCAGGTCCGCGAACCGGTTGGCCGGGGTGAACCGGCCGACCGAGCGCAGCCACTCGGGCAGCATCTCCAGCGGGAACCACAGCCCGCCGACGACCCCGAAGCCCATCAGGCAGGCGACGTTGACGACGCCGGTGCCCTGCGGGGTCAGCCGGTAGCCGTTGCCCAGGCCGAGCAGGGTGAAGGGCAGCGCGCCGATCCACAGCAGCAGCACCAGCACCGCCCACTGCCAGGCCGCCATCCGCACCCCGTTGAGCAGCCCGCCCGCCAGCAGCACGGTCAGGATCACCGGCAGCACGGTCACCGATCCGCTGACCGCCCGGCCCACCACCACGTGCGACGGGGAGAGCGGGGTGACCCTCAACTGCTGGAGCCAGCCGAGGGACTTGTCGGAGGCGACGCCCGTACCGATCGACATCGCGGAGCCGAGCGCGCCGTAGGCGGCCATGCCGACCATGGAAGCGGTCTTCCAGCCGTCGGCGCTGTCGTCACCGATGTTGGTGAAGATCAGGTACATCATCACCGGCATGCCCGTGCCGAAGATCAGGAATCCGGCGTCACGCAGGGTCCGGCGCATTTCGAGCAGGATGTAACGGAACATCAGACGGTCTCCTTCTCGGTGCTGGGCGCGGTCCTCGCGCGGGCGGTGTCCCCGAGCGGGGCGATGTCTTCCGGTGCGGGCTCCCCGGGCGCGGTGAGCGCCAGGAAGGCGGTCTCCAGCGTGGCCCGGGAGACCTGGAGGCCGCGGACCAGACCGAGGCGGGCCAGCTCCACGACCGTCGCGTCCGAGTCGTCGGTGCGCAGCAGGGCGCGGTCGCCGGTCACCTCGACGGTGACGACACCGGGCAGCCGGTCCAGGCCCTCCGTGGAGCCGCCGACGAGGTCGAAGGAGACCTGGCTGTGCCCGGCCGCCTCCTTGATCGCCTCGCCGCTGCCGTCCGCGACGACCCGGCCCCGGTCGATGACGACGATCCGGTCCGCGTTCTCGTCGGCCTCCTCCAGATAGTGCGTGGAGAAGAGCACGGTGTTGCCGCGCCGGGCGTAGGCCCGCATCGACTCCCAGAACGCGCGCCGCCCCTCCACGTCCAGCGCGGCGGTCGGCTCGTCCAGCACGATCAGCTCGGGATTCCCCGCCAGCGCGACGGCGAACCGCACCCGCTGGGTCTGGCCGCCCGAGAGCTTGTCGATGCGCCGGTCCGCGTACTCCGTGACGCCCGCCAGGGCCAGCGCCTCGGCGACCGGCAGCGGACGCGGGTAGGTCGAGGCGACGAAGGCGACCAGCTCGCGCACGGTCACCCTGGGTATCGGCCGCCCCTCCTGGAGCATGGCGCCGACCAGCCCGGCCCGCACCGCCTGCTCGGGGGAGCGGCCCAGGACCCGCACGGCCCCCTCGTCCGGCTCGTTCAGCCCGAGCAGCAGCGAGATGGCGGTGGACTTCCCCGCCCCGTTGCGCCCCAGCAGGGCCACGGTCTCGCCGCGCCCGATCCGCACGTCCACCCCGTCGACGGCCCGTACGCTCCGTCCGGCCCGCCCGAACGTCTTCACCGCCCCGGTGAAGACCACCGCGGCCTCGTCGTCCCTTGTCTGCGTCATGTCTACGACGTTACGCAGCGTGAGCGCGCGGCGGCAGATGTGTATGTACTCGGTCCGCCATGACATTTGTCATCGCGGACGCGGAGGGTCCGCCTCCGCTCGATTCAGGGGCGGACAGAGCGGTGCCCCCGTCGCCCGGGATGGTCTCCCGGGCGACGGGGGCACCGCTTTCCCCTCCTCGATGCGGTCAGGCCGCCGCCGCGCCGCTCTCCTCGGCGGGGCGGCGATGACGGCCGGCCGGCGTTGCCGTCGTGTCGTCCGTCGCCACACCCCCTCGGTGCTTTCCGGAGCCGCCGGCGTCGCCCCGCTGCGCGTCCGCCGCGGGCGGGAACGTCTGGGTCGTGTCGGTGCGGGCTTCAGACATGTGGGAAGTCACCCCGTTGTGATCGCTTACGTGTGTGCCAACCGGAGCGTCACGCCGCCGCCCGTCCGGGAAAAGGCCACGGTCGGTGACCGAGACGCACGGTGCGTGAGCCCGGTCCCAGCTTAGTCAGGGACCGTACGCCCCACGAGAGGCGCCTGCCCCAGTGGTACCGGTGTACACACAGGAGGATTCATCGCCGGGGCGGAAGGTTGCGTACCGCTTGTGCCGCATGCCGGTTCCGCCTCCTCCGGCATCTCCAGCAGGGCCACCGCGCACGCCGTGTCCCCGTCCGCGTAAGGGAGCTTCAGCACCCCGTCGCGCGACCAGACCCCGCTGCCCGCCAGCCAGCCCCCGGGCGCCGCGAGCTGGTGCAGCCGGCGGCCCGACGGGCGCCACAGGCCGATCCAGCGGCCCGCCGCCCCGTCGATCCGGAGGGCCACCGCACAGCTCTCCGGCATCAGCATCTGCCCCGGCTGCACGGCGAACGGCTCCACCGAGCGGTCCGGCAGCCGCAGGCACTCCGGGAACCGCACCGGCAGGCAGCTGCCGAGCACCCCCCAGCCGAGCCGGTCGTGGCCGGGCGCGTCCGAGCGGATCAGCAGCAGCCCGCTGTCCGGGTCCGCGAGCAGCAGCCGGTCGTCGCTGTCCGGCGCGATCTGGAGCAGCGGGGTCATCTCGGCTCCCCGCCCCAGGTCGACCGCGACCGTCTTCACCGGACCGCCCCCGGCCGGTTCCCGGTCCAGGGCCAGCATCCGCCCCGCCCGGTCCAGCCAGACGCCGCCGGAGCAGCGCCCCGGCAGGTCCGCGAGGTGCTCGGGACCGGCCGTCCCGCCCGCCACCCGCCACAGCTCCGTGGAGTACGCGCCGACCGCCAGGGCGTACGCGCTCACCCCGTCCGGCGACGGCGGCAGCAGGGCGAGCGCGTCCCGCTCGACGGCCCCGAGCAGCAGCTCGCCGGTGCCGGGGCCGGTCGGGTAGAGCAGCGAGAAGGTGTGCCGCTCGGCGACCCGGCGCCGGATCAGCACCCGGCCGTCGGCGAGCGGCACCAGCTGCGCCTCGGCCTCCTCCGGCTGGTCGGTGGGCAGCGGCACGGCATACGGCTCGGGCCCGTCGAGTGTCCAGCGCTCGGCGTACCAGGCGGTGTCGGCGCCGGGCACCGGGGCGGCGGTGAGCCGCGCGCCGTACGCCCCGTCGGTGGTGAGCGTGAAGGCGGGCAGAACCGTTTCGGCGGGGACGTCCGCCTGGGGCGCGGCGGCCGGTACGACGGCCTCCGGCGCCGGGGCGTCCTCCGCCGGGCCGGTCTCCGCGACGGCACCCTCGGGGTCGCCGGGACCGGGCTCCGGCTCCGGCTCCGCCGGTCCGCCGTCACCCGTGGTGGCCCCCTCCTCGATGGCACAGGCAGTCATCGACTCATCACCTCCGGCAACCGAAGCTAGTTTTCGCACTTCCAGCCGAACAACACGACCTCCCCCACTTCACACATAAGGGTGGTGATGGCCGGATTTCGCTGTACGACCGAGCGTGCGTGTGCTGTGCGGGGCCGGGCTGCGGGCGGCCCGTTCCCGGGGCTCCCCGGGGCGCGGCGGGCAGGTAGCCTTTCCTCCGTGCCCCGTCTGTCTGAAGTCATCTCCGAGCTCGACGCCCTCTGGCCGCCCGAGCGGGCCGAAGGATGGGACGCGGTCGGCACCGTCTGCGGTGATCCGGACGCCGAGGTCCACCGGGTGCTCTTCGCCGTCGACCCCGTCCAGGAGGTCGCCGACGAGGCGAAGGAACTGGGCGCGCACCTCGTCGTGACCCACCACCCGCTCTACCTGCGCGGTACGACGACGGTCGCGGCGGACACCTTCAAGGGCCGCTTCGTGCACACGATGATCCGCGACGGCATCGCGCTGCACGTGGCCCACACCAACGCCGACACCGCCGATCCCGGCGTCTCCGACGCCCTGGCCGCCGCCCTCGACCTGCGCGTCGAGCGGCCCCTCGTCCCGGACCCGGCGGACCCGTCGGGCCGCCGGGGGCTCGGCCGGATCTGCGTGCTCGACCACCCCGAGACCCTGGGCGCGTTCGCCGCCCGCGCCGCCGCCCGGCTGCCCGCCACCGCGCAGGGCATCCGCCTCGCCGGGGACCCGGAGGCGCTGGTGCGCACCGTCGCGGTGAGCGGCGGCTCCGGCGACAGCCTCTTCGACGCGGTGCGCGCCGCCGGTGCGGACGCCTTCCTCACCGCCGACCTGCGCCACCACCCGGCCTCCGAGGCCACCCAGCACTCGCCGCTCGGCCTGGTCGACGCCGCGCACTGGGCCACCGAGTGGCCGTGGTGCGAGCAGGCCGCCGCACAGCTCGAAGCGATTTCCGACCGCCTCGGATGGGACCTGAGGGTCCACGTCTCGAAGCAGGTCACCGACCCCTGGACCGCCCACCACTCTTCTGGAGCCCCCAACTGAACGCCGCGCCCGCCGACCAGATCCGACTTCTCGACGTCCAGGCGCTCGACCAGCGCCTCTCCCAGCTCGCGCACCGCCGCACGTCCCTGCCCGAGCACGCCGAGATCGAGTCGCTGACGGCCGACCTCGCCCAGCTCCGCGACCTGCTCGTCGCCTCGACCACCGAGGAGAGCGACACCGCCCGCGAGCAGACCAAGGCCGAGCAGGACGTCGACCAGGTCCGCCAGCGCGCCGCCCGCGACCGGCAGCGCCTGGACTCCGGCGCGGTCACCTCGCCGAAGGACCTGGAGAGTCTCCAGCGCGAGATCACCTCGCTCGCCAAGCGCCAGGGTGACCTGGAGGACATCGTCCTGGAGGTCATGGAGCGCCGCGAGTCCGCACAGGAGCGCGTCGCCGAGCTGACCGACCGGGTCGCCGCCGTGCAGGCCAAGGTGGACGACGCCACCGCCCGCCGTGACGCCGCCACCCAGGAGCTCGACGCGGAGGCCGCCACGGTCACCAAGGAGCGCGAGGTCGTCGCCGGCTCGGTCCCTGCCGACCTGCTGAAGCTGTACGACAAGCTCCGCACCCAGCAGGGCGGGGTGGGCGCCGCCCGCCTCTACCAGCGCCGCTGCGAGGGCTGCCGCCTGGAGCTCAACATCACCGAGATCAACGACGTGAAGGCCGCGTCCCCGGACACGGTGCTGCGCTGCGAGAACTGCCGCCGCATCCTGGTCCGCACCGCCGACTCGGGCCTGTAGTGAGCCTGCCGCGCCGGTTCGTGGTCGAGGCCGACGGCGGCTCCCGGGGCAACCCGGGCCCCGCCGGCTACGGCGCGGTCGTCATCGACCCGGACACCGGCGAGACGCTGGCCGAGACCGCCGAGTACATCGGCGTCGCGACCAACAACGTCGCCGAGTACAAGGGCCTCGTCGCCGGCCTCCGCGCGGTGGGCGCCCTGATCGCGGACGGTCCGGTGGGCACCGGGGTCCAGGTGCGCGTCCGGATGGACTCCAAGCTCGTCGTGGAGCAGATGTCCGGCCGCTGGAAGATCAAGCACCCGGACATGAAGCCGCTCGCGGCCGAGGCGGCGGCGGTCCTGCCCGGCGCGGACCTCACCTACGAGTGGATCCCGCGCGAGCGGAACAAGCACGCCGACCGGCTGGCCAACGAGGCGATGGACGCGGGCGGGCGCGGCGAACGGTGGGAGCCCTCGGCGTCCACGGCCGCCCTGGACACCCCGCGCGCCCCGGTGGCCGCCGACCCCGTCACCCCGCAGGTGGGCTGGGGCCCGGCGCCCGACCTGGGCGCGCCCGCCACCCTCGTCCTGCTGCGGCACGGCGAGACGGCCCTCACCCCGCAGAAGCGGTTCTCCGGAAGCGGTGGCACCGACCCCGAGCTCTCCCCGGCGGGCCTGGAGCAGGCCGAGCGCGCGGCCACGGCGTTCGCGGCGCGCGGCACCGTGCAGGAGATCGTCAGCTCACCGCTGCGCCGCTGCCGCCAGACGGCCGGGGCGGTCGCGGCCCGGCTCGGCCTGGAGGTCCGCGTCGAGGACGGGCTGCGCGAGACGGACTTCGGGGCCTGGGAAGGGCTCACGTTCGGCGAGGTCAGGGAGCGGTACGGAGACGACCTGGACGCCTGGCTCGCCTCCCCGGACGCGGCCCCCACGGGCGGCGGCGAGAGCTTCGCGGAGGTCGCCGGGCGGGTGGCGGTCGCCCGGGACGGCCTCGTCACGCGTTACGCGGGGCGCACGGTCCTCGTCGTCACGCACGTCACCCCGATCAAGACCCTGGTCCGGCTCGCCCTGGGAGCGCCCCCGGAGGCGCTGTTCCGGATGGAGCTGTCGGCGGCGTCCGTCTCGTCCGTCGCGTACTACGCCGACGGCAACGCCTCCGTACGCCTGCTGAACGACACGTCCCACCTGCGGTAGAGGCACCGGGACAGCACTCGGCCCCACCGGCGGGGGGAAGGCCGGTGGGGCCGAGGCGGTTCCGGCGGGTCGGGGGATTACCGGCCGGAACCCGGGTCACCCGGCATGCGGGCTACGTCCCCTGTAGAGGTCGTGCCCCGAATACCGGGGAGCATGCACGACGAGGTGCGACGGGTTCTCCCGCCGCCCCGTTCAGCCCCGCAGCGCCGCCGCCCCGGCGGCCAGCCGCTCCACGCGCGCCCAGTCCCGGGCCGCCACCGCGTCCCCCGGCACCATCCAGCTCCCGCCCACGCAGCCGACGTTGGGCAGCGCCAGGTACGAGGGGGCGGAGGCGGCCGAGATGCCGCCCGTCGGGCAGAACCGGGCCTGGGGGAGCGGGGCGGAGAGGGCCTTCAGATAGGCCGTGCCGCCCGCCGCCTCGGCCGGAAAGAACTTCATCTCGGTGACTCCGCGCTCCAGCAGCGCGACCACCTCGGAGGTGGTCGAGACGCCCGGCAGGAACGGCAGCCCGGACCCCTTCATGGCGTCCAGCAGCGCGTCCGTCCAGCCGGGGCTGACCAGGAACCGGGCCCCCGCCGCCACGGTGTCCGCGACGTTGCGGGCCGAGATCACCGTGCCCGCCCCGACGACCGCGTCCGGGACCTCCGCCGCGATGGCCCGGATCGCGTCCAGGGCGGCGGCGGTGCGCAGGGTCACCTCGATCGCCGGAAGCCCGCCCGCGACCAGGGCACGGGCGAGCGGCACCGCGTCGGCCGCGTCCTCCAGGACGACGACGGGCACGACGGGGGCGAGGTCCAGCACGGAGGAGGTCATGCGCCCATCCTGCCCGGTCTGCGGCGCAGTGCGCAACGAGCGTTGCGGAGGGTGCAACGTATGGTCAGTGAATCTCCGTCACGACCACATCGAGTTGCCACGGCCGCCCCGCCCGCGCGGGTGCCTCGGCCTCGACGGTGTAACCCAGGTCCCGCAGGACGGTGACCAACTCGGCGGGACCGGCCGGGCGGGCGCCCGCGAGCAGCAGGTCGCGCACCATGCGGCCCTTGGTGGCCTTGTTGAAGTGGCTGACCACGGACCGCTTCTCCACCCCGTCCACGAGCTGCGCGTGCAGCACCCGCACACTCGCCGTGCGCTCCGCGACCGCCCCCTTCGGCTTCCACGCGGCCGTGTAGGCGGACGAGCGCAGATCCAGGACGAGCCCTTCGCCCGCCGACTCCGGCATCACCTCCGCCATCGGCGTACGCCAGAACGCCCCGAGGGCGCCGAGCCCCGGCAGCTTCACGCCCATCGAGCAGCGGTACGGCGGAATCCGATCGCCGACCCGCACCGCGCCCCACAGCCCGGAGAACACCAGCAGGGACTTCCCGGCGAGGCGGCGGGCGGCCGTGTCGAGCGAGTCCAGGCCGAGGGCGTCGTACAGCACACCGGTGTACAGCTCCCCGGCCGGACGCGTCCCCGCCGTCCGCAGCCCCGCGTTCTTCGCGATCTCGCCCCGCAGCCCCTCGCTGAGCCCCAGCACCTCCCGCGCCTTCTCCTCGTCGGCCACGCACAGCTCCACGAGCGCGTCCAGCACCTCGGCCCGCGCCCCGGCGAGACCGGGCAGCGACAGGGACTCGGGCTTCAGGGGTGCCCCGCGCCCCGAGGCGGCCTTTCCTTCGGAGGGCGGCAACAGCACGAGCACGGCGGATCTCCTTCGTACGTACGGGGAGGCGCGGCGGTGTGCGGACCGCACGGACGCCCCAGGTCAGCGTACGGGGGTGGCGGGGGCGCACCGTACGGGCACAAAGGCCTCCGTTCGGAATGCCGTGCTCCGCGCCCCGCCCTACGCTCGGGACCATGCCCCGCCGCCATCTGCACATGACCGGCGCAGCCCGGACCCCGCTGCGGGCGGCCCTGCGCGGCCTGCGCACCGAGCTGTCGCTCCCCGACGACTTCCCGCCCGAGGTGCTCGTCGAGGCGGCGGACGCCGCGCGGAGCCCGGAGCTCGCCGGGCACGCGGACGCGACGGACCTCCCCTTCCTCACCATCGACCCGCCCACCTCCACGGACCTCGACCAGGCGATGCACCTGGAGCGCCGCGGCCACGGCTACCGCGTGCACTACGCCATCGCGGACGTGGCCGCGTTCGTGCGCCCCGGCGGCGCGCTCGACGCGGAGGCCCACCGCCGGGTGACGACGCTCTACCTCCCGGACGGCCGGGTGTCCCTCCACCCGGAGGTCCTGTCCGAGGACGCCGCCAGCCTGCTGCCCGGCCGGGTCCGCCCCGCGGTCCTGTGGGAGATCGACCTCGACCCGGAGGGCGCGGCGGTCGCGACCCGGGTGCGCCGGGCCCTCGTACGCAGTCGCGCCAAGCTGGACTACGCGGGCGTGCAGCGGCAGATCGACGCGGGCACCGCCGAGGAACCGCTCGCCCTGCTCCGGGACATCGGCACGCTCCGCGAGGAGCAGGAGGTGGCCCGGGGCGGTATCTCGCTCAACGTGCCCGAGCAGGAGATCACCGAGCACGACGGCACGTACGGCCTGGAATACCGCGCCCCGCTCCCCGCCGACGGCTGGAACGCCCAGGTCTCCCTGCTCACCGGCATGGCGGCGGCCCACCTCATGGCGGAGAGCGGCACCGGCATCCTGCGTACGCTGCCCGTCGCGCCCGACGGGGCGGTGGCCCGGCTGCGGCGCAGCGCCGAGGCCCTGCACATCGACTGGCCGCACCACGTCCCGTACGCCGAACTCGTCCGCTCCCTCGACCCGGGGCGCACGGACCACGCGGCGTTCCTCCAGGACTGCACGACGCTGCTGCGCGGCGCGGGCTACACGGTCTTCGACGGCGGCGAGCTGCCGGTGCCCGCCGTGCACGCGGCGGTGGCCGACCTGTACACGCACTGCACGGCGCCGCTGCGCCGCCTCGTGGACCGTTACGCCTCCGAGCTGTGCGTCGCGGCCTGCGAGGACCGGGACCCGCCCGAATGGGTCCTGGCCGCCCTGCCCGCGCTGCCCAAGGAGATGGCGGAGGGCACGCGCCGGGCCAACACGGTGGAGCGGGAGTCCGTGGACCTGGTCGAGGCGGCGCTGCTCAAGGACCGGGTGGGCGAGGTCTTCGACGGTTACGTGGTGGACGTGAAGGAGAACGAACCGGCCACCGGCACCGTCCACATCGACGCCCCGGCGGTCGTCGCCCGCGTGGAGGGCACCGCGCCCCTGCCCTTGGGCGAGCGCCTGCGGGTCCGCCTCGCCCAGGCGGCCCCGGGCACGGCGAAGGCCCTGTTCGTTCCGGCCTGACGGCGTCTCGTACGATCGCGAGTTCGGCCCCCGCGCCCCGCGCCCGTACGACGGAAGGACCGGCGTGACCGACCGTGCCCGCCAGCACCAGATCCTGGCCGCCGCCCGCATGCTCCTGGAGCAGGAGGGCCCGGAGGCGCTGACCATGCGCAGGCTCGCGGGCCTCCTTGGCATCACGGCCCCGTCCCTCTACAAGCACTTCCCGGACAAGTCCTCGGTGGTCGACGCGCTGGCCGACGCGATGCTGACGGAGACGGCCGAGGCCCTGGAAGCGGCGGAGACGGCCGCCCCGGGCTCCTTCCCGGCCCTGGCCACGGCCTACCGCGCCCACGCCCTGGCCCACCCCCACCTCTACCGCCTCACCACGTCCCGCCCCCACCCCCACGACCTGGAGGACCGCGCCGCCGCCCCCCTCTTCCGCGCCCTGGCCCCCGACGACCACCTGGCCCGCGCGGCCTGGGCCTTCGCCCACGGCATGGTCATGATGGAACTGAACAACCGCTTCCCCACCCCGGAGTCGGTCACCACGGCCTGGACAGCAGGCATCACCGCGCTGGCGTCGAGCCGCCTCTGACCGCGCGGGGCCCTCCTGTGCCACGATGGCCCATTCTGGGTGAGTGACCGAGGAGAGGCGCCACATGTCAGCTGTTCCGCATGAACGGCTCTCGCAGGCGGACGTACTGCTGGAAGGCTTCGAGGCTCTGGACCCACCGGAGGGCTTCCGGGCGGAGTTGCTCGAAGGGGAGATTGCCCTGAAGCCGCCGCCGGACGGCGATCATGAGGACTGCATCGCCCTGATCCTTGAACAAGTGCTCGGGCGTGCGAAGACGGACATGGACTTTTCGGCAAACAAGGGTCTGAAGCTGAGAGGCGGCAGGGGCTGTCCAGCGAACCACGTCATCCCCGACGGCACGTTCGCCCCCCATGCCCTGCGCCTGTACCGGGGCGCGGCCCCATGGATGCCGTGCGAGGGAGTGGCGCTGGTCCTGGAGGTCACGTCGTCCAAGCCGGCCGCCGACCGCGAGGCCAAGCGGCACTGTTACGCGAGGGGCCCGGTTCCCCTGTACTTGCTGGTCGACCGGGAGGACTCGTCGGTGACGCTGTTCAGCGACCCGGAGGGCGACGACTACCGCCAGCACCGCACCGTGCCCTTCGGGAAGGCGGTCCGCCTTCCGGAGCCGTTTTCGTTCGACCTGGAGACGGCGGAGTTCATGTAATCCGGCCAGGTAGCATGGGCGGCACGGCAGACGAGCCGGGCGGACGGTCGCGTGGGGGTTTTCGGATCCTCCCGAGGAACGTCCGGGCTCCACAGGGCAGGGTGATGGCTAACGGCCACCCGGGGTGACCCGCGGGACAGTGCCACAGAAAACAGACCGCCCGGGACCTCGGTCCCGGGTAAGGGTGAAACGGTGGTGTAAGAGACCACCAGCGCCTGGGGCGACCCAGGCGGCTAGGTAAACCCCACCCGGAGCAAGGTCAAGAGGGGCCGTCGCGAGACGGCCCTGCGCGAACGTTCGAGGGCTGCCCGCCCGAGTTCGCGGGTAGACCGCACGAGGCCGGCAGCAATGCCGGTCCTAGATGGATGGCCGTCTCCCCGGCCGCCGCGAGGCGACCGGGCGACAGAACCCGGCGTACAGCCCGACTCGTCTGCCCCACCTTCCTTCCGGCCGCCGTGGCCCCGACGCGAGAGCCCCCGCCGGTGCGCGCACCGGCGGGGGCTCTCAGAGGGTCAGGGTGTTCAGCAGGCGCCCTGGTCCTTCCAGACGCCCCAGTCGCCGGTGCTGCCCGGGGTCTCGTTCTGGGTCCACCACTGGGCCTTGTACTTCCGGCCGTTGTAGGAGACCTCGTTGCCCGCGTTGTAGACCGTGCCGGCCACGTACGCCGGGACCGAGCCGCAGTCACCGGCGGGCGGGTCCGTGGGGTCGGTGGTGGGCGGGGTGGTCGGGTCCGTGGGGTCGGTGGTCGGCGGGGTGGTGGGCTCGGTGGTGGAGCCGCCGATCGCGGTGTTGATCTGGTTCAGCAGGGTGGCCTTGTCGTCCAGGCCGAGCAGGGAGTACATCATCGCGCCGGCCAGGCCGCGCTGCTTGGCGTAGTCGGCCCTGGCCTGGATGGACTTCTGGTCCAGGCCGGTGAAGAACTCGCCGTCCTTGTAGAAGTAGGACGCCTTCGCCTCGTCGTCCCAGTACGTCGTCGCCGGGTTGTCGACGATGCCGCCGAGCTCCTTGTAGTGGGCGATGCCGGCCTGCTGGCTCAGCGGGCGGGCGGCGGAGCCGCCGGTCGCGGACTGGGCCAGGCCGTGGGTGGTGCCCTCCGGGACGCCCTTCCAGCCGCGGTAGTAGAGCTCGTAGCCCAGGGTCAGCTTGTTCGCGGGGAAGCCGCCGGCGATGCCGTAGGCCGGCTTGCCGTCGAGCCAGGAGTCGACCGCGTTGTCGATCGAGTACTTCTCGGTGCCGGGCGCGACCGGGTCGGACGGGTCGTTGGCGCCGGAGTAGAGCGGCGACTGGTGGTACGTCGGCCCGTCGCCGTCCCAGGCGCCGTGCATGTCGTACGTCATCAGGTTCGCGTAGTCGAGGTACTGGCCGATCTTGTCGGTCTCGATGTTCGCGATCTTGTCCTGGCCGGCCCCGAAGGCCGCGGTGAGCAGGTACTTCTTGCCGCCGTTGGCAGCGCCGTACGCGTCGAGCTGCTTACGGAACTCCGCCAGCAGCAGCGTGAAGTTCTGCTTGTCCTCGGGGGCGTAGTGGTTGCCAAGGTGGCCGCCCGCGGAGGCCGGGTACTCCCAGTCGATGTCGATGCCGTCGAAGATGCCGGCCGCCGAACCGGCGCCGCCGAAGCCGCCCTCGACGGGCAGGTTGCCCTTGATGTACTGGTCGATGCAGGAGGAGACCAGTTTCTTGCGGCTCGCGTCCGTCTTCGCCGCGTCGCTGAAGTACTTGGAGTACGTCCAGCCGCCCAGCGAGATGTTGATCTTCAGGTGGGGATACTTCGCCTTCAGTTCCTTGAACTGGTTGAAGACGCCCACGATCGGCTGGTCCCACTTGTCGGCCACGCCGTCGACGCTGTCCGCCGCGCTGAAGGACTTCTGGTAGTCGGCGTACGAGTCGCCAGCACCGTCACCCGCGTTGGGGTTGTTGTCGTCGCCCGCCGCCTTGTTGGCCTCGAAGCACGTGAGGTCGGTCGGGTGGATGTTGCCGAACGAGTAGTTGATGATGTCCAGCTTGCCGGCGATGCCCCGGGTGTCGAGCTGCTTCGGGTAGAAGGCGTTGCCGTACACGCTCCACTGGTCGTAGTACGCGATGCGCACACCGCCCGCCGAAGCGGAAGCAGGTGCGTCGGCCGCCTGGGCCGAACCGATGCCGACGGTCGCGGCGAGGCCGCCGGTGGCGAGGGCCGTGCTCAGGAGCGCGGCGATCAGAGTTCTACGGGGGTGCACGTGCGGCCTCCAGCGGGGGAGCGGGTGGTGCTGTGGATGGGCTGGAGCAGTGATAACCGGCCCGTGACCTGCACGTCAACGATTCCAGCGAGATTAGGACTAGACCAATTTGACGGTTCATGGGCCGCACGGAGGGCGCACCCGCGCCGGGTGGCCGCCGGACGCCACCGGTGACCAGCGGCTTAAGGATCACTTAAAAATGGTGCCGCGAGTGGTTCGGTGACGAACCACTCGACGTCGAAAAGTGGAGGCGTGAACCGACGTCGCTCGTCCCCCTTGACCGGACCCCGTCCGTCACTAAGGTCTAGACCTGCATTGGCCAGGTCTGGACCAAGGGTGCCCGCCATGCGCAGGCGGCCGCCCAACCCCCGTACGAGCGAAGGAAGTGACGTGGCATGAACACCAAGCGACGGTTGGCCGTTTCCATCGGAGCGCTGGTCGCCCCCGTGCTCGCCCTCGGCATCCAGACGGGCACCGCCAGCGCCCACGGCTGGGTCACCGCGCCGACGAGCCGCCAGGCCCAGTGCGCCGCCGGTGTGGTCGACTGCGGCCAGATCAAGTACGAGCCGCAGAGCGTCGAGGGCCCGAAGGGGCTCAAGAGCTGTAGCGGCGGCAACGCGGCCTTCGCCGAGCTGGACGACGACAACAAGGGCTGGGAGGTCACCCCGGTCGGCCACAAGTTCACCTTCACCTGGCACCACACGGCCCGTCACGCCACCGAGAACTGGCAGTACTTCATCGGCGACCGGAAGATCGCCGAGTTCGACGGCAACCACGCCCAGCCGCCCGCCGACGTGAGCCAGGAGGTGGACTTCGGCAGCTTCACCGGCCGCCAGAAGGTGCTCGCCGTCTGGAACGTCGCCGACACGGCCAACGCCTTCTACGCGTGCGTCGACGTCAACATCGGCGGGACCGGCGGCGGCGACGACGGCGGCACCCCCGGCGGCGGTGACGGCGACGGCGGCGAGACCGGCGAGCCGGGCGCCTGCGCCGTGCCGCTGTGGAGCACCGAGGCCGTGTACACCGGGGGCGACACCGTCTCGTACGACGGCCACACCTGGCGCGCCAAGTGGTGGGTGCAGGGCGACAAGCCCGGCACCACCGGTGAGTGGGGCGTCTGGGAGGACCTCGGCGCCTGCGCCTGACCGCAGGCCCGGCCCGGCGGGGGGACCCCATGCCTCCGCCGGGCCGTCTCCGTCACCTCAGAAGCTCACCGGCTCACGGATCAGCGGGCACGTCATGCAGTGCCCGCCGCCCCGCCCCCGGCCGAGCTCCGCGCCCACGATCTCCAGCACCTCGATGCCCGCCTGCCGCAGCAACGCGTTGGTCTGGGTGTTCCGGTCGTAGGTGAAGACGACGCCCGGCTCGACCGCGACCGCGTTGTTCCCGCTGTCCCACTGCTGGCGCTCGGAGGCGTACACATCGCCGCCCGTCTCGATCACCCGGAGCCCCGGCAGCCCGAGCGCCCCGGCGACCACCTCGGTGAACGGCCGTGACCCCTCGTCCACGATGTCCACGGGCACCGCGCCCCCGCCCGGCCGCAGCGAGAAGCTGTGGATGGCGTCCACGATGCGCGGGTAGAGCGTCACGACGTCCCGGTCCGCGAAGGTGAACACGGTGTCCAGGTGCATCGCCGCCCGCAGCTTCGGCATGCCCGCGACGACGACGTGGTCCGCCGCGCCCTGCTCGAAGAGGGCGGCGGCGACCTGCGTGACGGCCTGGCGCGAGGTGCGCTCGCTCATGCCCATGAGGACGACGCCGTTGCCGACGGGCATGATGTCGCCGCCCTCGAACGTGGCCTGGCCCCAGTCCCGTTCCGGGTCGCCCCACCACACCGTGGCGTCCGTGAAGTCGGGGTGGAAGCGGTAGACGGCCTTCATCAGCAGGGTCTCGTCGTGCCGGGCGGGCCAGTACAGCGGGTTGAGCGTCACTCCGCCGTACAGCCAGCACGTGGTGTCCCGGGTGTACAGCGTGTTGGGCAGCGGCGGCATCACGTACTCGCGGACCCCGGCCGACTCGCGGGCCAGGGCGACGTACGGCGGGCGGTAGTCGTCGGGGAGGTCCGTGGTGGCGAGGCCGCCGATCAGGAACTCCGCGAGCGCGCGCGGGTCCAGGGTCTCCAGGAAGGCCCGGGTGGAGTCGATCAGCCCCAGGCCCGCCTCGTTGGCGGTGATCTTGCGGTCGAGCAGCCAGTCCCGCGCGCCCGGCACGGCCATCGTCTGCGCCAGGAGGTCGTGGAGCTCCACGACCTCGACCCCGCGCGCGGTGAGCGCGGCCACGAAACCGGCGTGGTCCCGCTGGGCGTTCTCCACCCACATCACGTCGTCGAAGAGCAGATCGGCGGCGTTGGTCGGGGTGAGCCTGCGGTGCGCGAGGCCCGGCGCGCACACCAGGACCTTGCGGAGCCGGCCGACCTCGGAGTGGACTCCGAGCGGGGTGCGGGAGGTGCTGTCACCGGTCATGTGCGGTCCTTCGCGTACGGGTCGGGGTGCGGTACGGCTCAGAGGCTGATCCAGCCGGCCGCCAGGGCGATCACGCCCATGACCGCACCGGCCACCGAGACGGCGCAGATCAGCAGCTCGCGGGGGGAGAAGGGGCGCCGCCCCTGCTCGCGGCGGGCCATGACGAACAGGATCGTGGCGGGGGCGTAGACGATGAAGGAGAGCAGGACGAACCGGAGCCCGGCCGCGTACAGCAGGAACGCCGTGTAGACGGTGGCGAGCACGGCGACGGCGAGGTCGCGCCCGGTCGTCCGCCCCTGGGCCAGCGGGTCCGTCGTGAGCGCGATCTTCAGCGCGAACGCGGCCGCCAGCAGGAACGGGATGAGCGTCAGCGCGCTCGTCATGTCCAGCGCGAAGTTGAACGCGTCGTCCGAGAGCAGCGTGACGACCAGCACCACCTGGACCAGCACGGTCGTCATGACCAGGGCCGGGACCGGCACGTCGTCGGCGGTGGCGCGGCGCAGGAAGCGCGGCATGTCGTGGTCCTGCGCGGCCACGTACAGCACCTCGGCGGCCATCAGCGTCCAGGCCAGATAGGCGCCGAGGACGGAGACGATCAGGCCGACGCTGACGAAGACCGTGCCCCAGGTGCCGACGGCGTGCTCCAGGACGCCCGCCATCGAGGGCTGGCGCAGTCCGGCGATCTCGCTCATCGGCATGATGCCGTACGAGACGATGGTGACCGAGGCGAAGACGGCGAAGACGCTGAGGAAGCCGAGGACCGTGGCCCGCCCGACGTCCTTGCGGCGCTTGGCGTGGCGGGAGTAGACGCTGGCGCCCTCGACGCCGAGGAAGACGAAGACGGTGGCCAGCATGGTGCCCCGCACCTGGTCGAACAGCGAGCCCGCGTAGTCGGCGCCGCCCCAGTTGTCGGCGAACACACCGGTGTCCAGGTAGAACAGCGCCAGCACGACGAAGACCAGGATCGGGACGACCTTGGCGACCGTGACGATGCGGTTGATCGCCGCGGCCTCCTTGACGCCCCGGCGGATCAGCAGGAAGAAGCCCCACAGCCCGACCGAGGACAGTGCCGCGGCGAGCACGGTGTCCCCGTCGCCGAGCGCCGGCCAGAGCGTGCCGATGGTCGACATGATCAGCACCCAGTACGTCACATTGCCGACGCAGGCGCTCGCCCAGTAGCCGAACGCCGAGAAGAACCCGAGGTATTCGCCGAACCCGGCCTTCGCGTACGCGTACACCCCGGCGTCCAGGTCCGGGCGGCGCACCGCCAGGGACTGGAAGGCGAAGGCCAGCATCAGCATGCCCGTGCCCGCGATGGTCCAGGCGATCAGCGCCCCCGCGACCCCGGTCTCCTCCGCGAAGCGGCGGGGCAGCGAGAACACGCCCGCGCCGACCATGGAGCCGACGACCAGCGCGGACAGCGTCATCAGCGAGAGCTTCGCCGTGTGCGGCTGCTCCTCGGTGACTGCGGACATGGTCGGGCCCTTCCTGGTGCGGGGGCTGCGGTCGCAGAGGGCGGGCGGGGCCCGGCAAGGCGCCCCCATGGGGGTGAAATGTACCTTTCGTTACGGTGCTGGGCCCCGCTGCCGGGCCGGTGTCCCCGGATCGGGGCGCGGCTTGACCCTCCCCCTGCGTCAGGCTCGATGATCGGTTGCGAGGAAGGGGCGGGTGGATGAGCTATTCCGTGGGGCAGGTGGCGGCCTTCGCCGGAGTGACGGTGCGCACGCTGCACCACTACGACAAGGCGGGGCTGCTCTCGCCCAGCGGGCGCAGCCGGGCCGGCTACCGGCTCTACGGCGAGGCGGACCTGGTCCGGCTCCAGCAGATCCTCTTCTACCGCGAACTGGGCTTCCCGCTGGACGAGATCGCCGCGATCTTCCAGGACCCGCGGGCCGGTGTCCTGGACCACTTGCGGGCCCGGCAGGAGCAGCTGGAGGCGGAGATCGCCAGGCTCCGGCGGCTCTCCGAGGTGGCCCGGCAGGCGATCGAGGTGGAGCGGACCGGGGTCGAGCTGACCCCGCAGGAGCGCTTCGAGGTGTTCGGCGAGATCACCGCCGACCTGAGTTACGCCACCGAGGCGGCGCTCAAGTGGGCGGACTCACCGGGGCAGCGGGAGTCGATGGCCCGGGCCGCCGCGCACACCAAGGAGGACTGGCGGCGACTCATGGGCGAGGCCACGGCCTGGCGCGCGGAGCTGCTGGCGGCCTTCGACGACGGCGAGCCGAGCGACGGCGAACGGGCCATGGACCTCGCCGAGGAGCACCGGCTGCACATCTCCCGCTGGTTCACCGCCTGCCCGCCCGCCATGCACCGGCGCATCGCGGACGACTTCGCCGCCGACCCACGCGCCTTCGCGCTGGTCGTACCGCCGTCCCAGCAGCGCCCCGGCCTGGCCGCGTACCTGGGCAAGGCCGTCCACGCCAACGCGGCCCGGCGGACCGATGAGCCCGAGGAGAACCGATGAGAATTCTGATCGCCGCCGCCGGATCGCGCGGTGACGTCGCCCCCTACACGGGCCTGGGCGCCGCACTCTGCGCGGCCGGCCACGACGTCACCCTCGCCACGACGGATACCTTCGCGCCCCTGGTCCGCGCCGCCGGGCTGGACTTCCGCGCCCTCCCGGGCAACCCGGCGCAGGGCGGCGGCGGGAGCGGCGGCAAGCGGGAACTCATGCGGGCCGCCTCCGCGTTCATCGCCGGCCTGGGCCAGGGGTTCGCCGACGCGATGACCGACGGCACGGACCTGCTGCTGCTCTCGGCCACGACCGCCCCGCTGGCCTGGCACCTCACCGAGGCCACCGGCACCCCCGGCATCGGCGTGTACCTCCAGCCCACCGCGCCAACCGGCGACTTCCCGCCCGTCGTCATGGGCACCCGCTCCCTGGGCCGCCCCGGCAACCGCCTGGCCGGGCGCTTCGCGCTCCGCATGACCGACCGCCTGTACGCCCCGGCGGTGACCGCGCTCCGCGAACGGCTCGGGCTGCCCCCGGCCACGCCCTCCGCCACGCGCCGCCGCCAGGAGCGCGCCGACTGGCCCGTGCTGCACGGCTTCAGCACCGTCCTGGTGCCCCGGCCCGCCGACTGGCGCCCCGGCCTGCGCGTGGTCGGCAACTGGTGGCCGCACCACGACCCGGACGCGCAACTGCCGCCGGAGCTGGCGGACTTCCTGAGCGCGGGAGCGCCGCCCGTCCTCATCGGCTTCGGCAGCATGGCGGCCGGCGAGGGGGAACGGCTCAGCGAGCTCGCCGTACGGGCCCTGCGCCGCGCGGGCCTGCGCGGCGTCCTCCAGTCCGGCAGCGCCGGTCTGGCCGCCGAGGGCGACGACGTGCTCACCGTCGGGGACGTACCGCACGCCCTGCTGTTCCCGCACCTGGCCGCCGTGGTCCACCACGCCGGGGCCGGGACCTCGGCCGCCGCGCTGCGGGCCGGGGTCCCCGCGGTGACCGTGCCCGTGACCGCCGACCAGCCGTTCTGGGCCGGACGCCTCGCCGCCATCGGCGCCGCCGACGAGCCGATCCCCTTCCGCGCCCTCACCGCCGACCGCCTCGCCGACGCCCTCGACCGCGTGGTGCGGCAGCGGGTCCACCGGGAGGCGGCCGCGAAGGCGGCGCAGCGGATGGTCGCGGAGGACGGGGCGGAGGCGGCGGTGGAGGCGGTGCGGCGGCTCAGCGGTGCGTCAGTACGTTGACCACGCGGCCGTTCGGGTCGCGTACGAAGAAGCGGCGGACACCCCACTCCTCGTCGTGCGGGCCGTACACGATCTCGGCCCCCTCGCGGACGAGCGCGGCGTGCACCGCGTCCACGTCGGCCACCTCCACGCTGAGGTCCGGGTTGACCGGGCCGGTTTCGTCCTTGGTCATGAAGCTGATCTGGGCGGCCGGCTGGGTGGGCGAGGCAAGGGTCATGATCCAGCCATGGTTCATGACCTCCTCGAAGCCGAGCAGGCCGTAGAAGGCGCTGTTGGCCCGCAGGGCGGACGCGTCCGTCCCGGCCTCCACCGGGATGTTGGGGACCACACGGTGCACGGACATGAGGCACTCCTGTCACACGGATGACTTCGGTCGCCCGACTCACCCTAGGGCCCGGCTCCAGGGAGACTCGAGAGGCTGCTGGGAGGGTGGCTGGAAACTGTGGGTCGGGCCGGGGCAAACTGGCCACGTCACAGCCGGGCCGGGGGCAACCCGGCCCATCGAACCGCAGTCTCCCGGGGGCGCCCCATGGTCCATTTCTCCTCACGCGTCACCGGGGAGGAGCTCGGGCGGATGGCCCACCGTCCGGACGCCCGGGACCTCTTCCCGACCGGCGTGGCCCGGCTGGGCGACACCCGGTTCTGCGTGCCCGCGCGCTGGCCGCGCGCCCACCGCTTCTTCGCCCCCGTCGCCGGCCACCAGGACCCGTTGCTGATTGCGGAAACGATGCGGCAGGCGGCCATGCTGGTCTGCCACGCCGAACTCGGGGTGCCGCTCGGCGACGCGTTCGTGATGTGGGAGCTGCGCTACACCACCGCCGCCGGACAGCTCGTGCTCGGCGACGACCCGTGGGACGTCATGGTCGAGGTGAACTGCTCCGACGTCCGCCGCCGGGGGAGCGGCCTCGCCTCGATGCGCGTCGACTTCGTGCTGCGCCGGGGCGGGGCGGTGCTCGCCGTCTGCGGCTCGCGGATCAGCTGTACCTCGGCCGCCGCCTACCGCCGCCTGCGCGGCGACCGGTCCGCCGCCGTCGCCGCGCCCCCGCTCCCGGCGCTCGCGCCGCGCACCGCGGGCCGCGCCGCCGAGCGGGACGTCGTCCTCGCGCCCCCCGTCGCGCCCGGGCGCTGGCCGCTGCGGCTCGACACCGGGCACCCGACGCTCTTCGGCCGCCCCAACGACCATGTGCCCGGCATCCTGCTCCTGGAGGCGGCCCGGCAGGCGGCGAACGCCACCGTGCCCGGCTTCCTCCCGGTCACCCTGCGCTCCGACTTCCTCCGGTACGTGGAGCTGGACCGACCCTGCTGGATCGAGGCGACGACCGCTCCGGGCGGGGTGCGGGTGCGGGCGGTGCAGGACGGTGAGCCCGTCTTCACCTGCACGCTCGGCGAGGCCGGCGGTCCCGGACTCCCGGATGCCTGAACGCGGATCAGGCCGGGTCCGGCAGCCGGGTGCCCGTCCCGCTCACCCGCACCCGCGCGTCGCCCGCGCCCAGCGTCACGGTGAGCGTGCCGGGGCGGCCCATGTCCTCGCCCTGGTGCAGGGTCAGCACGGCGGCCTCCGGCACGAGGGCCAGCTCCCGCAGGTACGCTCCGAACGCGGCCGCCGCCGCACCCGTCGCCGGGTCCTCCACCACACCGCCGACCGGGAACGGGTCGCGGACGTGGAACACCGCGTCGGAGGCCCGCCACACCAGCTGCACGGTCGTCAGGTCCAGCCGGTGCATCAGCGCTTCCAGGCGCGCGAAGTCGTAGTCCAGCGCGGCCAGCCGCTCCCGGGTGCCCGCCGCCAGCACGAGGTGCCGGGCCCCGGCGTACGCGATCCGGGGCGGCAGGGCCGGGTCCAGGTCGGCGGCCGGCCAGTCCAGCGCGGCCAGCGCCTCCGCGAGGTCGCCCGCGGCCACGTCCTCGACGCGCGGTTCCACGCTGGTCAGCGTCGCCCGCAGCTCGTCGCCCTCGCGGACCACGGTGACCGGCACCGTACCGGCGGGGGTGGCGAACTCCACCTCGCCCGGCCCGTCCCGCTCGGCGAGCGCGAGGGCGGCGGCGACCGTGGCGTGACCGCAGAACGGCACCTCGGCCTTCGGGCTGAAGTAGCGGACCGCGTAACCGCGCGCACCGGGCTCCGCCGCCTCGGTCCGCCCGGTCAGGAACGCGGTCTCGCTGTAGCCGAGGTCCGCCGCCACGGCCAGCATGGCCGCCTCGTCGAGACCGGAGGCGTCGAGCACCACCCCGGCGGGGTTGCCGCCCTCGGGGTCGGCGGAGAAGGCGGTGTAGCGCAGGATCTCGGGAAGGTCGCTCATGAACCGCTCAACCGCTCGCCGGGCGACGGCATTCCCGCACCAGCGCGGCCGGGACGGCCCGCACCGTGCGCCCGGATCCGGCGCGCCCGCGCGCCCCCTCAGCCCC
Source organism: Streptomyces sp. NBC_00523 (assembly GCF_036346615.1). Lineage (NCBI taxonomy): Bacteria > Bacillati > Actinomycetota > Actinomycetes > Kitasatosporales > Streptomycetaceae > Streptomyces > Streptomyces sp. NBC_00523. The sequence continues at coordinate 2,117,636 of NZ_CP107836.1, read as the reverse complement.
GTCCCACGTACGGCATCGCCGTTGCCATCACCGTCGCGAACTGGACGTTCGCCTCCAGGGGCAGCTCCGCCATGTGCAGCACCGTGCGGGCCACGTCACCGGCCGCCATCACCGGCTCCACGGCGAGTTCGCCATTGGCCTGGAGGGTGCCCGTCCGCATCCGTTCGGTCATCTCCGTCGCCGCGTTCCCGATGTCGATCTGGCCGCAGGCGATGCGGTACGGACGCCCGTCCAGCGACAGCGACTTCGTCAGGCCGGTGATCGCGTGCTTCGTCGCGGTGTACGCCACCGAGTGCGGGCGCGGGGTGTGCGCGGAGATGGAACCGTTGTTGATGATCCGTCCGCCCTGCGGGTCCTGCTCCTTCATCTGCCGGTACGCCGCCTGCGCGCACAGGAACGCCCCCGTCAGGTTGACGTCGACCACCGCGCGCCAGTCCTCGTACGCCAGCTCCTCGACGGGCCCGCCGGGGCCGAACGTCCCCGCGTTGTTGAAGAGCAGACCGAGGTGGCCGGCCCACTCCCGTACGGAGGAGAACAGCGCGTCCACGTCCTCGGGGCGGGTCACGTCGGCCGGGACGGTGATCACCCGGGCGTGCTCCCCGGCCAGGGCCGCCGTCTCGGCCAGGGCGTCCGGCCGGCGGCCCGCGAGCGCCACCGACCAGCCCGCCCCGGCGAGCGCGAGCGCCACCGCGCGGCCGATCCCGGACCCGGCACCCGTGACCACCGCCACCTTCGACGGGGAGTTCTCCGCGGTATTCAACAGATTGTTGCTCATGCTGCCGCAGCGTACGCGCAGCCCCGGCGGGGTGATTCCGCGCGCCGGTCCGGCGATTCCCGCGCCGCCGCGACCGGCGTAGATGATCATGGATTTGGCCGCGAACGCGGAGTTTGCCCCTGGGGGCACCATCCTGCCGCACTCCTCATCCGGGCGACGCCCGCGCGACGCGAACACGTCAGCCTCCGGATGCGCCGGGCCGCTGGACTTCCCCCACACCACCAGTCAGGGGAGGGACAGATGACGCACTCATCGCCACAGCAGGAGCTGCGCGACGCCGCCCGGCACACCGACCGCCGCCGCTTTCTCACCGTCACCGGAGCCGCCGCCGCGCTCGCCTTCTCGGTCGGCCTGCCCGCCGCCGGGACGGCCGGCGCCCGCGAGATGGAGGCCCGGAGGATCGGCGAGGACCCGTTCACGCTCGGCGTCGCGTCCGGCGACCCGCTGCCCGGCTCCGTGCTGCTCTGGACCCGGCTCGCGCCCCGTCCGTTCGAACCCGGCAGCGGCCTCCCCGACGCCCGCGTCGAGGTCCGCTGGGAGCTGGCGTACGACGAGCGGTTCCACCGCGTCGTCCGGCGCGGCACCACGTACGCCCACCCGGAGTTCAACCACAGCGTCCACGTCGAGGTGCAGGGCCTCGCCCCGGACCGCGTCCTCTACTACCGCTTCCGCGCCGGACAGTGGACGAGCCCCGCCGGCCGCACCCGTACGGCACCGGCGCCCGGCGCCCGCAAGCGGGAACTGGCCCTGGCCGCCGTCTCCTGCCAGGCGTACCACGACGGCTACTTCACCGCGTACAAGCACCTCGCGCAGGAGGACGTGGATGTCGTCTTCCACCTCGGCGACTACCTCTACGAGTACGCCGTCACCGCGACCGGCGGCGCCCGCAACTACACCGACCGCACGCTGCCCGCGCTGTTCAACCGGGAGACGGAGACGCTGGAGGACTACCGGCTGCGGTACGCCCTCTACAAGTCCGACCCGGACCTGCGCGCCGCCCACGCCGCGCACCCCTTCGTCGTCACCTGGGACGACCACGAGACCGAGAACAACTACGCGGGCGACATCCCCGAGAACGACGTGCCGCCGGAGGAGTTCCTGATCCGCCGGGCCGCCGCCTACCGCGCGTACTGGGAGAACCAGCCGCTGCGCACGCCCCAGCGGCCGACCGGCCCCGACATGCGGCTCTACCGCCGCCTGAGCTTCGGCCGGCTCGCCCAGTTCGACGTGCTCGACACCCGGCAGTACCGCAGCGACCAGGCGTACGGCGACGGCTGGCAGACGCCCGGACCGGAGTCCGAGGACCCGAAGCGCACGCTGACCGGCGCCACCCAGGAGCGCTGGCTCATCGACGGCTGGCGCCACTCGCACGCCACCTGGAACGTCGTGCCGCAGCAGGTCACCTTCGCCCAGCGGCGCGACGTGCCCACCGACGCGTTCAAGCTGTCCATGGACTCCTGGGACGGCTACCCGGCCTCCCGCGACCGCATCCTGCAGGGTGCCGAGCGCGTCGGCGTGGACAACCTCATGGTCCTCACCGGCGATGTGCACGTCAGCTACGGCTTCGACATCAAGCGGGACTTCGACGACCCGGCGTCGCGCACGATCGGCACCGAGATCGTCACCACGTCCATCACCAGCGGGAAGGACGGCTCCGAGAAGCCGTCCAACTACAACAACCTGATGGCGGCCAACCCGCACCTGAAGTTCTACAACGGGCGCCGCGGCTACGCCGTCGTCACCCTCCAGGAGCGGGCGGCCCGCGCCGACTTCCGTACGGTGTCCGCCGTCACCACGCCGGGCGCCCCCGTCACCACCGCCGGCTCCTACGTCACCGAGGCCGGCCGCCCGGGCCTCAAGCCCGCCTAGACGGCATCCACGGGATAGCGGACGCCGATGCGGTCACGGACCGCGTCGAGCGTCCGCATCACCGCGAGCGAACCCTCCAGCGGGACGAGCGGGGACTCCGTCTCGCCCGCCAGGACCGCGCGCATCACCTCGACCGCCTCGTACTGCATCCCCGAGAGCCCCTGCGGACCCGGGCCCGAGGTGATCTCCTCCGGCTCGGCGCCCGTCCGGTGCAGCACGAAGCCCTCCGGGTGGAAGAAGCTGTGCGGGATGTCGATCCGCCCGGCCGTCCCGATCACCGTCGCGGCCGTCGGGTGGTGCCCGACGATCGAGCAGGACAGCAGCGCGTTGGCCCCCGAGTCCCAGCCCAGCAGCATCCCGGTGTTCAGGTCCACGCCCTCCGGCGACAGCAGGGCGTCCGCCTGCACCCGGTCCGGCTCGCCCAGCAGCAGCTGCGCGAACGACACCGGGTACACGCCCAGGTCCAGCAGCGCCCCGCCGCCCAGCCGGGGATCGCGCAGCCGGTGCTCCGGGCCCAGGTCCGCCGCGAAGCCGAAGTCGGCCTGCACGGTCCGGATCTCGCCGATCGCCCCGTCCCGCACCAGCTCGGTGAGGCGCCGGATCACGGGGTTGCAGTAGGTCCACATCGCTTCCATCAGGAAGACCCCGCGGTCCCGGGCCAGCTTCACCAGCTCCCGCGCCTCGCGCTCGTTCAGCGTGAACGCCTTCTCGCACAGCACGTGCTTCCCGGCCTCCAGCGCGAGCGCGGCGGCCTCCCGGTGCGCGGAGTGCGGCGTGGCCACGTACACCACGTCGACCTCGTCGTCCGCGACCAGACCCGCCCAGTCGCCGTACGCCCTCGGTATCCCGAACCGCTCCGCGAACGCCCGTGCCGAGGCGTCCGAGCGGGACGCCACGGCCACCACCTCCGCACCGGGCAGTGCCTGCAGATCGGCGGTGAACGTCGCCGCGATCCCACCGGTCGCCAGCACGCCCCAACGGACAGTCCTGCTCATGCACGCTCCCAAAAGGTGTCGACCATCCCCGCCGAGCTGAGAGCATAGAGCCGGATTCAACAACTATGGAGATGAGAATGCCGGAGAGCGGCGTCAGCCGGGCCCAGCAGATACGCACCACCGACACCGCCCCGCAAGGGGCACCCCTTCCCGGCAAGGCCACTGCCGCCGCCCGGCGCACCGGCCTCCTCGTCACCCTCGTCCTCGGCGGCCTCACGGCGCTCCCGCCGCTGTCGATGGACATGTACCTCCCGGCGCTCCCCGCCGTCACCGACTCGCTGCACGCACCCGCCGCCACGGTCCAGCTCACCCTGACCGCCTGCCTCACCGGCATGGCGCTCGGCCAGGTCGTCGTCGGACCGATGAGCGACCGCTGGGGCAGGCGCCGCCCGCTGCTCCTCGGCATGGCCGTCTACGTGCTGGCCACCGCGCTCTGCATCTTCGCCCCGTCCGCCGGACTCCTCATCGCCTTCCGCCTGATCCAGGGCCTCGCGGGCGCGGCCGGCATCGTCATCTCCCGTGCCGTGGTCCGCGACATGTACGACGGCGTCGCGATGGCCCGGTTCTTCTCGACGCTGATGCTGATCTCCGGCGTCGCTCCCGTCATCGCCCCGGTCATCGGCGGCCAGGTCCTGCGGCTCACCGACTGGCGCGGCATCTTCGGCGTGCTGACCGGCGTCGGCCTGCTGCTCACCTTCGTCGTCTGGAAGTGGCTCGGCGAGACCCTGCCGCCCGCCGAGCGCCACACCGGAGGCATCGGCGACGCCCTGCGCACCATGCGCGGCCTGCTCGCCGACCGCGTCTTCACCGGCTACATGATCGCGGGCAGCCTCGCCTTCGCCGCCCTGTTCGCGTACGTCAGCGCCTCGCCGTTCGTCATCCAGGAGATCTACGGCGCCTCACCGCAGACCTTCAGCCTGCTCTTCGGCATCAACTCCGTCGGGTTGATCACGGTCGGCCAGATCAACGGCAAGCTGCTCGTCGGCCGGGTCAGCCTGGACAAGGCCCTCACCTTCGGGCTCGTCGTCATCGTGGCCGCCGCGACCGCGCTGCTCCTGATGACCTCCGGGGTCTTCGGCGACGTCGGGCTCGTGCCGGTGGCCGCCGGGCTCTTCGTGTTGATGTCGGCGATGGGTCTCGCGATGCCCAACACCAACGCCCAGGCGCTGATGCGCACCAAGCACGCCGCAGGCTCCGCCTCCGCGCTGCTCGGCACCTCGCAGTTCCTGATCGGCGCCATCGCCTCCCCGCTCGTCGGGATCGCCGGCGAGGAGACCGCGGTCCCGATGGCCGTCGTCCAGCTGGTCTGCGCGGCCGGAGCCCTCGTCTGCTTCCTGGGCCTGTGCCGCCCCCAGGGGGTGTCTCCCCGGCCATGACCGGGTCCGCGGCGTCCGGCACGGCACCTCGCGGCGTTGTCGTCAATCACCAACGCTCCGCGTTGTCTCAATCCTCCGCCTTGCGATGCACCGCACCAGACGCCGCGGCCAGACCGGCCCTGACCGGCGAGACACCCCCTGGCAGCGTCCCTCGGCGATCTGACGGCCGCCCCCGCCCGCCTACAATTCACCGGTGATCGCCACCCTCCCCACCGCGGACGCCCTGCGCGCGGCCCTCGCCGGACTCCTGGACGGGCTGCCGCCCAAGCAGGCCGGCCAGGCCGTCGACCGGCTCATCGCCCACTACCGGGGCACCATCCCCACCGACGCCCCGGTGCTCCGCGACCGCTCGGACGTGGCCGCGTACGCGGCGTACCGGATGCCCGCCACCTTCGAGGCGGTACGGTCCGCCCTCGGCGCGCTCCGCGAGGCCGCCCCCGACTGGGCGCCCGCCACGCACACCGACGTCGGCGGCGGCACCGGGGCGGCGAGCTGGGCCGTCGCGGGGGAGTGGGAGGGCCACCGCACCACCGTCCTGGACTGGGCCGAGCCCGCGCTCGCCCTCGGCCGCGAACTGGCCGCCGCCTCCGGAGCGTCCGCCCTTCGCACCGCCGACTGGCGGCGGGCCCGCATCGGCGAGGACCTCGACCTCGCCCCGGCGGACCTGGTCACGATCTCCTACGTGCTCAACGAGCTGACCGTCCCCGCCCGCACCGCCCTCATCGACGCCGCCGCCGCGGCCGGCCAGGCCGTCGTGGTCGTCGAGGCCGGCACCCCCGGCGGCTACGCCCGGATCATCGAGGCCCGCGACCGGCTGACCGCCGCCGGGCTCACCGTCGCCGCGCCCTGCCCGCACAGCGGCGCCTGCCCCATCGAGCCGGGCACCGACTGGTGCCACTTCTCGGCCCGGGTCAGCCGCTCCTCGCTGCACCGGAAGGTGAAGGGCGGCTCACTGGCGTACGAGGACGAGAAGTTCAGCTACGTCGTCGCCACCCGGTTCACGCCCCTGCCCGTGGCCGCCCGGGTCGTCCGCAGGCCCCAGATCCGCAAGGGGCAGGTGCTCCTCGACCTCTGCACCCGCGACGAGGGCCTGCGGCGCGACACGGTCACCAAGCGGCACGGCGCCCTGTACCGCGCCGCCCGGGACACCGACTGGGGCGACGCCTGGCCGCCCCCGGAGGACGCGGCCTAGCCATTCGCCTCCCGGCCGCGCAGCTCCTGCGTACAGCACTTCACGCTGCCGCCGCCCTTCAGCAGCTCGCTCAGGTCCATCGGCACCGGATCGAAGCCGCGCGCCCGGAGCGGGTCGAACAGCCCCGTCGCGGCCTGCGGCAGCAGGACGTGCAGCCCGTCGCTCACCGCGTTCAGACCGAGCGCCGCCGCGTCCGCGTCCCCGGCGATCAGCGCGTCCGGGAAGAGCCGCGCCAGGACCGCCCGGCTGCCCGGCGAGAAGGCGGGCGGGTAGTACATGACCTCGTCGGCCGCGTCGTCCAGCACGCACAGGGCCGTGTCCAGGTGGTAGTAGCGCGGGTCCACCAGGTCGAGGCCGATCACGGGGCGCCCGAAGAACTCCTGCGCCTCCGCGTGCGAGAGCGGTGACGACCGGAAGCCCCGGCCCGCCAGCACATAGGAGGCGGTCACCGCGAAGTCGCCCTCGCCCTCGTTGACGTGGTCCGGCTCGTGGAACTCGGTGAAGCCGTGGCCGAGGAACCAGTCGCGGTGGGCGGCCGCCTCCTCGAACCGTTCCTGGTAGGCGAAGCGGGCGCCCAGCACCCGGCCGTCGATCACCGTGGCCCCGTTCGCCGCGAAGACCATGTCCGGCAGACCGGGGTGCGGCTCCAGCAGGTCGACGGTGTGGCCGAGGGCCCGGTAGCGGTCGCGCAGGTCCTCCCACTGGGTCTGCGCCAGCGGCAGATCGACCGGCTTGCTGGGATCCATCCACGGATTGATGGAATACGTCACCTTGAAGTGGGCAGGGGCACACATCAGAAAGTGCCGGGGTGTGGCTTCACGAGGCATTCAGGCTCCTCACGAATCGTCGCGGCGGCTGGTGGCCGCTGCGGCCGGTGCGTCGCACGGGTGTGTGCGTGCACTCATGGTGCGCCGTCCGGGCCCCCGGCGCTGTGGTCCGAACGGGTGGTTCGCGCGGACGCGGACCCCGGGCGCGTGACGCGGCCCGCCCGGGACCGGTCACCACACGTGCTCTTTCATGACAAAGCGTGTGATAGTGCCCTCCATGCGGCATCGGCCGTCCCACCCCGCTTCCGGACTCTGGCCACCCGAGGCGCAGGATGGTGGGACCATGGGCAGGGGCAACGCAAAGGCAAGGGGATAGATGGGCGCCGATTTCGGCCGTAATCGCGGCTCAGAGAGCAAGATTTCCCAGTGGCTGCGGCGACGACCCAAACCGCAGCAGCGCGAGGTCGACGACTCCGCACGGGAGGCGCTGCTCCTGGCTGTCGCCGAGGCCGGAATGCCGATCGCACCCGCCGCCCACCCGGTCGGCTACCGATGTTCGTGCGAGCGCATCGGCTGTCCCACCCCGGCCCGCCATCCGCTCTCCTTCGCCTGGCAGACGCAGTCCACCACCGACCGCGCCCAGATCGAGCGCTGGGCCCGCAGCCAGCCGCAGGCCAACTTCATCACCGCGACCGGCATGATCCACGACGTCCTCGACGTCCCGCTGGCGGCCGGTGAGCAGGCCCTGGAGCGGCTCCTCGCCGCCGGGGTCGAGGTGGGGCCCGTGGCCCGCTCCGGCGACGACCGGATGCTGTTCTTCACCGCGACGCGCGGCACCCCGGAGGACGAGGACGAGTGGTGGCCGTGCGAGCTGGACTGCCACCCCGAGACGATGGACGAGCACCCGGGCCTGCGCTGGCACTGCCGGGGCAGCTACGTCCTGCTCCCCCCGGCCCAGCTCCCCGGTGAGCTGGACGTCGCCTGGCTGCGCGGCCCCGAGCACCCGCTGCCCGACCCGCTGACGCTCCTGGAGACCCTGACGGACGCCTGCGCGCGGTTCGTCGGCTCCGAGGGCCAGAGCGAGGTCGACCACGAATCGGTGGCCTGGCCGCTGCGCCGGTAGCCGGGGCCGGTGGGCTTTGCGTAAGCCCCCTACGAACCCTTCGCCGAGGTCAGCCCGGGCAGTCGGCTGAGCACGGTCACCTTGCCCGTGCCGGCGCCCTTCTTCGGCACGTACACCAGCTGGCTGGAAACCCGCTCCTTGGTCAGCGTGCTCTTCACCTCGCCGGTGAGCAGCGCCTCCACATCGGGGTCGACCGCCGGGCGCAGCCCCTGCGCGGCGGTCTGCCGCTCGAAGTGCCTGCTGCTGAAGAAGACCAGCGCCCCGCCGTCCTCGGTGGCCACCCCCAGCGGGGCGTACGCGCCACCGTCCAGCGGCTGGTCGGCGTACTGGTACGAGAACCCGGCCCGCCGGGTGTTCAGCCGCGCGTCCCGCCACTGCGAGGTGGCCGCCCCCGGGGCGAAGACGTCCGGGGCGCCCTGCTGGAGGTACTGCGTGTACCGCGTGCCGAGATCGCGCGGGGCCACGGCCAGGCCCGGTCCGTCCGCCGCGACCGGGGCGGCGTCCTTCGCGACGGCGGGCAGCTGGTTCTTCGTGACGACCGACAGATAGGCGGCCTTCCAGCCCGCGTCGGGGCCGGTCCTCGTGAACGCCAGCAGCCAGCGGCTGTTCCTCCCGCCCTCGTCCGTGTCTCGGTTGGAGTCCGTGTCGGCGAGGAACCAGCGCGGCCAGCCCGCCTTCTCGGGGATGACGAAACGGGCGTCGGTCAGCTTCAGCGGCTGGTGCCGGGAGTTGCCGGTGGGCGCTATCCGGTGCCGGGCCTTCAACCCCGCCTGGTTGACGGCGCCGAGCGAGCCCGTCACCACGTCCGCGTCCAGCGCCGGGTCGTACGCCTTGTCGGCGGCGTTGTACGCGGCGGTGAACTCCTTCAGCGCCCGGGCGGCCTCAGCCCTCGTCGCCGCCGGTACGGCTGCCCGCTCCCCGTGCACCGTCACGCACCCGCTCGCCGTCAGGCTCAGCACCGTCGCCACCGCGAGGCCCGTCGCCCGCCGCACCGGCCCCAGACTTCTCATCCGCTGCTTTCCGCGCCTTCTGATCCGTCGCCACTGACCGTCCGAACCCTACCGGGGACAGGAACAGCGCGAGGGTCGGGACCAGATACAGCACCCAGACGGTGAGTTGGAGGACGGTGGGGTCCGGCTGGAAGTTGAACGTGCCCTTCAGCAGCGTCCCGTACCAGCTGTCCGGCGGGATCGTGGCGCTGATGTCGAACGCCCGGTTCTGCAGACCGCCCAGGAACTCCGCCTCCTGGAGGTCGTGCACGCCGTACGCCAGCACACCCGCGGCGACGACCACCAGCATCCCGCCGGTCCAGGTGAAGAACTTCGCCAGGTTGATCTTCAGCGCGCCCCGGTAGAACAGCCACCCCAGCACCACCGCCGTGGCGATGCCGAGCACCGCGCCGATCATCGGATGCCAGCCGTCGTCCGCCGCGTGCACCGCACGCCACACGAACAGCGAGGTCTCCAGGCCCTCCCGGCCGACCGCCAGGAGCGCGGTCGCGACGAGCGCGCCGGTGCCCATGGCGAGCGCGGCGTCCAGCTTGCCGTGCAGCTCCGCCTTGAGGTGGCGGGCGGTCCGCCGCATCCAGAACACCATCCACGTCACCAGGCCCACCGAGACGATGGACAGCGAACCGCCCAGCGCCTCCTGCGCCTTGAACGTCATCTCCTGCGAGCCGAACTCCAGACCGGCGCCGAAGCCCAGGCTGACGACGATCGCGATCGACACACCGATCCAGATCGGCAGCAGCTTGTCGCGGTTGCCGGTCTTCACCAGATACGCGATGAGGATGCAGACGACCAGGCTGGCCTCAAGGCCCTCACGCAGCCCGATCAGGAAGTTGCTGAACACGTCTCGGTTCCCTTTCCGCTTCGAGTCCCGTTACGAGAACAGCGCCCGGCCCCACCAGTCGTCCTTGTCGCGGACGCCCGGCGGGACGGCGAAATGCGCCGAACCCACGTGCTGGATGTACTCGTTGAGTGCGTCGTGTGCCGCCAGGCGCCGTTGCAGAGGAACGAACGCCTTGCGGGTGTCGCGTTGATAGGCCAGGAAGAACAGCCCCGCGTCGAGCCGGCCGAGGCCGTCGGTGCCGTCCGTGAAGGAGTAGCCCCGGCGCAGGATCGTCGCCCCGCCGTTGCTGTCCGGGTGGGCGAGGCGCACATGCGCGGTCGGCAGCATCGCCTTCAGGAACGGCTCGTCGCGCTCCTTGGACCTGCCGACCGGCGCGCCCTCGCCCTTGTCGCGGCCGAAGACGTCCTCCTGCTCCTGGAGCGAGGTGCGGTCCCAGGTCTCGATGTGCATCCGGATGCGCCGGGCCACCAGGTACGAGCCGCCGGTCATCCAGCCGGGCCCGTCCCCCTCCCCGGCCCACACGTGCTTGCCGAGGGCGGCCGTGTCGGTGCCGGAGATGTTCCGGGTGCCGTCCTTGAAGCCGAGCATGTTGCGCGGGGTCTGGGCGTCCGGCGTGGTCGAGGACGTCTTGCCGAAGCCCAGCTGCGACCAGCGGATCGCGGCGCGGCCCATGCCGATCCTGGCGAGGTTGCGGATGGCGTGAACGGCCACCTGCGGGTCGTCCGCGCACGCCTGGACGCACAGGTCGCCGCCGCTGCGGGCCTTGTCGAGGTTGTCACCGGGGAACTTCGGCAGGTCCACCAGCGCCTCGGGCCGCCGCCCTTCGAGACCGAACCGGTTCTTCGCGAACAGCGAGGGCCCGAAGCCGATGGTCAGCGTCAGCCGGGACGGCTTCAGCCCCAGCGCCTCGCCCGTGTCGTCCGGCGGCGCCTCGGGCAGACCCCCGTACGCCCCGTCGCCGACCGCGTGCCCGGCGGTCATCCGCTCGGCCGCCCGGGTCCACTCCTTGAGCAGCGCGACCAGTTCGGCCCGGTCCTTCGTCGTGACGTCGAACGCGGCGAAGTGCAGCCGGTCCTGGACCGCGGTGGCGATCCCGGCCTGGTGCGCGCCGTGGAAGGGCACCGCGGCGCCGCTGTCCGCGGCCGTCGCCGGGTCGTCGTCACCGGAGCGGGCCGCGGCGACGGCCACTCCGGCCGCGGCGGCGCCGAGCGCGAGCCCCGCACCGCCCCAGCCCAGCAGGGCGCGGCGCGACGGGGCGGTGCCGCCGGCGGGTGTCTCGCGGGTCTCGTCGCTCATCCCGAGCCTCTTTCCGGCCGGTTACTTCGTGACCGCGGCGGCCAGCTTGGACAGCGGCTCCGCCAGCGCGTTGACCGCGTCCGACAGCTCCTTGCGGTCCGCCTTGCCGACCTTCTCGTAGGAGGTGAAGTCGTACGAGGAGGGGTCCTCGCGGTACTGCTCAAGCAGTTTGTTCAGCTCGGCGAACCGCTTGTCCAGGGTGGTGGTGAGCGCGGCGTCGTTCTTCGACGCGATCGGCTTCAGGAGGTTGTAGGACTGCTCGGCGCCCTCGACGTTGGCCTTGAAGTCGACCAGGTCGGTGTGGCTGTAGCGCTCCTCCTCACCGGTGACCTTGCCGGTGGCGACCTCGTCGAGGAGTTCCTTGGCGCCGTTGGCCATCGAGGTCGGGGTGATGTCGGCGGTGCCGACGCGCTTCTGCCAGTCGGTCAGGTCCTTGTAGAGGACCGGCGCGAGGGCCTTCTCCTCGGCGCCGAGCTTCTTGTCCTGCCACAGCGCCTTCTCCAGGCGGTGCCAGCCGGTCCACTTCTGGCCGTCCTCGAGGCCGTCCGCCCGCACGTCTACCTTCGGGTCGATGTCGCCGAAGGACTCCGCGACCGGCTCGGTGCGCTCCCAGCCGATACGGGAGTTGGCGTACGCCTTCTTCGCGGCCTCGATGTCCCCGGCGGCGACGGCGTCGGTGAAGACCTTGACCTTCGGCAGGGTCTCGTCGGCCTGCGCCTGCACATAGGTGCGGTACGCGGCGACGGCCGTGTCCATCTCGGGGCTCCGCTTGGCCGCCTTGCCGCCGCTGACCTCGATCTTCTGCCGGATGCCGTGGCCCTTCATGCCGGGCTTGCAGGCGATCTCGTACGAACCGGCCTTGATCTCGGCGGTGATGGTGGCCTTGGTGCCGGGGCCGATGTTCTCGCGCTCGGCGACGATGCGATCGTCCGGGAAGAGGACGTAGACCTCGGTGACCTTGGAGCCCTTGTTCTGCACGGCCAGCTCGATGTGGCCGGCCGGGAGCTCCTTCTTCGAGACCTCGCAGGAGTCGTCCTTGGCGACGACCTGGACGGCTCCGTCGCCCTTGCCGTCGCTCTTCTCGGCGCAGCCCGTGACGGCGGTCAGAGCGGCCGCGGTGGCGGCGGCAGTGACGACGGAGAAACGAACGGCTCGCATGCGGGCTCCACTTGAGAATGAAGAAAGAAGACGGGAAGGGTCGGACAAAGGTGGGTGAGGCGGACCTAACTTAGTCGAGGCTTACCTGTGCGTTACCCGCCCGCGCAGTGATTCAGGTCTCACTGCGCGGGCCCGGAAACGGACGGGTCACGTCCGACCCTTGAACGTACCCCGTACAGGTAATGCACAGGTCAAGAGGCGCGGTCGGGGACCACCAGCGGCACCCCGGTCCGCGGGTGCGGGAACACCTCGACCGGCTGCCGGTAGACCCGGCCCAGCAGCTCGCCGGAGAACACCTCGCCCGGCGGGCCCGCCACCGCGATGCGTCCCTCGTGCAGCACGGCCGCCCGGTCCGCGTAGGCGGCGGCGAGCCCCAGGTCGTGCAGGACGACCACCACCGCGTCCCCGGCGGCGGCCCGCTCCCGGCAGATCCGCAGCACCAGCTCCTGGTGGCGCAGGTCCAGCGCGGCCGTCGGCTCGTCGAGCAGCAGCAACGGGGCCCGCTGCGCCAGGACCCGGGCCAGCGCCACCCGCGCCCGCTCGCCGCCCGACAGCGCGGAGAAGGGGCGCCCGGCGAACCCGGTGACCTCGGTGGCCGCCATCGCCTCCGCGACCGCCGGATCGTCCTCGTCGGCCCGGTCCGTCCCGGCCCAGGGTGCCCGGCCCATCCGGACGACCTCCTCCACCGGGAACGGGAAGGCGAGGGCCGCGGTCTGCGGCAGGACCGCCCGGCGCAGGGCCAGTTCGGGTGCGGACCAGTCGGTGACCGGGCGCCCGTCGATGCGCACGGTCCCGCTCTCGGCGGGCAGGTCGGCGGCGAGCGCGGCGAGCAGCGTGGACTTCCCGGCCCCGTTCGGGCCGACGAGGGCCAGCACCTCGCCCGCGTACGCCGTCAGGTCGATCGAGTCCAGCACTTGCCGGCCGCCGAGCCGGACCCGCAGGGCCGTCACCTCGGCGGACGGTTTCCCGGCGGGCACGGGCACCGGCAGCCGCCGGGTGTGCGGGGCGAACAGGTTCCGGAGGGTCTTCATGCCCAGCCACCCTGCTTGCGACGGGTCCTGCGCAGCAGCCAGAAGAAGAACGGGCTGCCGAAGAGCGCGGTCAGCACCCCGAGCGGCAGCTCCGCCGGGTCCGCGACGGTCCTGGCCGCGAGATCGCCCGCGACCAGCACCAGCGCGCCGCCGAGGGCGCTGCCCGGCACCAGGAAGCGGTGCCCGGGCCCGTTCGCCATGCGCAGCAGGTGCGGGACGAGCAGCCCGACGAACGAGATGATCCCCGCGACCGCCACGGCCGCCGCCGTCAGCAGCGCCACGACCAGCACGAGTACCAGCCGCAGCCGCTCCACGTCCACGCCCAGGTGCCGGGCGGGCCGTTCGCCGAGCGCGAGGAGGTCCAGCTTCCGCGCGTAGAACGGGGCGATCAGCAGCCCCAGCGCCGCGCACGGCAGGACGGCCAGCACTTTGGGCCAGGTCGCCTGGGCCAGCGAGCCGAGCTGCCAGAAGGTGATCTGGGTGATCTGCGCGTTGTCCGCGAAGAAGATGAACAGGCCGATGAGCGCGCCCGCGAAGGCGTTGACCGCGATGCCGGTGAGAATCAGCGTCACCACCTCGGTCCGCCCGCCCGACCGCGACAGCGCGTAGACGAGGAGCACGGTCAGCAGACCGGCGGCGAACGCGCAGACGGTGATCGTCCAGTTGCCGAAGAAGCTCAGTCCGAGCGCGATCGAGGCGACCGCGCCGACCGCCGCACCGGCCGAGATCCCGATGACGCCGGGCTCGGCGAGCGGATTGCCGAACACGCCCTGCATCAGGGCGCCCGCGCAGCCCAGCGATGCGCCGACGAGCAGGGCGAGGACGACCCTCGGCAGCCGTACGTTCCACAGGACGCTCTCGCCGACCCGGTCCAGGGCGTGCCCGCCCAGCCCGATCCGGTGCTGCACGGAGGCCAGCACGTCACCGAGCGGAATGCTGTACGCGCCGAGTCCGGCGGACAGCAGGCAGCCCACGACCAGGGCGGCGACGAGTCCGGCGGTGAGCGTGAAAGCGGTGGAGCGCCGGGCCCGGGGCAGGGCCGCTGGAGCCTCGGGCCCGGCAGCCTTGGTGGGGATCTGGCAGGAGGCGGTCACTGGTCCGCACCGCTCTCCGGGTAGAGCTGCTCGACCAGTTCGCTGAGGACGCGGTCGGTGCGCGGGCCGTAGTTCAGCAGCACCCCGTCGTCGATCGACACGATCCGCCGGTCCATCCCGGCCGGGGTCTCCGCGACGCCCGGGATCTTCACCAGGCCGTCGATCCCGCCGACCGATTCGAGCCCCTTCGTCATGACGAGGATCGCGTCGGGGGCGGCCTTGGCCAGGGCCTCGCTGGTGATGGCGGTGAAGTCCTTCTTCAGCCCGGACGCCTTGCCCGCGTCCACCGCGCCCGCCGCCTCCAGCAGCGAACTCGCCCCGGAGTCCCGGCCGCCCAGCAGATAGACGGACGCGGAGCCGCGCAGATAGAGGAAGGCGACGCGCGGCTTCTCGTTCCCGTCGGCGGGTGCGGGCACCGACTCGCGTACGGCGTCGATCCGGTCCTGCGTCCGCTTCTTCAGCGTCTCCCCGGCCTTCGGCACGCCGAGCGCGGCGGCCACGGTCCCGATCCGGCGGCCCACGTCGGACAGGTCCTTCGCGGGCTCGACCACCACGAGCGGAATCCCGGCGTCGCGGATCTGACCGATCGCCTCCGCCGGGCCGGTCGTGGTGTCCGCGAGGACCACGGTCGGCTTCAACGACAGCACGCTCTCCGCCGAGACGTCGTGGGCCCGGGTCACCACGGGCAGCTTCTCGGCCTGTTCGAAGGTGGCGGTGATGTCACGGGCCACGACCCGCTTGCCGAGCCCGAGCGTGAACACGATCTCGTTCAGGCTGCCGGTGAGCGGCACGATCCGGTCCGCCGAGGTGATGGTGGTCCGCTTGCCGTCCGCGGAGTCCACGGTGACCGGGAGCTCCGGCGCGGCGGTGCCGGTGAGCGGTTCGATCAGGTCCGCGTCCGCCGCCGAGGAGGCCCCGGAGGCGGCGGACTTCGCCGCGGGCGCGTCCGTACCGCCGCAGCCGGCCAGAAGGACGGCCGAGGCGAGCGCGAGGGCGGTCGCCAGGGTGCTGCGCGTACGCCGCCGTGCGCCACGGCCCAGTGGGGCGAAGTCCTGCGGGAAGCGCACGGGGCACCGTCCTGTCGTTCTACGGCTCGTACTAAGGCGAGCAGTTGGTGGTGATCTCTGAGGAATGTGACGGAAGGGGGTACCGGCACAGGATGTTCACACCTTAGGTTAGCCTTACCTTCGTTACTAGCCCTTGGAGGGGTTCCATGCCACCGTTCAGACCTGCCCACGCTCTCGCCGTCGCGCTGCTCGCGGTCCTGCTGGGTGCTCTGCTCCCGGCCACCGCCGCGCAAGCGGCGAGCCGCACGGTGCAGGGCGGACGGCTGGACTGGGGCATCAAGTCCTCGTTCCGGAGCTATGTCACCGGGCCGATCGCCCAGGGGAGTTGGGGGCTGACCGGCGGAGCCGCCACGGTCGGCGGCAGCCAGTTCCGCTTCCACTCCGCGACCGGCTCCTACGACCCGGCGACCGGCGCCTTCAGGGCCGGCTTCTCGGGCGGCGTCCGCTTCACCGGCCACAAGAAGTCCGACGGCTCCTACGAGCTGGACCTCTCCATCAGCCGCCCCACCGTCCGCATCCAGGGCGGCAGCGGCACCCTGTACGCGGACATGACCAGCAAGGAGCGCGGCAGCGGGCGCGTCACCACCGCCGCCCAGGTCCCGCTGGCCACGCTGGGCCTGTCCGGGATCGATATGCGGGGCGGTACCACCCCCGTCGCCCTGACCAACATCCCGGCCACGCTCACCGCGCAGGGCGCCAAGTCCTTCGCCGGCTACTACACGGCCGGCACGCCCCTGGACCCGGTCGGCCTCTCCGTGGACACCAAGGGCCCGGCCGCGCAGCCCTCCAAGTCCCCGGCGTGGCCGGACAAGAGCGCAGAGCCGAAGAAGAAGTCCACGGCGGGCCGCTTCGAGGACGCCGCCGTCGACTGGGGCGTGCGCCGCACCTTCCGCGAGTACGTCACCGGCTCGATCGGCCAGGGCAAGTGGACCCTCGCCGACGGTGCCCAGGACGGCGGCGCGCTCTTCCGCTTCCCGAAGGGCAAGGGCACGTACGACCCCGAGGGGCAGACCCTGACGGCCGCCTTCGCGGGCAGCGTCCGCTTCACCGCGCACGACGGCCTCGACCTCAAGCTGTCCCGGTTCGCGGTCGCCGTGAAGTCCGGCAAGGGCACGCTGAGCGCCGACGTCCTGAGCGACGGCAAGGCCGCGGAGTCCGTCCCGCTCGTCACCTTCGCGGCCAAGGACTTCGCCCCGGAGAAGGGCCTCGCGGTCCTCACCGAGGCCCCCGCCACCCTGACCGCCGACGGCGCGAAGGTCTTCGGTTCGCTCTACAAGGCGGGCACCGCGATGGACCCGGTCTCGCTCGCCGTGGCCACCGACGCGAAGGCCCAACTCCCCGCCCTGCCCGACCTGGGCAGCGACGCGTCCGCCTCGCCCGAGCCGACCGGCAGCCCGGCGGCGAAGACGGCCACCGTCCCCACGGCCGCCGCGAAGGACGACGACTCCCGCACCGGGCTCTACCTGACCCTCGGCGGCGCCGGACTGCTCGCCGCGGCGGCGGTCACCGTGCTGGTGTTCGTACGCCGCAACCGGGCGACGCCGGACGCCTCCTCCTGACCCCCCCGCACCACCCGTCCCCCCATCACCCCGTACACCCTGTTCATCTCTGAGGAGACCCCGACCATGGCAGCCACCCGCCGCCCCATAACCCTCGCCGCAGCCGTCGCCACCGCTGCCACCCTCGGCGCCGCACTCGCCCTCCCGGCCCTCGCCGCCGACCGGACCACGCCGAACGCCGCGGGCGCCGCGCCGACCATCGAGCTGAAGGACGGCACGCTGGACTGGGGCTTCAAGGAGTCCTTCCGCCGGTACATCGGCGGCGCCGGCAAGATCACCGTCAAGGACGGGGCGAAGCAGGCCGAGAACAACGGTGTCTTCACGTTCGTCAACGGCAAGGGCACCTACAACACCGGCACCCACGCCACCGACACCGCGTTCGAGGGCGGCGTCAACTTCTCCGCGCACGGCGGCGTCCTGGACATCACGCTCTCCGACGTCAAGGTCTCCACCGCCGGCACGGGCGGCGCGATCACCGCCGACGTGGCCACCCCGCAGGGCACCCAGAACGACGTCGCCGTCGCGGCCCTCGACCTCTCGGCGGTGAAGCCGGGCCAGGGCACGGGCGGCGCGATGGTCTTCAAGGACATCCCGGCCACGCTGACCAAGGCCGGCTCCGAGGCGTTCAACGGGCAGTACAAGGAGGGCGAGGTGCTGGACCCGGCCACGCTCACTGTCACGGCGGCCGCGGCCCCGACCGAGAAGCCCACCGAGAAGCCGACGGACAAGCCGACCGAGAAGCCCACGGAAAAGCCCACCGAGAAGCCGACCGAGAAGCCCACCACCAAGCCCACCGAGCCGACCGGCAAGCCCAGCCCCACGGCCACCGCCACCGACAAGCCGGCCGCCGAGTCCGGCGACATCGTGGACGGCACCCTGGACTGGGGCGTGCGCGCGTCCTTCCGCTCCTACGTCACCGGCCCCATCGCCAAGGGCAAGGTCGAGACGACGTCCGGCGCCAAGGCCACCGCGGGCGGCTACCGCTTCCCCGACGCCACCGGCACCTACGACGCCGCCGGGCAGAAGCTCAAGGCCACGTTCGGCGGGAAGGTCCGCTTCCTCGGCCACGAGGAGGACGGCGCCTACACCCTCGACCTGTCGCTGTCCCACCTGAAGGTCCAGGTCTCCGGCTCCAAGGGCACGCTCCTCGCCGACGTCTCCTCCAAGGACCGCGCGACCAAGAAGGTGTCCACGTACACCGGTCTGGCCGTCGCCGACCTGAAGCTGCCCGCGGGCAAGCTGGCCGCCAAGGACGGCGTCGTGACCCTCTCCGGCGTCCCGGCGACCCTCACCTCCGACGGCGCCACCAAGGCGTTCGGCGGGATGTACCAGGCGGGCGAGGCGCTCGACGCGCTGACCGTCGCGGTCTCCCTCGACAAGGACGCCACGCTCCCGACCGGCTCCACCACGGGCGGCTCCACGACCGGCGGCTCCACCACCGGCGGCGGCAGCGCAGGCGGTTCGGGCTCCGTCGGCGGCGCCGGTACGGTCGGCGGCTCGGGCGCCCTCGCCTCCACCGGCTCCGACGTGCCCACGGGCTCGCTGCTCGCCGCCTCGGGCCTGATCGTGGCGGCCGGCGCCGGAGCGGTCGTCGTGGCCCGCCGTCGCCGTACCACCGCCTGACCCACCGCACGACACCGCCCGGGTACCGGCCCTCTCGTTGGGGCGGGTGCCCGGGCGGGTGCTTGAATGCGGGCGTGAACGACTACGACGTACCCGCCGGCACCGACATCCTCCGCGTGTTCTGCGGACCGGACGGCCGGCACGGCAACGCCCTCGGTGTCGTACGCGACGGGAGCCGCATCCCCGACCGCGCGGACCGGCAGGAGCTCGCCGGGAAGCTCGGCTTCAGCGAGACCGTGTTCGTGGACGACCCCGAGCGCGGCCGGCTCGACATCTACACCCCGGGGCTGCGGCTGCCGTTCGCCGGGCACCCCGTCGTCGGCGCCGCCTGGCTGCTCGACCTGGAGGTCCTGGAGCTGGAGGTGGGCGACGTGTTCGCCCGCCACGACGGGGAGTTCTGCTGGATCACCGCCCGCCCGGAGTGGGCGCCGCCGCGCACCCTGACGCAGTACGCCTCGGCCGCCGAGGTCGACGCGCTCCCGGCACCGCCGCCCGGCGAGGGCTGGCTCTACGCCTGGGCGTGGGAGGAGGAGGCGGCGGGGCGCGTACGGGCACGGGCCTTTCCGCGCAGGGACGATGGCATCGTGGAGGACGAAGCGACGGGAGCCGCGGCCCTGTTGCTGAGCGCGCACCTCGGGCGCGCGCTCAACATCACACAGGGCCGCGGCTCCCAGATCCTCACGGCTCCCGCGCCGGACGGCACGGTGGAGATCGGCGGCAGGGTGGTCCTGGCCCACCACGGGTGAAGCGGGGTCAGGCGGCGCGGAACTCCTCGCCCAGCTCCCGGAACACGGCGGTGTTCAGCGCGAACGCGCGCTTGCACTCGTCCACGATCCGCCGCTTCTCCAGGTCGTCCGCGTTCACCGCGTCCAGCAGCTCGCGGTAACCCCGCTTGAAGGCGGCCGGGTTGGGGATCTCCTCGAAGACATAGAACCGCACCCCGTCGCCCTTGCGCGCGAAGCCCCAGGTCTTCTCCGCCTTGTCCCGGATGATCTGACCGCCCGACAGGTCTCCCAGGTAGCGCGTGTAGTGGTGCGCGATGTAACCGGCGGGCCAGGTCCGGGCGCACTCGGCGACCCGCTCGGCGTAAGCGGCGGTGGCCGGCAGCGGCGCCAGGCCCTCGCGCCAGCCGGCGCCCCGCAGATGGGCCAGGTCGCGCTCCAGCTCGGCGGTGCGCATCAGCTCGGGCTGTATGAACGGCCCCGCCACGGGGTCCGAGGCGAGCGCCCCGGCGCCCTCCTCCAGCGCGCGGTACACGAACCACAGCTGCTCGGTGTAGCGCGTGTACGCGTCGACGCCGAGGCGCCCGCCGAGCAGGTCGCCCATGAACGTCGAGGTCTCCGCCTCGGTGTGCTGCTCGTGGGACGCGATGCGGATCAGCGTCGAGAAGGGCGGGGCGGTGACGGTTGCGTCCAAGGTGGGCCTCCGGGGCCGAGGGGGACGGGAAGTCCAGACAGAGACGGAAATATCGGCCCGCCGCGACTGTCCGCCGGTGACGGGCCCGATACGCCGATCCTCCTACTTAGGCAAACCTAAGTCAACTCCTTGCCGACGTCTTGTCGGTAACTGTGGGTGCGCCCGGGTGTGCCGTCGGTCCGGTGGCTGCGTGCCCGGTCAGGCGGTCTCGTCGGGTGCGGCCGAGATGCGGTCGAGCAGTTCCGTGAGCAGGGCGCGCTCGCCGGCGGTCAGCGCTTCGGTGCGGGGGAGGAGGGCGTGCAGGGCCACGGCGGCCGCGGCGGGGCCGGGGGCCGGGGAGGCGGGGGCCTCGGTGGTGATCGCCGTGATCACCGCTTCTCGTGCCAGGTGGGACACCGTCATGTCCCGCTGTTCCTCGGGGGTGGCGATGAGGGAGAGGGTGGTGCCGCCGCCCACGGCCTGCACCAGGTGGGTGGCGCGCCTTTCGTCGACCCGCAGGCGGCCGGCCTCGGCGATCCGGTGGATGTGGGTCGCGAGCAGTTCCAGCGCGGCGCGGGACGCGGGCGAGGGGGTGCCGGGGCTGGGCTGGGCGTACATCAGGGTGTACAGCGCCGGGTTGGCGAGGCCGAACTCCGTGTTGAAGTCCCAGCCGGTGCGCAGGTCCTGTACCGGATCGTCGGTGAGCTCCAGGGACGCCTTGCTGCCGACGTGGGCGGCGAAGCCATGGGCGGCCACGGCGTCGAGCAGTCCCTGCTTGTCGCCGAACAGCCGGTAGATCGTGGGTGCCTGGACGCCGGCCGCGGCGCTCACCGCACGCGTCGACACCGCCTCGCGCCCTTCCTTGGCGAGCAGTCGGGTGGCGGCTTCGATGATCCGGCGGCGGTTGCTGTCGGCGGGGGCGAGGTGCTCGGTCTCCATGGTTTCCGATGATAACGGGATGATGTTAGCGGTTTGCGCTATCGTCGATAACGTGCCATCGTTAACGGTGGAAACGATGAGTCGGTGGGCACCTGCCGACGTGCCGTGTCCTTGTCCACAGCCCTGCTCGCTTCGGAGGCTCCCGTGATCGTCATCACCGCTCCCACCGGCCGGATCGGCCGACAGGTTCTCGACACACTGCTCGACAGCGGTGAGAAGGTCCGGGTGGTCGTCCGCGATCCCGCCCGGCTCACTCCGCGGGCGCGCGAGCGCGCCGAGATCGTCCAGGGCTCGCACCGCGAACCAAAGGTGCTGAACGAGGCGTTCGAGGGCGCCGACAGCGTCCTGTGGCTGGTCCCGCCGAACGCGGCCGCCGGCGACATCAGGGAGCACTACCTCGGCTTCACCCGCCCGGCCTGCGAGGCGATCGAAGCCCGTGGCGTCCGCCGCGTCGTCGGGATCAGCAGCCTGGGCCGCGGCTACGGCGCGGACGCGGGACAACTGTCGGCCGCGTTCGCGATGGACGAGATGATCGAGCGCACCGGAGTCGCCTACCGGGCCCTGGCCATGCCGTTCTTCATGGAGAACCTGCTCCATCAGGTGCAGGCGCTGCGGGCACGGGGCGAACTCTCGCTCCCGGTCGCCCCGGACCGGGCGCTGCCGCTCGTCGCCACGCGCGACATCGCCGCCGTGGCCGTCCGCCTGCTGGCCGACGACTCCTGGTCGGGGCAGGACGTCGTCCCGGTGATCGGGCCCGACTCGCTGACCCCGGAGGACATGGCCCGGGTCCTTTCGGAGGTCCTGGAGCGCCCGGTCCGCTTCGAGCGGCCCGACGGCGAGGAGTACAAGGCGACGCTGACGCGGTACGGGATGCACGAAGCCTGGGCGCAGGGCCTGCTCGACATGGCCGCCGCCCAGGACGACGGCATCTACGGGCCCGAGTGGCAGGCCCTGACCGCCCCGGCGCCCACCGGCTTCCGCCAGTGGTGCCGGGAGGTGCTCATACCTGCCGCGGAGGCTACGGCAGCGTGAGGATGTCCGCGCCGGTCTCCGTCACCACGAGCGTGTGCTCGAACTGAGCGGTGCGCTTGCGGTCCTTCGTCACCACGGTCCAGCCGTCGTCCCACATGTCGTAGTCGTGGCTGCCGAGGGTCAGCATCGGCTCGATGGTGAACGTCATGCCGGGCTGCATCACGGTCGTCGCGTGCGGGCTGTCGTAGTGCGGCACGATGAGCCCTGAGTGGAACGAGGTGTTGATCCCGTGTCCGGTGAAGTCCCGGACCACGCCGTACCCGAAGCGCTTCGCGTACGACTCGATGACCCGCCCGATGACGTTGATCTGGCGCCCCGGCCGCACGGCCTTGATCGCCCGCCGCAGCGACTCCTCGGTGCGCTCGACCAGCAGCCGCGACTCCTCGTCCACGTCGCCGCAGAGGTACGTCGCGTTGTTGTCGCCGTGCACCCCGTTGATGTACGCGGTCACGTCGAGGTTCACGATGTCGCCGTCGCGCAGCACGGTGGAGTCCGGGATGCCGTGGCAGATCACCTCGTTGAGCGAGGTGCACAGCGACTTGGGGAAGCCGCGGTAGCCAAGCGTCGACGGGTACGCCCCGTGGTCGCACATGAACTCGTGGGCGACACGGTCGAGTTCGTCCGTCGTGACACCCGGGGCGATGTGCTTGGCGGCCTCCGCCATCGCCTGCGCGGCGATGCGTCCCGCGACGCGCATGCGCTCGATGGTGTCGGTGTCCTGCACCTCCGGCCCTGTGTACGGCGTCGGAGCCGGCTTGCCCACATACTCGGGGCGCCGGATGTTTCCGGGCACGGAACGGACGGGAGTGATCTCCCCTGGTACGAGCAGCGACTGGCCAGACATGCCAGCGAGTCTAACCAGCGTGTCCGGGGCACCATGGCACAGAGGAAAGGAACCGATGATGGCCCTGTTCAAGAAGCGCACGGTCGGCAAGCCTGGCGAGTGGTTCTACTGCCTGGAGCACAAGAAGGTCGAGGAGGGCCCCGAGTGCCCGGCCAAGGACCGCTTCGGCCCGTACGCCTCCCGGCAGGAGGCGCAGCACGCGATGGAGACCGCCCAGGAACGGAACCTGGAGTGGGACACGGACCCGAAGTGGCACGACCGCAAGGGCCCGGACGAGGACGGGACGGCGGGCTGACCGGGGCGCGGGGCCCGCAGCGGTTCTCCGGCGGCCGGCCCCGGCCTCAGGCCGCCGGTTCCACGTCCAGGCCCTCCGCGCGCTGGGCACGCCTGCGCAGCGCGTCCTCGTCCGTCTCCGAGTCGTACGTGAGGAGCTTCGGGAGCGCCGCCGCGAGCAGCGCCACCGAGGCGACGCAGGCCACGCCGCCGGTCCAGATCGCGGGCCGGGTCCCCGTCCACCCCGCCATGCCACCGGCCCGGACCTGGCCGAGCTGCGGCCCGACGCTGTACGAGAGCACCTCGATGCCCGCGAGGCGGCCGCGCAGCTCCTCCGGGATGGTCTGGTTCCAGATGGTCGACCGGCCGAGCCCGCTGAGCATGTCGCCCGCCCCGGCGAACCCGAGGCACACCAGCACCAGCCACACGTTGCCGGACCAGCCCGCCGCCGCGATCGAGAACCCCCAGACGGCGGCACCGCACACGACGAACAGCCCGTGCCGGCGCACCCGTGAGGTCCAGCCGCTGGTCAGGCCGAGCAGCAGCGAACCGACCGAGCCCGCCGCGTACATCAGGCCGAGCGACCAGTCGGCGTCCAGCTCGTCCGCGAGGAACGGGAAGATCGTGTTGGGGAACGCGAAGAACATCGCGGCCATGTCGATCGCGTACGTCCCCAGCAGCACGGGGCGGCTCCAGGCGTACCTGGCCCCCTCCACGATGCCGCGCAGCGACGGCTTCCGCCCCTTGTCGGCGGGCGGCGCGGGGGAGAGCCTGCGGCACATCAGCACCGAGGCGGCGAAGGTGACCACGGTGATGGAGTAGGCGGTGGCGTGTCCGGCGTAGGCCACCACCAGACCGGCCAGCGACGGGCCCATGATCGCCCCGGCCTGCCAGCGCAGCGAGTTCAGCGCGGCGGCCGCCGGGAGCTGGTCGTGCGGCACGATCCGGGCCATCAGCGAGTCGAGCGCGGGCCGCTGGAGCCCGGCGAGCGCGGAGACCCCGCCCGCCACCACGTAGAGCGGCCACAGCATCGGGTCGGGCAGGGCCGCGTTCACCAGCAGGACCACCGCGAGCAGCCCGAGCCCGGCCTCGGTGGCCAGGATGATCTTCCGCCGGTCGGCGGCGTCGGCGAGGGCACCCCCGTACAGCCCGCATATGACGAGCGGCACCAGCTCCACCGCGCCCATCGCGCCGACGGCGAGCGGGGAGCCGGTCAGGTCCTTGATCTGGAGCGGCAGCGCGATGAGCGCCATGGAGCTGCCGAAGAAGGTGACGATGCCCTGCACCCACAGCAACCGGAAGTCGGCCGATGACCGCCAGGGCGAGAGGTCGGGAAGCAGAGCGGCCAGCCTGGCGGCGAGGGAGGTGCGAGAGGTCACGAGGAGACATGGTCTGTCGTGATAAGTGGGGGATGCAAATGGATTACGCGGGGGCGCCGCGCCCGGCCGCGGGCGGCGCCCCGGACCGGCGCGGGCGCGCCGCTACCAGCGCGGCGGCGGGGGAGCCGTCAGCTGGTCGGCCAGCCGGGACAGGCGGTCGCGGAACGTCCGCCGCCCGCCGCGCGGCACCGGCGCCCCGTTCTCCCCGGCGGCGGCGCTGACCAGGTGCTGGACGGTGTCCAGGTCCACGTCGTCGCCGTCCGTCACGGACAGCGCCTCATGGGCGAGCCCGCGCACCTGCGGATCGCCGTTGTCCAGCGAGAGCACCGTCGCCCCGGCCCGCCGGGCGTCGTGCACCCGCTCCAGCAGCCCCTCGCCGGGCCGGTCCGGCGTCACCACGAGCAGCGTCTCGCCGCGCCCGGCCGCCTCGATCCGGCCGAGGCCGACCGCGAGGTGCGCCGGGTCGCCGGGCTCCACGCGGTGGCGCACCAGGGTGGGGCGGAGCTCGGGCAGCCCGGACCAGGTGGACTCGTCCACCAGATGGGCGGCGAGGTGCCAGGGCTCGTACACCTCGGTCCCCACCAGCAGCAGCCCGCCGCCGTGCGGGACCACGGAGGAGCGGAGCGCCCCGGCGAACCGCCGGGCGGCGGCGGGCCACTGGGTCCTGGCGAGCACTTCACGCAGCAGCGCCACACGTACGGCATCCATGGCCCGGCATCCTGCACCATGCGGGGGCCCCGGCACCGGCGAAAGGCCCAAGCACCATCCGTACGGGTGGTGGCCCGGGTCCACGGGCTCCGCCCCGTACCTGGCAGTAGTGTCGGGGCCATGACTACGAATGACAGCGGCAGCGCGCCCAAGCCCCCCGCCAAGGACCCCTGGGACCTGCCGGACGTGTCCGGCCTGACCGTCGGCGTGCTCGGCGGCACCGGACCGCAGGGCCGCGGCCTCGCGTACCGCTTCGCGCGCGCCGGACAGCAGGTGATCATCGGCTCCCGCGCCGCGGACCGCGCGGAGGCGGCGGCCGGGGAGCTGGGGAACGGCGTGCGCGGCGCGGACAACGCGACCTGCGCGCGGGAGAGCGACGTGGTGATCGTGGCGGTGCCGTGGGACGGGCACGCCAAGACGCTGGAGTCGCTGCGCGAGGAGCTGGCCGGGAAGATCGTCGTCGACTGCGTCAACCCGCTCGGCTTCGACAAGAAGGGCGCTTACGCGCTGAAGCCGGAGGAGGGCAGCGCCGCCGAACAGGCCGCCGCCCTGCTGCCGGACTCCCGCGTCACGGCCGCCTTCCACCACCTCTCGGCGGTCCTCCTCCAGGACGAGTCCATCGACGAGATCGACACCGACGTCCTGGTGCTGGGCGAGGCCCGCGCCGACACGGACATCGTCCAGGCCCTGGCCGGCCGCATCGCGGGCATGCGCGGCATCTTCGCGGGCCGCCTGCGCAACGCCCACCAGGTCGAGTCGCTGGTCGCCAACCTCATCTCGGTCAACCGCCGCTACAAGGCCCACGCCGGACTCCGCACGACGGACGTCTGAGGCGGGCCCGGAACGGCCGGGGGCATGGGGGACACTGGACGGGACCGCGCATCACCCCCGACAGGAGCCACCCATGCCCCGCCTCGCCCTCTACGCCCTCGTCGTCTGCGTCCTGGCCCTCGCCGCGGCCGTGACGGCCTTCGTCCAGGGCAGCGTGCTCATCGGCATCGTCTGGGTCCTGCTGGTCGGCCTCTCCTCGAACATGGCCTGGTACTACCTGCGCCGCCGCCGCGCGGAGGCCGCGTCCGCGGAGTAGCCCGGTCCGCCGGGCTCAGCTGTCCCGGATCAGGGCGTGCAGATGCATGTCGTGGCGTCCGTCGTCGTGCACGGCGGCGCTGCGCTTGACGCCCTCCGGGGCGTGGCCGCACCTCGTGGCGACCGCGCAGGAGGCGGCGTTCCGCGTCGAGTGCTCCAGCTCCAGGCGCCAGAAGCCGGCCTCCAGCGCCCAGGCACTGAGCGCCGCGAGCGCGCCGGAGGCCACCCCGGCCCCGCGCGCGGCGGGCAGCACCCAGTAGGCGGCCTCGGCGGTCCCGTCGTCCAGGTCCATGTCGCGCAGGGCGATCCGCCCGAGCGCCGTGCCGCTGTCGTCGGCGACGGCCCAGTGACCGCCCCGCTCCCGCCGCCAGTCCTCCCCGTAGCCGTCGAACCACTCCAGGACCTGATCCTCGGACGCGGGCCGGCGCGTGTGCCAGCGCCGGAGCTCGCCGTCCCGGTAGGCGCCGAAGAACACCGACACGTCGGCGCGCTCCCAAGGCCGCAGCGACAGCCCGCCCGGCGTACGGAGTACCGGTTGCCGCGACCCGGCGAGCGAGCCGGGGACGAGGGCGGGCGGTGTCGACAGGGCGCGGTCCATGGCCCAGGGTCGCCCGCCGACGGGCACCGGCGTCAAGGCCGCCGGAAGCCCGGCCGCCTCATCCGCTCACCGCGCACCGCGGGTCCGCCTCCTGCCAGAAGCGGTAGGCGTCCAGGCCGCAGTCGCTCCACCAGCCTCGTACCCCCAGGCCCCGCAGCAGCGCGTACACCGCGTCGAAGAAGGCCCGGTTCAGCTCGGGCACCCACAGCAGGGCGAAGACCGCGATCAGGCCGAAGGGGGCGAACGGCTCGACCGCGCGACGGGCCGAGCGCGAGAGCCACGGCTCGATGACCCCGTAGCCGTCCAGCCCCGGCACGGGCAGGAAGTTCAGGACGGCGGCCGTCACCTGGAGCAGCGCCAGGAACGCCAGCGCGTTCCGGAAGGCGGGCGGCACCCCGTCCAGGCCGTCCAGCCAGAACGGCGCGGTGCACACCACCGCGAACAGGACGTTGGTCAGCGGCCCGGCCGCCGAGATCAGGCTGTGCCGCCACCGGCCCCGGATCCGGCCCCGCTCGATGAACACCGCACCACCGGGCAGCCCGATCCCGCCCATGATGACGAACAGCACCGGCAGCACGATGCTCAGCAGCGCGTGCGTGTACTTCAGCGGATTCAGCGTCAGATAGCCCTTGGCCCCGATCGAGATGTCCCCGCTGTGCAGCGCGGTCCTCGCGTGCGCGTACTCGTGCAGACACAGCGACACGACCCACGCCCCGGTCACGAACAGGAACGTCGCGAACCCCGGCTGCGCCGCGAAGTCCGTCCACACCCCCCACCCGGCCACGGCCGTCACGGCGGCGATCCCGAGAAAGACCGGACTGATCCGCTGCTGCGCTGCGCTTGCCATGGGACCCGAGCGTAGCCGTCCACGGCCGGCCCGAAAGCCCCTGCTAGCGTCCCCCCACGTGAACGACAACGTATACGTGGGCAACGCCGGCAAGGATGCCGCGCTCGACCGGGGATGGATCCTCGGGCACTTCAAGGACGCGGGCGATCCCCGGCACAGCGAGGACGTCGAGATCAAGTGGGGCGTCCACCCGGTGGGGGACGAGCGGGCGCAGTGGGTGCGCGGCGAGAGCCGGACCGCGCTGCTCGTGCTCATCAGCGGGCGGTTCCGGGTGGAGCTGCCCGGGCGCAGCGTGCTCCTGGAGGAGCAGGGCGACTACGTGGTGTGGGGCGTCGGCGTCGACCACTCCTGGATCGCCGAGGAGGAGTCCGTGGTGCTGACCGTCCGCTGGCCGTCCGTGCCCGGTTACGCGGTCGGGCCGAAGGAGCAGGCCCCCGAGGGCTGACGGCGACACGGCGGAAACGGTTCGCTTCCCGCCCCCGGACCGGAAAGGGTGGGGCCATGACGAGCAGGGGCGGGGCGGCTGTGCGGGCACCGGGGCCGGTCGCGGAGAATGGGCGCGTGCGCTACGGCATCCTCGGTACGACCCAGGCCCTCCGCGACGACGGCACGGCCCTCTCCGTCGGCGGGGCGAGGCTGCGCGCGCTGCTCACCGTGCTCGCGCTGCGGCCCGGCCGCACCGTCCCGGTCGCCGTGCTCGTGGACGAGGTGTGGGACGGCGAACCGCCCGCCGACGCGGCCGGCGCCCTCCAGGCGCTGGTGGGGCGGCTGCGGCGGGCCATCGGGCACGACGCCGTCGCCTCGGCGGAGAGCGGCTACCGGCTGGCCGCCGAACCGGAGGCCGTCGACCTCTTCCGCTTCGAACGGCTCGCGGGCGAAGGCGCGCGGGCCCTCGCGGAGGGCGACCCGGCCCGGGCGGCGGCCCTCCTGAGCGACGCCCTCACCCTCTGGCGGGGCCCCGCCCTCGCCGACCTCCCCGACCGGCACGCCGCCGCCGCGCGCTGGACCGCCCGCCGGCTCGACGCCCGCCGGGACCGGCTCGCCGCGGAGCTGGCGCTCGGCCGGGCCGCCGAGGTGCTGCCGGAGCTGACCGCGCTCTGCGGTGAACACCCCCTGGACGAACCCCTCCAGGCGCTCCGCCTGCGCGCCCTGCGCGACGCCGGGCGCACCGCCCAGGCCCTCGCCGCGTACGACGAGGTCCGCACCCTCCTCGCCGACCGCCTCGGCACCGACCCGGGCCCCGAGCTGACCGCCCTGTACGCAGAGCTGCTGCGGCAGGAGCCCCCGGCCCCCGCGAAGGCCCCCGCCGCCCCCCTGGGCAACCTCCGGGCCCGGCTCACCAGCTTCGTCGGCCGGGAGCGGGAGATGGAGGCCCTGCGCGGCGACCTCTCCCGGGGCCGCCTTGTCACCCTGCTCGGCCCCGGCGGCGCCGGGAAGACCCGGCTCTCGCAGGAGGTCGCGGACACCGTCGACGCCGGTACCTGGCCGGACGGCGTCTGGCTCGCCGAACTGGCCCCCGTGGACGACCCGGAGGCCGTGCCGGAGGCGGTGCTCGCCGCGCTCGGGGCCCGGGAGACCGTGCTGAGCGGGGCCGGCTCCGGGGAGCTGCGGGCCGCCGAACGGGCCTCCGGCGAGGAGCGCGCGGCCGGTGAGTCGCTGGCCCGGCTCACCGAGTACTGCTCCCGCCGCCGCATGCTGCTCCTCCTCGACAACTGCGAGCACGTCATCGAGGCCGCCGCCGCCCTCGCCGATCATCTGCTGGCCCACTGCCCCCGGCTCACCGTCCTCGCGACCAGCCGGGAACCCCTCGGCGTGCCGGGCGAGGCGGTCCGGCCGGTCGATCCGCTGCCGGACCCGACCGCGCTGCGGCTGCTCGCGGAGCGCGGCGCCGCCGCCCGCCCCGGCTTCCGGGTGGACGCGGACGAGGCGACGGCGGCGGCCACCGCCGAGATCTGCCGCCGCCTGGACGGCCTGCCGCTCGCCATCGAGCTCGCCGCGGCCCGGCTGCGGATGCTCACGCCGCAGCAGATCGCGGACCGGCTGGACGACCGCTTCCGCCTGCTGACCAGCGGCAGCCGGACCGTGCTGCCCCGCCAGCAGACGCTGCGCGCGGTCGTGGACTGGTCCTGGGAGCTGCTGGACGACGACGAGCGCGTCGTCCTGCGCCGCCTCTCCGTCTTCGCGGGCGGCTGCACCCTGGAGGCCGCCGAGGCCGTCTGCGCCGACACGGCCGGCCGCTCCGGCGAGGTGGCCCTCCTCCTCGGCTCGCTCGTGGACAAGTCGCTCGTGGTCGCCGCCCCGGCGGACGACGGCCGGATGCGCTACCGGCTCCTTGAGACCGTCGGCGAGTACGCGGCGGAGCGCCTGGAGGAGTCGGGGGAGCGGGACGCGGTCGAGCACCGGCACCTCGTGTTCTACCGCGAGCTGGCCCGTACGACGGACCCGCTGCTGCGCGGCTCCGGACAACTCGCCGCCATCGGCCTCCTGCAACGCGAGTACGAGAACCTGCGCATCGCCCTGCGCCACGCCGTCGCCGCCCGCGACGAGCAGGAGGCGCTGTGCATGGTGCTGTCCCTGTCCTGGTACTGGCAGATCCGCAACCTGCGCGGCGACGCCCTGCACTGGGCCGACGCGGCCGCCGCCCTCGGCCCCGACCCGTTCGCGGAGCCCGTACGGCTCGCGCCCTCCATCCACGAGCGCTGCACGGACGCGCCCCCGCCCATGCGCCAGGAGCTGCTGGAGGAGGCGCGGCGGCAGGTGACCCTGGTCCAGCTGGTCAGCATGGACCACGCGATGGACGAGTGGACGAACGAGGCCAGCATGGCCCGGCTGCGGGCCATCGTCGCGACCTACCGGGCGGGCCAGCCGCAGACCTGCCGCAGCCCCGCCTCGCTCTGGTTCTACGCCGTGATGCTCACCGGCGGCGTCTCCGACCTGCGCCACCTGCTGGACGAAACGGTGCGCGGCGCGCGGGAGTTCGGTTACGAGTGGGAGCTGGCCGCCGCCCTCCAGATGCGGGCCAATGTGCTGGCCAACCGCCCGGACTGGGCCGGTGAGGCCCACCGGGACGCCGATGAGAGCCTGGCGATCTTCAGCCGGCTCGGCGACGACTGGGGGATGGCCGAGGCGCTCTCCTCACGCGGCGAGGCGGGTGAGAAGCAGGGCGCGTACGCGCGGGCCGCCGAGGACTTCCAGGCCGCCATCCGCTCGGCCGAACGACTGGGCGCCCTGGCCCAGGTCTCCGTGCTCCGCATCCGCCACGCCGCCGTGCTCACCGAGCTCGGCCGGGGCGAGGAGGGCGAGGCGCGCATGCGCGAGGTGCTGGCCGACGAACGCCAGACCGGGCACGAGGCCCGCCCGGCGGCCCGGCTGTTCCTGGCGATGTGGCTGGGCCGGTGCGGCCGGACCGCCGAGGCGCGCGAGCAGTTCAGCTGCCTCCAGGAGGAGTTCGCGTCCGAGACCATGGCGGTGTTCGAGGGCTTCGTCCTCGGCGGCCTGGCCTGGCTGGACAACCAGGACGGCGAGTACGCCCGCGCCCTGGAGCAGAGCCGGCGGTCCCTCAAGGGCGTACGGGACCCGCTGACGCAGATGGTCGCGCCGCAGATGGCGGTGATCAATCTGGTCATCGTGGCCTGGGCGCTCGGCGGGCTGGGCGGCGAGGAGCGGGCCCTCGTCGCGGCGCGGCTGCTGGGCGCCGGCCGGGCGCACCTGCCCAAGGGGCACTTCATGAACGCGATGGAACGCGAGAACCTGGCCCGCGCCGAGGATCTGGTCCGCAGCCGCCTCGCGGACGCCGCCTACGAGGCCGCGTACGCCGAGGGCGGCGGCCTCTCCCTGGAGGAGGCCGCCGCCCTCGTGGACGCGGATCCCGAGCCGAACCCGTGACGTCAGGACTTCTTGCGGAACTTGGAGACGGCGAGCGGAGCCACGGCCGCCGTGATGACCACGGCCCAGCCGAGCGTCAGCCAGACCGAGTGGCCGAGTGAGGTGCCCATCATGAGGCCGCGCGCCGCGTCCGCCAGATTCGACAGCGGGTTGTAGTCGGTGAAGGTCTGGAGCCAGCCCGGCATCGTCGTGGGCGGGGCGAAGATCGAGGAACCGAACTGGAGCGGCATCATGACCAGCATCCCCATTCCCTGAACCGCCTGGGACGTCTTCATGGCCAGGCCGAGCAGGATGAAGATCCACATGATCGCGGCGCCGAACGCGGCCGACAGGCCGATCGCCGCGATGAGGCCGAGCACCGACCCGTGGAGCTGCATGCCGAGGGCGAAGCCCATGCCCAGCAGGATGAGCGTGGCGACCATCATCCGGCCGAGCTCGACCACGATCTTGGCGACGAGCACCGAGGAGCGCGCGATCGGCATCGTACGGAAGCGGTCCATGACCCCCTTGCGGAAGTCGTCGTTGACACCGCTGCCGACGGCCATGGCGATGTTCATGCCCATCATCGCCATCAGGCCGGGGATCAGGTAGTTCAGGTACTCCTGCCGGCCGCCGCCCATGCTGCCGCCGACCGAGCCGCCGAAGACGTACACGAACAGCAGCACGAAGATGACGGGCATCAGCAGCGCGTCGAACATCGACTCCGGATCCTTCTTGATCTGGAGCAGGTTGCGCCGGACCAGGGCCCCGATGTGGCGCAGGTTGTTCCGCAGTCCGATGCCGCCCTCGTCGTGGAGCTTGGCGGCCGGTGCGGAGACGGGCGTGTCGGTGGGGGTGGGCGTCAGAGTCGTCGTGCTCATGCAGCGACCTCCTCGGGAATCGTGTCGGTGACGGTGGCCTTGTCGCCGGTGATGGCGAGGAACACCTCGTCCAGGCTGGGCAGCGCGGTGGCGACGTGGGCCAGCGAGAAGCCCCGGGTGCCGAGCAGGCCGATGACGGCGGTGAGCTGCTCGTCGCTGAGGATCGGTACGTAGAGCAGGCCCTCGTCCGGGACGGCCTGCGCGCCCGCGACGCCGTCGAGACCGGTCTCCCGCAGCGCCTGGGCCATCGGGGCCAGCTCGGCCGGGTCCGAGGGGCGGATCTGCAGGGTGCGGCCGCCGACCTTGGCCTTGAGCTCGTTCACCCCGCCGCGGGCGATGATCTTGCCCTTGTCGATGACCGTCAGCTCGTTGGCCAGCTGCTCGGCCTCTTCCATGTACTGGGTGGTGAGGAGCACGGTCGCCCCCTCCGCGACCATGCGCTGCACCTCGTCCCAGACCTCGTTGCGGGTCCGGGGGTCGAGCCCCGTCGTGGGCTCGTCCAAGTAGAGGACGGCCGGGCTGCCGATCATGGAGGCGGCCAGGTCGAGCCGGCGGCGCATCCCGCCGGAGTACTCCATCGCGGCCTTCTTCGCCGCGTCGGTGAGCGAGAAGCGCTCCAGCAGCTCGTCGGCCCGGGCCCGCGCCTTCTTGCGGGGCAGGTCGAGCAGCCGCCCGATCATGTAGAGGTTCTCCCAGCCGGAGAGCTTCTCGTCGACCGAGGCGTACTGCCCGGTGAGGCCGATGGTGCGGCGCAGGGCGCGGGGCTGCTTCACCACGTCGAAGCCGGCGACGACCGCGGTCCCGGCGTCGGGTGTGATGAGCGTGGAGAGGCAGCGTACGAGGGTGGTCTTGCCGGCGCCGTTGGGGCCGAGCACGCCGAGGACGGTGCCCTCGCGCACATCGAGGTCCACGCCGTCCAGGGCCTTGGTCTCGCCGTAGTGCTTGACCAGCCCCCGCACCTCTACGGCGTTCCCGCCGTGCTTGGGGTTCTTGTCGATTCGCGTCATGCCGACTATCAGACCAGCCGCCACCGACAGGCCGCCGACAGCCGGCCGACAGCCCGCTCGGCTCCACCGACAACGGCCGACAGCCCGCCGATGGGGGAAGTCGGCGGGCTGTCGTCGTTACCGGTGGTGGTCGTTTGGGGCTTGGGGCCTCAGTGGAAGGTGTGCTCCGGGGCCGGGAACGTGCCGCCGACGACCTCCTCCGCGTACGCCTTCGCGGCGTCGCCGAGGATCTGCCGCAGGTCGGCGTACTGCTTGGTGAAGCGCGGCACCTTGCCGCCGGTCAGCCCGACCATGTCGGTGTAGACCAGCACCTGCGCGTCGGTCTCCGGACCGGCGCCGATCCCGATGGTCGGGATGTGCAGGGTGCGGGTGACCTCGGCGGCCAGCTCGGCCGGTACGAGCTCCAGGACGACGGCGAACGCGCCCGCGTCCTGCACGGCCTTGGCGTCGCGCAGCATCTGCTGGGCGGCCTCCTCGCCCCGGCCCTGCACCCGGTAGCCCATCGCGTTGACGGACTGCGGGGTCAGGCCGATGTGGGCCATGACCGGGATTCCGGCGTCGACCAGCAGCTTGATCTGCTCGTGGCTGCGCTCGCCGCCCTCCAGCTTGACCGCGCCGACGCCGGACTCCTTGATGAGCCGGGTGGCGTTGCGCAGGGCCTGGACCGGGCTCTCCTGGTACGCCCCGAAGGGGAGGTCCGCGACGATCAGGGCGCGCTTGGTGCCCCGGACGACAGCGGCGGACAGGATGGCGATCTCGTCCATCGTGACGGGCACGGTGGTCTCGTAGCCGAGGTGACAGTTGCCCATGGAGTCGCCGACGAGCATGACCGGGATGCCGGCCTCGTCGAAGACGGACGCGGTCATCGCGTCGTAGGCGGTGAGCATGGGCCACTTCTCGCCGCGCGCGGTGGCGGCGGCGATGTCGTGGACGGTGACCCGGCGGTTGCTCTTGCCCCCGTACAGCGCCTTGCTGCTGTCGGAGGGGGTGCCCGCGGGGTTGGCGGACTGGTTCTGCGCAGCCTGAAGCGACATGGCAGGTGGCTCCTTCGTCATCTCGAGGCGCCCTGACGGCGTCCCCGGACCGCTTCCATGGTGGCATCCCGGAGCCGGTCGCGGGAAGTGGGCCGCGCGGCCGGGCCCTCGGGCTTGTCCTCGGTAAAGAATTTACAATACGAGACGGTCTCGTATCGCAATGCGTTTAGGCTGCTCCTCATGTCCACACCCTCCGGCGCTCCCGCCGTGTCCCAGATACCGGAGGCGGTCCACCGCCGCCGCTGGGCGATTCTCGTGGTCCTGATGTTCAGCCTGCTCATCGTGGTGCTGGACAACTCGATCCTGAACGTCGCCGTCAAGACGATCGCCTCCCCTTCGCCCACGGGCATCGGCGCCACCCAGAGCGAGCTGGAGTGGGCGATCAACTCCTACACGCTCGTCTTCGCCGGCCTGCTCTTCACGGCCGGTCTGCTGGGCGACCGCCTCGGCCGCAAGAAGGTCCTGCTCTTCGGCATCACCCTCTTCGGCATCGGCTCCGCCCTCGCCGCCATGTCCGGCTCGCCCGGCCAGCTCATCACCTGGCGCGCCCTGATGGGCTTCGGCGCCGCCTTCGTCATGCCGGCCACGCTCGCCGTCCTGATGAACGTCTTCGAGCGCGACGAGCAGCCCAAGGCGATCGGCATCTGGGCCGGCAGCGTCGGCCTCGGCATCGCGATCGGCCCGATCACCGGCGGCCTGCTCCTCGAACACTTCTGGTGGGGCTCGATCTTCCTGGTCAACGTCCCCGTGGTGATCATCGCCCTGGTCGCTATGGTCCTGCTGGTGCCGGACTCGAAGGACCCGAAGCCGGGCCGGCTCGACCCGCTCGGCGTGGTGCTCTCCATCATCGGCCTGGTGCTGCTCGTGTACGGCATCATCCGGGGCGGCGAGCTCGCCGACTTCACCGATGTCACCGTCCTCCTCCCGGTCATCGGCGGCCTCGCCGTCCTGGTGGTCTTCGTCCTCCACGAGAAGCGCAGCGCCAGCCCGGCGATCGACGTCTCGTACTTCAAGAAGCCCGCGTTCTCCGCCGCCGTCGCCGCGATCGCGCTGATCTTCTTCGCGCTGATGGGCGTCACCTTCTTCTCCGCCTTCTACATGCAGAGCGTGCGTGGCTACAGCGCCCTCCAGTCCGGGCTGCTGATCCTGCCGCTGGCCGTGGCCCAGATGCTCTTCGCGCCCCGCGCCCGGATCGTCGTCGCCCGCTTCGGCGCCCGCGCCGTCTGCACGGCGGGCATGCTGGCCGTCGCCGTCGGCCTGGCCGCGTTCGCGCTCTTCGACGCCGACACGCCCGTCTGGCTGATGTGCGTCGTCTTCTTCGTCCAGGGCACCGGCATGGCCCACGTCATGCCGCCGGTCACCGTCGCCGTGATGCAGGCCCTGCCGCGCGAGAAGGCCGGCTCGGGATCGGCCGTCAACAACACGTTCCGCCAGGTCGGCGGCGCGCTCGGGATCGCCGTGCTCGGCTCGGTGCTGTCCACCGTCTACCGGGGCGACATCGAGAACCACCTCGGCGCGCTGCCCTCCGGGGCCCGGGACGCGGCGGGGGAGTCCATCGAGGCCACGCTCGCCATCGCGGAGAAGCTGGGCCCCAAGGGCGCCCCGCTGGTCACCGCCGCGCACGACGCCTTCATGAGCGCCATGCACGTCACGGCCCTCGGCTCGGCCGCCGTCGCCCTCGTCGGCACGGTCGTCGTCGCGCTGTGGCTGCCGGGCCGCGAGCCGGCCGCGCCCCAGGCCGTACGCGAGGAGGAGCGCCCCGCTCCGGCGGGCGCCGAGCGATGACGTTCCCGGCGGCGTCCGGTTGAACCTTCCGGGTGAACCGGGCCGTGTCCCGCGGCCCGGTTCACCCATAGGCGCCGGCCCTCTTCCGCGTCGGCGAGAATCGGGGGCGGCGAAAGGTGGTTTCACGTGCAGGCTCAGGCATCGGACGAGCGGTCCGGCGAGGTCCCCGGCCCCCCGGGACCCGGGGACGACTCCGAGCCGCGCCGGGGCCGGCCGCGCAGTGCCGCGGCCGAGGCGGCCATCCTGGACGCCGTCGTGGAGCTGCTGGAGGCCGGTGAACCTCTTGCCGCGCTCTCCATCGAGCGCATCGCCCGCACCGCCGGGGTGGGCAAGGCCACCATCTACCGGCGCTGGGCGGGCAAGGAGGAGCTCTTCGTCGACGTGCTCCGCGCCATCGAGCCCCCGGAACCCGAGGTCTCCGGCACCGGCGGCCTCGGCGACCTCCGCGTCCTGCTGGAGTCCATGCGCAAACGCGGCCTCGCGCAGCGCTCCTCCGTGCTGCTGCACAACGTGTTCGCGCAGATGAAGAGCCACCCCAAGCTCTGGCACGAGTACCAGTGCACCGTGATCGCCCCCCGCCGCCTCGCCATGGTCGCCGCCGTGCGGCGCGCCGTCGAGGCGGGCGAGCTGCGGGACGACACGGACGTGGAGCTGATGGACGACCTCTTCCTGGGCCCCATGCTCGTACGCACCATCCACCGGCCCGACGCGCCGCTGCCCGAGGATCTCGCCGACCGCATCATCGCCCTGGTGATGGAGGGCCTGGCGCCCCGGCGCGGACGGATGTGATCGTTACGTCACAGAGCACCGCGATTCCCCGCTCCTGAGGAACTGCCGGAGCCGCCTTCCACGTCCTCGTGGCAGTACGACCGCCACGGGCGGCATGAAAGGCATCGCGCATCCCCTAGGGTCGGGGGCGCGGCGATGTGTACGGCAAGGCAGTGAGGACAGCGCGATGGTGCAGGCGTACAGGGCGGACACCGGGAACGGCGTGGGACCGCAGCGCTCCGGCTCCCGCTTCCGGGACCTGCGCGACAGACTGGCCCGGACCTTCCGGGACCCCGGGGTCTGGCGGCGTGGAATCGTGCTGGCCTGCTGGGCGGTCCTGCTCACCCTCGTGATGGCCTTCCACTCGCAGATCCCGAACACCATCGGCAACCTGGGCAGCCTCAGCGAGACGTTCCTGCCGTGGTTCGGTGTGCTGATCCCGCTGCTGCTGGTCCTGGGCCTGGTGCGCCGCTCGGCGACCGCCGTGGTGGCGCTGGTGCTGCCCGTCGTGGTCTGGCTCAACATGTTCGGCGGCCTGTTCACGGACAAGTCCGGCGCCGGCGGCGACCTGACCGTCGCCACGCACAACGTCAACGCGGACAACCCCGACCCGGCCGCCACGGCCGACCAGGTCGCGGGCTCCGGCGCGGATGTCGTCGCCCTCCAGGAGCTGCCCGCGGGCAAGGTGGCGGCGTACGAGAAGGCGCTCGAAGGCCGCTTCCGGTACCACTCGGTGCAGGGCACCGTGGGCCTCTGGAGCAAGTACCCGCTGAGCGACACCCGCCCGGTGGACCTCAAGATGGGCTGGGTCCGCGCGATGCGCACCACGGTCGCGACGCCCGAGGGCCCCCTCGCGGTCTACGTGGCGCACCTGCCGTCCGTACGCGTCAAGCTCCACGCCGGCTTCACCGCCAACCAGCGCGACCAGAGCGCCGACGCCCTCGGCAAGGCCATCTCCCGCGAACCGCTCGCCCGCGTCGCCCTGCTCGGCGACCTCAACGGGACGATGAACGACCGCGCGCTCAAGGCGGTCACCTCGCAGATGCGCTCCACGCAGGGCGCGGCGGGCGACGGCTTCGGCTTCAGCTGGCCCGCGAAGTTCCCGATGGCCCGGATCGACCAGATCATGGTCAAGGGCGTCGAGCCGATGTCCTCCTGGACCCTCCCGGCCACCGGCAGCGACCACCTCCCGATCGCCGCCCGCGTCAAACTCTGACGCAACGAGCCGTTTACCGGCTGGTGCCACTTCTCTGCGACACTTTGTTCCGTACGGGAACAAGGTCGCCGGCGACGAGGCCGGTCCGCCGCCGTGCGCCCCGCCGACCGGCGGACCGCGCGGGCGTGCGTACGACCACGTCCCCTCCCGCCCTCTCCGCGTGTCCGCGGGCCCCGACCGGGTCGCGCCGGGCTGCGGCGGGGGCCCCTGAAGCGGAAAGGTCTCTCCTCATGCCCCTGGCCCTGCTCGCGCTGGCCGTGAGCGCCTTCGGCATCGGCACCACCGAGTTCGTGATGATGGGCCTGCTGCCCGACGTCGCGGACGACCTCGGCACCTCCGTCCCCACCGCGGGCTACCTCGTGTCGGCGTACGCGATCGGCGTGGTGATCGGCGCCCCGCTGCTCACCGCCGTCGGCTCCCGCGTCCCGCGCAAGCGGATGCTGCTGCTCCTGATGGCCCTGTTCACCATCGGCAACCTCGCCTCCGCGCTCGCCCCAGGCTTCGGCTGGCTGATCGCGGGCCGCCTGCTGGCCGGTCTGCCGCACGGCGCGTTCTTCGGCGTCGGGGCCGTCGTCGCCTCCCGCCTCGTGCCCGAGGGGCGCCGGGCGCGGGCCGTCGCGACGATGTTCCTCGGCCTGACGGTCGCCAACATCGTCGGCGTGCCGGCCGCCACCCTGCTCGGCCAGCACCTCGGCTGGCGGGCCACCTTCCTGGTCGTCGCGGCCATCGGCGTCTGCGCGATGGCGGCCCTCGCCCGGCTGGTCCCGCAGATCCCCGTCGAGGCCCGGCAGAACGTGCGCCACGAGCTGCGGGCGCTCGGCAACCGACAGGTCCTGCTCGGCCTCCTGACCGCGGTCTTCGGCTTCGCCGGGGTGTTCGCCGTCTACTCCTACCTCTCCGCGATGACCACGAAGGCCATGGGCTTCGGCGAATCCGCCGTGACGCCGGTGCTCGCGCTCTTCGGCATCGGCATGACCCTCGGCGCGCTGGCCGCCGGCCCGCTCACGGACCGGGCCCTGCGCCCGACGCTGTACGGGTCCCTGGGCGCCCTCGCCGTCGTCCTGGCGGTCTTCCCGCTGGCGGCCCAGGTCAAGTGGGCGGCCCTGCTGATGGTGGTGCTGCTGGGCGCGGTGGGCTTCATGACGACCACGCCGCTCCAGATGCTGGTCATGAACAAGGCCAAGGACGCCCCCACCCTTGCCTCCGCCTCCAACCACTCCGCCTTCAACCTGGCCAACGCGGGCGGCGCGTGGCTCGGCGGCACGGCGATCGCGGCGGGCTGGGGCTGGACGTCCCCCGCGCTGGTGGGCGCGGTGCCGGCCCTGGCGGGCCTGGCGATCGCGGTCACGGCGGGCGCGTTGGACCGAGAGGGCGGCGCGTCGAAGGTGGTGGCGAAATCAGCCCGTCCGGCGCTTGAGGACAGGACCCCGGCCGGGACGGGCCGCAACTGACCAGCGGCGACCGGCCAAAAACAAGCCCGTCCGGCGCTTGAGGACAACCTCCAGCCCCGGACGGGCTCACGTATCGGAGAACCGCGGGCTTCAGACCGCCTCGCGCCACCGATTCGTGA
Source organism: Streptomyces sp. NBC_00523 (assembly GCF_036346615.1). Classification (NCBI taxonomy): domain Bacteria; kingdom Bacillati; phylum Actinomycetota; class Actinomycetes; order Kitasatosporales; family Streptomycetaceae; genus Streptomyces; species Streptomyces sp. NBC_00523. Next base: position 2,077,634 of record NZ_CP107836.1, on the reverse strand, counting down.
TCGGCAGCCGCCGGTCCTTCCCGAACCCCTTCGGTGAGATCTTCGTCCCCGGCGGATACTGCCGCCGCTTGTACTCCGCCGTATCCACCATCCGCAGCGTCTTCGCCACCAGCGCCCGGTCGAACCCGGCCGCGACGATCGCTTCGAGCCCCTGGTCCCGGTCCACGTACAGCTCGAGGATGCGGTCGAGCACGTCGTAGTCCGGCAGCGAATCCGTGTCCACCTGCCCCGGTCGCAGCTCCGCGCTCGGCGGCTTCGTGATGGACGCCTCCGGGATCGGCGGGGTCTGCCCGCGCTCCTCGGCGGCCCGGTTGCGCCACTTCGCCAGCCGGAACACCGACGTCTTGTACACGTCCTTGATCGGCCCGTACGCCCCGACGGAGTCCCCGTACAGCGTGGAGTACCCGACGGCCAGCTCCGACTTGTTGCCGGGGGCCAGCACGATCTGGCCCTCCTGGTTGGAGATGGCCATCAGCATCGTGCCGCGCAGCCGCGACTGGAGGTTCTCCTCCGCGAGCCCGGTGAGCCCCAGCGAACCCATGTACGCGTCGAACATCGGCTCGATCGGCACGGTCCGGAAGTTGAGCCCGGTGCGCCGCGCCAGCTCGGCCGCGTCGCCCTTGGAGTGGTCCGAGGAGTACTTGGACGGCATCGACACCCCGTACACCTGCTGCGCACCGAGCGCGTCGCAGGCGATCGCGGCGACGAGCGCCGAGTCGATCCCGCCGGAGAGCCCGATGAGCACGCTGCTGAAGCCGTTCTTCGCGGCATAGGCCCGCAGGCCCACCACGAGGGCCGTGTACAGCTCCTCGTCGTCGTCCAGCCGGTCCGCGTAACCCCCCGCCAGCTCCGCCTCGTACGGCGGCAGCGGCTCCTCGGAGAGGACCACGTGGTCGATCCGCAGCCCATCGGCGACCACGCCGGACGGCGCCTCGGCCGGGGCGGCGGGCAGGTCGAGGTCCAGGATCACGCTGCCCTCGGCGAACTGCGGGGCGCGGGCGATGACCTCGCCCTCCCGGTCGACCACGATCGAGTCGCCGTCGAAGACCAGCTCGTCCTGGCCGCCGATCATCGCGAGGTACGCGGTCGTGCAGCCGGCCTCACGGGCCCGCTTGCGGACCAGTTCCAGCCGGGTGTCGTCCTTGTCCCGCTCGTACGGCGAGGCGTTGACCGACAGCAGCAGCCCGGCCCCGGCGGCGCGCGCGGCCGGGACGCGGCCGCCGTCCTGCCACAGGTCCTCGCAGATCGCGAGGGCGACGTCGACGCCGTGCACCCGTACGACCGGCATCGAGTCGCCCGGCACGAAGTACCGGAACTCGTCGAAGACGCCGTAGTTCGGCAGGTGGTGCTTGGCGAAGTTCAGCGCGATCCCGCCGCGGTGCAGCACCGCGGCGGCGTTGCGCGGGGACCCGGCCGGCTGGCCGTAGCGCTCCGCCGCGAACTCCGAGCGGTCGAGATAGCCGACGAGGACCGGGATCTCCCCGAAGCCCTCCGCGTCGAGGCGGGCGGCGAGCGCGCGCAGCGCGGCACGCGACGCCTCGACGAAGGACGACCGCAGGGCCAGGTCCTCGACGGGGTAGCCGGTCAGCACCATCTCGGGGAACGCCACGAAGTGGGCGCCCTGTTCGGCGGAGTGCCGGGTCCAGTGGACGATCGCCTCGGTGTTGCCGGCGAGGTCGCCGACGGTCGAGTCGATCTGATTCAGTGCGAGGCGTAGTTGAGGCACGCGCCCCACTCTAATCGTCTGACTGACGCGATGCCCTGCCGGGTCGCGCGGCGACACCCGCCCGGGCCGGACGGCCGCCCCCTCCGCACGAGGGTGTGTGAAGGCCGGCCGACCGGGCACGTGAGGGGAGCGATGCATGATGACCTGAGTGCCGCGGAATTCGGAGAAGGCCCGCAAGGCGTGCCGGACGAGTTCGCGATCTCCCTTGTCCCGGAAAGCGCCGCCGCGGCGCGCGACGCGGTCACCGAACTGCTGACGACGCAATTCTGTGCACTGGTCGGTGCGGAAATGACCGCCGATGTCGTCGTCGCCGACGCCCTGCTGGTCACATCGGAACTGGTGACCAATGCCGTGGTGCACGCAGGGGGCGTCACCGGATTTGCGGCCGAACTCACCGGTGACGGCCTCCGGATCACCGTGTCCGATGCGAGCCCCGACCTGCCCGTCGTCGAAGCGGGCCGCGCCGCCGGCTGGGTGAGCGGCGGCTACGGCTGGACCCTGGTGTGCCGGCTCGCCGAGCGGGTGGCGATCGACGTGGGCCCCCGCGGCAAGTCCATCACGGCTCTGGTCACCCTGGCCTGATCGTCGGCCCGGACTTTCTCCCGCCCGGCGTGAAAGAATTCCTGAATTTCCCGGACGGCGATGTGTGGGGGCCGAATCGCCGGGCACGCGATGGGCCGAGAGAGAACGACGGAAATTTTATTGGGAGGGTTTTTCGTGAGTGACAACATGTGGGGTTACGAGCCGACTTCCGGTTACATCGCCGGTGCCGACCTGACCGGATACAAGGTCGAGGCGACGGACGGCAGCATCGGCAAGGTCGACAAGCACTCGGACGAAGTGGGCTCCGCCTACCTGGTCGTCGACACCGGGGTGTGGATCTTCGGCAAGCACGTCCTGCTGCCCGCCGGAACGGTGAGCGGCGTCGACGCCGAGGCGCGGAAGATCTTCGTCGACCTCACCAAGGACCAGATCAAGGACTCCCCGGAGTTCGACAAGGACAAGCACATCGGCGACGCCGACTACCACGAGCAGATCAGCGGCTACTACCGGAGCCACCGGCGCCCGTGACCGGTGCCGCAGCGCGGTGGAAGGGCCCCAGGAGAAGATCCTGGGGCCCTTCGCGCGTGTGGCGCTCACCCGTTCGGTGGGCGTGTCCGTCGGCGGACGGGCTCGTTCTGTGAGGTATGAGCGAGCGAGATGAGCCGGCCCTGCCGCGTGCCGCCGACCGACGGGGACCGACGCCGTCGGCGGACCGCATACCCCTGGACCGGGTCGAAGCGGTGCTCATCGAGCACTATCCGCGGCTGGTACGGCTCGCCTACCTCACCCTCCCGGGTGACCGGGGCCGCCACCGCCGTGTCCTCGACGCGCACCGCATCGTGCAACGAGCGCTGCCGCGCCTGGCCCGCACCGTCCGCGTGGATCCCGAGGCGGACGTCTACGCCTGGCTGCGCACCCGTATCGTCCGCGCGGCACTCTCGGCCGGGACGCTGCGCGGCGTACCGGCCGTCGTCGGTCTCCGCCTCTTCCCGCGCGCCGGCGGGGTGGCCGAACTCGAACTGGACCGCAGCCTGTCGGCGATGACCCCGCCCGCGCGGGCGGCCTACGCCCTGTTCGTCCTGGAGGGGCTGCCCGACGCCGAGGTCGCCCGGATGACCGACGACCCGGAGGCCGTCCGGAGCGCACACGCCCTGCGCGAACGGCTCGGCGCCGACGGAGAACGCGCGCTCACCTCGACCGAGTTCGACCCCTGCGTGGTGCAGACGACCCCGGACGACCTCCTGCGCCGGCGCCGCAACCACCGCCTGACGGCAGCCGCCTGCGGCCTCGCGGCACTCGCCGGATGCGTCGTGCTGACTGCGCAGCTGATGCGCCCCGCCACCACCGCCCTCGCAGACCCGGCGGCCGGGCCCGGGGCCGCCTCCGCCGCGCTCGACCCCCGGCACCTGGTCCGTACCGACCCGGAGAGCTGGGCGGACACCTCCCGCGTCGACCTCACGGCCTGGCCCGCCCGGGGAAGCCTGGCCGGCGACGAGGGGCTGCTCTCCCGGGCCCTGGGGGTGTGGAGCCACCCCGCCCCGTCCGTGCGGCGCTCGGTCGCTCCGGGTGCGACGGACGAAGGACCGGCCCGCTCGCCCCAGCTGCTCTACGCGGGGGAGCTGGAGGGCCGCAGGATCGTCCTGCTCCACGACGGCCGGCGCACCGTCCGCTACACCGAGCCCGTACGGAGCGGCACCGGGGGAGCGACACTGGACATCGCCCGCGCGGACGGCTCCGGCGTCACCGACGCCTCGGCGCTCGTCCTCGTACGCGGGTCCTCCTCGGCGCGCTATCTGCTCGCCCCGTGGATCTCCGAGTCCGGCGTCCGCGATCTGCGCGCACCCGACCGCTTCCCCGAGCCGCTGCGGACCGACGGGGGAGTGACCCCGGCCGTCCCCCTTCCCCCGGACAAGGGCTGCGGTGCCTGGCCCGCCCTGCAGCTCCGCTCGTCGTCCAGGATCGTGGAGAACCACCGCTTCCTGCTCACCGACCTGGGCGGGATGGCCCCCGCGCACCTCACCTACCAGCCTCTGCCGGGGAGCGGGAAGAAGACCCGCGCCGCCGCCCGCCCGGTCGAAGCCACCGGCCGCGACGCCCTGCTGGCGTGGTCCGGGACCTCCTGCACACTGCCGGGACTGGACGCCGGAGTGCGCGCCGTGAACAGCTGGGACTTCGCCGGCCAGCGGCTGCCCGGTGGCGGCGGCGGTACGTGGAGCTGCGTGCGGGCCGACACCTGGCAGGGCCCGGGCCAGGTCGTCCTCGGGATGCGGCCCGATACCGGCCGGCAGCTGCTCCGCGCGGGGGCCGAGCGCAACACCGCGGCCTGCTCCCGCTTCGGACAGCATGTGGTGGCCTCGGTGATCTACCACGACAAGGACGGGAACCGCTACCTGCTCGCCGCCGGATCGCGAGGTGTCACGCGGCTCACCGCGGCGGGGGAGACCGCTGCCGGTACCACCCTCGCCGTGCGGAACCCCACGAGCACCGCCGTGGAGGCCCGTACGCGCACGGGCCAGGTGCTCAGGCCGCCGGGGACCGGCTGAGGGTCACCAGGCGGTGTGACCGTGCGGGCTCCGGTCGGGCGCGTCCTGGAGGGCGACCCCGACGCTCAGCCGCTTGCCGACCGGCTCACGGCGGACCTCGAAGCTCTGGCAGACCATGAGGACCAGCTCCAGGCCGTGGCTGCCGATGCGCGTGGGATCGGAGGGGGAGGCGGTGGGGAACGCGGCGCCGGAATCCCACATGGCGATGTTCAGCGTCTCACCATCGGATTCGAGGTCCAGGAGACAGGGTCCCGGCGCGTACTTGCAGACGTTGGTGGCCAGCTCGCTGACCACCAGCTGGGCGACGTCGACGGCCCGTTCGGACACCTCCCACGCGTGCAGCACCCTGCCCTCGTGGACGAAGTCCCGTACGAATGCCCGGGCGCGGGCGATCTCGGTGGACGTCATCTCGTACGCGGCGCTGCCGCGCACGACCTCCGGCCCGACCCGCCGTCCCGGTGCGACGCCGTTGTGAGCCACGCGCTGTTCCATGCATCCCCCGTCCGGCCGGCTGCCCTTCGCAGCTCTTGGCCCGACTACCCCGGGAGGCCGGTTCCACGCAGCTGTCAGGCCGCCGGGCCGGACCGGGCCGCCTCGACGGTGGCGTACAGGTTGAGGAAGGTGTCGGCACCGACCACCTGGAGGAGGCGCCGGACCGTCGGCGAGGGGGCGGCGATCCTCAGGTCGCCCCGGTCGTGCAGGGTGAACACGAGGCGGAGGAAGGAGGAGTCCGCGAAGGAGATGCCGGCGGCGTCGAGGACGAGCGCGCCGTGCTCGGCGAGCGCGGAATCGGCCCGCTCCTGGAGTGCGGGCAGCGCTTCGATGTCCACGTCCCCGTGCGGGGCGATGACCGGCACGGAGGAGGGCGCGTCGTGGGCGTCTTGGGGCGTCATGGGGAGATCTTCGCAGCCCGCCGGCGCTCCTGGCGGATCGACCCCCGCGAGTGCCACCAGGGCCTGGCCGGCGGCCCGGTCCGGCCGCCGGCGCCCCGGATCACTCCCCGTCGCGGCCGCCCGTGCAGGCAGCGCCCGGCTCAGGGGTCTGCGGCCCCTGCACGTAGTGCGCGAAGAACTGCGCCACGCGCGGGTCGTCCGCCCCGTCCACGGCGACCTGCTTGCCCCAGGCGGTCAGCATGATGGCCCCGGCCTGGTCCTTGTAGGGGCTCATGAGCGAGTACGGCGTCTTGGAGACCCGGTCGGCGAGCTTCGCCACGTCGGCGGCGGGGGCGTCGTCGGTGTACGTCACCCAGACCGAACCGTGCTCCAGGGCGTGCACGGCGTTCATGTCGGGGATGGACTTCTTGTAGACCTCGCCGTCGCAGTTCATCCAGACCGGGTCGTGGTCCCCGCCGACCGGCGGCTTCATGGGGTAGTCGACGGCGTCGGTCACATGGTTGCGGGTGAGCTTCTTCGCGTCCCAGGACTTCTCGCCCTCGATCGGCCCGGTGGCCAGGTTCTCGTCCTTCTCGCCGGCGGAGGGCGTACCGCCCTTCCCGTCGGCGGTCATCGAACTGTCCGAGCCGTCGGAGTCCGACTTGTCGAGGATCGTGTACGAACCGAAGGCGACGAGCCCGGCGACGACGACGGCGCTGAGGCTCACGGCCAGGATCCGGTTGCGCCTGTCCCGCGCGCGGTCGGCGTTGCGCATCTGCTCTATGCGGGCCCTGCGGTCGTAGCTCATGTCGTGTGGTCCTTCTGCGAAGGGGGACGGGGACCGGCCTGAGCGGTGTTGTGGGGCGGTTGCCGCCCGTGCACACCACGGGCGCCGATCGTAGTGGGTGGCCGCGTGCTCCATGTCACGTCGGGTGCGTAATCTGGGGGAAATCCGGGGTCGTGATACTGGAGTCTCTCCCCAGCCCCGGGAGGTGGAGCACGGACCGTCTGAACTGCAAGGATGTGGCTATGGACAAGCAGCAGGAATTCGTCCTCAGGACCCTTGAGGAGCGCGACATCCGGTTCGTACGGCTCTGGTTCACCGATGTCCTCGGATATCTGAAGTCCGTGGCGGTCGCCCCGGCCGAGCTGGAGCAGGCGTTTGACGAGGGCATCGGCTTCGACGGCTCCGCGATCGAGGGCTTCGCGCGCGTATACGAGTCGGACATGATCGCCAAGCCGGACCCCGGGACGTTCCAGATCCTGCCGTGGCGCGCGGAGGCCCCGGGCACGGCCCGGATGTTCTGCGACATCCTCATGCCGGACGGCTCACCGTCCTTCGCGGACCCGCGCTTCGTGCTCAAGCGCATCCTGGCCAAGACCTCGGACCTGGGCTTCACCTTCTACACCCACCCGGAGATCGAGTTCTTCCTCCTGAAGGACAAGCCGGTCGACGGCACCCGGCCCACCCCGGCCGACAGCTCCGGCTACTTCGACCACACCCCGCAGAACGTCGGCATGGACTTCCGCCGCCAGGCGATCACGATGCTCGAATCCATGGGCATCTCGGTCGAGTTCAGCCACCACGAGGGCGCGCCGGGCCAGCAGGAGATCGACCTGCGGTACGCGGACGCGCTGTCGACGGCGGACAACATCATGACGTTCCGCCTGGTCATGAAGCAGGTGGCGCTGGAGCAGGGCGTGCAGGCGACGTTCATGCCGAAGCCGTTCTCGGAGTACCCCGGCTCGGGCATGCACACCCACCTCTCCCTCTTCGAGGGCGACCGCAACGCGTTCTACGAGTCCGGCGCGGAGTACCAGCTGTCGAAGGTCGGCCGCTCCTTCATCGCGGGCCTGCTGCGCCACGCGGCGGAGATCTCCGCCGTCACCAACCAGTGGGTCAACTCCTACAAGCGCATCTGGGGCGGCTCCTCCCGCGCCGCGGGCGCCGGCGGCGAGGCCCCCTCGTACATCTGCTGGGGCCACAACAACCGCTCCGCGCTGATCCGCGTCCCGATGTACAAGCCCGGCAAGACCGGCTCGGCCCGCGTCGAGGTCCGCTCCATCGACTCCGGCGCCAACCCGTACCTGACGTACGCGGTCCTCCTCGCCGCCGGCCTCAAGGGCATCGAAGAGGGCTACGAACTCCCGGCCGGCGCCGACGACGACGTCTGGGCCCTCTCCGACGCGGAACGCCGCGCGATGGGCATCGAACCGCTCCCGCAGAACCTGGGCGAGGCGATCTCCCTGATGGAGAAGAGCGAACTGGTCGCGGAGACCCTGGGCGAGCACGTCTTCGACTTCTTCCTCCGCAACAAGAAGCGGGAGTGGGAGGAGTACCGCAGCGAGGTCACGGCGTTCGAGCTGAAGAACCTGCTGCCGGTGTTGTAGGCGCGGCTGCTTGAACAGCGCAACGCGGGCGGGGCACCTGGCACGGTGCCCCGCCCGCGTGTTGGGCCGCCGATCGTCGGAGGAGGGGGCGCATGCCGAGTTCGGACTTTCCGCCGGTGCGGGCGGTGGGGCGCGGGGCGGCCTGGTACCGGGGGGACTGTCACGTCCACTCGGTCCACTCGGACGGCGAGCTCACCCCGGAGGAGCTGACCGCCAGGGCGCGCGCCATGAGGCTCGACTTCATCGCGACGACGGAGCACAACGCGGCTGCGAAGCCGGGCGCCTGGGGTCATCTGGCCGCCGATGACTTCCTGATCCTGCTGGGCGAGGAGGTCACCACGAAGACCGGGCACTGGCTCGCCCTGGGTCTCGCCCCGGGCGAGGTGGTCGACTGGAACCACCAGGCGGGAGACGGACTGCTGGGCCCGTGCCTGGACCAGGTCCATCGCACAGGGGGCGTGTGCGTGGCCGCCCACCCGCATGCGCCGTACCCGTCGGGCGATTTCATGTTCCCGTTCCCCGGCTTCGACGTGGTGGAGGTCTGGAACGGCCTGTGGACCTCGGACCGCCCCTGGAACGCCGACAACGAGGCGGCCCTGACCGAGTGGGGGCGGACCCTGGCAGCGGACATCCGCACGGGCTCGTGGCGTCCGGCGATGGGCAACAGCGACACCCACTTGGAGGGGCAGATCGGTATCCCTCACACCGTGGTCTTCGCCGAAGAACTGAGCACGGCAGCAGTCCTGACCGGAATCCGCACCGGCCGCAGCTGGATCGCCGAAGCGGCGGACGTGGACGGGTCGTTCACCGCCCACGTCGATGATCGCGTCGCCGGACTGGGAGAGCGCCTCGCCACTCACGGCGGGCAGGTGGAGGTCCGCGCGGCCGTACGAGGTGTGCCGACGGGGATCGTCAGCTTCCACACGGACCGGGGCAAGGTCCACCAAGCGCTGCTGCCCGACGACGGCGCGGGTGCGGTGCGGTGGCACACGACGGCGGAACAGTCGGCGTTCGTCCGCATCGAGGTCCGCCACCCCAACGGACACGTCGCCGCACTCACCAATCCGATCATCCTGGCCTGACGGGGCCCGGACCGCAGACCGGACGTTCACGGCGGCGAGCAGCCGGTCACGCGCGTAGAGGTCTACGATGCCGGGATGCGCGCAGTCATCCGCGGGGGCGCTCAGGCCCTCCTGGTCAACGGCACCGTCGGTGTAGGAAAGACCAGTGTTGCCGAGGCAGTGGGCGACCTTCTTGCCGACGCCGGAGTCTCTCACGCGGTGCTCGACCTCGACTGGCTGAGGAAGTCGTGGCCCGCGCCTCCCGGTGACCGCTTCAACTTCGGCTTGCTGCTGCGGAACGTGCGGAGTATCGCCGGTAACTATCTCGATGCGGGGGCGACCCGCCTGGTACTCGCGGGTGTGGTCGAGCGCCAGGACGAGCGGAAGCAGCTGGCCGATGCCGTAGGTGCTGATCTCACAGTGTGCTGGCTGCAGGCCGAACTCCCCGTCATCCACCAGCGCCTGGCCCAGCGCCACGCCAACGAGCCCGCAGCACTGCGATGGCACCTGGACCGGTCCGCCGAGCTGGACGCCATCCTCAGCCGGGCCGCAGTCGACGACTTCACCGTCGATACCACCACCAGCTCCGTCCACGATGCGGCCGCATCCGTGATCAGAGCGGCCAACTGGCAGTGACCAGGGTGTCCCACGTTTTCTGTTGAGGGGTCTCGTTTCAACGCGGCGACTCGGCCCCGGCGACGAAGCGGGCGATCTCGTCGGCGGCGCCGCGCGGGAGGTCGGCGAGGGCCGCCTCGGGCAGGGCAGAGAGGGCTGCGCGCAGTTGGGCCGCCAGGTCCGGCAGCAGGGTCCAGACCGGCGGCGGCACATTCACGGTGGCGAGCAGCAGGTCGCCCGGGTAGAAGTACGCGTCGAGCAGCGGGTCGTCCACCAGGAGGCGCACGGCGAGCGGGACGACGTACGGCAGCGCCACCTGCTGGGAGACGAGGGTGCGCAGGTCCGCCGCCCCCAGATCGCGCAGCGGTACGCGCCGCAGCGCATGCACCGTCCGCACCAGGCGGGTCGCGTCGGCGGCCGGCTCCGGCCAGCGTGGCAGGTCCAGCTCGTCGAGCGTGCGGTCGAGGTGCAGCAGAAGGCCCATGGGGCTCATTGTCGGTCGCGCCGCATGTGTGCCATCCGGCGCGGCAGCGGGAACCCGGACACCCGTGCGAGCCGTCCTACCGTAGACATCGGTGTGACCGGGAGGACGTGTATGTCGCGAGGTTGGAAGGTCGTTGCGGTTCTGCTGGCCGTCGGGGGTGTTGCCGAGGCGGTACGCAGGCGGCGGAGGGCGGACCGGGTGGGGCGGGCGAACAGGGAGCTCGACGTCCGGGACCGGGTGTTGCGTGAGCAGGATTCCGGGACCCTCGACCTTCGGCACGAAGCCCATCGACTGCGCGAACTGGGCGACGCGGCAGGCGCGTTGGAGGTCCACGGGCGGCTGCTGGCCGCCCGGGCGGAGGCGCTGGGCGGGGATCACCCGGATGTGCTCGTCACGCGCTTCAACCATGCCGGGCATCGATGGGAGGCCGGGGGCAGGGCCGGTGCTCTGATGGCGTACGAACAAGTCCTGGCCGACATGGTGCGGGTGCTGGGGGAGGACGATCCCAGTACGCGATGGACCCGGAACGTGCTGGCCAGCCGGAAGAAGGAAGTGGAGGACACCCCGTGACCACCCTGTGGCGCCCCACGGGCCCCGAAGAGCTTGAGCTGGTGCGCGAGCTGAACTGGCGCGCGTGGCCCCCTCGACTTCCCGAGCAGCCGATCTTCTACCCGGTGATGAACGAGGACTACGCGATCCGGATCGCCCGCGACTGGAACGTCAAGCACAGCGGCGTCGGGTACGTGACCCGCTTCGAGGTCGAGACCGAGTTCCTGAGCAGGTATCCCGTTCAGCAGGCGGGTGGGCGGACCATCCTGGAACTATGGGTCCCGGCCGAGGAGTTGGACGAGTTCAACGCGCACATCGTGGGCGAGATCGAAGTGACCCACGAGTTCCGCTGAGAAGGGGGAAGTTGTGCCGCAGATCGAGCGCGTCGCTCCCCGGCGGCGGATCGCCCTGCTGGGCGGGGGGTTTTCCACCGACGGCGACGGAGTACTCGACGACTGGGTGCTCGGGCAGGTGGAGGGGACGCGGGTGTGCTTCGTGCCCACTGCCAGCGGGGACGCCGATGTGTACGTCGAGCGGTTCCTGAAGGCGTTTCAGGGGCGGGGCGCCTACGAGGCGAGCGTGCTCTCGCTGTTTCAGCGGGAGTTGGACGATCGTGCGCTGCGGGAGTTCCTGCTCGCGCAGGACGTCGTGTACGTCGGCGGCGGCAACACCGCCAATCTGCTCGCCGTCTGGCGGGTGCACGGCGTGGACCGGCTCATGCGGGAGGCGTACGAGCGCGGCGTGCTGTTGTGCGGGATCAGCGCGGGCGCCAACTGCTGGGCCGAGGGCTCGCACACCGACTCGTTCGGCCGCTGACGTATCTCCCCGACGGGCTGGGGCTGTTGCCCGGGTCCGTCTGCCCGCACTACGACAGTGAACCGGGGCGCCGCCCCTCGTATCGGGCTGCCGTCGCGAGCGGGGCGCTGCCCGGTGGGTGGGCCGTGGAGGACGGGGCCGGGGTGTTGTTCGCCGACGGGCGGGTGGACGAGGTCGTGGCGCGTGCGGAAGGGGCGCGGGTGTACCGCGTCGAGGCCGATGGGCGTGGAGGCGTACGGGAACAGGCCCTGGCCTGTCGGCTGCTCGGGGCATCCGCGTAGGCCTGGACCACCCTCCTCGTGTACCCGACAATGGACGGAACCAGGGGGAACGGGGGAGGTACACCATGTTTGCGGTGCTCATCGTGTTCGGGCTGCTCCTGAGCGCCATCGTGTTTCTGATCGTGAAGGTGAACCTGCGGCACCGGCGGCGTACGCACACCTTCGAGGGCCAGGAGATCGAGCGGCACCACAGCGCGGAGATACGCAACATCCGCGCCGCCAACACCTCGGTGGCCGTCCACAACAGCTTCGTCAACGGGGGCAACGACTACCGGCCCAGGCAGGGCCGGAACCTGAGGTAGTCTTTCGCATCCCCGCACGGGGACATGACCAAGGAGGTGGGACCCATTACCGCTGTATCGACCTGGGTGCTCCCCTCCCGCGAACGCGTGGCCGACCGGAATTAAGGGCCTGTCGCGGAGCACCCCTCGGCGTTCCTCCGAAAGGCTCCGCACCATGCCGGTCCCGCTGTCACCGTCCGACCTGTCCTCCCTCGCCGCCGACCTCCGCGCCGCCGGATGCGTCTTCGCCGAGGACGAGGCCGGGCTCATCGCCGCCACCGCCGCCGATCCCGCCGAAGTCGCCGCCATGGCCGCCCGGCGCGCCGCCGGGCACCCCCTGGAACACGTCCTCGGCTGGGCCGAGTTCGCCGGGCTGCGGATTGCTGTCGACCCCGGCGTCTTCGTCCCCCGCCGCCGCACCGAGTTCCTGATCGACCGGGCCGTCGCCCTCGCCCCGGACCCGGCCGTCGTGGTCGACCTGTGCTGCGGCTCCGGCGCGCTCGGCGCAGCGCTCGCCGCCGCACTGGACCGGGTCGAGCTGCACGCCGCCGACGTCGAGCCCGCCGCCGTACGCTGCGCCCGGCGCAACATCGGGGACCGGGGGCGGGTGTACGCGGGCGACCTCTTCGCACCCCTGCCCGGCGCCCTGCGCGGGCGCGTCGACGTACTCCTCGCCAACGTGCCGTACGTACCGACCGGCGACGTCGCCCTCCTCCCCGCCGAGGCCCGCGTCCACGAACCGCTCGTCGCGCTCGACGGCGGCGGCGACGGCCTCGACGTCCTGCGCCGGGTCGCCGCGGAGGCGCCGCGCTGGCTCGCCCCGGGCGGCAGCCTCCTGGTCGAGACGAGCGAACGGCAGGCGGACACCGCCGCGGGGGTCCTGGCGGACAGCGGGCTCGTGACGCGCGTCGACTCCTGCGAGGAGCGGTACGCGACCGTCCTCACCGGGACGCTCCCCGCACGCCGCGCCCGCACCGCCTAAACTCCGAAGGCTGGGAGCTGATCGGGCGGCGAGCGGGAGAGCGCGGGATGACCATGGTGCCGGGGCGCAGGAGCAGTACGTTCACCCGACTGCTGCGGCACGGTTTCACCGACCCGTCCGCCGCCGAGCGGCTGCTCGACCTGCCGGACTTCTCCTCCGTACGCACCGACTCCGTGCTCCTCGACGCGCTCGGGGCCACCGCCGACCCCGACCTCGCGCTGCGCGGCCTCGTCCGGCTGGTCGAGGCGGAGGAGGCGGGGGAGCGGCAGATCCTGCTGGACACCCTCGTCACCGCCAAGCCCCTGCGGGACCGGCTGCTCGGGGTGCTCGGCGCGTCCGAGGCGCTCGGCGACCACCTGGCCCGGCACCCGCGCGACTGGCAGGTGCTCGTCACATACGAGGCCGCCGACCTGCACCCCGGGATCGCCGAGTTCGAGCAGGAGCTCGCCGGGGCGGACGGGCCGGACGCCCTGCGCGTCGGCTACCGGCGCTGCCTGCTGTCCATCGCCGCCCGGGACGTCTGCGGCACCACCGACGTCGCCGAGACCGCCGCCGAGCTGGCCGACCTCGCCACCGCGACCCTGCGCGCCGCCCTCCGTATCGCCTCGGCCGCCGCCCCCGACGACGCCGCGCAGTGCAGGCTCGCGGTCGTCGCGATGGGCAAGTGCGGCGGCCACGAGCTGAACTACGTCTCCGACGTGGACGTCATCTTCGTCGCCGAGCCCGCCGACGGCGCCGAGGAGAGCAAGGCCATGCAGGCCGCGACCCGGCTCGCCGCGCACCTCATGCGGATCTGCTCCGACACCACCGTCGAGGGCACCATCTGGCCCGTCGACGCCAACCTCCGCCCGGAGGGCCGCAACGGCCCCCTCGTCCGGACGCTCTCCTCGCACCTCGCGTACTACCAGCGCTGGGCCAAGACCTGGGAGTTCCAGGCGCTGCTGAAGGCCCGGCCGGTGGCCGGGGACCGGGCGCTCGGCGAGGAGTACGTCGAGGCCGTCTCGCCGCTCGTCTGGCAGGCCGCGGACCGGGAGAACTTCGTCCCCGACGTCCAGAAGATGCGCCGCCGCGTCGTGGACACCATCCCCGCCGACCGCGTCGACCGGGAGCTGAAGCTCGGACCCGGCGGGCTGCGGGACGTCGAGTTCGCCGTACAGCTCCTCCAGCTGGTGCACGGCCGCAGCGACCCGTCCCTGCGCAGCGGATCGACCCTGGAGGCGCTGGGAGCGCTCGCCGAGGGCGGTTACGTGGGACGCGTCGACGCCGTACAGCTGGACGACGCCTACCGCTTCCTGCGCGCCATGGAACACCGCATCCAGCTCTACCGGCTGCGCCGCACCCACCTCGTCCCCGACGAGGAGCCCGACCTGCGGCGCCTCGGCCGCTCGCTGGGACTGCGCACCGACCCCATCGCCGAGCTCAACCAGGCCTGGCGGCGGCACGCGTCCGTGGTGCGGCGGCTGCACGAGAAGCTGTTCTACCGGCCGCTGCTCGACGCCGTCGCCCAGCTCGCGCCCGGCGAGTCCCGGCTCAGCACCAAGGCCGCCACCGCCCGGCTCGTCGCCCTCGGTTACGAGGACCCGGCCGCCGCCCTCCGCCACCTGGAGGCGCTGTCCTCCGGGGTCTCCCGCAAGGCCGCCATCCAGCGCACCCTGCTGCCCGTGCTGCTCGGCTGGTTCGCGGACTCCGCCGACCCGGACGCCGGGCTCCTCGGCTTCCGCAAGGTGTCCGACGCGCTCGGCAAGACCCCCTGGTATCTCCGGCTCCTGCGCGACGAGGGGGCCGCCGCCGAGAACCTCGCCCGGGTCCTGTCGGCCGGGCGGCTCGCCCCGGACCTGCTGCTGCGCGCCCCCGAGGCCGTCTCCATCCTCGGCGACCCGCACGGCCTCGCCCCGCGCAGCCGGGAGCACCTGGAGCAGGAGGTGCTGGCCGCCGTCGGCCGCGCGGACGACGCGGAGACGGCCGTCGCGGTGGTGCGCGGGGTGCGCAGGCGCGAGCTCTTCCGCACGACGGCCGCCGACCTGATCGGCTCGTACGGTACGGAGGAGAGCCCCGCCGAGCCGGACCCCGGGGCCCTCGTGGACCGGGTCGGCAGCGCCGTCACGGACCTGAACGCCGTCACCATCGCGGGTGCGCTGCGGGCCGCCGTCCGCGCGGAGTGGGGGGACACCCTGCCGACCCGGTTCGCCGTCATCGGCATGGGGCGGTTCGGCGGGCACGAGCTGGGATACGGCTCCGACGCGGACGTCCTCTTCGTGCACGAGCCGCGCGCGGGCGTGGACGAGCAGGAGGCGGGGCGGGCGGCGAACCGGGTGGTCGCCGAGATGCGGCGCCTCCTCCAGCTGCCCACCGCGGACCCGCCGCTCCTCATCGACC
Organism: Streptomyces sp. NBC_00523; assembly: GCF_036346615.1. Lineage (NCBI taxonomy): Bacteria > Bacillati > Actinomycetota > Actinomycetes > Kitasatosporales > Streptomycetaceae > Streptomyces > Streptomyces sp. NBC_00523. The sequence continues at coordinate 2,062,114 of NZ_CP107836.1, read as the reverse complement.
CGGACCTGCGCCCCGAGGGCAAGAACGGGCCCCTCGTCCGCACCCTGAAGTCGTACGACGCGTACTACCGGCGCTGGTCCCTGGGCTGGGAGAGCCAGGCCCTGCTGCGGGCCGAGCCGATGGCGGGGGACATGGACCTGGGCGCGGAGTTCGTGGCGCTGATCGACCCCCTGCGGTATCCGGCGGACGGGCTCGGCGAGGACGCGGTCCGCGAGATCCGGCGGCTCAAGGCCCGGATGGAGTCGGAGCGGCTGCCGCGCGGGGCGGACCCGACGCTCCACACGAAGCTGGGGCGCGGCGGGCTGAGCGACGTCGAGTGGACGGTCCAGCTGATGCAGATGCGCCACGGCCACGAGGTCCCGGGCCTGCGCACCACCCGCACCCGCGCCGCGCTGGCCGCGGCGCGCGCGGCGGACCTGATCTCCGAGGAGGACGCCCAGACCCTGGACGAGGCGTGGGTCCTGGCGACCCGCGTCCGCAACGCGGTGATGCTCGTACGGGGTCGCCCGGGCGACACGTTCCCCTCGGTCCCGCGCGAGCTCACCGCGGTGGGGCGGTACCTGGGGTATGAGGAGGGGCACGTCGGGGACATGCTGGACGACTACCGTCGGGTGACGCGGCGGGCGCGGGGCGTTGTGGACGAGCGGTTCTACGGTGGCTGAGCCCCGGGTCAGTTGCGGGTGGGGGCCGGCTCCCGGCGTTGCGCCCCAAGCGCGCTGAGGCGAGGGCGGTCCGACTTGCGCGGGATGCACCTCGGTAGCCGGTGCGGCAGCGCCCCGTACCACGCGTACGACACCGCGTAACCGAACGCCAGGCACGCCACGCCCCCCACCGCGTCCAGCCAGAAGTGGTTCGCCGTGGAGACGATCACCATCAGGGTGACCGTGGGGTACAGCAGGCCCAGGATGCGGGCCCAGGGGGCCGAGGCCAGGGCGAAGACGGTGAGGCCGCACCAGAGCGACCAGCCGATGTGCATCGACGGCATCGCCGCGTACTGGTTCGACATGTTCTTGAAGTTGCCCGACGCCATAGAACCCCAGGTCTGGTGGACCAGGACCGTGTCGATGAAGTGGCCGCCGTTCATCAGGCGGGGCGGGGCCAACGGGTACAGGTAGTAGCCGAGGAGCGCGACCGCCGTGGTCGCGAACAGGGCCAGCCTGGCTGCCGCGTAACGGCCCGGATGCCGACGGAACAACCATACGAGCACACTGATCGTGACGATGAAATGCAGCGTCGCGTAGTAGTAGTTCATCGAGACGATGAGCCATGTCACCGAGTTGACCGCGTGGTTGACGGACTGCTCGACCGCGATGCCGAGGAACCGTTCGACCGACCACAGCCAGTCCGCGTTGGCGAGCGCGGCGGCCTTCTGCTCCGGGACCGCGTTGCGCACCAGCGAGTACACCCAGTAACTCATCGCGACGAGCAGGATTTCGAACCAGAGGCGGGGCCGCCGGGGCGACCGTGGGGAACGCAACCGGGACGCGGCGTGAGCGAGGGGTCTGTCGAGCACTCTGCCGAGTCCGTGTGTGCGACCGGACTGCTTCGTGTTCGCCTCGGGAGCCGCCTCGTTCACGATGGGTGACGGGGTGGCCTCCGTGCGGCCTTCCTGTCGTTTCACGCTCAATTCACCCATAGGCACAGAGTCTGCCAGATTTGCCTTCTCTGCCCGATGATCCTCCGGCGGAGCGCGAGTTGCACGTCCGGCGCGGAGCGTCAGGTGTGCGCGACGGGCCGGTTACGCCCCCGCGTGCGATCCTGGGAGAGAGGCGGGGGCCGCGCCGTCCTGGCCGGGGCCCGCCGCGGTCGAACCGCGTACGACCAGTTCCGGCATGAAGACGAACTCGCTGTGCGGGGCGGGCGTGCCGCCGATCTCCTCCAGGAGCGTGCGCACCGCGGCCTGGCCCATCGCCGTGACCGGCTGGCGGATCGTGGTCAGCGGCGGATCGGTGAACGCTATGAGCGGCGAGTCGTCGTAGCCCACCACCGACAGCTCGCGCGGGACCTCGCGGGAGAGCCGCCGGGCGGCCCGGATCGCACCGAGCGCCATCATGTCGCTCGCGCACACCACCGCCGTGCAGCCCCGCTCCATCAGCGCGGAGGCGGCGGCCTGGCCGCCCTCCAGCGTGTAGAGGGAGTGCTGGATCAGCTCCTCGACCTCGTCCGCCGTCAGGTTCAACTGCTCGCGCATCGTGGCGTGGAAGCCCTCGATCTTGCGGAGTACCGGCACGAAGCGCTTCGGGCCCACCGCCAGCCCGATCCGGGTGTGGCCGAGCGACACCAGGTGCGTCACCGCCAGGCGCATCGCGGCCCGGTCGTCCGGCGAGATGAAAGGTGCCTGCACCTTGGGCGAGAAACCGTTCACCAGAACGAAGGGGACACCCTGGGCGCGCAGTTGCTCGTAACGCCCCATGTCGGCGGAGGTGTCGGCGTGCAGCCCGGAGACGAAGATGATCCCGGAGACGCCCCGGTCGACCAGCATCTCGGTCAGCTCGTCCTCGGTGGAGCCGCCCGGGGTCTGGGTCGCGAGGACCGGGGTGTAGCCCTGCCGGGTCAGCGCCTGCCCGATGACCTGCGCGAGCGCCGGGAAGATCGGGTTCTCCAGTTCGGGCGTGATCAGGCCGACGAGCCCCGCGCTGCGCCTGCGCAGCCGTACGGGCCGTTCGTAGCCGAGTACGTCGAGCGCCGCGAGGACGGATTCACGGGTGGCAGCGGCTACCCCGGGCTTGCCGTTCAGTACACGGCTGACCGTCGCTTCGCTGACCCCCGCCTGAGTTGCGATATCGGCAAGCCGTGCGGTCATGGCATTGGACTGTACCGGGAGCGGGTCGGATTGCCCACCATGCGCAGGAATCGGGCGGGACCGGCCGTCCCGGGGCGTCCGGAGCGGCGTCCCGCAGGGTCCGGCGGCAACATCTTGCAAGGTCTTGCGGGCCCGGTTTGCCGGCTGCGGTCAGATCGTCGCACTGCGGAATCGGGGCTGGTGGGCCCGCTGTGGCAGGGCTCGGGGAGTTTCGTCAAGTGGCTTGACGGCAACCTTGAGGACACGCCAATGTAACGATCGCCGGAGCTTGCAGAAATCTTCCGCAAGGTCTTTCGGTCTTCTTTCATCCTTGTTACGTTCACGTCGACCCGGCGCCGCGACGGAGCGGTACGGCAGTTGAAGGAGTTCAGATGCGACGTGGCATAACGGCCACCGCCCTGGTCGCGGCCCTGGCGCTCGCGGCGACCGCCTGCGGCAGCGACGACAAGTCCGACGGCGGTTCCAAGAGCTCGGGCGAGCTCTCCGGCACCGTGACGTGGTGGGACACCTCCACCGCGGGCAGCGAGGACAAGGTCTTCAAGAAGATCGCCGAGGGCTTCGAGAAGCTGCACCCGAAGGTCGACGTCAAGTACGTCAACGTGCCCTTCGGCGATGCGCAGAACAAGTTCAAGAACGCGGCGCAGGCCGGCTCCGGCGCCCCCGACGTGATCCGCTCCGAGGTCGCCTGGACCCCCGAGTTCGCGGACCTCGGCTACCTGGCCCCGCTGGACGGCACCCCCGCCCTCCAGAAGGAGAGCGACTTCCTGAAGCAGGCCGCCGCGTCCACCAAGTACAACGGCAAGACGTACGCGGTGCCGCAGGTGATCGACTCCATGGGCATCTTCTACAACAAGAAGATGTTCAAGGCGGCCGGCGTCGAGGTCCCCACCACCATCGACGAGCTGAAGACCGTCTCCAAGAAGATCAAGGCGAAGACCGGCAAGACCGGCTTCTACCTGCGCGGCGACGACGCCTACTGGTTCCTGTCCTTCCTGTACGGCGAGGGCGGCGACATGGTCAACGCCGCCGACAAGACCGTCACCATCGACGACGCCGCCGGGGTCAAGGCCATGAAGGTCGTCAAGGACCTGGTCGACTCGGGCGCCGCCAAGACGGACGCCACCGACGGCTGGGACAACATGCAGGCGTCGTTCAAGAACGGCGACGTCGCGATGATGATCAACGGCCCCTGGGCCGTCGCCGACACGTACACCGGCAAGGAGTTCCAGGACAAGGCCAACCTGGGCGTCGCCCCGGTCCCGTCCGGCTCCGCCGCGCAGGGCGCCCCGCAGGGCGGGCACAACCTGGCCGTCTACGCCGGTTCCAAGAACCTGGACGCCTCCTACGCCTTCGTTGACTACATGACCTCCGTCAAGACGCAGGCCCAGGTCACCAAGGAGCTGAACCTCCTCCCGACCCGTACCTCCGCCTACGCCGAGGAGCCGGTCGTCAACAACGAGATCGTCGGCTTCTTCAAGCCGGTGGTCGAGAGCGCCGTCGAGCGCCCGTGGATCCCGGAGACCGGCAGCCTCTTCGCGCCGCTCGTCACCGAGTACACCAAGGTCCTCACCGGTCAGACGACCCCGGAGAAGGCGGTCAAGACGACCGGCGACTCCTACCGCAAGCTCCTCAAGGGCTGGAAGTAACTCAGGAAGGCAGGCCGGCTGATGGCTGTCCACACCAGCCAGTCGGTGGTGAAGGCCGCGGGCGACGACGTCGCCCGCGGCCGGAGCCGCGGAACTGGTAACCCCCCGCCGCCGGGACGGATACGGCGGGCCCTGTCGACGCACTGGTACGCCTGGACGATGGTGGCCCCGGTCGTCGTCGTGATCGGCGTGATCATCGGTTACCCCCTGGTCCGCGGCATCTATCTGTCGCTGACCGACGCCAACGAGCGCAACGTCGCGCGGTCCATCGGTGTCAACCACCTGCCCGCCACGTACAAGTTCGTCGGCCTGGACAACTACACCGACGCGCTCACCGGCAACCAGTTCCTCGGCACACTCGGGTGGACCCTGGTGTGGACGGTCTCCTGCGTGTCCATCACCTTCGGCCTCGGCATGGCCCTGGCGAACATCCTCAACCGGAAGATCGCCGGACGTTCCGCCTACCGGATGGCCCTCATCCTGCCCTGGGCCGTCCCCGGTTTCGTCTCCGTCTTCGCCTGGCGCTTCCTCTACAACAACGACCGCGGGCTGCTCAACAAGGTCCTCGCCGGCGGCGGCATCGACGGGATCAACTGGCTGGGCGACCCCACGATCGCCAAGATCTCCGTCATCGTCGTCAACGTGTGGCTGGGCGTGCCGTTCATGATGGTCGCCCTGCTCGGCGGCCTCCAGTCCATCCCCAGCGAGCAGTACGAGGCCGCGGAGATGGACGGCGCCACCGCCTGGCAGCGCTTCCGCCACGTCACGCTGCCCGGACTGCGGCCGGTCTCCACGACCGTCATCCTGCTCTCCACCATCTGGACCTTCAACATGTTCCCGGTGATCTTCCTGCTCACCCGCGGCGGACCCGGCGAAGCCACCCAGATCCTGGTGACCCAGGCGTACAAGTTCTCCTTCGAGGTCAGCCCGCGCGACTTCGCGCAGTCCTCCACCTGGGGCGTGCTGATCCTCGTACTCCTGCTGATCTTCGCCACCATCTACCGGCGGGTCCTGCGCACTCAGGGAGATGACTGGTGACCACCACGACCACCCCCACCGCGCGCCACTCCGCGTCGCGCCCGGTCAAGGTCCGCAAGCGCGGCGAGCGTTCGCCGCTGGCCTCCACGGCCCTGCACCTGACGCTGATCGTCGCGTCCGTGATCGCGGTCTTCCCCGTGCTCTGGGTACTGCTCACCTCGCTGAAGCCGGCCGCGCTCGCGACCACCACGGACTTCTTCAAGGAAACGACGTTCGAGAACTACACGAACCTCATCCAGGACACGAAGTTCCTGACCTGGTTCGGCAACTCGCTGATCGTCGCGGGCCTCACCACGCTCATCGGCGTCATCGTCTCCGCCTCCACCGGCTACGCCGTCAGCCGCTTCCGGTTCCCCGGCAAGCGCGGGCTGATGTGGACGCTGCTGATCACCCAGATGTTCCCGGTCGCCGTCCTCATCGTGCCGATCTACAACATCATGGCCGGCATGGGGCTGCTCAATAAGCCCGCCGGTCTCGTCATCACGTACCTGACCATCTCGGTGCCGTTCTGCGCCTGGATGATGAAGGGCTTCTTCGACACCATCCCGCGCGAGATCGACGAGTCCGGGCAGGTCGACGGACTCACCCCGTTCGGCACCTTCTGGCGGCTCATCCTGCCGCTGGCCAAGCCGGGCCTCGCGGTCACCGCGTTCTACTCCTTCATCACCGCCTGGGGCGAGGTGGCGTACGCCTCCGCCTTCATGGTCGGCGAGGACAACCTCACCCTCGCGGGCGGCCTCCAGCTGTTCGTCAACCAGTACGGCGCCCAGTGGGGCCCGATGACCGCCGCGTCCGTACTGATCGCGATACCCGCGGCCCTGGTGTTCCTGTTCGCCCAGAAGCACCTCGTCACCGGCATGTCCGCCGGAGCCGTCAAGGGCTGAGTACGCCCGTACGACCGCACGCACCAGTCACGGTGGCGCCGGAATCCCGACCCGGTCCCGGCGCCACCCCCCACCCAGACACCCCAGGGACGACATGACCCAGCACCTCGCTGCCCCCTCCACCGGCACGTCCGACGACGCCGCCGGCCACCGCACCGGCTGGTGGCAGGACGCGGTGATCTACCAGGTCTATCCGCGCAGCTTCGCCGACGGCAACGGTGACGGCATGGGCGATCTCGCAGGCGTACGCGGCAGACTCCCGTACCTCAGGGAGCTCGGCGTCGACGCGGTCTGGCTCAGCCCCTTCTACGCGTCCCCGCAGGCCGACGCCGGGTACGACGTCGCCGACTACCGGGCCATCGACCCGATGTTCGGCACCCTGCTGGACGCCGACGCGCTCATCCGCGACGCCCACGACCTGGGCCTGCGGATCATCGTCGACCTGGTGCCCAACCACTCGTCCGACCAGCACGAGTGGTTCAAGCGCGCGCTCACCGAGGGCCCCGGCTCCGCGCTGCGCGACCGCTACCACTTCCGTCCCGGCAAGGGCGCGAACGGCGAACTCCCGCCCAACGACTGGGAGTCCATCTTCGGCGGCCCCGCCTGGACCCGCACGGCCAACCCGGACGGCACCCCCGGCGACTGGTACCTCCACCTCTTCGCGCCCGAGCAGCCCGACTTCAACTGGGAGCACCCGGCCGTCGCCGACGAGTTCCGCTCGATCCTGCGCTTCTGGCTCGACATGGGCGTCGACGGCTTCCGCGTCGACGTCGCGCACGGCCTGGTCAAGGCCGAGGGGCTGCCGGACCTGGGCACCCACGACCAGCTGAAGCTGCTCGGAAACGATGTCATGCCGTTCTTCGACCAGGACGGGGTGCACGAGATCTACCGCAGCTGGCGCACCATCCTGGACGAGTACCCCGGTGACAGGATCGCGGTCGCCGAGGCGTGGACCCCCACCGTCGAGCGCACCGCCAACTACGTGCGCCCCGACGAGATGCACCAGGCGTTCAACTTCCAGTACCTGGCCACCGCCTGGGACGCCGCCGCGCTCCGCGAGGTCATCGACACCTCGCTCGACGCGATGCGGCCCGTCGGCGCCCCCACCACCTGGGTGCTGTCCAACCACGACGTCACCCGGCACGCCACCCGGTTCGCCAACCCCGCGGGCCTCGGCACCCAGATCCGCACCCCCGGCGACCGCGAGCTCGGCCTGCGCCGGGCCCGCGCGGCGAGCCTGCTGATGCTGGCGCTGCCCGGCTCCGCCTACGTCTACCAGGGCGAGGAGCTCGGCCTGCCCGACGTCACCGACCTGCCCGACGAGGCCCGCCAGGACCCGTCGTTCTTCCGGGCCGACGGCCAGGACGGCTTCCGCGACGGCTGCCGCGTCCCGATCCCGTGGACCCGCGAGGGCTCCTCGTACGGCTTCGGCGCGGGCGGCAGCTGGCTCCCGCAGCCCACCGGCTGGGGTGAGCTGAGCGTCGAGGCGCAGACCGGCGCGGCCGGCTCCACCCTGGAGCTGTACCGGGCCGCCATCGCCGCCCGCCGGGCGCACCCCGGGCTGGGCGCGGGCGCCGAGGTGCGCTGGCTGGATGCCCCGGAAGGGCTGCTCGCCTTCGCCCGCCCCGGGTTCGTCTGCACCGTCAACACCACGGGCGCCCCGGTCCGCATCCCCGTACCGGGCACGGTCCTGCTGTCCAGCGCGCCGGTCGAGACCGACGGCGACACGGTCGAGCTGCCCGCCGACACCACGGTGTGGTGGACGGTGTGACGTCCGTCCCCCTGCCGAGGGGCCCCGGCGCGGGCGGTGCGCTCAGGCTGTCGGACATCGCCGGCCAGGCGTCCGTCAGCGAGGCGACCGTCAGCCGGGTGCTCAACGGCAAGCCGGGCGTCGCGGACACCACGCGTCAGCGGGTGCTCGCGGCGCTCGACATCCTGGGCTACGAACGGCCCGTGCGGCTGCGGCAGCGCAGCGCCGGGCTGATCGGTCTGGTCACCCCCGAGCTGACCAACCCGATCTTCCCGGCCTTCGCCCAGTCCGTGGAGCAGGTGCTCGCGGGCCACGGCTACACGCCGGTGCTCTGCACCCAGCTGCCCGGCGGCGCCACCGAGGACGAGCTGGTCGAGCAGCTGGTCGAGCGCGGCGTCGGCGGCATCGTCTTCCTGTCCGGGCTGCACGCCGACACCTCGGCCGACCCGGCGCGCTATGCCGCGCTGACCGAGCGCGGGGTGCCGTTCGTCCTGATCAACGGCTACAACGAGCGGATCAGCGCCCCGTTCGTCTCGCCCGACGACACCGCCGCCGTGCGGATGGCGGTGAGCCATCTCGCCGAACTCGGCCACCGCCGGGTGGGCCTGGCCATAGGGCCGCAGCGCTATGTGCCCTCGCGCCGGAAGCGGGACGGCTTCGTGGACGCCGCGGTCTCGGTGCTCGGCCTGGACCGGGCGGACGCCGAACTCCTGGTCTGCTCCACGCTGTTCAGCGTCGAGGGCGGTCAGGTCGCGGCGGGCGCGCTGCTCGACCGGGGATGCACGGGGATCGTCTGCGGCAGCGACCTGATGGCGCTGGGCGTCGTCCGCGCGGCCCGGGACCGGGGGCTCGACGTGCCGCGCGACGTGTCCGTGGTGGGCTTCGACGACTCGCAGCTCATCGCGTTCACCGACCCGCCGCTGACCACGGTCCGCCAGCCGGTGCAGGCGATGGCGGCGGCCGCGGTGGGCGCGCTGCTCGAAGAGATCGGCGGCAGCCCCGTACAGCGCACGGAGTACGTGTTCCAGCCGGAGCTGGTGGTCCGGGGCTCGACGGCGGCGCTGCGCAGCGCCTGAACGGGCACACGCACGGGAAGGGAGCCGGAGCCGGGTCCGGAGGGGGGACCCGGCCCTCGACGGGCGGGGTCAGTCCTCGCCGTCGCCGTCCTTGAAGAGGCGTACGGTGCCGAGGATCCGGCGGATCGTGGCGTCGGACACCTCGTCCGGGACGCCGTGCGCTCCGACGTAGGTCCACGAGACGAACTTGCCCTCCGCGTTCTTGAAGGCGAACGTCATCGCCTTGCCGTCGGTGTCGCACTTGGCCTTCTTCGGCGACCCGGACGACGTGACCGTGACGAGGCTGCCCTCGACGCCCGACTTCGTACGGAACGACTCGGGCTCACCCACCGTCAGGCGCGAGCGGTCGGGCTGGGTGTAGAGGCCGTAGACCCAGGTCTTCGCGGTGTCCTCGGCGGCCTCGGCCGCGCTCTTGGCGCCCTGCTCGCCGGTGGTGCCGACCGAGGCGAGCGAGTACGTGTCGGGGCTGCCGTCCTTGTCGTCGTCGGACGTGCACCACTTCTCCTTGAGGATCGCCGGGGCCATCATGGCGACCAGCGGTTTCTCCTTGGGGTCGTCGTTCTCCGTCACGTAGCTCACCCAGCTCGCGGACTGGCGCTTCCAGGAGGCGGGCACGTCGAAGCTGATGCCGCGCTTGGCGTTGGCCACCGTGTTCCAGCCGGGGACGAGCGGGTCCGAGCCGCCGCCTCCGGCGCCCCGGTCCGTGCCGCCGCCGCCGCTCGCCGACGCGCTCGCGGTGGGCGTCGGCCGCGGACCGGCCTCGTCGTTCCCGTCGTCGCGGAGGGTCAGGTAACCCACGGCCGCGCAGGCCACGACGACCGCGGCGGACGCGGCCACCACGGCGACCGTGGTCCGGTTGCGGCGGGGGCGGGGCGGTTCCGGGGCGCTCATGCCCATGGTGGGCGCGGCGTGCCAGTCGGGGGTGCCGCGGCCGGGCTGTGCCGGGTGCGAACCGGGCTGCGTGCCGGGCGTGTTGGGCTGATCGGGGTGCGACTGCTCTCCTGGCCACATGGGGCGAGCCTAGCCGCGGGCCGGGTACGGGCCCGGGCCCGGGCCGGGTACGGGCCCGGGGCGGGTCGACACAGGAGAGGCACCGGAGGTCGGCCCGGAGTGGGCCGGCGGGGAGGTGTGACCGCCGGTGCCTCTCGTGTTCCTGACCGGCCCGGCCGCCCGGGCGCGTGGGGCCCGGGGTAACGGGACCCCCGGCCGGCCGGACCGGAGTCGGGAGAAACGTAACAGGGCTGCAATGTCTTGCGTAAGACCTTGCAGGAAGAAATCCGCGGTATTTCGTGGATGTGAGCGGGCGGTGTCCAAAGGGTTGACCGGGACCTGTCGGGCTCGTACGGTCTCGCTGCGGCAAGGTTTGCATTCTTGCAGCAAGAACCTTCAGGAGCCTTGAGGGCAGGGCGCGTTGCCGATGAGGCTGCACCGTCACCCGCATTTCCCCCACAGCAGGAGGAAAACATGGCCAGCAGACCCCTGTCTGCCGCGCTCGCCCTCGTCGCGGGAGCCGCCGCCCTCGTGGTCCCCGCCACGACGGCCGAGGCCTCCGCCCCGGGCACCAAGGACGTCACCGCCGTCCTCTTCGAGTGGAAGTTCGACTCCGTCGCCAAGGCGTGTACGGACACCCTCGGCCCGGCCGGCTACGGCTTCGTCCAGGTCTCGCCGCCCCAGGAACACATCCAGGGCAGCCAGTGGTGGACCTCGTACCAGCCGGTCAGTTACAAGATCGCCGGGCGGCTCGGAGACCGTACGTCCTTCGCCAACATGGTCAGCACCTGCCACAGCGCGGGCGTCAAGGTCGTCGCGGACTCGGTCATCAACCACATGACCAGCGGCTCGGGCACCGGCACCGGCGGCACCTCGTACACCAAGTACAACTACCCGGGGCTGTACTCCTCGGCCGACATGGACGACTGCACCGCGCAGATCAGCAACTACGGCGACCGCGCCAACGTCCAGAACTGCGAGCTGGTCGGGCTCGCCGACCTGGACACCGGCGAGGACTACGTACGCGGCAAGATCGCCGGATACCTCAACGACCTGCTCTCGCTCGGCGTCGACGGATTCCGCATCGACGCGGCCAAGCACATGCCCGCCGGTGACCTCGCCAACATCAAGTCCCGGCTGAGCAACCCGGGCGTCTACTGGAAGCAGGAGGCGATCTACGGGGCCGGCGAGGCCGTCTCGCCCGACGAGTACGCGGGCAACGGCGACGTCCAGGAATTCCGCTACGCCCGCAGTCTCAAGCAGGTCTTCAACAACGAGAACCTCGCCAATCTGAAGAACTTCGGCGAGGGCTGGGGCTTCATGCCCTCCTCGACGGCCGCGGTGTTCGTGGACAACCACGACACCGAGCGGGGCGGCGACACGCTGAACTACAAGGACGGCGCGAACTACACGCTCGCCAGCGTCTTCATGCTGGCCTGGCCCTACGGCTCGCCCGACGTCCACTCCGGCTACGAGTGGTCCGACAAGGACGCCGGTCCGCCCAACGGCGGCACGGTGAACGCCTGCTACAGCGACGGGTGGAAGTGCCAGCACGCCTGGCGCGAGATCTCGTCCATGGTCGGCTTCCGCAACACCGCGCGCGGTGAGGCCGTCACCAACTGGTGGGACAACGGCGGCGACCGGATCGCCTTCGGGCGCGGCTCCAAGGCGTACGTGGCGATCAACCACGAGGGCTCCTCGCTGACGCGCACGTTCCAGACCTCGCTGCCCGCCGGCGACTACTGCGACGTCCAGTCCGGCAAGGGCGTCACGGTCAACGGCTCCGGCCAGTTCACCGCCACCCTCGGCGCCAACACCGCGCTGGCTCTGCACACCGGCGCCCGCACCTGCGGCGGCTCCACCGGCACCACCGACCCGGGTACGGGGACCGGCACCTCCGGCGCCTCCTTCGGCGTCAACGCCACCACCCAGCTGGGCCAGAACATCTACGTCACCGGCAACCAGTCCGCGCTCGGCAACTGGAACACCGGCAGCGCGCTGAAGCTGGACCCGGCGACGTACCCGGTCTGGAAGCTCGACGTGAACATGCCCGCGGGCACCGCGTTCGAGTACAAGTACATCCGCAAGGACGCGAGCGGCAACGTGACCTGGGAGAGCGGTGCCAACCGCACGGCCACGGTGCCGTCCTCCGGCCGGGTCACGCTGACCACCGACGTCTGGCGCGGCTGACCTCCACCCCCCACCGCCGGGCGGGCCGTCCCCCAGCGGCCCGTCCGGCCCCGCACACCCCCGTACCCCTCCGAGGAGAGCCCGAGTGAAACGTCCGTACCCGCGCGTGCCCGCACGCAGAACGGCGACAGCCGTCGTCGCGGCCGCCCTGTGCGCGGCCCTGGTGCCCGCGCTGCCCGCCGCCGCGGCCCGGCCGCCCGCCGCGCCCTCGGACGCCAAGCTGGCCGCCCAGGCCACCCGGCACGACCTGACCCGCGAGCAGTTCTACTTCGTGATGCCCGACCGGTTCGCCAACGGGGACACCCGCAACGACCGCGGCGGGCTGACCGGTTCGCGCCTGGAGACCGGCTACGACCCCACAGACAAGGGGTTCTACCAGGGCGGCGACCTCAAGGGGCTGACCGACCGGCTCGACTACATCAAGGACCTCGGCACCACCGCCATCTGGCTCGCGCCGATCTTCAAGAACCGGCCCGTCCAGGGCACCGGCAAGGACGCCTCGGCCGGCTACCACGGCTACTGGATCACCGACTTCACCCAGGTCGACCCGCACTTCGGCACCAACGCCGACCTGACGAAGCTGATCGACAAGGCCCACCGCAAGGGCATGAAGGTCTTCTTCGACGTCATCACCAACCACACCGCCGACACCGTCGACTATGCCGAGAAGACCTACGGCTACCGGTCCAAGGGCGCCTACCCCTACCTCGACCGCGACGGGCGCCCCTTCGACGACGCCGCCGGCATGGCGAGGACGGACGCCGACTCCTTCCCGTACAAGCCGGTCAGCGGCGGCGGCAAGACGCCGTCCTGGCTCAACGACCCGACGATGTACCACAACCGGGGCGACTCGACGTACGCGGGCGAGTCCACCACGTACGGCGACTTCTCCGGTCTGGACGACCTGTGGACGGAGCGGCCCGAGGTCGTCTCCGGCATGGAGAAGATCTACGAGAAGTGGGTCCGCGACTTCGACATCGACGGGTTCCGGATCGACACCGTCAAGCACGTCGACATGGACTTCTGGACCCAGTGGGCCACCGCGCTCGACGCGTACGCGGCCAAGCACGGGCGCAAGGACTTCTTCATGTTCGGCGAGGTCTACTCCTCGGACACCGCCGTCACCTCGCCGTACGTCACGCAGGGACGGCTGGACGCCACGCTCGACTTCCCGTTCCAGGAGGCGGCCCGCCAGTACGCCTCGCAGGGTGCCCCGGCCTCGAAGCTCGCCGCCGTCCACGGCGACGACTACCGGTACACCACCGACAAGGCCAACGCCTACGAGCAGGTGACCTTCCTCGGCAACCACGACATGGGCCGCATCGGGACCTTCCTCAAGCAGGACAACCCGGAGGCAGGTGACGCGGAGCTGGTGAAGCGCGCGGAGCTCGCCAACGAGCTGATGTTCCTCGGCCGGGGCAACCCCGTCGTTTACTACGGCGACGAGCAGGGCTTCACGGGCGCCGGCGGCGACAAGGACGCCCGCCAGACGATGTTCGCCTCGAAGACCGCCGACTACCTGGACGACGACGAGCTGGGCACGGACCGCACGCACGCCTCCGACGCGTACGACGAGAGCCACCCGCTCTACCGCAACATCGCCGCCCTCTCGAAGCTGACCCGGGACAACCCGGCGCTCCGCGACGGAGTCCAGACCGAGCGGTACGCCGAGGGCCCGGTGTACGCCTTCTCGCGCACCGACGCCAAGCGCGGCACCGAGTACGTCGTCGCCACCAACAACGGCACCTCGGCGAAGACCGTCGAGCTGCCCACCGGATCCGCCCGCATGGACTTCCGTACGCTGTACGGCGGCAAGGGCACGGTCCGCAGCGGCGCCGACCGGAAGGTCACCGTCACCGTCCCGGCCCTGTCGAGCCTCGTGCTCCGCGCGGCCGAGCCCCTCGCGGCCCCCACCGCCAAGCCCTCCGTCACCCTGAAGGCCCCCGCCGCGGGCGCCACCGGCACCGTCGAGCTGACCGCCGACGTGGACGGCGGCTCGCTGAACCGGGTCGTCTTCGCCGCCCAGACCGGCAACGGCAAGTGGACCACCCTCGGCACCGCCGACCACGCCCCGTACAAGGTCACCCAGACGCTGAGCGACAGGACCGCCGCCGGAACACCGCTGCGCTACAAGGCCGTCGTGGTGGACCGCACCGGCCGCACCGCGAGCGCCACCGCCTCCTCCACCGCCGGACAGGCGCCCGCCCCCGCCAAGCCCGTCGCGGTCGAGCGGGACTACGCCGTCGTCCACTACAAGCGCGCCGACGGCGACTACGACGGCTGGCAGGTCAAGTCCGGCGAGACCACGGCCGACTTCGCGGGGCGCGACGCGTACGGCGCGTTCGCGTGGATCAAGGTGCCCGAGGGCGCCGCCACCGTCCCGTACACCGTCGAGAAGTCCGGCACCACCGACGGGCCCGAGCGCACCGTGGACCTCGCCGAGACCGGTGAGGTGTGGATCGCGCAGGGCGAGGACGGCCAGGCCGGCACCGCACCCGACGGGGCCTACCCGGAGCAGGACAAGACCAAGGCCGTCCTGCACTACTACCGCGCCGACGGCGACTACGACGGCTGGGGGCTGCACACCTGGACCGGCGCCAAGGAGCCCACGGACTGGGCCAAGCCGCTCCAGCCCGTGAAGAAGGACGCCTCCGGGCTCACCTTCGAGGTCCCGCTCGCCGACGGGGCCACCTCGCTCAGCTACATCCTGCACCGGGGCGACGAGAAGGACCTCCCCAGCGACCAGTCCCTCGACCTCGCCACGTACGGCCACGAGGTGTGGATGCTCGGCGGCCGGGGCGGCTACCTGCTCCCGCAGGCCGGAGGCGTCCCGACGCCCGACCTCACCAAGGCCGAGGCGCAGTGGATCGACGCCGGCACCGTCGTCTGGAAGGTGAAGGCCACCGAGGCCACCAGCCAGCAGCTCGTGTACGCGGAGAAGGGCGGCATCACCGTCAAGGACGGCGCCCTCAGCGACGAGGGGCAGTGGCTGCGCCTCACCCCGGCCGCGCTCACCGACGCCCAGAAGGCGAAGTACCCGCACCTCAAGGACTACCCCGCCTTCACCGTCGACGCCCGGGACCGCGACCGCGTCCGCGACGCCCTGCGCGGCCAGCTCATCGCCACCCAGCGCGCCGCCAACGGGGCCCTGCTCGCCGCCACCGGGGTGCAGAGCGCCGGAGTCCTCGACGACCTCTACGGAGCGAAGGCGAGCGGGGCCGCGCTCGGCCCGGTCTTCCGCCACGGCACCCCCACCCTCTCGGTGTGGGCGCCCACCGCCCGTACCGTCGCGCTCGAACTCGACGGGAAGACCGTGCCCATGCGGCGCGACGACCGCACCGGCGTCTGGTCCGTCACCGGGAAGAAGAGCTGGACCGGCAAGCCCTACCGGTACGTCGTGAACGTCTGGGCGCCCACCGTCCAGAAGCTCGTCACCAACAAGGTCACCGACCCCTACTCCACCGCCCTCACCACCGACTCCGCCCGCAGCCTCGTCGTGGACCTGGAGGACCGGAAGCTCGCCCCCAAGGGCTGGGACACCCTGCGCAAGCCCGCCGCCGTGCCGCTGCGCGACGCGCAGATCCAGGAGCTCCAGATCCGCGACTTCTCCATCGCGGACCCCACCTCCAAGCACCCCGGCGAGTACCTGGCCTTCACCGACACCCGCTCCGACGGGATGAAGCACCTCAAGCAGCTCGCCGACGCCGGGACCAGCTACGTCCACCTGCTGCCCGCCTTCGACATCGGCACCATCCCCGAGAAGAAGAAGGACCAGCAGAAGCCGGCCTGCGACCTGTCCGTCTACGCCCCCGACTCCGCCGAACAGCAGGCATGCGTGGCGAAGGCCGCCGCGAAGGACGCCTTCAACTGGGGCTACGACCCGCTGCACTACACCGTCCCCGAGGGCAGCTACGCCTCCGACCCCGACGGCACGAAGCGCACGGTCGAGTTCCGGCAGATGGTCCAGGGCATCAACGGCGCCGGTCTGCGGACCGTCATGGACGTCGTCTACAACCACACCGTCGCCTCCGGCCAGGACGACAAGTCCGTCCTCGACCGGATCGTGCCCGGCTACTACCAGCGGCTCCTGGAGGACGGCACCGTCGCCACCTCCACCTGCTGCGCCAACACGGCCCCCGAGAACACCATGATGGGCAAGCTCGTCGTGGACTCGATCGTCACCTGGGCCAAGGAGTACAAGGTCGACGGCTTCCGCTTCGACCTGATGGGCCACCACCCCAAGGCCAACATCCTGGCCGTCCGCAAGGCCCTCGACGCGCTGACCACCGCCAAGGACGGCGTGGACGGCAAGAAGATCATCCTGTACGGGGAGGGCTGGAACTTCGGTGAGATCGCCGACGACGCCCGCTTCGTCCAGGCCACCCAGAAGAACATGGCCGGCACCGGCATCGCCACCTTCTCCGACCGGGCCCGCGACGCCGTACGCGGCGGCTCCCCGTTCGACGAGGACCCCGGCGTCCAGGGCTTCGCCACCGGCCTCTACACCGACCCCAACACCTCCACCGCCAACGGCACGCAGGCCGAGCAGAAGGCCCGCCTGCTGCACTACCAGGACCTGATCAAGGTCGGCCTCACCGGCAACCTCGCCGACTACACCTTCACCGACACCTCCGGGAACACCGTCAAGGGCTCCGGCGTCGACTACAACGGCGCCCCGGCCGGGTACGCCGCCGCCCCCGGCGACGCCCTCGCCTACGCCGACGCCCACGACAACGAGACCCTGTACGACGCGCTCGCGTTCAAGCTCCCGGCGGGCACCCCGGCCGCCGACCGGGCCCGCATGCAGGTCCTGGCCATGGCGACGGCGACCCTCTCGCAGGGCCCCGCCCTCTCCCAGGCCGGCACGGACCTGCTGCGCTCCAAGTCGCTGGACCGCAACTCCTTCGACAGCGGCGACTGGTTCAACGCCCTGCACTGGGACTGCCGGGCCGGCAACGGCTTCGGGCGCGGACTGCCGCCGGCCGCGGACAACGAGGCCAAGTGGTCCTACGCGAAGCCCCTGCTGACCAACGCCACGGTCAACCCGGGCTGCGCGCAGATCAACGGCGCCTCGGCCGCGTACCAGGACCTGCTCACCATCCGCACCACGGAGAAGGACTTCGACCTGGCGAGCGCCGCGCAGGTGCGGTCCCGGCTCGCCTTCCCGCTGTCCGGCAAGGACGAGACCCCCGGCGTGATCACCATGCGCCTCGGCAAGCTCGTCGTCGTCTTCAACGCGGCCCCCGGTACCACCACCCAGAAGGTGACCGCGCTGGCCGGAAAGGACTACGCCCTGCACCCCGTTCAGGCGAAGGGGGCGGATCTTACCGTCAAGAAGTCCTCGTACGAGCGGAGTTCGGGCAGCTTCACCGTTCCGGGACGCACGGTGGCGGTGTTCACCCTGCGCTGACCGCCGCAGGACTACCGTATGGGCAGCCGCCCGGGGGTGTCGCTCCACACACACCCCCGGGCACGCCTTTCCCTCCACCTGTGCAGCGACGGTGACGATGGCCAGCAACCTCCCCGAGGAGACCACCAGCTTTGTCGGACGGACGGCCGAGCTCACCGGGCTCGAACACGCCCTCGCCACCGGCCGGCTGACCACCCTCACCGGCACCGGAGGCGTCGGCAAGACCCGGCTCGCCCTCCGCGCCGCCCGCCGCGCCGCCCCCGGCTACCGCGACGGCGTCCGGTGGGCCGACCTCGCCCCGCTGCACGACGACGAACTCCTCCTCGCCACCGTCTCCGACGCGGTCGGCCTCAGCGACCACACCCTGCGCCCGCCCATCGACGTACTGTGCGAATGGCTCGCCGACAAGCAGCTCCTGCTCGTCCTGGACTCCTGCGAGCACCTGCTCCCCGCCTGCGCCCACCTCCTCGGCGAGATCCTCACCACCTCGCCCGGGCTCACCGTCCTCGCCACCAGCCGCCAGCCCCTGAGCCTGCGGGGCGAACAGCTCGTGGAGGTCGACCCGCTGCCCGTCGACGGCGCCGCCGACGCCCTCACCCTCTTCCGGGAACGCGCCACGGCCGCCGCCCCCGCCACCCCGTTCCGGGAACCGGGCACCGCCGAGGCGGCCGCCGACATCTGCCGCCGCCTCGACGGCATCCCGCTCGCCATCGAGCTCGCCGCCGCCGCGGTCGGCCGGCAGAGCGTCCAGGAGATCGCCCAGCGCCTCGGCTCCCGGCTCGACGTCTTCGCCGACAGCACGCTCCGCCCGGTCCGCCACCGCACCCTGCGCACCACCGTCGGCTGGTCCCACGAGCTGTGCACCCCGCTGGAACGGCTCCTGTGGGCCCGGCTCACCGTGCTGCGCGGCGACTTCGAGGAGGACACCGCCGTCACCGTCTGCGCGGGCGGCCCCCTCACCGAGGACGGCGTCCGCACCGCCCTGCGCGGCCTGGCCGCCAAGTCCGTCGTCAGCCGGGAGGGCACCCGGCACCGCATGCTCGACACCCTGCGCGAGTACGGCCGGATGTGGCTCGTGGAGCTCGGCGAGGAACGGGAGGCCGCCGACCGGCACGCCGCCTGCTTCCTGCGCCTCGCCCGCAACGCCCACGCCGGGTGGACCGGCGACGACCAGATCCTCTGGTACCACCGCATCGCCGACGCGCACGCCGACCTGTGCGCCGCGCTCGACCACCTCCTCGCCCACGACCCGGCCGCCGCCCAGGAGATGGCCGGCCGCATCGGCTTCTTCTGGTGCTGCTGCGGCCACCTCCCGCAGACTCGGGGGTACGCCCAGCGCGCCCTGGACACCGGACCGCCCGACGGCCCCCACCGCACCCGGGTGCTGTGGGTGCTCGGCATCTGCGTCCTGCTCCAGGGCGACTACCCGGCCGCCGAACGCATCGGCCGCGAGTGCGTCCGCGAGGCCGCCGCCGACGGCACCGACGAGGGCATCCTCGCCGCCGCCTATCTGCGCGGCCTCACCCACCTGATGACCGGCGAGCCCGAGAAGGGCCTCCACGAGGCGCGGCGGGTGCTGCGGACCACCGCCTCCGGGACCCGGCTCGAAGCGGCCTACCGGCTGCGCTGCCACCTCATCACCGTCTTCGCCCTCACCGGGCTCGGCCGCCTGGAGGAGGCCGCGTCGGCCGCCGTGGTGCTGCGGGCGGCCTGCGAGGCCCAGGACGAGTGCTGGACCCGGTCCTACGTGGACTATCAACTCGCCCTGATCGCCCTGCTCCAGGGCCGCGCGGCCCCCGCCGCCGCGCACGCGCGGGCCATGCTCGCGGGCAAGCACCGGCTCCGCGACCGCTTCGGCATCGCGCTCGGCCTGGACATCCTGGCCGCCGCCATCGCGGCCCAGGGCGAGGGCGCCAGGGCCGCCCGCGTCTACGGCACCGGACAGGTCTACTGGCGCATGGTCGGCCACCCCCAGCGCGGCACCCCCGAGCTCGGACCCGTCCGCGAGACCTGCGAGCGGCGCGCCCGGGAGGCGGTCGGCGACGCGGCCTACCGGCGTGCCTTCGAACAGGGCCGCGCCGACAGCGCGGAGGCGGGCCTCGCCCTGGCGCTCCACGGGGAACTGCTCACATAGTGAATCGTTGTTGTGCGCCCTCGCCGGTACGGGAAGGCTGGACGGCGTCCGCCCACGCCCCGACCGCCCCGGAGGCCGTCATGCCGCAGATCACCGTCGACTACTCCGCCGAGCTCGGCGACGCCTTCGACCGCCCCGCGTTCGCCCTCGCGCTGCACCCGGTCGTCGCCGAGACCGTCGACACCAAGATCGCCGCCTGCAAGACCCGCTTCCGGCGGGCCGAGGAGACGGTGGTCGCGGACGCGCCGGACGGCGACGCGCTCGTCCACGTGGACATCTCGCTGCTGCCCGGCCGCACCCCGGAGACCAAGGCCCGGCTCACCGAGGCCGTCCTGGAGCTGCTGCGCGCCCACCTCGGCACGGTCACCGGTCCGATGCTGCACCTCTCGGCGGAGGCCCGGGACCTCGACCCGTCGTACCGGAAGGTCTGAGCCGCTACGGCAGCCGCTGCGTGGGCACCGCCGGAACGGCCGGTGCCAGCGCGGAGAGCCGGGTCAGCAGGTCCCCGAACGGCCCGTCCGCCGGTTCCCGCGCCAGCACCCGGAGCACGATGCCCGCCATCTCCTCGTCGTACGCCGCGCTCACGGCGGCCAGCGCGGCGAAGTCGTGCACGAGCTGCAACTCCAGCTCCGCCCGGGGCACCCGGCGCCCGTCCAGCCAGAGCAGCGCCGTCGACTCGGCGAGCGACACCCAGGACCGTACGACCAACTCCAGCCGGGCCGGGGGCTCCCCGACGTCCAGGTGGGCCAGGATCTGCTCGCAGGCGGCTTGGCGCACCCCGTCGATCATGGCGTTCGCCGTGGACGAGCCCACCGCCGGACCGCCCCGCATCAGCGCGGCGAACCCGGGCCCGTGCTCGTCCACGAAGTCGAAGAACCGGCCCATCACCCGCAGCAGCCGGGCGCCCAGCGGCCCTTCGTGCGGCTCCATGAACCGGGCCGCCAGCTCGTCGGCCGCCCGGCGCAACGCCGCCTCGTACAGGCTCTGTTTGCCTGGGAAGTAGTGGTAGACCAGGGGTCGCGAGATCCCGGCCGCCGCCGCGATCTCATCGATCGACACCTCGTCCGGCGCCCGGTGGCTGAACAACTCCAGCGCGACGCCGATCAGCTGCTGCCTGCGCTCCTCGACGCCCATCCTGCGCCGCACCCCGGTCGTCATGCCCCCAGCGTACCGACCGGTGGGTCCGGCCGGATCAGAGGTCCAGCACCAGCCGCTCCCCGCCCCGGCACCGGGAGACGCAGATCAGCATGGAGTCCGCGCGCTCCGCGTCCGTGAGCAGGTCGTCGTGGTGCTCCACCTCGCCCGCCAGGACGCGCTGTTGGCACGTACCGCAGAAGCCCTGCTCGCAGGAGTACGCGACATGCGGCAGTTCGGCGCGCACGGCGGCCAGCACCGACTGGTCCGCCGCGACCGGGACCGTACGCCCCGAGCGGCGCAGCTCCACCTCGAACGGGGCCGCACCGGCCGGGTCCGGACCCGGCGCCGTGAAGCGTTCCAGGTGCAGGGTGCAGCCGGGCGGCAGGGCGGCGGCGACCGCCTCCATCAGGGGCTCCGGGCCGCAGCAGTGGACCGCCGTGCCCTCGGCCGCGTCCGCGAGGGCGGCGGCGAGGTCCGGGTGGCCCGCCTCGTCCTGCGGGACGACCGTGACCCGGTCCCCGTCGGCGCCCAGTTTCTCGACCTCCTCCACGAACGGCATCGTGTCCCGGCTCCGGCCCCCGTACAGCAGCCGCCAGTCGGCGCCCTCGGCGGCCAGCCGGCGCACCATCGGCAGGACCGGGGTGATGCCGATGCCGCCGGCGATCAGGAGGTGGGCGGGGGCGTCGGCGAGCGGGAAGCGGTTGCGCGGGCCGCGCACCTCGACCTCGGCGCCCTCGTGGAGCGCGGTGTGCACCTCGCGGGAGCCGCCGCGCCCGTCCTCGACGAGCCGGGCGGCCACGGTGTACGCGCCGGTGTCGGCGGGGTCCCCGCACAGCGAGTACTGCCGGACGAGACCGGAGGGCAGCACCAGGTCCAGATGGGCGCCGGGCTCCCAGGCGGGCAGGTCCGGCCCCTCCAGGCGGAGTTGGACGACGCCGTCGGCGGGGCTGGTCCGGCCGGTGACCAGCAGCCGCCGTCCGGTGGTCGAACGGCTCGTGTTCCGGCCGGATACGGGCTCGTCCAGCGCGGGCATCGGCCACAGCGGGGACTTCTGGATGCGGCGGCGCATCGCCCGCCGGGCGAGCAGCACGGCTCCGGCCGCCACGGCGACCGTGAGCGGGCGGGGGAGGGGCAGGGAACGCGGCATGGTCAGCGGGCTTCCGTCGTACGGGCCTCGGCCGCGACGGCGGCGGGCGAGCGGGTGAGGTAGTCGACGGCCTGGGCCGTGCTGCCCTCCTGCGAGGGGTGGTACGTACGGCTCAGATAGCGCGGGACGGAGCGCAGGATCGACGGGGTGCTGGGCAGGGTGCCGTGCCGGCCGCTGCGGTAGAACTGCCCGAAGGACGCCTTGCCGTCCAGCAGGCTCGGGTCGTTCTCCATGAAGAACCGGGTGCCGCGCTGCCAGAGGAAGAGCAGCGCGGAGAACGCCGTCGCCCAGGTCCGCACCCGCCGCCGGTAGCCGCCGTCGACGTGCATGAACACGTCGAAGGCGACCGAGCGGTGCTCGACCTCCTCGGCGCCGTGCCAGCGCAGCAGGTCCAGCATGGTCGGGTCGGCCCCGCGCCGGTCCAGCTCGTCGGCGTTGAGTATCCAGTCGCCGAGGAAGGCGGTGTAGTGCTCGATCGCCGCGATCGTCGCCACCCGCTCCTTCAGCCACCAGGTCCGCGCCCGGCCCGGCGGCAGCGTCCGGTCGCCGAGCAGCTTCTCGAAGAGCCAGTCGACCTGCGCGGTGTACGGCGTCGGGTCGAGCCCCAGCTCCTTGAGGTGCGGGAGCACGTCGTCGTGGGCCTGGGAGTGCATCGCCTCCTGGCCGATGAAGCCGATGACGTCCTGGCGCAGCTCCTCGTCGTGGATGTACGGGAGCACCTGGCGGTAGACGTGGATGAACCAGCGCTCCCCGGCGGGCAGCAGGAGGTGGAGCACGTTGATGGTGTGCGTGGTGAACGGATCGCCCGGCACCCAGTGCAAGGGGGTCCGGTCCCAGGCGAAGCTGACCCGGCGGGCCTTGAGGGCGGTCCGCTCCGCCGCGACCGCCGCTGGCTGCGTGTTAGACATGTTGTCAAAATACTGAGCGGTAAGCCCGGGGAACAGGGGCGTGCGCCGAATTCCCGGTTCCGGAAGCCGGGGTGGCCGCTCAGTGCAGCGCGCCCACCCGGCTGCCGTCCTTCAGCCGTCCGTCGAGCCGGGGCCGGACCCCTTCGGCGGCGGGCACCGCGAGCAGCCGCCCCGGGGCGCTCCCCGTCACCCCGCCCGAGGTGGACAGCGAGGCGAACTGCTCGCTGCCCGCCGCCAGGACGTACCACCGCCCGCCCGGCGACTGCCACAGCACGCCCGCCAGCACCCGGGGCGTCCGCGCCCCGCACTCCGGCGCGTCCTCGCCCCGCGCCGCGACCGCGCCCGGCGCCGCCGGACGGGCGGACGGGGCCTGGAACTGCGCGATGACCCGGCTCCCCGCCCCCCGCCAGGTCTCCGCCCGGGTGCACAGCCAGCGCGCCGTGCCCCCGGCCTCGGGCAGCGGCTGCCGGGCGTAGGCCCAGGAGTTGACCGACCGCACCCCGTGCGAGCGGACCTCCCGCAGCAGGCACGCGGTGCGCGCCCAGCTCTCCCGCCCGGCCCGCCCCGTGACGTCGTGCGGGCTGCCCGGGGTGCCGTAGGTCAGCCGGGCCGGGGCGAGCTCGCCCAGATCCGTGACCAGCCGCGCCGAGGAGCCCCCGGCCAGCTCGACCGCCTCCCAGGACCGGCAGCCGGAGCCCGCCGCCGGGTCCGCCAGCGGGCCGGTCACCCCGTCCGGGGAGCGGTCCAGCGGGCGGGGCGCCCGGTCCGGCGCGAGCAGGTCCCGCACCCGGGCCTCCCGCACCCAGGGAGCCGTCAGATACCGCACCCCGTCCCCGGTCCTGGCCACCACCAGCGCGCCCGACGACCCCTCGTCCGCCCCGTCCACCCGGGCGAAGTCGAGGGCGGCGCCCAGCGCGGGGTCGGCGTTGCGCGGCTCGGCGTACCGCACGACGCGCAGCCCGTCGTGGAACAGCACCACCGCGGAGTCCCCGACCTCACCCGCGTACAGCAGTTGCGGAGCGCCCATCGGCGGGCCCGTGGGCGTGCCGGGTGTTGCCGAGGTCCGGACCCCGGCGCCGGGACGGGCCCAGACCGCGAGCGCGCGCCGCAGCAGCCGGGTGTCCTGGGTGCGGTCGCCGCGCGTGGGCCAGGAGGTGAAGTCCGTACGCGCCGAGTGGAGCCAGTACGTCGCGGGCACCCGGCGCAACGCGCCCGGGTCCAGGGCCGCTTCGGCGGCCGGGTTGCGCGCGTACGACGGGGCGGTCAGCCCGCCGTGCCCCCAGCCGCCGCCGGGCAGCCCGAGCAGCGCCCCGCACACCAGGAGCGCGGCGACGGCCGCCAGCGCGGTGCGGGCGCGTCTGCGGCGGCCCGGCAGATCGGGCGGCCGGGCCTGGAGCGAGCAGGGGTCGAACTCCGGGGAGCCCAGGAGCGCGGGGCTCGCCCGCACCCCGTCCGCCTCCGTCAGGGCCGCGTGCGGATCGGCGACCCCGGCGGCGGCCAGCTCCCGCCGGACCTCCCCGTCCGCGAGCCCCTCCAGGCCGCGCAGGACGAACGCGGCCCGGGCGGGGGCGGTGAGCGCCGCCAGCTCCCGTTCCAGGGCGAGTTCACCGGCGCCCCCGGGGCGCGGGAGCAGGCGCAGGCCCCATGCCGACGGCAGGACGGGCGGC
Source organism: Streptomyces sp. NBC_00523 (assembly GCF_036346615.1). Taxonomy (NCBI): domain Bacteria; kingdom Bacillati; phylum Actinomycetota; class Actinomycetes; order Kitasatosporales; family Streptomycetaceae; genus Streptomyces; species Streptomyces sp. NBC_00523. The sequence continues at coordinate 2,037,334 of NZ_CP107836.1, read as the reverse complement.
AGGGCGGCGCGGCGCGGCCGGAACCGGAGGCGCCGGGTGCGCCCCGCCGCCAGCACCCGGCGCAGCACCTGGCGCCGCACGTAGGTGTACGCGGGGTCGGCGTCGCCGGTGCGGCGGGGGAGGGGGACGGCGGCGGGCCGGGCGCGGTGGGCGGCCTGGAGGGAGCGCTGGGCGAGGGCGTGGGCGGCGAACACCCGACGGGTGCGGCCCGGCGAGGGCGGCAGCAGGAGGTAGCCGATCCGCACCAGCCGCGGGTAGTGCTCGACCAGCGCGGCCTCGGCCTGTTCCGCGTCGGCCGGGGCGAGGGCCTGCGGTAGCTCTGACGGTGGGCGCACATTCAGCTGAACGAGCGAATGGTGCGATGGTCACTCCGGGGCCCCTCCGCCGGGGGACCGGCGGGCGTCAGGCGAACCGGGCCAGCGGGCCGTCGACCGGGGCGCCGGTCATCCGGTTGGCGAAGGTGGACAGGGTGTAGGTGGCGATGCCGAGCGTGACCTCCAGCGCGTTGCGCGCGGTGTAGCCGTGGGCCGTGAACGCCTCGATCGCCGCGTCGTCCACGGCCCCGTTCGCGGCGAGGACGGCCAGGGTGAACCGCCGCAGGGCTTCGAGGCGTTCGTCCGGGAGCGGGATGCCCTCGCGGAGGGCGGCGATGAGGGCGGGCTCGGCGTCCAGAGCGGTGAGGATCCCGGTGTGGATCGCCACGCAGACGTGGCAGTCGTTCCGGGTGGCCATGGTCATGCTCAGGACCTCGCGCGAGAGCCGGTCCAGGGTGGTGGCCTCGAAGAGCGCGTTCAGCCGGAGGAAGCCGCTCAGCACCTCGGGGGAGGTGGCCATGCGGGCGGCGGCGGACGGCAGGAAGCCCTGCTTCTGCGCGATGGCGGTGAGGCCGGACTTGGCGGCGGCGGGGGCCGATTCGAGGGTGTGGTCGGGGAAGGCGGTCGCGGGCATGGTGGGACCTCTCGGCTAAACTCGACAACATGATTGACGAACAAAACGTAAACCAGGTTGTCGAGTTTCGCAATGGCTGAGCGGGTGGGCGGCCGTGGAGAAGTGCGTCCCGGGGAGGTCGGCAGGGGCTTCGAGCTGCCCCTTCTGCTGTTCGCCGGTTTCCGTACGGTCATCGACGCGCTCCACCGCGAGCTCGCCGAGCAGGGACACCCGGACATGCGGCCCGCGTACGGCTACGCGCTCCAGGCCGTGGGCGTGGAGGGTGCGACCGCCAGTGAGATCGGCCGCCGCCTCGGCGTCTCCAAACAGGCCGCGGGCAAGACCGTCGACCGGCTGGAGAGCCTCGGTTACGTGGAGCGCGCCGACGACCCGGCCGACGGGCGCCGCAAGCTGGTCCTGCTGACCGCGCGGGGCATCGACGTGCTCCGGCGGTCCGCCGAGGGCTTTGACCGGCTGCGGGCCGAGTGGGTTCGGACCCTGGGCGCCGAACGGGTCCGCGCCCTGGAGGACGACCTGCGCGCGATGGCCCCGGACGGCGCCTTCCGGCTCGATGTGGCGGCCTGGTTCAACGGCTGAGCGCAGTCCCGGCGACTTGGACTTCTCTCGCCAGACATAGGACGTATGGCGTCCGCGCCCTATCCGTGGGGCCCTCTCTGCGGCAGCATGCACGCGTCGGCACCCGAGAGATCCGACCACTTATGGGTCGTGAAGGAGAGGGAACCATGGCACGACACACCCAGGTGCTCAGCGCGCTCGCACTGGCGGCGGCCGCCGCGCTCATCCCCGTCACCGCCACCGCGCACCAGGCCGCGCCCGGGCCGTCCGCCGCGGCGGGTGCGTGCCGGGGGCCCGTGAAGCCCGCCTCGCAGATGACGGTGGAGGACTGCGACAGCCCCGCGCGGATCATCGAGAAGGCGGCGAACGTCGTCCCCACCGCCGGGCAACTCGCCTGGCAGCAAAGGGAGGTCACCGCCTTCACGCACTTCGGCATGAACACCTTCACCGGCCGCGAGTGGGGCTCGGGCACCGAGGACGAGAAGCTGTTCGCGCCCGACGCCATCGACGCCGACCAGTGGATGCGTGCCTACAAGGCCGCCGGGGCCGAACAGGTCATGCTCACCGTCAAGCACCACGACGGCTTCGTGCTCTACCCCAGCCGCTACACCGACCACTCGGTCGCCCTCAGCCCCGGCAACCCCGATGTCGTCGCCGCCTATGTGAAGGCCGCCCGCAAGGCCGGGCTGAAGGTCGGCTTCTACCTCTCGCCCTCCGACGGCGCCGAACTCCCGCACGCCTGGCACGCCGAGTGGGTCGAGAAGATCCGCGCCAAGGAGGCCGCCGGACAGGCGCTCTCCCTGCCCGAGCGCATGGCCCTGGAGGACGGCGACCGCGCCCCGGCGGGCCAGGGCCGCTTCGGCAACGGCAGCCCCGTCACCGCGCGCACCATCCCCACCCTCGTCCCCGGCGACGACCGCGCCGCCCGTGTGAAGAGCGGCAGGCTGCCCAGCTTCCAGGTGCGGGCCGACGACTACGACGCGTACTACCTCAACCAGCTCTACGAGATCTTCACCCAGTACGGCCCCGTCGAGGAGCTGTGGCTCGACGGCGCCAACCCCTGGTCCGGCTCCGGCATCACGCAGAAGTACGACGTCAAGCAGTGGTTCGACATGGTCAAGGCGCTCTCGCCGGACACCGTCGTCTTCCAGGGCCCCCAGGGCGTGCGCTGGGTCGGCAACGAGAACGGCACCGCCCGCGAGACCGAGTGGAGCGTCACCCCGCACGTCACCGACCCCTGGACCGGGCTCGGCTCGCTGCCCAACGACTCCACCGACCCCGACATCGGCTCCCGCGCCCGGCTCCTCGGACCGGAGATCAACTACCTCCAGTGGTATCCGGCCGAGGCGGACGTCTCCAACCGGCCCGGCTGGTTCTACCACGAGAACGAACAGCCCAAGACGGCCGCGCAGTTGATGGACCTGTACGAGAAGAGCGTCGGCCGCAACGCCTCGCTCCTGCTCAACGTCCCGCCCGCCCCCGACGGCCGCATCGCCGCCGAGGACGTCAGCCGGCTGACCGCCTTCGGTGCCGACGTGCGCCGGATCTACGGCACCGACGTACGGGCGCACGGCCCCGGCCCGTACACCTTCGACCGCGTCGCCGTCCGCGAGGACATCCGGCACGGTCAGCGGGTGGAGAAGTTCGCCGTCGAGGTCAGGGTGAACGGCGCCTGGCAGCGGATCGCCGAGGGCACCACCATCGGCCACGAACGCATCCTGCCGCTGCCCGGGGCCGTCACCGCCACGGCGGTCCGCGTCAAGGTACTGGAGTCCCGCGCGAAGCCGCACCTGGGCGCCACCACCCTGCACCTCACCAGCAGCTAACCCCGGTCCAGATACGCCAGGACGGCCAGAACGCGGCGGTTGTCGTCGTCGGACGGCGGCAGGCTCAGCTTCCCGAAGATGTTCGAGGTGTGCTTGGCCACCGCCCGCTCCGTGATCACCATCTGCGAGGCGATCGCCGCGTTCGACCGACCCTGGGCCATCAGCTCCATGACCTCCCGCTCGCGCGGCGTCAGCCCGCCCATCGGCTTGTCCTGCGAACGCCGCGTCAGCAGCTGCGAGATGACCTGCGGATCCATCGCCGTGCCGCCCGCCGCGACCCGGCGCACCGCGTCGATGAACTGGTCCGCGTCGAACACCCGGTCCTTGAGCAGATACCCGATCCCGCCGTTGCCGTCCGCCAGCAGCTCGCGCGCGTACAACTGCTCGACGTGCTGGGAGAGTACGAGGACGGGCAGCCCGGGCCGCGCCCGCCGGGCCGCCAGCGCGCACTGAAGCCCCTCGTCCGTGTGGGACGGCGGGAGCCGGACGTCGACCACGGCGACGTCCGGCTCCAACTCGGCGAGGGCCTTGGTGAGTTCCGGCCCGGTCTCGACGGCGGCCGCGATCTCGAAGTCGTACGCCTCCAGCATCCGCACCAGGCCGTCGCGCAGCAGGAAGAGATCTTCGGCTAGGACAACTCGCAAGGGATCTCCATGGTCACCATGGTGGGACCGCCCGCGGGGCTGCTGACGGCCATGATGCCGTCGAATGTACCGAGCCGGCGTTCGATACCGCTCAGCCCCGAGCCCGCCCCGACCGAGGCGCCGCCCCTCCCGTTGTCCGTGACCGAGAACCGGAGCGCCCCGTCGCTGTGGCGCAGGTCCACCCAGATCCGGTCGGCCCCCGAGTGCTTCGCCGCGTTCGTCAGCGCCTCGCTGACCGCGAAGTACGCCGCCGACTCCACCGGCGCCTCCGCCCGGCCCGTCAGCTCCACGTCCACGTCGCACGGGACCGGCAGCCGCAGCGCCAGCGCCTTCACCGCGTCCCCGAGCCCCCGCTCGGCCAGCACCGGCGGGTGGATGCCCCGGACCAGGTCGCGCAGCTCCGTCAGCGCCTCGGCCGAGGACTCCCGGGCCATCGCCAGGAGCTGCTTCGCCTGCGCCGGGTCCTTCTCGATCAGCGCCTCCACGGTGCCGAGGTTCATCCCCATCGCGACCAGCCGGGCCTGCGCCCCGTCGTGCAGATCGCGCTCGATGCGCCGGAGCTCGGAGGCGGCCGTGTCCACCGCCTCGTGCCGGGACTCGGTCAACCGGTCGATGCGCAGGGCGAGTTCCTGCTCCTGGGTGGGGGCGAGCACCGACCGGGCCAGCACGAAGTGCGCCCGCAGCAGCCGCTCGCTCACCAGCACCCCGAAGGCGAAGAGCACCACGCCGAGCGCGGCGGCCAGCAGCCCCGTCGCCTGGCTGTCGACCGGGACGAACCCGTACCAGTACCGGTCGTCCGTGAAGACCCGCCACAGGCCCGCCGCCAGCACGAACCCCTCCACCGGGTAGACCATCAGCGCCGCCGCCAGGATCGCCACCGTGTAGCCGGCCGTCATGTCGACCACCAGCCACCGCATGTCCCGCCAGGTCGCCGGGTCCTTCAGCATCAGCGTGGTCCGCTCCACCTGCCCGGTGAACCCGCTCCGCACATCCTTCGGGAACGGCCGGTACGGAACCGGGATGCGCACGTCCGACCAGGTGATCGCCAGCAGCCTCCGCTGGTTGGCGTGCTTGCGGACCGCCTCCAGGATGTACGGCGTGGTCACCAGGCCGATGCCCAGCGGGATCATGACGATGGAGACCAGCGCCAGTACGAACAGCGTGCACGACCCCGCGAGGGCGGCGAACGACACCACCAGCCCGCGCCACGCGGCCAGCAGCGCCGCCCCGATCCGTCCCCGCTTCGCGTCCATCCCGGTCCCTCGTTCCCTCGCCGGGCCCTCTGCCGGCCCCGTGTCGCACACAGTCTGACCCGGCGCACCCCGCACACGTCAGCCGGTTTCCCACCCGGTGGGGGTGTACCCAGCACCACCCCCGCCACCTCGCCCTATGTGCCGCGCGACCGGGTGTTCCACCGGCTGGGGCGCCCGGCCCGGCGTTCCTAGATTCGAGGGGCATCGTCGGACTTCCACCAACAGGGGGCGAACCCGCCATGAGGCGTAACCTCGCGGCACGTATCGGTGTGTGGAGCGCACACCACCGCAAGACGGCCATTCTCGGCTGGCTGCTCTTCGTCGTACTCGCCGCGGGCATCGGCGGCGCCTCGGGCATGGTCGAGATGACCGACGCCGAGAACGGCGCGGGCGACTCGGCCCGCGCCGAGCAGATCCTCTCCGACGCGGGGCTCGGCCACCCGGCCGGCGAACTCGTTATGGTCTCCGCCGCCGGGCCCGACGGCTGGCGCACCGCCGCCCGCGAGCTGACCGCCGCCCTCCGGGACACCGGCGAGGTCACCGGCCTCGCGGACCCGGTCGCCTCCAAGGACCGCAAGGACGCGCTGATCACCTTCGAGATGAAGGGCGACCCGGACACCGCGCCCGACCGGGTGCAGCCGGTACTGGACGCCGTCGCCGGGGTCCAGAAGGGCCACCCCGACGTCACCGTCAGCCAGTTCGGGGACGCCAGCGCCGGCAAGTGGCTCGGCGACCTGCTCGCGGACGACTTCAAGAAGGCCGAGTTCACCGCCGTACCGCTGGCCCTCGGCATTCTGCTGGTCGCCTTCGGCGCCGTCGTCGCCGCCCTGCTGCCCGTCGGGCTCGCGCTCACCGCGTGCATGGCCGCCTTCGGCCTGCTCTCGCTCGCCAGCCACCAGCTGCACCTGTTCCAGACCACGTACTCCGTGATGTTCCTGATGGGCTTCGCCGTCGGCGTCGACTACTGCCTGTTCTACCTGCGCCGCGAGCGCGACGAGCGGGCGGCCGGACGCGACGCCGAGACCGCCCTGCGCATCGCCGCCGCCACCAGCGGCCGGGCCGTGCTGGTCTCCGGGCTCACCGTCATGGTCGCCATGGCCGGGATGTTCCTGTCCGGCCTGATGCTCTTCAAGGGCTTCGCCCTCGCCACCATCACCGTCGTGTGCATCGCCATGCTCGGCTCCGTCACCGTGCTGCCCGCCCTGCTCTCCTGGCTCGGCGACCGCATCGACGCCGGCCGGGTGCCGCTGCTGAACCGGCGCGGAAAGCGGGGGAAGGCGGAGAGCGGCCGCATCGCGGGCCGGGTGCTGCGCCCCGTCCTGAACCACCCGAAGTTCTTCGCCGCCGCCTCCGTCGCCGTCCTGCTGGTGCTCGCCGCGCCCGCGGTCGGCATGAAGACCGAATCCCTGGGCCTGGACAAGCAGTTCGGCTCCGACTCCACGCTGTCCGTCGCCTACCGCCACATCAGCGAGACCTTCCCCGGCGGCCCCGCCCCGGCCCAGGTCGTCGTGGAGGCCGACGACATCACCGCCCCGGCCGTCCGCAAGGCCCTCGCCGGCTTCGACCACGTCACCGTCCACCGGGCGCAGAACATCGCCGAGTTCGAGGTCCCGCTGCCCGGCGGCGAGAAGGACCTCACCGCCCTGCGCGACGACCGCCTGCCCGCCGCCTTCGACTCCAGCGGCGCCCACGCCTACGTCACCGGCGAGGTGGCCGGGTCCGTCGACTTCAACGACCAGCTGAAGCGCGGGATCGCCCCCGTCTTCCTCTTCATCACCGCCGTGACGTTCCTGCTGATGCTGTTCTGCTTCCGCTCGTACGTGATCGCGGTGACGTCCATCATCCTCAATCTGCTCTCCGTGGCCGCCGCGTACGGGGTGATGACCGCGGTCTTCCAGCACGGCTGGGGCGCCGGGCTGATCGGCTCGGAGAGCGTCGGTGCGGTCGAGTCCTGGATGCCGCTGTTCGTCCTCGTCGTCCTGTTCGGGCTCTCGATGGACTACCACGTCTTCGTCGTCTCCCGGATCCGCGAGGCGCACGGCCGGGGGATCGGCAACCGGGCCGCGATCGACGAGGGCGTCCGCCGCACGGCCGGGGCGGTGACCGGCGCGGCCGTGATCATGGTGGCCGTGTTCTCGGTCTTCGCGACCCTGTCCATGCAGGACATGCAGCAGATGGGCGTCGGCCTCGCGGTCGCGGTCCTGCTGGACGCCACGCTCGTACGGATGGTGCTGCTGCCCTCCGTGATGGCGCTGCTCGGCGAGCGCAACTGGCGCACCCCGCGCGGCCTCGGCCGGCTCCCGGGCCTGGACCACGGCGAGCCCGCGGAGGCCCCGGCCGCCCCGGCCCCGGCCGGGTCGGGACTGCGCTGAGCAGGGCGTACGAAGGCGGGCCCCGGCTCCGGTAGCGCTTACCGGAACCGGGGCCCGCCCCTTTGCCCGTGTGTCAGGGCGTGTACTTGTACCCGACCCGGCGCACGGTCTGGATCGAGCGGCGGTGCTCGGCGCCCAGCTTGCGGCGCAGCCGGGCCACATGGACGTCGACGGTGCGGCCGTCGCCGACATGCCCGTAACCCCAGACCGTGGTCACCAGCTGGTCGCGGGTGTGGACGCGGTGGGGGTGAGCCACCAGATGGGCCAGCAGCTCGAATTCCAGGTAGGTGAGGTCCAGCGGGCGCCCGTTGACGGAGGCGGAGCGCTGGACGGAGTCGATGGTCACCGGGCCCGTCGCGGCCGGATCGGCCTCCGCCTTCGGCGCCCCCGGCACCGCGTACTGCGCGGCGGCCGCGGCGAAGGCCGGCTGCTGGTCGGCGGGCACGAGCACCAGGTAGCCGACCATCGGCGGGCGGCCCGGCAGGCTGGGCAGGGTGTGCTGGGGCGCGGGCAGCCAGGTCGCACCCGGCGTCAGGAGCGCCGAGACGTCGGCCTGCTGGACGGTCTCGTCGGGGGCGACGGCGCGCAGCCGGTGTCGGCCCGGGGAGGAGGGAGGGACGGAGGTGGTCGCAGCGGCAGCGGAGAAGGTACGGGTGTTCGCCATGAGGGGTCAGCTCTTTCGCGCGAGGGAGTCGTCGGTGGACGGACTTGCTGCGTGCGCGCGGACCGAAGGCCGGGTGAGGGCGTTAGAGGGCCGGCGCGTTCAGCGCGCGGCAACACACCCGGTCGAAGTCGTGGTGCTGACGGGAGGGCCAGAACGGCTCGAGGTCGCTGCGACCGGTCGAGGTGTGCGGGAAGCTGGCCATGCCCCCATTGAAGCAGAGAACCCGGCCGGGGAGCAGACCTCTCCCACCCGTCGATACGGACCCTTTGCGTTACGTTCCTCACTCCGGGGCAAAGAGGGCCGCGACCGCCCTACCCCACCAGCCGCTTCCGCCAGTCCAGGCCGGTCAGCTCGATCGCCTGGTCCGGGGAACCGTCCCACTCCACCGTCAGCCCGGCCTCGCCCAGCGCGGCCGCCACCTCGCGGCCCACCGCGGCCGTCCTCTCCGGGGAATCCCGGAAGCCGCCGTAGTACAGCGCGAGGCCGTGCCCGGCCGCCGCGCTCTCCGTACCCTGGCCGTGGAAGAAGACGAAGCCCCGGGCGTCCTCGCGCCCGGCCGCCGCGATCTCGCTCATCCCGCACGAGCGGCAGCAGGTGAAATTCTCCCGGGCCGTGATGCCGCCCCAGTCCAGCCGGGCGAACGCCCGCTCCAGCCGGTCCGCGTCCGTCACATCCACCCAGCCCCGCTGCTCCTCGACCCGCTCCAGCCAGAGCCGTTCCACCAACTCCCGCGCCTGGGCCCGGGAGACCGGCCGCACTCCGTCCTTCACCAGGTAGTCCTCGGCCGCCTCGGTGAGCGTCTGGACGGTCCCGTAACCGCCGCGCAGCAGCTCCCGGACCCGGGGCTCCAGCTGCGCCCGGACCTCGTCGGCGAGCTCCGGCACGGGCTCCGGCTCCGGTATCCCGGCGCTCTCCCAGGCGGTGCCCGCGTCCCAGCCGGGCTCCTCACGCGCCCAGCGGGTCATCAGCGCGAGGGCCTGGTCCGGGTGGTCGATGACCGTACGGACATGGCTCGTCGCCGTGCCCGTACGGTGCTCCAACTCGTAGCCCCCGCCCGTCTCGTGCCACACCTGGATGAAGGTGCCGGGGATGTCCGGTATCCGCTGGACGACCAGGAAGTTGTCCCCGCGCCCGCCGATGCGGTGCACGAGGTCCCGGAGCTTCTCGGCGGAAACACGGGTGTGGGTCTGCCGGTTCTCGGTCTCGACCTTGACGCTGAGCATGGGGAAAGCCTGGCACACGGCACTGACAACGAGAGGCGCCCACCGCGGCGTGCGGTGGGCGCCTCTCCGTGCGCGGGGGCGGATCAGACCTGGCCGGCCTTCTCCAGGGCCGAACAGCAGGTGTCCACGATCAGCCGCGTGACCACGTACGGGTCGACGTTGGCGTTCGGGCGGCGGTCCTCGATGTAGCCCTTGCGGTCCTGCTCGACCTGCCACGGGATGCGCACCGAGGCGCCGCGGTCGGAGACGCCGTAGCTGTACTCGTTCCACGGGGCGGTCTCGTGCAGACCGGTCAGGCGGTCGTCGATGCCCGCGCCGTAGTTCTTGACGTGGTCCATCGGCTTCGAGCCCTCGCCCAGCGACTCGCAGGCCGTGATGATCGCGTCGTAGCCCTCGCGCATCGCCTTCGTGGAGAAGTTGGTGTGCGCGCCCGCGCCGTTCCAGTCGCCCTTGACCGGCTTCGGGTCGAGGGTCGCGGAGACGTTGAAGTCCTCGGCGGTGCGGTAGAGCAGCCAGCGGGCGATCCACAGCTGGTCGGAGACCTCCAGCGGGGACAGCGGGCCCACCTGGAACTCCCACTGGCCCGGCATGACCTCGGCGTTGATGCCGGAGATGCCCAGGCCCGCCTTCAGGCAGTTGTCGAGGTGCTTCTCCACGATCTCCCGGCCGAAGATCTCGTCCGAGCCGACGCCGCAGTAGTAGCCGCCCTGCGCGGCCGGGAAGCCGCCCTCGGGGAAGCCGAGCGGCCGGTGGCCGTCGAAGAAGGTGTACTCCTGCTCGATGCCGAAGATCGCCTCCTGCCCGGCGAACTGCTCGGCGACCGGGCGCAGCAGCGCCCGCGTGTTCGACGCGTGCGGGGTCATGTCGATGTCGAAGACCTCGCACAGGACCAGGATGTCGTCGCCGCCGCGGATCGGGTCCGGGCAGCTGAAGACCGGCTTCAGCACCCGGTCCGAGGCGTGGCCCTCGGCCTGGTTGGTGCTCGACCCGTCGAAGCCCCAGATCGGCAGCGAGGCCACGTCGGTCGACGGGCTGCCGGACATGATCTTCGTCTTGGAGCGGAGCTTGGCGGTCGGCTCGGTGCCGTCGATCCAGATGTACTCAGCCTTGAACGTCACGGAAGCCATCCTTTGCGGGTGCTGCGGTCTATGCGCCGCAGCTTCGCAAGCCGCGATTTCCCGACCGTTGCCCTCGTGTGAACCCCGTGTTACCGGGGATTCCCCGGCGCCCCCGGCGTGTCGCGGTCACCCCTCGATGAACTGGTAGTCGCTCACGATGCGGCCGTCGGGGCCCAGCACGAGGACCTCCAGCCCGACCCCGGCCGCCTCGCCCCCGTCCCGGGGCGCCATCTCCCAGTTGAACTTGACGACGTCCCGGATACGGTCGGCGTTGCCGCGCGACCGGAAGACGAAGGTGCCCGGCGCGACGAACTCCTCGTGGGCGCGCGTCACCCGGAAGTCCAGCGCGTCGTACCCGCGCGCCTCCAGCAGGAGACGGTCGAAGCCCAGCCCTTCGGCGACCTCCCGGACCTCCTGGGGAGGCCGCAGTACGTGGATCGCGTCGGCGGCCCACAGCGCGCGGACCGCGGCCCGGCGGCGCTCCGCGTCGGGCTCGTTCCACACGGCGACGTAACGGTCGGTGAGTTCGTGGATGTCGATGTCGGCCATGGCTGATCCCCTGGGGTGCGAAGGTCCGGTGTGCGGCAACGACCTTCCCGCGCCCGGTGACGCGCGGCAATTCCCCGCAGGGAATGGCGGATCAGCAGACGATCGGGATACACAAGGGGGGTGATCGGCGAATCGGCCGGGGGCGGTCTCGCCCCCGCGTTACGTGAGTGGCGCACCCGGCGGCGCGTCAGCCAGCTGGAACTGGCCACGCGCGCCGGAACGACGCAGCGGCACGTCAGCTTCATCGAGAGCGGGCGGTCGAGCCCCGGCCGGTCGATGATCATCCGGCTGGCGGAATCCCTGGAGGTGCCGATCCGCGAGCGCAACGACCTGCTCCTCGCGGCCGGATTCGCACCGGTCTACCCGCAGACCGGCCTGGACGACCCCCGGCTCGCACCGATCCGCACCGCCCTCGAACGCATCCTGCGCGGCCACCTGCCGTATCCGGCGGTCGTCGTGGACCGGCACGGCGACCTCGCCGCCGCCAACACCGCCTTCCACACCCTCACCGCCGGGGTGGCCCCGCACCTGCTCGAACCCCCCGTGAGCGTGCCCCGGGTCCTGCTGCACCCGCAGGGCCTCGCGCCACGCATCGCCAACCTGGACGAGTGGGCGTGGCACATCATCGACCGCGTCCGCGCCGAGAGTACGCGCAACCCGGACGACCGGCTCGCCCGCCTCGGCCACGAACTCACCGGCCTCGCCCCACCGCGTCCGCGCGACGCACCGGACCACCTCGGCTTCGCCGTACCGCTGCGGCTGCGCGCACCCGGTCCGGCCGACGGCAGGGAGCTGACGCTCATCACCACCCTCACCCACTTCGGCACCGCCATCGACGTCACCGTCGCCGAACTGCGCCTGGAGGCGTTCCTGCCGGCCGACCGGGAAACCGCCGACCTGCTGGCCGAACTCCACCGGACCTGAGGCCGCCGATTCCTCCCGGAAACCGGTCGTCCGGGCATTGCCGCCCCGGGGCCGCCACCCGGCACACTGGACCCATGACGACACCCGAGAACCCCCTGCGCATCGGTCTGGCCGGCACCGGACCCTGGGCCCGCAACACCCAGGCACCCGCCCTCGCCGCACACCCCGGCGTCGTGCTCAGCGGTGTGTGGGGCCGCCGGGCCGAGGCCGCCGGTGAGCTGGCCGCCGCGCACGGTGCCCCGGCGTTCTCCGGTGACGCGGGGCTCGACGAGCTGTTCGCCACCAGCGACGCCGTCGCCTTCGCGCTGCCGCCCGACGTGCAGGCCCCGCTGGCCGCCCGCGCCGCCGCGGCCGGCTGCCACCTGATCCTGGACAAGCCGGTCGCCACCACGGTCGCCGGGGCCCGCGAGGTCGCCGAGGCCGCCGAGCAGGCCCGGGTCGCGTCCGTCGTGTTCTGCACGCTCAGGTTCGCCCCGCGCCCCGCCGCCTGGATCGCCGAACAGGCCGCACGCGGCGACTGGTTCACCGCCCGCGCCGAGTGGATCGCCGCGCTCTGGGCCCCCGGCACCGACAGCGACTACGCCGCGTCCCCCTGGCGCCGCGAGCGGGGCGGCCTCTGGGACGTCGGCCCGCACGCCCTCTCGGTCCTGCTCCCGGTCCTGGGCGACGTCACCGAACTGACCGCGGCCCGTGGCCCCGCCGACGCCCACCACCTCGTCCTGCGACACACCTCGGGGGCGTCCAGCACGGTCACCCTGGCCCTCGGCGCGCCGGTGGCCGCCGCCGGGGTGGAGGTCGTCCTCCGGGGCGAGCACGGCGTCGCCGAGCTGCCGCGGTGGGACGGCGCGGTGGACGCCTTCGCGGCGGCGGTCGACGCGCTGATCACCTCGGTCCGCACGGGCGACCCCCACCCCTGCGACGTACGGTTCGGCCTCCGCCTGACGGAGCTCCTGGCGGAGGCGGAGGCCCAGGCCCACGGGGCGTAGGCACCGGGCGGGGGCGCTGGGCGCAGAAGGGCCGAGGTCCTAGGAGGCCCCGCGCCCCAGCGCGTCCCGGACCGCCTCCTCCGTGCGGCCCACGACCGCCGTGCCGTCCTCCGCTGTGATGATCGGGCGCTGGATCAGCTTCGGGTGCTCCGCGAGTGCGGTGATCCAGCGCTCCCGGTCCGCCGCCCCACGCGGCCAGTCCTTCAGGCCCAGCCCCTTCGCGTCCGCCTCCTGGGTCCGCGTGATGTCCCACGGTTCGAGGCCGAGCCGGTCGAGCACCGCCCGGATCTCGTCCGGCGACGGCACGTCCTCCAGGTAACGGCGGACCGTGTAGTCGGCCCCCTCCGCGTCGAGCAGCGACACCGCGCTGCGGCACTTGGAACACGCGGGATTGATCCAGATCTCCATGGGGCCAAAGGTACGCGACGGACCTCGCCGGAAGGGCCGAAAACCCCTCTGGCCAGGGGCGATTGTCAGTGGGGGCCGGTAGAATGGGAGTCAGTTCGTGAGGGTTTCCGAAGAGTTCCGCCACCGTGCCAGGAGGTAGCCCATGGCCGTTGCCGCAGTCACGACCAAGCCGCTCGACAAGCCCCTGCACCAGCCCCTGACCAAGAAGCCGCTCCCCGCCGGCCGCCCCCGCGAGTGGTACGTCTCGCACAACCGCCGCCTGAAGGCGATGCGCCTCGCGATCGCCCTGCTCGACACCGGCGTCTACCTCCCGTCCAGCGCGAACAACGCCCGGATACGCGCGACCGCCGCGCGCCTCGGCATCCACCCGCCGTCCGACCACACCTGCCGCATGGTCCGCGCGCTCATCCGCTACGGCCGCTGACCGACCGACGCAGGGCGGGCCCCGGAATCCTTCCGGTGCCCGCCCTTTCAGTACCCGTCGCAGGTCGCCGTCGCGTACGCACCCGAGGCCGAGTCCGTACGGCGTGTGCCGTCGTCCACGGTCACCGAGCACGACACGTCACCGCCGCCCCGGCCCACGCTCACCACGAACGAGCCGCCGCTCATGAAGCCCTTGGAGTCCAGCTCCCCGGCCCACGGCAGCGACCGCAGCGCCAGCCGCCCGGTCGACAACTCCTCACCCCGCCAGGTGCTGTACGTCAGCACCACGTCGTGGGCGGTCCCCGTCACCTCGTACCGGATGTGCACCTTCCGGGAGCCCTCCGAGTGGAGGACGTCCGACAGCACCGCCATGACCACCCCCGCGGCGAGCGCCAGCAGCACGGCGACCAGCAGCAGCACCCACGGCCACATCCGCCGCCGGGGAGGCGGCGGGACCGGACCGCCGGGCGGAGCCTGCTCACTCATCCCCCCAGCCTCCGCGCTCCGGCCCCGCGGCGCGACCCCTCGGGGTCCGTCCGGCTCCCCTCCTACAGATACGGCTGGGTGATCAGCTCGATCGCGTGCCCGGCCGGGTCCTTGAAATAGACCCCGCGCCCGCCGTGCCCGGTGTTGGTCTCCCCGGGCCGCTTCATCTGCGGATCGGCCCAGTGCTCGACCCCGCCCTCGACCAGCCGCCCGTAGGCCCGGTCGAACAGTTCCTCGTCCACGAGGAACGCGTAGTGCTGCATCTGGATCTCCACCGGCGGCTCCGCGAACTGGAGCAGTACGCCGTCCGCCACCTGGATGTTGACGAACGGCCCCCAGGACGGGGCCTCGTCCAGCTCCAGCAGCTCCCGGAAGAACCGCGCGGACGCATGGCGGTCCACGGCGGCGACGATGGTGTGGTTGAACGAAACGGACATGGTTGACGACCTCGTGATCTCTTCGGCTCGACACAGTGTTTTCGTACGGTGTACGAGCCGGGGGAGGCCCCCGCGCCAGGCATACGGACCCGGCGGGGCACGTCCGGCGGGGGCTCAGCCCACCACCGGATCGCCGTTCCGTGCATGGCGTATCGCCGGTCCGGTGTTCACGGGCACGACCTTACGGGGCGATCGCCGGCCGGGTACAGTTGTTTGTCGCCCGAGGACGTGCGCGTACGCGTGTGCACCTTCCACGCCCGGCCACCGCGGATCCCGGTGGACGCCCCTCCCGACCGACAGGTACGCCTTCTTGTCCTCCGCACCGTCCTCCACCGCGCCCGCGTCCCCGTTCCGCCTGCGCGCCCTCAAGCCCGACTGGATCTCCGACCCCAAGGTGTGGCGTACGGAGGTGCTTGCCGGACTCGTCGTCGCGCTGGCCCTGATCCCCGAGGCCATCTCCTTCTCGATCATCGCCGGGGTGGACCCCGCGATCGGGCTCTTCGCCTCCTTCACGATGGCGGTCACGATCTCCGTCGTCGGCGGCCGCCGCGCGATGATCTCCGCCGCGACGGGCGCGGTCGCCCTGGTGATCGCCCCGGTCAACCGGGAGCACGGCTTCGGCTATCTGGTCGCCACCGTGATCCTGGCGGGCCTCTTCCAGATCCTGCTGGGCGCCCTGGGCGTGGCCAGGCTGATGCGGTTCGTGCCGCGCTCCGTGATGACGGGCTTCGTCAACGCCCTGGCGATCCTGATCTTCATCGCCCAGGTGCCCGAGATGCACGACGTGCCGTGGGCGGTCTACCCGCTGCTCGCCGGGGGCCTGCTGCTGATGGTGTTCTTCCCGAAGGTCACCCGGGTCATCCCGGCGCCCCTGGTCTCCATCGTCGTGCTCACCACGATCACCCTGGCGGCGGGGATCGCGGTCCCGGCCGTCGGCGACAAGGGCGAGCTGCCCTCCTCGCTCCCCGTGCCCGGCCTGCCCGACGTGCCGTTCACCCTGGACACCCTGACCACCATCGCCCCGTACGCCCTGGCGATGGCGCTGGTCGGGCTGATGGAGTCCCTGATGACCGCGCAGCTGGTGGACGACATCACGGACACCCGCTCCGACAAGACCCGCGAATCGGTGGGCCAGGGCATCGCCAACATCGTCACCGGCTTCTTCGGCGGCATGGGCGGCTGCGCCATGATCGGCCAGACGATGATCAACGTCCGCGTCTCCGGGGCCCGCACCCGCCTCTCCACGTTCCTCGCGGGCTCGTTCCTGATGGTCCTCTGCATCGCCTTCGGCCCGGTCGTCTCCGACATCCCGATGGCGGCGCTGGTCGCCGTGATGGTGATGGTCTCCTTCGCCACGTTCGACTGGCACTCCATCGCCCCGAAGACCCTGCGCCGCATGCCGGTGGGGGAGACCGCGGTCATGGTCATCACCGTCGCCATCGTCGTCGCCACGTCCAACCTGGCGATCGGCGTGGTCGTCGGCTCGGTCACCGCGATGGTGATCTTCGCCCGCCGCGTCGCGCACCTGGCCGACGTCACCGCGGTCGTGGACCCGGACGGCAGCCAGGTCGTCTACTCCGTCACCGGCGAGCTCTTCTTCGCCTCCTCCAACGACCTGGTCACCCGCTTCGCGTACGCCACCGACCCCGACAGGATCGTCATCGACCTCACGGCCACCCACATCTGGGACGCCTCCTCGGTCGCGGCGCTGGACGCGATCGAGACGAAGTACGCCCAGCGAGGTAAGACGGTCGAGATCGTGGGCCTCAACCAGCCGAGCGAGGCCCTGCACCGGATGCTGAGCGGCGAGCTGACGGGCGGGCACTAGGCGGTCCTTGACCGCTGAATACGGTGAGGTGGGGCCGGGCGGAGGAGAGGACGCGCAGACGTGGACGTGTACGAGGCCGTGGACAGCCGCAGGGCCGTGCGGGCGTTCAGCGACGAGCCGGTGCCCAAAGAGGTGCTCGTACGCGTGCTGAACGCCGCGACACGGGCTCCGTCCAGCGGGAACCTCCAGCCGTGGCATCTGTACGTCGTGACCGGCGAGCCCCTGGCCGAACTGAAACGGCGCGCGACCGGCAGGGCCCTGGCGGGGGACCCGGGTGACGAGCGGGAGTATCCGATGTACCCCGACGCACTGTCCTCGCCGTATCGGGACCGCTTCTCCGCTGCGGCGGCCCAGCGTTACGAGGCACTGGGGATCGAGCGGGACGACCCCGACCGACCCCGGCGGATCGCCGCCCTGAACGCGGAGGCCTTCGGGGCACCGGTCGTCCTGTTCTGCTACCTCGACCGGACGATGGGGCCCGGACAGTGGGCCGACGCGGGGGTGTACGTGCAGACGATCATGCTGCTGCTCAGGGCGGAGGGGCTGCACAGCTGCCCCCAAGTGATGTGGACCAACTACCGGGAGACCGTCAAGCGCACCGTCGGACCCCCTGACGAGCTCGTGCTTTTCTGCGGCATCTCGGTGGGGTTCGAGAAAGAAGGCGTGCCACGGCTGCGGACCGGGCGGGCGGACATGGCGGAAACGGTGAGCTTCATCGGCGGGTGACCGCCGACGGCCGAGACCGCCAGGAGACTCCCTGGGCCCGGGGGAGCGGCCCCCGGGCCCAGGGCCCCGTCGTCGCGCCTACCCCGCGACCGCCCCGTGCAGGAAGACGTCGACCAGCTCCCGCGAGGTGAGGTCCGGCTCGTCCTCCGTACGCGGCTGAGTGAACAGCAGCCCGAAGAAGAGCGCCGCGACCTGCTCCGGGGGCCTGCGCAGGGCGTCCCGGTCGGGCTCCAGCAACTCCGCCACGGCCGCCCGGATCCGCGCCGACGACTCATTGCGCCCCGCGCCGCGCACCGGTCCGGGGTGCTTGCCGCCACCATGCCCCAGCGACCCGAGGATCGCGCCCATCCTGGCCATGTGCGCCTGAAGCGCCTCGGCCGCCTCCACGAGCCGGTCGGACAGCGGCTGGGTCAGATCGATCGCGTCGAGCTCACGGATGGCGTGCTCGGGGGACAGCGCCTCGGCCACACACGCCTGCATCAGTTCGTCCTTGTCCGCGAAGACCCGGAAGATCGTGCCCTCCCCGATGCCCGCGGCCCGGGCGATCTTCGCGGTTGTGACGGCGGAACCGTACTCGGCGATCAGCGGGATCGCCGTCTGAATGATCATCGCGCGCCGCTGCTCCGGCGACATGGCGGGGGCGCGGCGGCGGGTGGTCGGGTTCTCCTTGGCTTCGGTCATACCTCGACCATACGGAGTGAGCCCTCACTCCGTCAATGAGTGAGGGCTCACTCCGATCTGTTCGCGGGCGTGCGCACTTGCATAGCCTTCTCTGCAGAGGAGGCTATGCAGAGAAGACTCTGCAACCTAGGCTGCTGGCATGCCCGACCAACCGGAACGCACAGCACAGCCCGCCAAGCCCACCCGGCGGCTCGACGCACGCAGTCTGCGGGGACTGGCCCATCCGCTGCGGATGAGCATCTTCGAACTGCTCA
Organism: Streptomyces sp. NBC_00523; assembly: GCF_036346615.1. Lineage (NCBI taxonomy): Bacteria > Bacillati > Actinomycetota > Actinomycetes > Kitasatosporales > Streptomycetaceae > Streptomyces > Streptomyces sp. NBC_00523. Next base: position 2,019,029 of record NZ_CP107836.1, on the reverse strand, counting down.
GCCTGGACGGCCCGGCCACCGCCACCAGGCTCGCCGAACGACTCGGGGAGAACACCGGGACCATCAGCTGGCACCTGCGCCACCTCGCCGAACACGGCTTCATCGAGGAGGAAGCCGGGCGGGGCACGAAACGCGAGCGCTGGTGGAGAAGGGCCGACGTCTCCAATGAGCTGAACACCGCTGACTTCCGCGACGATCCCGACACCCGGGGCGCGCTCTCGGTCTACCTGCACGAACTGCTTCAGCAGCACTTCAACCGGGTGGTGAACTACATCGGCGAGGACTGGGACGACACATGGCGGAGCGCCGGCACCGTCTCGGACTGGAGTGACCTGCGGATGACCCCGAAACAACTGGAGGCACTCAACGCGGAGCTCATGGCTGTCATCGCCCGCCACACCCCTGCTCCGGACGCCGAGCCCGCCCCGGACGCGCTCCCCGTCGTCGTGCAGCTCCAGTCGTTCCCGCGCAAGGGACGTGGCTCCGCATGAGCTACGGCATACGCGGTGGCCTCCTGCGTCGCCACCGCGATTTCCGCCTGCTGTGGTGCGGTGAGACCGCCGGCAAGTTCGGTTCGTCCGTCACCGGGGTGGCGATGCCACTCGTCGCCGTCTCCACCTTGGACGCCAGTACGTTCGAGGTCGGACTGCTGAGCGCCGCCGCCTGGGCCCCCTGGCTGATCATCGGACTTCCGGTCGGTGTCTGGGTGGACCGGCTGCGCCGCAGGCCGATCATGCTGGCCGCCGCCGCGGTCTCCCTCGTGCTTTTCGCCGCCGTCCCGGTCGCCGCATGGTCCGGACGGCTGAGTATCGGGCTGCTGCTCGCCGTTGCCCTGCTGGCAGGCACGGCAACGGTGTTCTTCCAGACCGCCTACACCGCCTATCTCGCCACCCTTCTGGATCCCGATGACCAGCCCGAGGGCAACGCCAAACTGCACGGCAGCGCATCCGCCGCGCAGATCGCCGGGCTCGGCTCCGGCGGCCTGAGCGCGCAGTTGGCAGGTGCGGTGAACGGGATGTTCGCCAACGCCGCGACGTTCCTCGTCTCCCTCCTGTGCCTCGCAGGCATCCGGCATCGCGAGCCGCGCGTCACCAGGACCGGAAACCGCCCCGCCTCACTGGCCGGTGAAGTCCACGAAGGACTGCGACTGATCGCCCACGACCCCTGGTTTCGCACGTTCACACTCTTCGGAGCCGCCTCCAACCTGGCCCTCATGGGGTACCAGTCGATCCAAGTGGTCTTCCTGGTCCGGAGCGTGGGCCTGGCCCCGGGGGCGGTCGGCGCACTCATCGCGGCGACCAGCGCCGGAGGCGTAGCCGGGGCATTCGCCGCACGCAGGGTCGCCCACCGGATCGGTACCGCCCGCGCGACCCTGCTGTTCGAACTCGGGCTGCCCTCACTCGGTCTGCTCATCCCGTTGACCACCGGCGGAGCCGGGATCCTGCTCTTTGTGACAGGTGGCTTCAGCGTCTCCGCGGGCGTCGTCGCGGGCAACATCATCAAGGCGAGCTTCCAGCAACGCTACTGCCCGCCGGATCTCCTCGGCCGTCTCACCGCGAGCTCGGCATTCCTCAGCTACGGAGCGATCCCCGTCGGAGCACTGCTCGGTGGTCTGCTCGGAACCGCACTCGGCCTCCGCACCGCCATGGCCCTCACGACAGCGGGAATCCCGCTCGCCGCACTGATCCTGCTCTTCTCCCCGGTCCGGCACGCCCGCGACCTGCCGACGTCCCGCCGGACACGGAGCAGTCCGAGCACGGCAGAGAGCCCTGCCGCTCTCCGTGGAGAGTGACAGGGCTCTTGCTCCGGCGCAGCCGCGATTTAGAGGTCGAAGTACAGCTCGAACTCGTGCGGGTGCGGGCGCAGCTGGATCGGAGCGATCTCGTGGGTGCGCTTGTAGTCGATCCACGTCTCGATCAGGTCGGACGTGAAGACGCCGCCGGCCTGGAGGTACTCGTTGTCGGCCTCGAGGGCGTCCAGGACGGCCGGGAGGGACGTCGGGACCTGCTGGACGTTGGCGTGCTCCTCGGGAGCCAGCTCGTACAGGTCCTTGTCGATCGGCTCGGCCGGCTCGATCTTGTTCTTGATGCCGTCCAGGCCGGCCATCAGGAGCGCCGAGAAGGCCAGGTACGGGTTGGACGACGGGTCCGGGGCGCGGAACTCGACGCGCTTGGCCTTCGGGTTGGAGCCCGTGATCGGGATGCGCATCGCGGCGGAGCGGTTGCGCTGCGAGTACACCATGTTGACCGGGGCCTCGAAGCCGGGCACCAGGCGGTGGTAGGAGTTCACCGTCGGGTTGGTGAAGGCCAGCAGCGACGGGGCGTGCTTGAGGATGCCGCCGATGTAGTAGCGCGCCATGTCCGACAGGCCCGCGTAGCCCTGCTCGTCGTAGAACAGCGGGTCGCCGCCGGCCCACAGGGACTGGTGGACGTGCATGCCCGAGCCGTTGTCGCCGAAGATCGGCTTCGGCATGAAGGTCGCGGTCTTACCGTTGCGCCAGGCGACGTTCTTCACGATGTACTTGAAGAGCATCAGGTCGTCGGCCGCGGCGAGCAGCGTGTTGAACTTGTAGTTGATCTCCGCCTGGCCGCCGGTGCCGACCTCGTGGTGCTGGCGCTCGATCTCCAGGCCGCTGTTCTGCAGCTCCAGGGACATCTCGGCGCGCAGGTCCGCGTGGTGGTCGACCGGGGAGACCGGGAAGTAGCCGCCCTTGTAGCGGACCTTGTAACCGCGGTTGTTCTCGACCGCACCGGTGTTCCAGGCGGCGGCCTCGGAGTCGATGTGGTAGAAGCTCTCGTTCGCCGACGTCTGGAAGCGGACGTTGTCGAAGACGTAGAACTCGGCCTCGGGACCGAAGTACGCGGTGTCGGCGAAGCCGGTGGAGGCGAGGTACGCCTCGGCCTTCTTGGCCACGTTCCGCGGGTCACGGCTGTACTGCTCGCCGGTGATCGGGTCGTGGATGAAGAAGTTGATGTTGACGGTCTTGTCGCGGCGGAACGGGTCGACACGGGCGGTCGACAGGTCCGCGCGGAGCGCCATGTCGGACTCGTGGATGGCCTGGAAGCCGCGGATCGACGAGCCGTCGAAGGCAAGCTCGTCGGCCGGGTTGAAGGTCGCCGCCGGCACGGTGACGTGCTGCATCACGCCGGGCAGGTCGCAGAACCGGACATCGATGAACTTGACGTCGTTGTCGGCGATGAACTTCTTCGCGTCGTCGGCGTTCTGGAACATCCAACTCCTCCTACTCCCGGCCCGGGAGGGACGGGGTTGCAGCTCGTTGTGTGACCAGTGCGGTGGCACACGCTGGACCCGACCATAGGCAGACCGGATTTCTCAAGCATGACCCATTTGTTTCGCCGAAGTTAACCGGCGCGGCTGTGAGCAGCCGCCCCACGGGCCCCGTACCGCCCCTTTGGCGTGGCCCTACGGGCCTGGCGGCTGTTTCAAAAGGGCGTCCGAGGAATGGGACGGCCCGTGGGACACCACCCGCGGGGTACTGCGCCCGGCCGGGCGCAGTACCGTGGTCGGGTGGACAATAGGCAAGCAATCGGATCGTGGCTCTCCGGGCCGCGTGCGGCCGCCGAGGACATGGGCGCCGACTTCGGCTACCGGGGCAAGCGGCTCGGCCTCCCCGAGCAGGGCCCCGGGGCCGTCGCCCCGCTCGGCCGGCGCTTCGGGGCCCTCTTCATCGACTGGGCCCTGTGCATGCTGATCGCATACGGGCTGTTCGCTCGCGGTGACCAGCAGGCGACCGGCAACTGGGCGCTCGGTATCTTCCTGGTCATGAGCGTGCTCACGGTCGGCACGATCGGCTGCACCCCCGGCAAGCGCCTCATGGGCACCCGGGTCGTCGCCGAGGAGGGCGGCCGCCTCGGCCTCGTCCGGGTGCTCATCCGCAGCGTCCTGCTCTGCCTGGCGATCCCGGCCCTCGTCTGGGACCGCGACGGCCGCGGCCTCCACGACCGCCTGGCCCGCGCGGTCCAGATCCGCGCCTGAGACGTAGAGAACACGAAGAGGGCGGGCCGCGAACGGCCCGCCCTCTTCACGTTTCCGTACGCGTCAGCGCATCTTGCCGCGCGGCATCCGCATGCCCTTCGGCATGGGGCCCTTCGGCAGCGGCATGTTGCTCATCAGGTCGCCCATCGCGCGGAGCCGGTCGTTGGCGGCCGTCACCTGGGGGCCGGTCAGCACGCGGGGCAGCTTCAGCATCTTGGTGCGCACCTTCTTCAGCGGCACCTGGCCCTCGCCGTTGCCGACGATGATGTCGTGGACGGGGACGTCCACCACGATGCGGGCCATCTTCTTCTTCTCGGCCGCGAGCAGGCTCTTCACCCGGTTCGGGTTGCCCTCGGCGACCAGCACGATGCCCGCCTTGCCGACGGCGCGGTGCACGACGTCCTGGCTGCGGTTCATCGCGACCGCCGGGGTCGTCGTCCAGCCGCGGCCCACGCGGTCCAGGACGGCCGCCGCAGCGCCCGGCTGGCCCTCCATCTGCCCGAAGGCGGCGCGCTCGGCGCGGCGTCCGAAGACGATCGCCATCGCGAGGAGCGCGAGCACGAAGCCCAGGATGCCCAGGTAGATCGGGTGATCGATCAGAAAACCGATCGCGAGGATGACACCGAAGGTGACGATTCCCACACCCGCGACCACAAGACCGATCTTGGAGTCGGTCCGCTTGGTCATCTTGTAGGTCAGAGCGATCTGCTTGAGCCGCCCCGCGTTCTCGGCGCTGTCCGCGCCTTCAGTGGTGTTTGCCTTCCTCGCCATGCAATGAAGTTTACGTGGCCTTCGAACGGCGGGCGGCCACGGCCTCCCGTTCCGGCACGTAGCCGGACGCGGCCCGGTCCTTCGCCCGGCGGCGGTCCTCCAGGACGGCCGTCCAGGCGTTGCGCCGGGCGGTGCGCTGGCCGCTGCTGAGCAGCAGCGACTCCACGGCGCGGAGGGTGTTGGTGACGGTCGGGATGACGTTGGCGCGTACCGGCGCGGCCTGCATCGTGGCAAGTCCCCTCGGAAACGATGTTCGTGTGCTGCGCGGACTGGAGACGGGTGGCGGATCTGTCACCGCACCGCTCGTGTATCCAGGGTCACCGTTCGGTGTTACCAGCGCGTGACCGGTCGGTCAAACACCAATGAAACCTTGATACGGGCCCCGCGCACGCCGACGCGGTCCGTCCGCGCCCCCGGCCTCTCGGGCCTGCGAGGACGGGACGGACCGCGTCGGGCGGGTGACGGATTACGCGGACGGCACCGGGGCCTCGGCCTCGCGCCGGTCCATCGCCTGCTGGAACAGGCGGCCCGCGCGGTACGAGGAGCGGACGAGGGGGCCGGACATGACACCGGAGTACCCGATCGCGTCGGCCTCGTCCTTGAGCTCCACGAACTCGTGGGGCTTCACCCAGCGCTCGACGGGGTGGTGGCGCACCGACGGCCGCAGGTACTGCGTGATCGTGATGAGCTCGCAGCCCGCGTCGTACAGGTCCTGGAGCGCCTCGCTGACCTCTTCGCGGGTCTCGCCCATGCCGAGGATCAGGTTGGACTTGGTGACCAGGCCGGCCTCGCGGGCGCGGGTGATGACCTCCAGGGACCGCTCGTAGCGGAAGCCCGGGCGGATGCGCTTGAAGATGCGCGGCACCGTCTCCACGTTGTGCGCGAGCACCTCGGGGCGCGAGGAGAAGACCTCGGCGAGCTGCTCGGGTTCGGCGTTGAAGTCGGGGATCAGCAGCTCGACCTTGGTGCGGCCGGCCTCCCGGTCCGCCGTCTGCGCGTGGATCTGGCGCACGGTCTCCGCGTACAGCCAGGCGCCGCCGTCCTCCAGGTCGTCGCGGGCGACGCCGGTGATGGTGGCGTAGTTCAGGTCCATCGTGACGACGGACTCGCCGACGCGGCGGGGTTCGTCCCGGTCCAGCGCCTGCGGCTTGCCCGTGTCGATCTGGCAGAAGTCGCAGCGCCGGGTGCACTGGTCACCGCCGATGAGGAACGTGGCCTCGCGGTCCTCCCAGCACTCGAAGATGTTGGGGCAGCCGGCCTCCTGGCACACCGTGTGCAGACCCTCGCTCTTGACGAGTTTCTGCAGCTGGTTGTACTCGGGGCCCATCTTCGCCCGGGTTTTGATCCACTCGGGCTTGCGCTCGATGGGGGTCTGGCTGTTCCGGACCTCAAGGCGCAGCATCTTGCGCCCGTCGGGTGCGACAGACACTCCGGCACTCCCCTTTGCTTTCACTGCATTGGATTCTTCGGCGAACACCAGGGTACGCCCGTAGTTCATTCGGTTGTACGTCCACCCAACCTGGGGCAGGCAGGGCCTATTCCCGGAAGCGCGTTCCGTGGGTCACGCCGTGGCCATGGCGTCGCCGGTGCGCTCGATCGTACGGGGGGCGAGCTCGGCGTTCTCCAGGATGTCCCGGAGGTGCTTCTCGGCGACCGGGAGGACCTCGGCGATGGTGATCTCGCGGCCCAGCTCGTAGCTGAGCGAGGTGACACCGGCGTCCCGGATGCCGCAGGGCACGATGCGGTCGAACCAGGTGTTGTCGGGGTTCACGTTGAACGAGAAGCCGTGCATGGTGACGCCCTTGGCGACGCGGATGCCGATCGCGGCGAGCTTGCGGTCCTCGCGGCGCTGCCCGGCGTTGGACGGGGCGTACTCCGGACCGTTGAGCCGCGGGTCGAACTCCTCGTCCGCCAGCCGCGGGTCGAAGTCGAGCGTGAGGCCGCCGAGGGCGGGGCGCTGCTCGACCGGGTCGCCCAGGACCCAGACGCCGCTGCGGCCCTCGACCCGGCTCGTCTCGACGCCGAACTCGGCGGCGGTGCGGATCAGCGCCTCCTCCAGACGGCGCACATGGGCGACGACGTCCACGGGGCGCGGGAGCTTCTGGATCGGGTAGCCGACGAGCTGGCCGGGACCGTGCCAGGTGATCTTGCCGCCGCGGTCCACGTCGATGACGGGGGTGCCGTCGAGGGGGCGCTCGCTGTCCGCCGTGCGCCTGCCCGCGGTGTAGACGGGCGGGTGTTCCAGGAGCAGGCAGGTGTCCGGGACGGTGTCCTCGAACCGTGCCGCGTGCACCTCGCGCTGCTTCTGCCACGCCTCCTGGTAGTCGACGGCGTCCTCGCCGAATCCCATGCGGACGAACCGGAGCTCACTCACGGCAGCAGCCTCTCTCCTCGCGGTGCCGGGGGCCGGGGGGTGTCCCCGGACCGCGTCACCCTGCACGAATCGCGCCCCAGTCACTGTACGACCGGCCTCTGCGCGTGGGCCCGGCAGGTCTTCCCGTCAGCGCCGCCCACAATCCTCACACGATCGGATGAATGTGGAGCGAAGGGTGCTGAGGCCGCCCCGCAGACAGTTAAATTCGCGCCGTTCGTCAGAGGGCTGCCCGGCCCCGAAGGCAGGAGACCCTAGAGCTGATGTCGGAACGACCTCCGCAGCGCACGCCCAACCGCCGGCTCGCCTCGCTCATCACCGAGGCCGGGTTCTCCAACGCCGGTCTCGCCCGCCGGGTGGACCAGCTCGGCCTCGAACACGGACTCGACCTGCGGTACGACAAGACCTCCGTGACCCGCTGGCTGCGCGGCCAGCAGCCCCGGGGCACCACCCCCGCGCTGATCGCCGAGGTCTTCACCCGGCGCCTCGGCCGCCGCCTCTCCGCGCAGGACCTCGGCCTCGACGCCTGCGCCCCGGTCTACGCGGGCCTGGAGTTCGCCGCCACGCCCGCCGAAGCGGTCGACATCGTCAGCGGGCTCTGGCGCAAGGACTCGGGCAGCCAGACCGAGCTGCGGAAGATCGCGTTCACCCCGGCCGGTCTCGTCGTGCCCAGCCGGGACTGGCTGATCGGCCGGGCCGACGAGTGGGCCGGCCGCCCGGTGCCCGGCGGGGCCGCCAGGGCCGGTGCCGCACGGGCGGCCGGTGCCCAGCTCCCCGCCACCGGGGCCCTGACCGCCGTGCCCGAGCAGGGCGGGCGGCACGGCGTGCGGGGGCCGGTGCCCTCGCGCCCCGGCGGAGTGCCCGCACCGCCCGGCGCCCCGGCCGGGGGCGCGACGGGCAGCCCCGGGGTGCCCCGGCAGCGGCAGACCGAGCGGGGCTCCGGGCTCCGGGTCGGCGAGGGGGACGTCGCCGCGCTGCGCTCGGTGGCCGAGCTCTTCCGTACGCTCGACCACGCCTACGGCGGCGGGCACGCCCGGCAGGCCCTCGTGCGGTACCTGGAGCACGAGACGGAGCCCATGCTGCGCGGCACGTACGGGGAGGCGACCGGCAGGCGGCTCTTCGGGGCGGCCGCCGACCTGACCAGGCTGGCCGGCTGGACCTCGTACGACATCGCGGCGCACGGGCTCGCGCAGCGCTACTTCGTGCAGGCGCTCCGGCTCTCCCAGGCGGCGGGCGACCGGGCCTACGGCAGCTATGTGCTGATCACCATGAGCCGCCAGGCGGTCTATCTCGCCCACGGCCGGGAAGCGGTCCAGCTGGCCCGGGTGGCGCAGCAGGGCATCGGCTCGGCCGCGCCCCACACCGTCATGGCCCTGCTGCACGCGGTGGAGGCGCGCGGGCACGCGGTGCTCGGGGACTCCAAGGCGTGCACGGCCTCGCTCGCCAGGGCGGAACGCGCGCTGGAGGCGGCCCGCCCCGGCGACGAGGTCCCGCACTGGGCGCGCCACTTCGACGAGGCGCAGCTCGCCGACGAGTTCGGGCACTGCCACCGCGACCTCCAGCAGTACCGGTCCGCCGCGCAGTACGCGGAGCGCGCGCTCCAGCTGCGCGCCCCCGCGTACGCCCGGAGCAGGCTGTTCTGCCGGGTGGTGCTGGCGTCCGCCCGGCTCGGGCTCGGCGAGCTGGACCAGGCGTGCCGGCTGGGCGCGGAGGCCGCCCAGCAGGCGGCCGAGATGCGCTCGGCGCGGGCCACGGAGTACGTACGGGACTTCGAACGGCGGCTGGAGCCCTACCGGGACGCCGCAGCCGTGCGCGGCTACCGGGAGCGGGTCGCCGCGCTGGGCTGAGGCGTCCAGGTCTCAGGCCGCCTCGGGGAGCGCGGTGTCCGCGGCGGCCGGGCGGATGCCGAGGTCGTGGAGGATCGAGGCGGCGGCGCGGGCGCCCGAGGACAGGGCGCCCTGGACGGTGCCGGTGTCGCGGTGGTCGCCGCACACGTACAGGCCCGCGAGAAGCCGGACCGGGCGGTGCGGGTCGTGCGGGGCGGGCATCGCGGGGACGGCCTCCGGGTCGTGGTGGGCGGCCAGCAGCTCCCAGTCGTCGGTGGGCACGCCGTAGAGCGCGGCGAGGTGGGCGCGGACCGTGCGGTCCAGGTCGTCGGGCGGGGTGCCGAGGACCGTGGAGCTGATCAGGGTCCGGCCCTCCGGGGCGCGGGCCGGGTCGACCTCGCTCATCACGGCGGTGTGGGACACGGGGCCCGACCGGTCGGCGTCCAGGAGGAGTGAGGCGCCGGTGGGCGGGGGAGCGGGCGCGGTGTGGTGGAGAACCGTCACGGGGTGGAAGGACGGCAGCCGCAGACCCGGCAGCAGCTCGGCGGCGGCGCTCGCCCCGGTGGCCACGAGCAGCGACCGGCAGCCCAGCTCGCCGTGCTCCTTGGTGCGTACGGAGGTGATGTCGGCGGAGGTGACGTGCACCCCGGTGCGTACGGTCCCCGGCGGCAGGGAGGCGGCGAGGAGCGCCGGCAGCGTACCTGCCCCGCCCTCCGGTACACACAGCCGTCCGCTCGCGTACGTCCGCAGGGCGAGGTCGGCGCACCGGCTGGACGTGGTGAGTTCCGGGTCGCTGAGCAGCGCGGTGAGCAGCGGCCGTACGAAGCCGTCGAGCGTACGGGAGGAGAGCCGGCCGGCCAGGGCGTCGAGCGCGGCGCGTTCCGGCCGGGCGAGGAGCCGGGACGGCGGGGTGGCGGCGAGGCGGGCCAGGGCCGCGCCGAGCCGGGCGTGGTCGATCGCACCGCCCATCGCCCCGGTGAGGGCGCCCGCGCGCGGCGGCCGGGGGGCGTGCGCGAGGGCGCGCGCCGCCTTGAGCGCGCCCCGTGCGCTGCGTGCGCCCGGCACGCGGCGGGTCTCGCCGGTCCGGTGGCGGCGGCCCTCGCTGTGCACGAGGACCCCGGGATCGAAGGGGCGCAGGACGAGTCCGTCGAGCCCCGGGGTGGTGCGGAGCTCCGGATACGCGGTGTTGAGCAGCGGGCCGACCCGGTCGAGGCGGAACCCGTCCACCTCGTCGGTGGCCATCCGGCCGCCGACGCCGGGGCCGGCCTCCAGGACGCTGACGCTGACCCCGGCGCTGGTCAGTCGGTGGGCCGCCGACAGGCCGGCGATCCCGGCCCCGATGATGACGACGTCCGCGTGGTGTGCCGTGCTGAGCACGTGCCCTCCCCGGTTCGGCGCAAGTGGTGGGGGGCTCATGCCCTCAACCGCCCACCGGAATGCGTGAGTTCGTCAGGAGGCTAGGAGAGTGGCCCGATCGTGCGCAGTCGCGCGCGGACCGGAGCACCGATGCACGGGGTCGCACGCCCGTCCGAAAAAAACCGGGCTGCCCGGACGGTCCGTCAGCGCAGGGCGGCGCGGATGGCGGCATCGACGGACGGGAAGGCGAACGAGAAGCCGGAGCCCAGCAGCCGCGCGGGCAGCACCCGCTGACTGCCCAGCACATCCCCGGCGAACTCGCCGAGCGCGAGCCGCAGCGCCGGAGCGGGCGCCGTGAAGAGCGTCGGCCGCCGGAGCACCCGGCCCATCGCGGCGGTCACCTCGGCGTTGGTGACGGGCGTCGGGGCGGTCAGGTTCACCGGACCGGACAGCTCCGGCGTGTCCAGGATGTGCCGCAGCGCCGCGATGTGGTCGTGCAGCGCGATGAAGCTCCAGTACTGCCGCCCGTTGCCCATCCGACCGCCCAGCCCCGCCCGGAACAGCGGGAAGAGCCGCCCCCAGGCACCGCCCTCCCGGGCGACCACCAGGCCGGTGCGGGCGTGCACCGTACGCACTCCCGCCTCCTCGGCCGCCGCCGTGGCCTCCTCCCACTCCACGCAGACCGATGGCAGGAACCCGTCCCCGGGCGGCGCCTCCTCGTCCACCGGGCGGTCGCCGGTGTCCCCGTAGAAGCCGATCGCGGAGCCGGACAGCAGCACGGCGGGCGGGGTGTCGAGCGAGGCGACGGCGTCCGCGAGCGCGGCGGTGCCCAGCACCCGGCTGTCCCGGATCTCCTTCTTGTACGCCTCGGTCCAGCGGTGGTCGCCGACGCCCGCCCCGGCGAGATGGACGACCGCGTCGCAGCCCACCAGACCGGCCACGTCCACGTAACCCCGCTTCGGGTCCCACTCCACCTCGTCACCGGCCCGGGCGGCATGGCGCACCAGGCGCACCACCTCGTGCCCGTCGGCCCGCAGCGAGCGCACCAGCGCCGCTCCGATGAGTCCGGTCGATCCGCTGACGGCGATACGGGAGTGCGGCATGGCGTCCATCCTGCCCCACCGGGGCCGCCGTACACGGCCGTGGCACAGTGGCGGCCATGACCGATTCCGCCGCATCCGCCGCGCCCCTCGTCCGCCGTGCCGATCTCGCGGACGAGCCCGCGCTCGGCGAACTGGACCGTGCCACCTGGTCGACGCTGCACGCGGTGCAGCCGCGCCCGCAGCCGCCGTACGCCCCGTTCTTCGACGAGCGGCACACGCCCCGGGACATCCTGGTGGCGGAGGCGGTGAACGAGGCGGGGGAGCGGGCGCCGGCCGGTTACATACGCGTCGTGCCGCCGACCCCGCTGGCCTGCAACGCGCACGTCCGGCAGATCCAGGGCCTCGCCGTGGCCCACTGGGCGCGCGGCCGGGGCGTCGGGCGGGCCCTGATCCGCGCGGCCTGCGCGACGGCACGCGGCGAGGGGGCGAACCGGATCACCCTGCGGGTCCTCGGCCACAACGCGCCCGCCCGCGCGCTGTACGAGGCGGAGGGCTTCACCGTCGAGGGCGTGCTGCCGGGCGAGTTCTTCCTGAACGGGCGGTACGTGGACGACGTGATGATGGGCCGCCCGCTCACCCCGTGACGCCGAACCGCTCCCAGAGCGCGGGCAGCCGGGCCGCCAGGGCCGCGTCGTCGTCCGGGTCCAGCTCGGCGCCCTCCGGCTCGTCGGGCTGCGGGGGGAGGCCGAGGTCGGGCGCGACGACGCCGGTGAGCTGTTCGTACGCCTCGTCGGCCGCGTACCCCAGCTCCTCGCCGTCGCCGTCCAGCTCCTCGTCGAAGGAGTCGAGCAGCTCGGCCAGGGCGTCCGGGTCGTGCACGGCGCCCTCGAAGACCTCCCGGCCCCGGCCGATCAGCCAGCAGCGGAAGTAGTCGAAGGCGTCGTCGCTCGCGCCGCCGAGCAGGACGGCGGCGGCGCCCCACAGGTCCCAGCGGTAGGCCCGGTTGAAGCGGGCCTCGAAGTGCCGGGCGAAGTCCAGCACCGCTTCGGGGTCGAGCAGCACCAGCTTGTCGACCAGCAGATCGGCATGGTCCTCGGGGTCGCCGTCGGCGGCCTCGCGCGTGCTGTCGATCAGCTCCCAGAACTCGGTCTCGTCCATCACGGGTCCAGCATCTGCCCTGAGAGCCGCGGATGCACGCCCAGACATCTGAACGAAGCCGTCAGGGCGCGCCCCCGTAGAGCGCGTGCAGGCGCGCCGCGGCCGTCGCGAACCTCTCCCGCAGGGCGGCCGGCTCCAGCACCTCCAACTCCGGTCCGAGGCCCAGCAGCTGGCCGTAGGCGACGTCCAGGGACTCCACCGGCAGGGTGACCGTGACCCGGCCGTCCGCACCGGGCGGCCCGGCCGCCTCCAGCGCCTCCGTGGCGGCGGCCCGGTCCACGAGGTGCGGCAGCCGGTGCGCGGCCGCCTCCGAGAGCCGCAGCCTCACCTCCGTACGCAGCAGGGAGCGGGCGAACGCGGCGGACCGCTCTTCCCAGAAGGCGGGCAGGTCGAAACCCTCGTCCCTGACGAAAGGGGTGTCCGAAACGGTGGCGGCGGTGAACCGGTCGATGCGGTACACCCGCGTGTCGTCGCCCGCGCGGGCGCAGAGGTACCAGACGCCCGCCTTCAGGACGAGCCCGTACGGGGCCAGCTCCCGTTCGACGTCGGAGTCCCGCCCGGCCCGCCGGTACCGGGCCAGGAGCAGCCGGTCGCGCCACACGGCCTCGGCCACGGCGGGCAGCAGCTCCGGCGTGACGGGCTCCTGGTACCAGCCGGGCGCGTCCAGGTGGAAGCGCCGGCCCGCCCCCGCCGGGGCGTCCCGCAGCGCGGGCGTCAGGGCCGCCGACACCTTCAGCCGGGCGGCCGAGGCGGCGTCCGCGAGCCCCATCTCGCGCAGGGCCGAGGGCAGCCCGGACAGGAACAGCGCCTCCGCCTCGTCGCGGGCGAGACCGGTCAGCCCGGTGCGGTAGCCGCCGACGAGCCGGTAGCCGCCGGCCCGGCCGCGCTCGGCGTACACCGGGACCCCGGCCTCGGAGAGGGCCTGCGCGTCCCGGGTGACGGTCCGCTCGGACACCTCCAGCTCCCGGGACAGCTCGGCGGCGGTCATGCCGGGGCGGGCCTGGAGGAGCAGCACCATTCGGATCAGCCGGGCAGCACGCATGCGGCCATTGTGGCTGGACCGCGGCGCGGCAAAAATCAAGCCCGTCCGGCGATTGAGGACAAAGCCTCAAGCCGGACGGGCCTGATCACGCTCAGAGACCGTAGCGGTCCCGCGCCTCCTTGACGGCCGTCGCCGGCACCTCGCCGCGACGGGCCAGCTGGGCCAGCGTGGCGACCACGACGGACGGGGCGTCGACGCCGAAGTGGCGACGGGCCGCGTCACGCGTGTCGGAGAGACCGAAGCCGTCCGTGCCGAGCGAGGTGTAGTCCTGCTCGACCCACTGGCTGATCTGGTCCGGGACCCCGCGCATCCAGTCGCTGACCGCGACGACCGGGCCCGGAGCGCCCTCCAGCACCTGCGTCACGTACGGCACCCGCTGCTCACCGCGGAGCAGCGCCTCGTCGCACTCCAGCGCCTCGCGGCGCAGCTCGCCCCAGGAGGTCGCGGACCAGACGTCGGCCGTGACACCCCAGTCGGCGGCCAGCAGCTCCTGGGCCTCCAGGGCCCAGTGGATCGCCGTTCCGGAGGCCAGCAGCTGGGCGCGCGGCGCGTCCGCCGCGGCGGGCGTGCCCTCCTTGAAGCGGTACAGGCCCTTGACGATGCCCTCCTCGACGCCTTCCGGCATCGCGGGCTGCGGCTTCGGCTCGTTGTAGACCGTCAGGTAGTAGAAGACGTCCTCGGCGTCGGGGCCGTACATCCGCCGCAGACCGTCCTTGACGATCACCGCGATCTCGTACGCGAACGCCGGGTCGTAGTTGAGCGACGCCGGGTTCGTGGCGGCGATCAGGTGCGAGTGGCCGTCCGCGTGCTGGAGGCCCTCGCCCGTCAGGGTCGTACGGCCGGCGGTGGCGCCGACGATGAAGCCCTTGCCGAGCTGGTCGGCGAGCTGCCAGAACTGGTCGCCCGTCCGCTGCCAGCCGAACATCGAGTAGAAGATGTAGAACGGGATCATCGTCTCGCCGTGCGTCGCGTACGACGTGGCGGCGGCGATGAAGTCGGCCATCGCGCCGGCCTCGGTGATCCCCTCGTTGAGGATCTGGCCGTCCTTGGCCTCCTTGTAGTACATCAGCTGGTCGCGGTCGACCGGCTCGTACGTCTGGCCCAGCGGCGAGTAGATGCCGGCCGAGGGGAACAGCGACTCCATGCCGAAGGTGCGGGCCTCGTCCGGGACGATCGGCACCCAGCGCTTGCCGGTCTGCTTGTCCCGCATCAGGTCCTTGACCAGGCGGACGAAGGCCATGGTGGTGGCCATCTCCTGCTTGCCGGAGCCCTTCTTGAGCGCCGCGAACGCGCGCTCCTCGGGCTGCGGCAGCGCCACCGCGTGCACCCGGCGGGCCGGGGCGGGGCCGCCGAGGGCGGCACGGCGCTCCTGGAGGTAGCGGACCTCGGGGGAGTCGGCGCCCGGGTGGCCGTAGGGCACCAGGCCGTCGGCGAAGGCGCTGTCCGGGATCGGGAGGCCGAGCAGCTCGCGCATGCCCTTGAACTCGTCGATCGACAGCTTCTTCATCTGGTGGTTGGCGTTCTTGGACTCGAAGCCCTTGCCGAGCGTGTAGCCCTTCACCGTCTGGGCGAGGATCACGGTCGGCGCGCCCTTGTGCTCGACGGCCGCGCGGTAGGCCGCGTACACCTTGCGGGCCTCGTGGCCGCCGCGCGAGGTGTAGAAGCACTCGGCGATCTTCGCGTCGGTGAGCAGCTTCGCCAGCTCGGCGAGGGCGGGCTCGGCGCCGAAGAAGTGCTCGCGGATGTACGCGACGTCGCGGGTGGCGTACGTCTGGAACTGCGCGTCCGGGACCTCGCGGAGGCGGCGGACCAGCGCGCCCGTGGTGTCGAGCTGGAACAGCTCGTCCCAGGCGTTGCCCCAGAGCGTCTTGATGACGTTCCAGCCGGCGCCCCGGAAGGCGCCCTCCAGCTCCTGCACGACGCGGAAGTTGGCGCGGACCGGACCGTCGAGGCGCTGCAGGTTGCAGTTGATGACGAAGGTCAGGTTGTCGAGCTGCTCACGGGCCGCGAGGGCGAGGGCCGCGGTCGACTCGGGCTCGTCCATCTCGCCGTCGCCCAGGAAGGCCCAGACGTGCGAGTTCGACGTGTCCTTGATGTTGCGGTTGGCCAGGTAGCGGTTGAAGCGCGCCTGGTAGATCGCCGAGAGCGGGCCGAGGCCCATGGAGACCGTGGGGAACTCCCACAGCCAGGGCAGCCGCCGCGGGTGCGGGTAGGAGGGCAGGCCGTTGCCGCCCGACTCCTGGCGGAAGTTGTCGAGCTGCTGCTCGCTGAGCCGGCCGTCGAGGAAGGCGCGGGCGTAGATGCCGGGGGAGGCGTGGCCCTGCACGTACAGCTGGTCGCCGGAGCCGTCCCCCTCCTTGCCGCGGAAGAAGTGGTTGAAGCCGGTCTCGTACAGCCAGGCCGCCGAGGCGAAGGTGGCGATGTGGCCGCCGACGCCGAAGCGCGCGCCACGGGTGACCATCGCGGCCGCGTTCCAGCGGTTCCACGCGGTGATCTTCGACTCCATCTCCAGGTCGCCGTCGAAGTCGGGCTCCGCGGCGGTCGGGATGGAGTTGACGTAATCGGTCTCCAGCAGCTTGGGCAGCGCGAGACCGGCGCCCTCGGCGTGCTGGAGCGAGCGCCGCATGAGGTACGCGGCACGGTGCGGGCCCGCGGCCTTGGTGACGGCATCCAGGGAGGCCGCCCATTCAGCGGTCTCCTCCGGGTCGCGGTCCGGGAGCTGGTCGAGCTCGCTCGGAAGCTTTCCTACGGGGTCGGTCATGATCGCCGCCTTCCGGTGAGGAGGGGGGTGGAGAAGTCCCTGACTGGCAGGACAGGGCGATGGGGCCGGTGGGCCCGCGGAGTGAACTGTAAGTCGCCGATCGATGATCGATCAAAGGATGAACGGCAAAACTTCTCGATATGAAGAAAGTGGCATGCGGTGCCATGAAATGGGGCACCGAGTGACGGGATTTACCCGTCAAAACGGGCGCCGGCCTGCACGGAAGAGCGGCAGGGGCGACACTTGCGCAGCGCCTCAGGCGCGTGGCGCGCAGCCCAGGACGTGGGCCTTCACCAGGGTCCCGATGTCCGGGTCCTTGCGCAGGAACGCGTCGATGAGGGCCTCGTGCTCCTCCGCGTACGACTTCTGGACCGTGCCCAGCCAGCGGATCGACAGGGCCGTGAACACCTCGATGCCCAGCCCCTCCCAGGTGTGCAGCAGCACCGCGTTCCCCGCCGCCCGCACCATCTCGCGGTGGAAGCCGACCGTGTGCCGGACCTGGGCCTCGCCGTCCGCCAGCCGGTCCGCCTCGTACAGCGCCGCCACGTGCGGGTCCAGCAGCGAGCAGTCCTCGCCGAGCCCGGGGGCCGCCAGCTCGGCCGCGATCTGCTCCAGGCCCGCCCGTACGGGGTAGCTCTCCTCCAGGTCCGCGGCGGTGAGGTTGCGGACCCGGACGCCCTTGTTGGGCGCCGACTCGATCAGCCGCAGCGTCTCCAGCTCCCGCAGCGCCTCGCGCACGGGCGTCTGGCTGACCTCCAGCTCGGTCGCGATGCGCCGCTCCACGATCCGCTCGCCCGGCTTCCAGCGCCCGCTGACGATCCCCTCCACGATGTGCTCGCGGATCTGTTCGCGCAGCGAGTGGACGACGGGCGGGGTCATGACGGGCTCCTTCGGACAGACCGGTACGCCTGCACCGGGCTCGGTGGCCGGGGCGACCGGTGGTGTCTAGACAATACGGCGGCGCCCCCGCCCGGAAGTGTTCCGGACGGGGGCGCCGATCGTGAGGCTGGTTACAGGCCGAGCTCGACCTCGAACTCGCCGGCCTCCAGGATCGCCTTGACCGCGGTCAGGTAGCGGGCGGCGTCCGCGCCGTCCACCAGACGGTGGTCGTAGGAGAGCGACAGGTACGTCATGTCGCGGACACCGATCACGGTGCCCTCCTCGGTCTCGATGACCGCGGGACGCTTCACGGTGGCGCCGATGCCCAGGATGGCTGCCTGGTTCGGCGGCACGATGACGGTGTCGAACAGCGCACCGCGCGAGCCGGTGTTGCTGATGGTGAAGGTGGCACCGGACATGTCGTCCGGGGTCAGGCCGCCACCGCGGGCCTTGCCGGCCAGCTCGGCGGTCTTCTTCGAGATACCGGCGATGTTGAGGTCGCCCGCGCCCTTGATGACCGGGGTCATCAGGCCCTTCTCGGCGTCCACGGCGATGCCGATGTTCTCCGAGTCGAAGTACGTGATGGTGCCTTCGTCCTCGTTGATCCGGGCGTTGATGACCGGGTGGGCCTTCAGCGCCTGGGCGGCGGCCTTCACGTAGAACGGCATCGGGGAGAGCTTGACGCCCTCACGGGCCGCGAAGCCGTCCTTCGCCTTGGCGCGCAGCTTCATCAGCTTGGTGACGTCGACCTCGACGACCGACGTCAGCTGGGCCTGCGAGTGCAGCGCCTTCATCATGTTGTCGCCGATGACCTTGCGCATGCGGGTCATCTTGACGGTCTGGCCGCGCAGCGGGGACGCCTCCAGCTTCGGCGCCTTGGAGGCGGCGGCCGGAGCGGCGGCGGCGGGCGCCGGGGCAGCGGCGGCGGCCTTGGCGGCCTCCGCGGCGGCGACGACGTCCTGCTTGCGGATGCGGCCACCGACGCCGGTGCCCTTGACCGAGCCCAGGTCGACGCCGTTCTCGGCGGCGAGCTTGCGGACCAGCGGCGTGACGTACGCGCCGTCGTCACCGGAGGTCGCGGCCGGGGCGGCGGCCGGAGCCTGCGCCGGGGCGGCCGGGGCCGGGGCGGCGGGCGCCGGGGCCGGAGCGGCCGGAGCCGGCGCCGGGGCGGGCGCGGCGGGGGCCGGAGCGGCCGGAGCCGGCGCGGGGGCCGGGGCCTCCTGGGCCGGGGCGGGCTGAGCCGGGGCCGGGGCCTGGGCCGGAGCGGCACCGGGCGCGCCGATGACGGCGAGCTTGGCGCCGACCTCGGCGGTCTCGTCCTCGCCGACCACGATCTCCAGCAGCACACCGGCGACCGGGGCGGGGATCTCGGTGTCGACCTTGTCCGTGGAGACCTCGAGCAGCGGCTCGTCCTCCGCGACCTCCTCGCCGACCTCCTTCAGCCAGCGGGTGACGGTGCCCTCGGTGACGCTCTCGCCGAGCGCCGGGAGGGTGACGTCGGTGCCGGAGGCACCACCGGCCGGGGCGGCGGCCGGAGCCTCGGCCGCGGGGGCCGGGGCGGCAGGGGCCTCGGCGGCCGGTGCCTCGGCGGGGGCCGCGGCCGGCTCGGCGGCCGGAGCGGACTCGGCGGCCGGAGCGGACTCGGCCGCCGGAGCGCCCGAGCCGTCGTCGATGATGGCCAGCTCGGCGCCGACCTCGACGGTCTCGTCCTCGGCGACCTTGATGGACGACAGGACGCCGGAGGCGGGGGCGGGGATCTCGGTGTCGACCTTGTCGGTCGAGACCTCGAGCAACGGCTCGTCGGCCTCGACGCGCTCGCCCTCGGCCTTCAGCCAGCGGGTGACAGTGCCCTCGGTGACGCTCTCGCCGAGCGCCGGAAGGGTTACGGAAACCGACATGGTTTCAGTTGCTCCTTACGAAAATGCGGAAGTGGTCGGTCGTCGCGCCCGGTCGACTGGATCAGTCGTGGGAGTGCAGGGGCTTGCCGGCCAGGGCCAGGTGGGCCTCGCCGAGCGCCTCGCTCTGGGTCGGGTGGGCGTGGATGAGCTGGGCGACCTCGGCCGGCAGCGCTTCCCAGTTGTAGATCAGCTGGGCTTCGCCGACCTGCTCGCCCATACGGTCACCGACCATGTGGACGCCGACCACGGCACCGTCCTTGACCTGGACGAGCTTGATCTCGCCCGCGGTCTTGAGGATCTTGCTCTTGCCGTTGCCCGCGAGGTTGTACTTCAGCGCGACGACCTTGTCCGCGCCGTAGAGCTCCTTGGCCTTGGCCTCGGTGATGCCGACGGAGGCGACCTCGGGGTGGCAGTACGTGACCCGGGGGACGCCGTCGTAGTCGATCGGGACGGTCTTGAGACCGGCCAGCCGCTCCGCGACGAGGATGCCCTCGGCGAAGCCGACGTGCGCCAGCTGGAGCGTCGGGACCAGGTCGCCCACGGCGGAGATCGTCTCCACGTTGGTGCGCATGTACTCGTCGACCAGGACGTAGCCGCGGTCCATGTTGACCCCGGCCTCCTCGTAACCGAGGCCCTGCGAGACCGGGCCGCGGCCGATCGCGACCAGCAGCACCTCCGCCTCGAAGGTCTTGCCGTCGGCGAGGGTCACGCGGACGCCGTCCTGCGTGTACTCGGCGCTCTGGAAGAACGTGCCGAGGTTGAACTTGATGCCGCGCTTGCGGAAGGCGCGCTCAAGAAGCTTCGAGCTGTTCTCGTCCTCGACCGGGACGAGGTGCTTCAGGCCCTCGATGATCGTCACGTCGGTGCCGAAGGAGGTCCACGCCGAGGCGAACTCGACGCCGATGACGCCGCCGCCCAGCACGATCGCGGACTTCGGGACGCGGTCCAGCTTCAGCGCGTGGTCCGAGGAGATGATGCGGTTGCCGTCGATCTCCAGGCCCGGCAGCGACTTCGGCACGGAGCCGGTCGCCAGGAGCACGTGGCGGCCCTGGATGCGCTGGCCGTTCACGTCCACCGAGGTGGGGGAGGAGAGCCGGCCCTCACCCTCGATGTAGTGCACCTTGCGGGAGGCGACGAGTCCCTGGAGGCCCTTGTACAGGCCGGAGATCACGTCGTCCTTGTACTTGTGGACGGCCGCCATGTCGATGCCCTCGAAGGTGGCCTTGACGCCGAACTGGGCGGACTCGCGGGCCTGGTCCGCGATCTCGCCGGCGTGCAGCAGCGCCTTCGTGGGGATGCAGCCGTTGTGCAGGCAGGTGCCGCCGACCTTGCCCTTCTCGATCAGAGCGACGTCCAGGCCCAGCTGCGCTCCGCGCAGGGCCGCGGCGTACCCGCCGCTGCCACCGCCGAGGATCACTAGGTCGAAAACGGTGCTGGCGTCGTTCGCCACGTCACGTCCTCCATGCATGTGCGCCGTACGCCGGGCCCCGTCCTCGGGGTGCTACCGGCCGGTCGGCTGGTGTGCGGCCGCTTTGTCTTCGGCCCTGTGGTGGGGGCCCTGTCCTGCCGAGAACCCATCTTCGCACTTGTTGACGGTGGGCGGGACGCGGGGCCCGTGTCCGGGACGGTCGATCGTCCGTCCCGGTGGGGAACACCTACGGCCCCGGACGTATGCCCGGGGCCGTACGGGGGGTGCCGCGGCCGGGTCAGCCGAGGTCGCCGGCGGCGGTGCGCTCCGCCAGCTTCACCAGCGTGCGGACGGCCGAGCCGGTGCCGCCCTTGGGCGTGTAGCCGTACGGGGCGCCCTCGTGGAAGGCGGGGCCCGCGATGTCCAGGTGCGCCCAGGCGATGCCCTCGCCCACGAACTCCTTCAGGAACAGGCCGGCCACCAGGCCGCCGCCCATCCGCTCGCCCATGTTGGCGATGTCGGCGGTCGAGGAGTCCATGCCCTTGCGCAGGTCCGCCGGGAGCGGCATCGGCCAGGAGGCCTCGCCGACCTCGTCCGCGATCTCGTGGATCGAGGTACGGAAGGCGTCGTCGTTGGACATGATGCCGAAGGTGCGGTTGCCGAGCGCCAGCACCATCGCGCCGGTCAGGGTCGCCACGTCCACGATCGCGTCCGGGTTCTCCTCCGAGGCGCGGGTCAGCGCGTCGGCCATGACGAGGCGGCCCTCGGCGTCGGTGTTCAGGACCTCGACGGTCTTGCCGCTGTACATGCGCAGGACGTCACCCGGGCGGGTGGCGCTGCCCGACGGCATGTTCTCGGCGAGCGCCAGCCACGCGGTGACGTTGACGCGCAGGCCCAGACGGGCGGCCGAGACGACGGTCGCGAACACGGCGGCGGCGCCGGCCATGTCGCACTTCATCGTCTCGTTGTGACCGGCCGGCTTCAGCGAGATGCCGCCCGAGTCGTAGGTGATGCCCTTGCCGACGAGGGCCAGGGTCTTCTCCGCCTTCGGGTGCGTGTAGGCGAGCTTCACCAGGCGCGGGCCGCGCTCCGCGCCCTGGCCGACGCCCAGGATGCCGCCGTAGCCGCCCTTGACGAGCGCCTTCTCGTCCAGCACCTGCACCTTGATGCCGTGCTCCTTGCCGGCGGCGGTGGCCACGGCGGCGAAGGACTCGGGGTACAGGTCGTTGGGCGGGGTGTTGACCAGGTCGCGGGCGCGGTTGATCTCCTCGGCGAGGGCGATCGCGCGCTCCGCGGCGGCCTTGAACGCCTTGTCGCGGGGCTTGGCACCGAGCACGGCGACCTCGGCCAGCGCCTGCTTGGCGCCGGCGGGCTTCGCGTCCTTGGGGGCCAGCTTGTTCTCACCGGCCTGGTAGGCGGTGAAGGCGTACGCGCCGAGCAGGGCGCCCTCCGCGATGGCCTCGGCGTCCTCGACGGAGCCGACGGGCAGCGCGAAGCCGGCCTTCTTCGAACCGGCCAGCGAGCGGGCGGCGGCACCGGCGGCGCGGCGCAGCGTCTCGGCGTCGTACGAGCCGTCCTTCTCCGGGGCCTTGCCGAGGCCGGCCGCGATGACGACGGGGACCTTCAGGCCCTCGGGGGCGGGGACCTTCGTCAGCTCGCCCTCGGCACCCGAGGCGCCCAGGGTCGCCAGGACGGCGGCGAGCTTGCCGCCGAACGCCTTGTCCACGGCCTCGGCGCCCGGTGCGAGGACCAGGTCCCCAGGCTTGGATCCAGCGCCCTTGGCGACGCCCACGACGAGGGCGTCGGCGCGCAGCGTCGCCGCACCGGCAGTGCTGAGAGTGAGAGCAGTCACGGTGGTGAAATCTCGCTTCCGTTGAGTTCTTTTCGGTCGAGTGGGTGGGCCGACCGTGCCCGGCGCATCGTAGACGCGGCCGCAATGTGCCGGGAATGAGCCTACGCGCGCCTTTGCTGCCCGCTCACGGCGGCGGGCCGTAGGCGGTGCGTACGAGGCGCGCGGCCGTCGTTACGGTGGTGCTCCCGGGAAGATCGTCCCGGCGGACCTGGGGGAACGATGCGCGACCGGACGGCCGCACGGACGAGCGGGGCGCGCGGCGCTCTCGCCGTCACCGCACTGATGCTGCTCACGACGCTGACGGGCTGCTCCTCGGAGCCGGACAGGGCCCCGGCGGGGAAGGAGACCGCCGCCGCGCGGCCCTCGCAGGCGCGCTGGCAGCCGGAGCCCGGCACGGACTGGCAGTGGCAGCTGTCGGGGAAGCTCGACACCTCGGTGGACGCCCCGGTGTACGACATCGACGGCTTCGACCGGACGGCGGCCCAGGTCGCCGAGCTGCACCGCAAGGGCCGCAAGGTCATCTGCTACCTGTCCACCGGCGCCTGGGAGGACTTCCGCCCGGACGCGGCCCGCTTCCCCACCGCCGTCCTCGGCAAGGGCAACGGCTGGAAGGGCGAGCGCTGGCTCGACATCCGGCGCACCGAGGTCCTGGAACCGCTGATGGAGACCCGGATCGCGATGTGCGCGAAGAAGGGCTTCGACGCGGTCGAACCGGACAACATGGACGGCTACCGCAACAAGAGCGGCTTCCCGCTGACCGCCGCCGACCAGCTGCGCTACAACCGCCTGATCGCCCGCGTGGTCCACCGCCACGGCATGTCCGTCGGCCTCAAGAACGACCTCCCGCAGATCCCCGAGCTGGTCGGGGACTTCGACTTCGCGGTCAACGAGCAGTGCGCGCAGTACGAGGAGTGCGAGGAGCTGACCCCGTTCGTGAAGGCGGGCAAGGCGGTCTTCCACGTGGAGTACGAGCTGCCGGCGGCGGAGTTCTGCGCGCAGTCCCGGAAGCTGCGGCTCAGTTCGCTGCGCAAGGAGTACGAGCTGGACGCCGGGCGGGAGACCTGCGCGCGGGGCTGACGGGCCGCCTCAGCCCAGCGCCAGGCCCACCAGCGCCACCGTCGCCGCCGTCTCCGCCAGCGCCCCGAACACGTCCCCGGTCACCCCGCCGAACCGCCGCACGCAGTGGCGCAGCAGCAGCCCGGCCGCCACCGGCGCGGCCACGGCGGCCAGGGCGTACCGCAGCGCCCCGTACCCGCCCAGCAGCGCCCCCGCCCCCGCGCACCCCGCCACCACCACGAGCCCGACCGCCCAGGCACCGGCCGCCGGGACCGTACCGGCGACGGCCGCGCCCAGGCCCTCCGGGCGGGCCGCCGGGACGCCGCGCCGGGAGGCCAGGGTGAGCGCGAGCCGGGCGACGACGGCGGAGGCGACGGCCGCCACCGCGCCCTGCGCCCAGCCCTCCGCGTACAGCCGCTGAAGGGCCGCCACCTGGGCCAGCAGCACGAAGAGCAGGGTGATCACGCCGAACGGGCCGATGTCCGACTGCTTCATGATCCGCAGCGCGTCCTCGGCCGGCTTGCCGCTGCCCAGGCCGTCGGCGGTGTCCGCGAGCCCGTCCAGATGGAGGCCCCGGGTGAGCGCCGCGGGCACGGCGGCCGAGGCGACCGCGGCGAGCAGCGGGCCCGCCCCGCCCCACAGCAGCAGGGCGCCCGGGACCGCCGCGAAAACGCCGACGGCCAGCCCGGCCAGGGGCGCGCACAGCATCCCGGCCCGGGCGGTCTCCCGGTCCCAGCGGGTGACGCGGACGGGGAGCACGGTCAGGGTGCCGAAGGCGAAACGCAGGCCGTGGCTGTTCAGGGAGGTCACGGCGCGCAGGCTAATCGGTGAGGACGGCCGCTAGATTGACCGAATGCCGCATAACGGGGCACAAGCGGACGAGTGGGAGTGCGTGGCATGGGTCACTGGCTCAATCAGAACTTCGTGGAGCCGGGCAAGCTGCCCCTGCTCCTGGCCCTGACCGCCTTCGTGCTGACGTTCGCGATCACCCGGCTCATCACCCGGATGATCCGGGCCGGCAAGGGGCCGTTCCGCAACATCACGCCCGGCGGGGTCCACATCCACCACGTGGTGCCCGGGGTGGTGCTGAGCGTGGTCGGCGGATTCGGTGCGGTGGCGAGCGGGCGGCACGGGGTCACCGCCGGGGTCTGCGCGGTCGTCTTCGGCGTCGGCGCGGGCCTGGTGCTGGACGAGTTCGCTCTGATCCTCTACCTGGACGACGTGTACTGGACCGAGGAGGGGCGCCGGAGCGTGGAGGTCGTCGTGCTCACGGCGGCCCTGGTGCTGCTGGTGCTCGGCGGGTTCTCCCCGCTGGGCGTCAACGACCTGAGCGACGATCAGCAGCAGGGCCGGCTCGGGGCCGTGCTCACTGTCGTCGTCAACTTCTGCTTCGTGCTGATCACCCTCTTCAAGGGCAAGGCGCGGATGGCGGTGGTCGGCACGCTGGTCCCGTTCGTGGCCCTCGTCGGCGCGATCCGGCTGGCCCGGCCGACCTCGCTGTGGGCGCGCCGGTTCTACCGCAACCGGCACCGGGCCCGCTCCCGTGCGGTGCTGCGGGCCTACCACCACGACGTGCGCTGGGTCGGCCCGCGCCGCAGGTTTCAGGACCTGATCGGCGGGGCCCCGGACCGGGCCCCCCTCCCGCCCTCCAAGCCCTGACGGTCCCGCCGTCGCCGTCCGCGCAGCGCCCGGGCCGCGCACAGGGCGAGCGCCGCCGCGATGGCCGCCAGGTGTTCCCGGCCCGCCAGGTTGTCCTTCAGCAGGGCCTCGGCCACCATCGCGACGATCACCACCGCCCCGGTGACCCGCGCCCGGTACGCGCAGCAGACGCAGACCGCCAGTGCGACGACCGCCGCCGAGGGCCCGGTGTCCACGATCCGCGCGTCGGACCCGGGCAGCCCGAGGAAGGCGTCCGGCCCGGCCGCGATGCCGATCCGCGCGTACATCGTCCCGGCCAGGGTCGCCGCGTACGCGATCAGCAGCGTCCGCCACCGGCCGAGGCAGATCTCCGCCGCCCCGAACACCACCAGCATCTGCGCCAGCGCGCCCCACACCGGCAGGTCCAGCGCGGGTACGAACAGCGACAACGGGGTACGCAGCAGGGCCGCCCAGAGCGGATCGTCGGCCCGGACCGCGCCCAGCGCCTGCACCGGGCCGTAGCCCCAGGACCGGTTCTGCACGACCTGGAGCAGCCCGGTCAGGGCCACCGAGGCCAGGGTCAGGGGCACGGCCCGCGGACCGCGGGCGGCGAGCGGTGCCCGTACGGCCGACCAGAGCGGGCCCCACTCCCGGTGGGCCGCCCGGCGCAGGGCGCGTACGGCTCTCATCCACGCGGTCCGGGCGGTACGCCGCGGCCCCGGGCCAGCCGCGAACGGTGCAGCCACTTGGGCAGGCCCGGCGCCTCCAGGAAGCCTTCCGCGCGGCCGGCCGCGACGCCGATGCGCAGCAGGTCCGCGCTCTTCTCGAAGAGCAGGAACCGGGGCTCCCAGATCGGGCGGTACTTCGCGTTGGCCCGGTACAGCGACTCGATCTGCCACCACCGCGAGAAGAAGCTGAGCAGCGACCGCCACATCCGGAGCACCGGACCGGCGCCCAGCCGCGAACCGCGCTCGAAGACCGAGCGGAACATCGCGAAGTTCAGCGACACCTGCGTCACGCCCAGCTTCCCGGCCCGCTGCAGGAGTTCGATCACCATGAACTCCATCAGCCCGTTCTCGGAGTCCCGGTCACGCCGCATCAGGTCCAGCGAGAGGCCGTTCGGGCCCCACGGCACGAAGCTCAGCAGGGCCCGCAGCTCGCCCGGGGCGCCGTCATCGGACGGGGCGTCACGGCACTCCAGCATCACGCACTGCCCGTCGGCCGGGTCGCCGAGCCGGCCCAGCGCCATCGAGAAACCGCGCTCCGTCGCCCCGTCGCGCCAGTCGTCCGCCCGGCGCACCAGCTCGGCCATCTCGGCCTCCGGGATCTCCGCGTGCCGGCGCACCGTCACCGCGTAACCGGCCCGCCGCACCCGGTTGTACGCCTGGCGCACGGTCCGCATCGCGCGGCCCTCCAGGGTGAAGTCGGCCGTCTCCACGATCGCCTCGTCGCCCAGTTCCAGGGCGTCCAGGCCGTGCCGGGCGTAGACCGTGCCGGCCTCCTCGCCCGCGCCCATCACCGCCGGGATCCAGCCGTGTTCGCGGGCCTCGGCCAGCCACGGCTCGATCGCCCCCGGCCAGGCCTCCGGATCGCCGATCGGGTCGCCGGACGCCAGCGACACCCCGCCGACCACCCGGTAGGCGACGGCCGCCTTCCGGGTCGGCGACCACACCGCGCTCTTCTCGCGGCGCAGCGCGAAGTAGCCCAGCGAGTCCCGCTCGCCGTGCTTGTCGAGCAGCGCCCGCAGCGCCTCCTCGTCCTCCGCGGTGATCGGGTCGACGGCCCGGCGGGAGCGGAAGGCGGCCCAGACGACCGCGACCAGCAGCAGCGTGGACAGGATGTTGATGGAGACGTTGACCCAGCCCGGTGCGGTGATCCCGGGGAACCGCGAATCGGACGCGGCGACGGACACCAGCCGCAGCGCCCCGTACGCCCAGCGGTCCAGGAACGTCGAGCGGTACTCGTCGTGCGCGGTGTTGGTGACCGTGACCAGGCCCGCCGCGATCAGCGAGGTGACCAGCAGCCCGCCGGCCGCCACCAGCGCGGCCAGCTTCGGATTGGACCGGTCGCCCTTCGCGTAGAACTCGCGCCTGCCGAGCACCAGCGAAAGCACGAAGCCCGCGGACAGCGTCAGCGAGATCCAGTTCTGCGGATAGCGGCGGACCTCCGGGAAGACGATCAGGGCGGCCGACAGCACCAGCGTCAGCCCGCTGAGCGCCAGGTTGGCGATCCACGCGGCCCGCTTGCGGCGGCGCATCGTCACGGCCAGGAAGAGCGCCACCACCCCCGAGGAGAAGCCCGCCGTGAGCAGATAGGGGGTGAAGTAGTCGTCCGTGTTGTGGCGGCGCAGGTCCTGGCCGAAGGTGACCCAGACCGCGCTGAGGAAGTTGAGGAACGACACCACGCGCAGGTACCAGATGGCGAACGCGGCGCCGCGCCGTGAGCGTGGTGTGCCGGCCCTGCGGACGGTACCCCGCCCGGACTCCTCGACGGTCATACCGACCTCTCCCATGAAAAGCGATCATATGGGGCATCGCGCTGCATGAGGGGGCGCTCCGCGGCCGGTGTCGGCCGGACGCGGAGCGGGGCCGGCGTCAGTCCGTCGGCTCGTCCTTCTCCTCGTCCGCGCCGCCCTCCGCCGGCTCCGGCTCCCGCTCGGGCAGCTCGGCGGCCAGCGCGGCGGCGGCCTGGACGAAGGGAAGGGCGAGCAGTGCCCCGCATCCCTCGCCCACGATGACGCCGTGATCGAGCAGCGGGTTGAGCGCCATCCGGTCGAGGGCCTTCGCCTGCGCCGGCTCCCCGCTCAGCTGGCCCGCCAGCCACCAGTCCGGCGCCCGGAACGCGGCCCGCTGGCCGACCAGCGCCGCCGCCGCGCCGACCACCCCGTCCAGGACCACGGGCAGCCGCCGCACCGCGCACTGGAGCAGGAAGCCGGTCATCGCCGCCAGGTCCGCCCCGCCCACGGTGGCCAGCAGCGCCAGCTGGTCGCCCAGGACCGGCCGGGCCCGGCGCAGCGCGTCACGGATCGTCGCGCACTTGCGCATCCACGCCAGGTCGTCGATCCCCGCGCCACCGCGCCCGGTCACCACGGAGGCGTCCGTGCCGCACAGCGCCGCGATCAGCGTGGCCGCCGCCGTCGTGCCGCCCACACTGAGGTCGCCGAGCACCACCAGATCGGTGCCCGAGTCGGCCTCCTCGTCGGCCACCGCGATCCCGAGCCGCACGGCGGCCTCGGCCTCCTCGGCCGTCAGCGCGTCCTCGACGTCGATGCGGCCGCTGCCGCGCCGCACCCGGGTCCGTACGACGGCCTCGGGCAGCAGTTCCGGGTCGCAGTCGAGTCCGGCGTCCACGATCCGCACCGGCACCGAGAACCGGCGGGCCAGGACCGCCAGCGGGGTCGAACCGTCCAGCGTGGCCCGGACCAGCTCGTGCGCGGTGGAGGCCGCGCGGCCGGACACATCGAGTCCGGCCACCCCGTGGTCACCCGCGAACAGCACCACGCGCGGCTGCTCGATCGTCCGCACCGGCGCGGACTGCTGCGCGATCGACAGCCACTCGCCCAGCTCGTCCAGACGGCCGAGGGCGCCCGGGGGCACGATGAGCCGCTCCCGGCGTTCCTCGGCATCGCGCCGTACGCCCCCGTCGGGGCGCTCGATCAGGTCGGAGAAGTCGTCCAGATTCACGGGGGTCTGCCTCGCGGGTCGATACGGGGAGTGGTCCGGGGAGCCCGGCGGCGGGCTCCCTGCGGAACAGTACCCGTCACGTTTTCCGGGCCCGCCCGGTATGGCCCCGCGCCCGGGCCCCGCCCCCTCAGCCGCGCAGCGGCAGCACCTGGCCCGCCACCACCAGCAGCACCTGCTCGCACTCCCCGGCCACCGCCGCGTTCAGCCGGCCCAGCTCGTCCCGGAAGCGCCGCCCGGCCGCCGTCGCCGGCACCACCCCGGAGCCGGTCTCGTTGGTCACCAGGACCACCGTGCGCCGCGTCCCGCGCACCGCAGCGACCAGCTCCGCCGTCCTGACCCGCAGCGCCCGCTCGCCGCCCTCCGCCCACGCCGCGTCGTCCCAGGCGTCCACCCGGTCCATCGCGTCCGTCAGCCACAGCGACAGGCAGTCGATGAGCAGGGGCGGCCCGTCCGACGACAGCAGCTCCGCGAGCTCACAGGTCTCCTCGGTGCGCCAGGCGGCCGGACGGCGCTCCCGGTGCAGCCCGACCCGGGCCGCCCAGTCCGCGTCCCCGTCCCGGGCGCCGCCCGTCGCCACGTACACGACCTCCGGATACGTCTCCAGGCGCCGTTCCGCCTCGACGGACTTCCCGGAACGGGCGCCGCCGGTGACCAGGGTGCGCCGGGGGACCGCCGGGGCCGGGGCGCGGAAGCCGCCGACCGCCAGCGTCGTACCGTCCGGCACCGCCCGGGCCCCGGCCGCGGCGAGCCGCCGTTCCAGCTCGGGGGCGGGCGGCGCGTCGTGGCCCAGATGGACGGCGATCAGCTCCGTGGCGGGCCCGATCGCCTCGACGGACCGCAGCCGCGCCACGGCGTCGGGCCGCCCGACGACGTCCGCGGCGACCAGGTCGTACGGCTGCGCCACCGGGTCGGTCAGCCCGGCCGGTGCGCCGCCCGGCGGGAGGTACAGCAGCCGGGCGCCCTCCGGCGAGGTCACCTCGTACCCCGTGCCGGGCGCGTCCATCGGCACGGCCCGTACCCGGTGGCCGCTGATCAGCGTCAGCACCCGCCCGTCCGGGACCCGGCCGGCCGGGGGGAGTCCGACGGGCAGCTCGACGGCGGGTCCGTCGTGGGGGTGGGTCAGCAGGACCTGGCGTACGCCGGTGAGCGAGCGGCCGGCGCGGGCGGCGGCGAACACCGCCCCGGGCGTGAGGTCGAGCAGCAGCGCGTCATCGACCAGGAGGGCGGTCGCGGCCCGGCTGCCGGCTCCGCGGGCGAGGGCGCAGGCGGCGCAGGGACAGTCGGGCCGCGGCAGCCCGTCGGGGGCTCCGGTGCCGAGCAGAGTCAGTTCCACGTTCCGATCCTCCCGCGTCGCCGCGCGCGGTGCGCGACGTGGGCCCTCGAAGATCCGCCGCACAAGCTCTAGGCTGCCGACGGGAACGACATACCCGGGAGGCGCACATGGCGTGGACGTGGCGGTTCGAGAAGTCCGACGGTACGGAGACGGAGCCGGCCCTGCGGCCGGAGGAGTTCACGACCCAGGGCGACGCGGAGTCCTGGATCGGTGAGTACTGGAAGGAACTCCTGGACGGCGGGGCGGACCAGGTCACGCTCTTCGACGACGGCACGAAGATCTACGGCCCGATGAGCCTTCAGGCGGACGCGGCGGGCTGACGGCGCGCGGCTGCCGCCGGGCGGGCCCTCGCGGACCCATCCGGCGGCAGCCGTCTCCGTACGCTCAGATCTCGCCGAGGGTGACTTCGGCCGTCTTCTGCGCGCTCCCGCGCGTGTACGTCACCTTCGCCTTCTGGCCCGGCTTGTGACCGGCCAGCGCCTCGGAGAGCGAGGTGATCGTGGTGACCTTCGTGTCGTCCACCTTCACGATGATGTCGCCGGCCCGCAGCCCCGCCTTCTCGGCCGCGCCGCCCTTCTGCACGCTGACGATCGCGACGCCCGCCGGACGGTAGTCGTCGTTGACGACCGTGCGGCCGGTGATGTCGAGCGCAGCCCGGCCCGAGTCGGTGACCTTGCCGTTCTTGATGATCTGGTCGGCGACCGTCCGCACCATCGAGGCCGGGATGGCGAAGCCGATCCCCGGCGCCGCGCTGTCGCCCATCTGGGGGTCGGACGCGGCGAGCGTCGGGATGCCGATGACCTGGCTGTCCAGGTTCACGAGGGCCCCGCCGCTGTTGCCCGGGTTGATCGCCGCCGAGGTCTGCACCATGTTGGCGATGGTCGCCCCGGTGCCGCCGCCCGAGCGGCTCTCGCTCACGGTGCGGCCGAGGGCTGAAACGATGCCCTGGGTGACGCTGCTGGACAGGCCGAGCGGCGAGCCCATCGCCAGCACGATCTGCCCGACCGCGACCTTCTCCGAGTCCCCGAACTTCGCGGGCCGCAGCCCGTCGGGCACGTCGTCCAGCTTGATGACGGCCAGGTCCTGCTGCGGGTAGGCGGCGACCAGCGACGCCTTCATCACCTTCTCGCCAGTGGCCACGGTGACCTTGAACGTCTTCTCGTCGCCGACGACGTGCGCGTTGGTGACGATGTGGCCCTTGGCGTCGTAGACGACACCGGAGCCCAGGCTCTCGGAGGCGTCGATCTGCACGACCGACGGCAGCACGTCGTTGATGGCGGACTGGTACTCGCTCTGCAGATCCCCGTCGGCCTTCGCGGCCGGACCGGGCTGCGCCGAGCCGGACGCCGTCGCGTCCGGCCCCGCGGCGGGAGCGCTCGAACCGGAGCAACCGCTCACCAGCGCGATCGCGCAGACCCCGGCGGACAGAGGCAGCAACAGCCGCCGCGCACGGCGGCGGGAGTGAATGGCATCCATGTCCGGATTATTACTTTTGCCCCCGGGGGTGGCCCGTCGAGCGCATCCAGAGGGGGCCCATCAAGCCCGCCCGGCGATCGAGGGCAGTCCTTCAGCCCCGTACGCCACACAGATGCAGCAGCGCCGCGACCCCGCGATACGGGTCCGTCCGGCCCGCCCGGTCCTCCGCGGCAAGCACCCGCTCCAGCTCCGCCACCGGCGGCAGCTCCTCCTCGTTGCTCACGAGGTCCGTGAAGAGCCGCACCCCGTACCAGGCGTGCAGCGGCGCCGCGATCGAGGCCAGCGTCGCCGTCAGCGCCTCCAGCCGGTCCGCGCGCACGGACAGGCCGAGACGGTTGGTGTACCGGTCGGAGTCGAACGCGGCCAGCGCCCCGGCGAAGTCCCCGGCCATCCCCGGCCGCATCGCCAGCGCGTCCGCGTTCCGCACGAGCAGCGACAGCAGCCCGCCCGGCGCCAGCATCCGGGCCAGGCCCGCCACCATGGCGTCCGGCTCCTGGACGTACATCAGCACACCGTGGCAGAGGACTACGTCGAAGCTGCCGGGCAGGAAGTGGACCCCGGTGTCCTGGCCGTTGCCCTCGATGAGCCGCACCCGCTCGCGGATGCCGGCCGGCTCGCCGCCCAGCGCCTCACGGGCGAGCCGCAGCATCTCCGCGTCGGACTCCAGACCGGTCACGGTGTGCCCGGCCCGGGCCAGCCGCAGCGCCTGCGTGCCCTGGCCCATGCCGACGTCCAGGATGCGCAGCCGCTGCCCGACCGGGAAGCGGGCCGCGATCTGCTCGTCCAGCTGCCGGGCCACCAGCTCCTGGCGCACGGTGTTGCGCAGGCCGGTCAGCCCCTTGGTCCAGGCCGCCGAGGCCCCGGCGAAGCCGGAGACGGCACCGGCCGGCCGGTCGGCGGACACACCGCCGACCGGGCCCGACGGCTCGGTGCTCAGGGCCGCTCTCCGCGCTTGACCTGCGGCTTCGGCAGCCGGAGCCGGCGCATCTGGAGCGTACGCATCAGCCCGTAGGCGACCGCGCCGCGCTTCGGCGTGTCCGGGAACCGCGTGTTCAGCTGCTTGCGCAGGCGGAACGCGAGCCCGATCGAGTCGATCACGATCAGCACGATCACGATCAGCCAGAGCAGCAGCGAGATGTTCTGGATGCCCTGCACCTGGATCACGCTGAGGATCAGGATGACCACGGCGAGCGGCAGGAAGTACTCCGCGATGCAGAAGCGGGAGTCCACGAAGTCGCGGACGAAGCGGCGCACCGGCCCCTTGTCGCGCGCGGGCAGATAGCGCTCGTCACCACTGGCGAGCGCCTCCCGCTGCTTGGCCATGTCCACTCGGCGCGCCTCGCGCTGCCGCTTCGCGGCCTCCTTGCGGTCGAGCGGCGCACCACTGGAGGCACGACGGCGCTGCGTCTGGGCCTCGCTGCGCTTGGGGGTGGGGCGACCCTTGGGGGCCTGCGGGTCGCGGGGCGTCTTGGAGAGGTCCGCCGTCACCTTGTCGGTGGGGGCCTTCTCTTCCTTGGAGCGGCTACGGAACACAAGGCCCAAGGGTACGGGGTCGCTCGCGGATCCCCGCAGGCCGCCCGGGAACGATCCGGCAACGGCCTGCGTCCTTGCCCATGTGAGAGCGCCGCTACGGGCCTCACCTACTCCCTGGGCCGGAGCGCAGCCGGGACACAGTCGTCCTTGGGGAGGAGCCCATCCATGCTCGAACAGTGCGGTAATAGAGACAGGGCCCGTACTGTGGGTTCTGTTGGAGTGCTGGAGCCCAGTTGAGTCAGAAGGGGGCGCGCGAAGCCCATGAGCGGTGTCATGAAGCGTATGGGGATGATCTTCCGCGCGAAGGCAAACAAGGCCCTTGACCGGGCCGAGGATCCGCGCGAGACCCTTGATTACTCGTACCAGAAGCAGCTGGAGCTGCTTCAGAAGGTGCGCCGCGGAGTCGCCGACGTGGCGACCTCGCGCAAGCGGCTGGAGCTGCAGCTGAACCAGCTGCAGGGCCAGTCCTCGAAGCTGGAGGACCAGGGCCGCAAGGCGCTCGCGCTCGGCCGCGAGGACCTGGCCCGCGAGGCGCTGTCGCGCCGCGCCGCCCTCCAGCAGCAGGTCACCGACCTGGAGACGCAGCACACCACGCTGCAGGGCGAGGAGGAGAAGCTCACTCTCGCGGCCCAGCGGCTTCAGGCCAAGGTGGACGCCTTCCGGACGAAGAAGGAGACCATCAAGGCCACCTACACGGCGGCCCAGGCGCAGACCCGGATCGGGGAGGCCTTCTCCGGCATCTCCGAGGAGATGGGCGACGTCGGCCTGGCGATCCAGCGGGCCGAGGACAAGACGCAGCAGCTCCAGGCCCGCGCCGGTGCCATCGACGAGCTGCTGGCCTCCGGCGCCCTGGACGACCCGACCGGCACGGCGAAGGACGACAT
Source organism: Streptomyces sp. NBC_00523 (assembly GCF_036346615.1). NCBI lineage: Bacteria > Bacillati > Actinomycetota > Actinomycetes > Kitasatosporales > Streptomycetaceae > Streptomyces > Streptomyces sp. NBC_00523. The sequence goes on along the minus strand of NZ_CP107836.1, from coordinate 1,985,065 downwards.
CGCCGCCGAGCTGGACCGGATCTCCGGTGGTACGGATGTGGAGCTGGAGCTCCAGCGCATGAAGGCCGAGCTGGCCGGCGGCTCCTCCTCGCAGCAGGCGATCGAGGGCGGCCCGCAGGACGCCCAGCAGCAGAACAGCCAGGCGCACAAATTCGACAAGAACTGAGGCGGCGTCATGATCGTACGGATCATGGGGGAAGGCCAGGTCGTCCTGGCCGACAGCCATCTCGCCGAGCTCGACAAGCTCGACGACGCCCTGCTGGCCGAGATGGAGCGCGGTGACGGACCCGGCTTCCGCACCACGCTCCACGCGCTCCTCGCAAGGGTGCGCGAACTCGGCTCACCCTTGCCGGACGACTCCCTGGAGCCGTCCGAGCTGATCCTGCCGTCGCCGGACGCGACCCTCGAAGAGGTACGCGCCATGCTCAGCGACGACGGACTGATCCCCGGCTGACACCGACCGCTCTCCAGCACCCGCACCCCGTGCCCCGCGCCCGCCCGACGGACGCGGGGCACGGGTGCGTCCCGGGGGCGTCCCGCCGGTCGGGGCCGGACCGGGCCGCGAGCGGCACGCCGTAACGTAGCCCGACGTGACCACCCTCGGAACCGGGGTGCTGCGCGTCCGCCACTGGCTGCGTGCCCACCCCCTCGCGCTGGACGGCGCGCTCGCCCTGGGCGTGCTCGTGGCCATGGTCTTCGCCTCGTTCGTGGACCCCGGCGGGCACGACGGGCCCACTTTCGGCGCCCGCACCCCCGCCGCGAGCAGCCTGCTGCTGATGCTGCTCAGCTCGCTGGCCCTGATCCGGCGCCGCCGCGAACCGATGGCCGTGCTCGCCGCCACCGGGGCGCTGACCGTCGTGGAACTGGTCACCGCGGACCCGCCGGCCCCCGTCGTGATGAGCGCCGTCATCGCGCTCTACACCGTCGCCGCCCGCACCGACCGGCCCACCACCTGGCGGGTCGGGCTGCTCACCATGGCCGCGCTCACCGCCGCCGCCATGCTCTTCGGTTCACCGCCCTGGTACAGCCAGGAGAACCTGGGCGTCTTCGCCTGGACCGGGATGGCCGCGGCCGCGGGCGACGCGGTCCGCTCCCGGCGCGCGTTCGTCGGTGCGATCCGGGAGCGCGCCGAACGCGCCGAACGGACCCGCGAGGAGGAGGCCCGCCGCCGGGTCGCCGAGGAACGGCTGCGCATCGCCCGCGACCTGCACGACGTCGTCGCCCACCACATCGCCCTGGTCAACGTGCAGGCCGGGGTCGCAGCGCACGTCATGGACAAGCGCCCCGACCAGGCGAAACAGGCCCTCGCCCACGTCCGCGAGGCGAGCCGGTCCGCGCTCAACGAGCTCCGGGCCACCGTCGGCCTGCTCCGCCAGTCCGGAGACCCGGAGGCGCCCACCGAACCGGCCCCCGGCCTCGCGGTCCTCGGCCAGCTGGTCGCGAGCGTGCGCCAGGCGGGGCTGCCCGTCGAGGTCGCCTGCGCCGCCGAGGGCGAGCCGCCGCTGCCCTCGGCCGTCGACCTGGCCGCGTACCGGGTGATCCAGGAGGCCCTGACCAACGTCCGCAAGCACGCGGGCCCGGGCGCCAAGGCCGAGGTGAGCGTCGTACGGGTCGGGGCCACGGCCGAGGTCATGGTCCTGGACAACGGCCGCGGGAACGCCACCGGCGCCGACTCCGCGTCCGGCGGCGGCCACGGCCTGCTCGGGATGCGCGAACGCGTCACCGCCCTGGGCGGCACCCTCACCGCGGGTCCCCGCTACGGGGGCGGGTTCCGCGTCCATGCGATCCTGCCCGTCGAGGCCCGCGCGCAGGAGCCCGGTCGCCCGGGCGCGGCGGGCCGGACGGGGGAGAACGCATGACACCGGCCATCAAGGTCCTGCTCGCCGACGACCAGGCGCTGCTGCGCAGCGCGTTCCGGGTGCTGGTCGACTCGGAGCCCGACATGCGGGTGGTGGGCGAGGCGGCGGACGGGGCGCAGGCCGTGGAGGTGGCCCGCGCCGAGCGGCCCGACGTGGTGCTGATGGACATCCGGATGCCCGGCACGGACGGACTCACCGCCACCCGCATGATCAGCGCCGACCCGGATCTCGCGGACGTCCGCGTGGTCATGCTCACCACCTTCGAGGTGGACGAGTACGTGGTGCAGTCGCTGCGCGCGGGGGCCTCGGGCTTCCTCGGCAAGGGCGCCGAGCCGGACGAACTCCTCAACGCGATCCGGATCGCCGCGGGGGGCGAGGCGCTGCTCTCGCCGGCCGCGACCAAGGGCCTGATCGCCACGTTCCTCGCGCAGGGCGGCAGCGGGGTGGATGACGGGCCGGGGGCGGCCGCGTACTCGGAGCGGCTGGCGGCCCTCACCACGAGGGAGCGCGAGGTGCTGGTCCTGGTCGCGGGCGGGCTGTCCAACGACGAGATCGCGGAGCGCCTGGTCGTCAGCCCACTGACCGTCAAGACGCATGTGAACCGGGCGATGGCGAAGCTGGGCGCCCGGGACCGCGCACAACTCGTGGTAATTGCGTACGAATCGGGCCTGGTGCGCCCGCGGGTGGAGTGAGGGTGCAGCCGGGGCGTACTCCACCTGCGGTATGCGGGGCGTGAGAAAGCGACCCTGGGGCCGAGGACTTTCGTCCCGGGCATCGGCGATCGTATAGGTGGGCTGGATCTGTCCCCCGGGCACGCCCCGGCATCCCGCCCACCTGCCGCGTAAGCCACAGAAAGAGACCCACCCATGTCCTGGCTGTCCAGATTCAGCCTCGCGCAAAGGGCCCTGATCGGTCTGATCTCGATCGTCGCGCTCGTCTTCGGAGCGATTGCGATCCCGCAGCTCAAGCAGCAGCTGCTGCCCACCATCGAACTGCCGATGGTGTCGGTGCTCGCCCCCTACCAGGGTGCGTCCCCCGATGTGGTCGAGAAGCAGGTCGTCGAACCGCTCGAGAACACCATCAAGGCCGTCGACGGCGTCACCGGCGTCACGTCGACCGCCAGCGAGGGCAACGCCGTCATCATGGCGTCCTTCGACTTCGGGGACGAGGGCACCAAGCAGCTCGTCGCCGACATCCAGCAGGCCGTGAACCGCGCCCGCGTCCAGCTGCCCGAGGACGTCGACCCGCAGGTCATCGCCGGTTCGACGGACGACATCCCGACCGTCGTCCTCGCCGTCACCTCGGACAAGGACCAGCAGGCGCTGGCCGACCAGCTGGACCGCACCGTCGTCCCCGCCCTGGAGGACATCGACGGCGTCGGCCAGGTCTCCGTCGACGGTGTGCGCGACCTCCAGGTCTCCGTCACCCCGGACGACACGAAGCTCGCCGCCGCCGGACTCAACGCCGCCGCGCTCTCCCAGGCCCTCCAGTCGGGCGGCGCGACCGTCCCGGCCGGTGCCTTCTCGGAGTCCGGCAAGAGCCGCACGATCCAGGTCGGCGGCGCCTTCACCTCGCTGAAGCAGATCGAGGACCTGCGGGTCACCGGTCAGAACCCGGCCTCGGGCAAGCCCGGCAAGCCGGTCCGCCTCGGTGACATCGCGACCGTGAAGCAGGAGGCCGCCACCGCGGACTCCATCACCCGCACCAACGGCCGCCCGAGCCTCGCCGTCATGGCGACGATGGACAAGGACGGCAGCGCCGTCGCCATCTCGGACGCCGTCAAGGACAAGCTCCCGGACCTGCGCAAGGACCTCGGCTCCGGCGCCGAGCTGACCGTCGTCTCGGACCAGGGCCCGGCCGTCTCCAAGGCGATCTCCGGCCTGACGACCGAGGGCGCGCTCGGCCTGCTCTTCGCCGTCATCGTGATCCTGGTCTTCCTGGCCTCGCTGCGCTCCACCCTGGTCACCGCGGTCTCCATCCCGCTCTCCGTGGTCCTCGCGCTGATCGTGCTCTGGACCCGTGACCTGTCGCTCAACATGCTGACGCTGGGCGCGCTCACCATCGCGATCGGCCGGGTCGTGGACGACTCGATCGTCGTCCTGGAGAACATCAAGCGCCACCTCGGCTACGGCGAGGAGCGCCAGTCCGCGATCATCACCGCGGTCAAGGAGGTGGCCGGAGCGGTCACCTCGTCCACCCTCACCACCGTCGCCGTCTTCCTGCCGATCGGTCTCGTCGGCGGCATGGTCGGCGAGCTGTTCGGCTCGTTCTCGCTGACCGTCACCGCGGCCCTGCTGGCCTCGCTGCTGGTCTCGCTGACCGTGGTCCCCGTCCTGTCGTACTGGTTCCTGCGCGCCCCCAAGGGCACCGCCGAGGACCCGGACAAGGCGCGCCGCGAGGCCGAGGAGAAGGAGGCGCGCAGCCGCCTCCAGCGGATCTACGTCCCGGTGCTGCGGTTCGCCACCCGGCGCCGTATCACCAGTGTCGTCATCGCCGTCGCCGTCCTCTTCGGCACCTTCGGCATGGCGCCCCTGCTGAAGACCAACTTCTTCGACCAGGGCGAGCAGGAAGTCCTGTCCATCAAGCAGAAGATGGACCCGGGCACCAGCCTCGCGGCCTCCGACGAGGCGGCGAAGAAGGTCGAGAAGCTCCTCGCCGACGACGACGGCGTCAAGGACTACCAGGTCACCGTCGGCTCGTCCGGCTTCATGGCCGCCTTCGGCGGCGGCACCGGCTCCAACCAGGCGTCCTACCAGGTCACCCTGAAGGACTCCGCCGAGTTCGAGGCCACCCAGGACCGCATCGAGAAGGGTCTCGCCAAGCTCGACGGCATCGGCGACACCACCATCAGCGCGGGCGACGGCTTCGGCAGCCAGGACCTGAGCGTCGTGGTGAAGGCCGCCGACGCGGACACCCTGAAGAAGGCGTCCGAGCAGGTCCGCGCCGAGGTCGCCAAGCTCAAGGACGTCACCGACGTCCAGAGCGACCTGGCGCAGAGCGTCCCGCGGATCTCGGTGAAGGCCAACGCGAAGGCCGCCGACGCCGGTTACACCCAGGCCACGCTCGGCGCGGCCGTCGCCGGAGCGGTGCGGGGCACCCCGTCCGGCAAGGCGCTCATGGACGACGCCGAGCGCGACGTCGTCGTGAAGTCGGCCCACCCGGCCACCACCATGCAGGAGCTGAAGGACCTTCCGCTCGGCAAGGTGAAGCTCGGCACCATCGCCGATGTGAAGCTGGTCCCCGGACCGGTCTCGATGACCCGGATCGACGGCCAGCGCGCCGCGACGATCACCGCCCGGCCCACCGGTGACAACACCGGCGCGGTCAGCTCCACGCTCCAGACGAAGATCAAGGCCCTGGACCTCCCGGAGGGCGCCACCGCCACCATCGGCGGTGTCTCCTCGGACCAGGACGACGCCTTCAAGAACCTGGGCCTGGCCATGCTGGCGGCCATCGCGATCGTCTTCATGCTGCTGGTCGCCACCTTCCGGTCGCTGATCCAGCCGCTGATCCTGCTGGTCTCCATCCCCTTCGCCGCCACCGGCGCGATCGGCCTGCTCGTCGCCACCGGCACCCCGATGGGCGTCCCGGCGATGATCGGCATGCTGATGCTGATCGGCATCGTGGTGACCAACGCGATCGTGCTGATCGACCTCATCAACCAGTACCGGGCCCAGGGCCTGGGCGTGGTCGAAGCGGTCGTGGAGGGCGGTCGCCACCGTCTGCGCCCGATCCTGATGACGGCCCTGGCGACGATCTTCGCCCTGCTCCCGATGGCGCTCGGCGTCACCGGCGAGGGCGGCTTCATCTCGCAGCCGCTGGCCGTCGTCGTCATCGGCGGTCTGATCACCTCGACGCTGCTGACGCTCCTCCTGGTGCCGACGCTGTACGCGATGGTGGAGCTCCGCAAGGAACGCCGCCGGAACAAGAAGGCCGCCAAGCGGGCCGCGAAGGCCGGCGTCCCGGCCCCCGCGGAGGCGCAGGAGTCCGGCGAACCGGAGCCGACGCGGGCCTGATTCACCCGGTAACCCACAGGGGTCCGGTCCGCACGCTCGTGCGGACCGGGTCCCCTCGTGTGTACGGGTGGCCGTCAGGCCGCCCCGCTGAGCGCCTTGATCATGCGGAGCCACAGCTCCCCGTACGGCTCGGCGTACCGGACACTGAGGCCCGCGATCTCCCGCAGCAGCCGGGCGCGGATCTCCTCCGGGGCGCGCGGGATCAGGTCGGCCAGCTCCTCCGGTTCGATGCCCTGGACGGCTCCCGAGAGGACCATGCTCACCTGGGCGTGGGCGAAGGAGGACAGCCGGTCGTCGAAGACCTGCCCCTCGATGGCGGCCGCGTGCATCAGGGAGGTGCCGTCACCGGCCTCCAACGCCCGTTCCACGTACGCCTGGAGCGCGTCCCGGTCCTCCACCAGTGCGTAGGCGGCGTCGATCCCCTCCGCACGGGAGACGTCCAGGACGGCGACGTGCGAGAGCGGGGTGTCCGGGGACGGCCGGACCTGGAGGAGGCGGGGGTGGTCCTGGAGGTAGGCCCGCGACTCGGCCCAGGACTCGCAGCCCACCCACTCGGTCAGCTGCCCCGAGAGGATCAGCGGATCGTAGGCGGAGGTCACCCCGTGGTCGAGCACGAACTCACGGAGCGCGGCGTGCTGTTGCGCGGTGGCCGGATCCAGGAGCGCCAGCTCTTCGAGCGCCGTCGCGGCCTCCTCGCCGGCGAGCGCGTCGGTGTACTGGGACCACAGGTCGCGTGACGCGGTCCAGTCGGGCGCGAACATCCAGGTGCCCACGGCTTCCAGCGTGGCGGCCGAGAGCGAGAGCCAGTCGGGCGCGGGGCCGTGGGTCTCCGCCTCCCACGCCTCGCGCACCTCCTCCCGGTCGCCGTGGGCGCGCAGGGCCCGTCGTGCCCGTACGGTCACCAGGTCCGGGCCGTCCTCCGGTTCGAGACCGGCGTCCCGGCCGAGGAACGACGCGAGGGCGCGTACGCCCTCCGAGGGCAGCGGGGCGGGGCAGTCCAGCAGGAAGATGCTCCGCTCGACGCCGACGCGCCGGGCGGTCGACGGGTGGGCTTCGGCGAACTCCGCCGCGCACTCCTCGTGCGCCTCGACCGCCGAGGCGTGGTCGCCGGTACGGGCGAGCGCGCGGGCCAGCTCCCCGAGCCCCTGCACCAGATCGTCCTCGAAGGCGCGCGGGTTCTCCAGGGCCAGGGCGCGGCAGACGGACAGCGCTTCCCGGGCCGTACTCACGGCTCCCTCGAGGTCCCCGTTCATCCCCCGGAGCTTGCCGCAGTTCCGCAGGGCGAGCGCCAGGTCGGCACGGTGCGCTCCGCTGTGCTCGTCCACGAGCCGGCGCAATAGGACGACACTTTCGTCGGCCGCAGCCAGGGCCTCCTTCGGGCTGCCGGTGCTGTTGAGGTTCGCGGCCAGGGCGCCGAGGGCCCTCGCGAGCGGGGAGCGCAGGACGGGTGCGTCGGGGGCGAGTCCACGCAGGAGCGCGATGGCCTCTGTCGCGACGGACAGTCCCTCCTCCGGCTCGCCGGCCGGGTTCAGATGGGCGGCGAGGTTGGCGAGCGAGACGGCCAGCTCCTGCCGGTGGACGGCGGGCTGTACCGCGGCGAGTTCCCGGCGGATCGCGACCGACTCCCGGCCCGCCGCGAGCGCCCCCGACAGATCGCCCAGGACCGCACGGTGATTGGCGACGTTGTTGAGGACCAGCGCGTACTCGGGGAGGAACGCCTCCGGGTCCTCGCCGGCGAGACGCCCGTAGAGCGTGGCCGCCTCCTCGACGTGTGCCAGGGCCTCCGCCGGTTGCCCGTCGGCGGCCAGGTGCATCGCGAGGTTGTTCAGCATCGCGGCCAGCCCAGGGAGGGAGGCCGCCGGCCGGTGCTTGACCAGATCGCGCTGGAGCTGCAGGGCCTGGCGCGCGAGCAGCGCCGCCGACGTGCGGTCCCCGGCGGCGGCGGTCTTGTTGGCCAGGGACGTCACGGCCCGGGCGAGGTCCGGTTGGAAGACCTCCATGTGCTCGTTGGCGAGCCCGGCGAACACCCGCGCGGCCTCCCGGGCGGCCGCGAGCGCGCCCTCGTGGTCCCCGACGGCGGAGAGCCGGTCCGCGAGGTTGTGCAGTGCCGTGGCCAGTTCCTTGCGGAATGCGTCCGGGTGACCCTCGATGAGCTCCCGGCAGATCTCCACGGCCTCCTTCGCGGGGGCCAGCGCCCTCGCGGTGTCGCCCACGTCGGCCCTGTGCACGGACAGATTGGCCAGGTAGCCCGCCAGGGAGGCCCGCAGGGCGGCCGGGTGGCGCTCGGTCACCCTCCGGTTGACCTGGACCGCCTTCTCCGCCTGCGGCAGCGCGTCCGCGTGACGTCCGACGGCCTTGAGGGCGTGGGCCAGGCTCGCCAGGGAGGAGGCGAGGGGGCCCAGATGCTCGTCCGGGCGCGCGGCGGCGAGGTCGGTGAAGATCTCCACCGCCTCCTGCGCGGGGGAGACGGCGGCCCGGCGCTCCCCGAGTGCCATCAGCACCACCGCCAGGCCGTTCAGCGCGGAGGCGAGCTGGGGGCGGAAGACAGCCGGCTCCTTCTCGGACAGCTCCCGGAAGACGACGACGGCGTCCCTGGCGAAGACGAGCGCACCCTCGGGGTCACCGATCTCGTGGACCCGCCTGCCGAGCGTGGCGAGGGCCAGCGCGAGGTCGGCCAGGAGGGATGCGTTGTCCCCCGCCCCGGAGCGGCTCTGCAGGAGCGCGACCGCCTCGCGCGCCGGGAGGAGAGACCCCTCGCGGTCCCCGACGTCGGCGCACCGGTTGGCGACGTTGACCAGGGTGCGCACCAGTTCCGTCGTACGGGACCCGGGGGCGGCCTCCTCCAACGTCCGGAAGAGGTCCACAGCCTCCTGCGCCGCCCGCAACGCCTCGGCCGGGTTCCCGTTCAGCCCCAGCTGCTCCGAGTAGCCGTGCAGCGCATGGCCCAGGACCGGTACCGCGTCCGGCCCGAGCCGCTTGACGAGCTTCCGCAGCGCCTCGATCCCCGGCGCGCCCGCCCGGCCCGCGTGCCGCGCGAGCCTCCGCGCCACGTACGGGTGCACCGCCGCCCAGCCGCCGTCCGCCGCGCGCCGCTCGGCATGCGCGACGAGCGCGGCGAGCACCACCTCCGCGGCCTCGGCCCCGCCCGCCACCGGCCGGGACGCGAGATGCGAGACGAACTCCCGGTGGTACAGCCGGTACACCGCCTGCCCGTGTTCCGCGTCCTCCACGATGTAGCGCCCGTACGCGGACAGCACCCAGTCCACGTCGCTCTCGTCGTACGGCGTCGCCCGGCCGCCCAGCGCCCCGGCGACCTCCTCCCAGACGCCCCCGGCGGGCATCCCGCGCCCCACTGTCCAGGCCAGCGCGGTCAGCAGATCGCGTGCGGCGGACGGGAGTTCGGTGCCGTCCGCCAGGACCCGGACCGGGCCCGCCCGCAGGTCGTCCTCGAACGCGGCCCCGATGGACTCCGGCAGACCGGCCTGCCAGGCGTCGTCCCGGGCGTCCCGCCCCTCCGCCAGCAGCGAGCCGGTCACCAGCCGGGCGAACAGGAACCCACCCCCCACCGCCGTGGCGCGCGCGGCGACCGCCTCGCCCGCCTCCCGCGCCCGGTCCGCCGGGAAGCCGCCCGCCTCGCACCGGCGGGACACATACGCGGCGATGTCCTCCTCGGTGTCCGGCTCCTCCTCCAGGTCCGCGGTGGTGACGGCCGTCCCGATCAGCCGGGCCAGCGCGTCCGGCAGGGTCTCGTCCGGGTGCCCGTCGTCCGCCAGCCGGGCGCGGAACGCCCGCTCCCGCGAGCCCAGCAGCACCGGGACCGCCCGGCTGAGCGGGAAGACCAGCTCCTCGATCATGGCTTGCAGATGCTCGACGGGCACCTCGTCCAGGCCGTCCAGGACCAGCACCGGACGCCGGTCCAGCTCGCGCAGCTCGCCCCGGAAGTCGTCCGGGTTGCGCGGCTCCGGCAGCCCGAGCCGCAGGGCCAGCTCGGCGGCGGCCTGAAGCGGGCTCAGCCCCCGCAGGTGCACCGCCGCGAGCGGGTGCCCGGGTCCGGGGCCGGGGTCGCCCTCACGCAGGCCGCCCTGCGCCTCCGTCTCCGCGCGCCGCTCCGGGTCGGTGAGCGTCGCGATCCGGCCCAGCACCGCCGACTTGCCGCAGCCCGCCGGGCCGGTCACCAGGAAGAGCCCCGCCTCGTCCGCCTCGATCCAGTCGGTGATCCGGCCCAGGACCCGCTTCCGGCCCGTGAAGAACGAGCCCTCCTCGCGGAACCCGACACCCCGGGCCGCGAGCACCAGGTGCTCCACCAGCCGCGCGGGCGCCCCGGGCACATGGCGTGGGTTCGGGAAGACCGCCCGCCCGGTGCCGAGGGCGGCCGGGACCGGCGTCTGCCCCTCGCCGCGCCACCGCTCACCGAGCGCGGCGAGCACGTCCGGGCCGCTTACCCACGCGTTGTGGGCGCTCCACGCCGACCGGTACTCGCTGGTGGCCGGGCCCTCCCTCAGCACCTCGGCCAGCGCGTCGAGCAGCGGCCCGGCCCCGTCCGAGGTCTCGCCGCGCCGACAACTCGTCATGATCCCGAACCACTGCACCCGGCCGGGCGGCGCGGAGGTGGTCTCCCAGCGCCGGAGCGCCTTCTCCAGGCCCCGGCCCACGGCGTCCCCGGCATGGCAGGCGTCGATGAGCACCAGGATCTGGTCGGCGCCGGACGCCACCGCCTCGTTGACCAGCGTCTCGGGCGAGACCCCGTGCCGCAGGGCGCGTGCGTCCCGGGCCACTTGCTCGACGTCAAGGTCCAAGTCGCGCAGCGCCAGCCGGAGTTCGTCGTCCACCAGCACGCCGTGCCCGGACCACACGATGATCGCGGGCTTCCCCGCGCCGGACGCGCTCCAGGCGGTGAGGTCCCGGTCGAAGTCCGCCCAGGAGGGGTTGCCGCCGCCCGCGACACGGGTCGCGATCCCCAGCGCCTCAAGGCGGTTGACGATCCCCTCCATCTGGGCCGTCGCACCGGTCAGCCGCGGAAAGGTCCGCTCGTCGGCGTACGTCTCACACACCACGCACAACGCGGTCCCCACGGCCTCGCCGCCCACCACATCCGCCTCATCCGCCATCGGGCGCTCCGCCTTCCCGCACATACGCCGCTGAAATGGACAGCAGCGTATGCACGGATCGGACGCCGGGGTGCCGGTCCGGACAAACTCGACTCTTTCCGGTCCCCGGGTGATAAGGAAACGGCCCGTCCCACGCGCACGTGTGGGACGGGCCGTTGCGCTGCGCGCTACTTCAGGGACGAGACGAAGTTGCCCCAGGCGGCGGCGTTGACGACGAGCGACGGACCGCTCGGGTTCTTGCTGTCACGTACGGGGATGACGCCGGGGAAGTCGTCGCTGATCTCGACGCATTCGCCCCCGTCGGTGTTGCTGTAGCTGCTGCGACGCCAGCGGGCGGAACTCAGCTCGGGGGAGTGGGTCATGGTCGGTAGCCCTCCATCGCGGTACGGATCAGTTCCGCCGACTCGGCCAGGGAGTGCGAGTTGGCGCGCAGTACGTCGTACCGCCGCCGCCAATTCTTCACCGCTTCCGGGTCCTCGTAGAGGTGACCGGTCTGGATGCTCTCCTCGTACGCCACCGAGGCGCCGTCGGGCAGGGTCAGCAGAGTCAGTGCGCCACCCAGTAGCGAGTGTGGCCCCGCACTGAACGGCATCACCTGAACCTTACTGTCCGGAGTATCCACCCGCTCCAACAGCGAGGCCAGTTGCTGGTGCATGCAGGACCGGCTGCCCACCTGCCGCAGCAGTACGGCCTCGTCGATGATCGCCCACCGGAACGGCGGATTCGCCGAGTGCTGCCGCTCCTGTCGGGACATGCGGGCGGTGACGCGCTCATCGACCATTTCGGCGGTCAGGTGTTCCTGACGACGGAGCAACTCCCGGGCGTACTGCTCGGTCTGGAACAAGCCGGGCAGTGCCTGCGCGCCGTACTGCTCTATGACCTCGGCCCGGGCCTCGAAGTTCATGTACCGCTTGTACTTGTCGGGATGGATGTCCTGCTTGGCGAGTTCGTAGAGGCCCGTGAAGAGCTCATCCGTCCCGAAGGCGATGTCCAGGCAGCTGGGCATGTCCGGCGGGGGCATCAGTTCGGCCGTCTCGATCCGGGCGAGCGTGCTCTTGCTGGAGTTGACGATGTCCGCCAGCTGCACGAGGGAGAGCTTCGCGAGCTCGCGGTGGCGGCGTAGCTCCGAGCCGAAGTAGTGGCGCGTGGAGGCGAAGGGGGAAAGCGGCTGGGGCCTGAACGTCATGGAGCGGGCCTTCCGTGTGTCCCGTGTGGAACGTCGGGACGCAGCGGCCCTGTTGGGGAAACCCGCCACAGCGCGACGATTGCGGCACACACCGTAACCAGCGGGTGCGACCGGGGACCAGAGCGCTCCCCGAACGGAGGCGGAGGCGACATGATGTTCGACGCGCAAGGGAACGCGATGCGGCTGCTCCCCTGGGTCGGCGAGAGCGGGACCCCGTGCTACCTGAGCAGCGACGACCCGGGCGGCCCGATGTCACGGCTGGCCGACGAGGTGGAGACGGACCTGCTCGACTCGGCCCAGTACGTGTTGCGCGAGGCGCGGGCGCTGCTGGCCGAAACGGGCGTGGGCACGCGCGAGTTGAGGTTCACCGGGGTCCGGCTGGCCGAGTCGTTGCAGGACGCCTTGCGGATCGCGGAGAGCCGGGGCTACCGCCTGGCTCCCGCCCTCCTCACGCCTGCGGAGGCCGAGGAAACCACGGCTTGCGCGGCGGCCCCGGGGACCGGTACCAGCGAGGCGTGAGCGGCTTGCCCGGCGGGACGGGTCGGTCGGAGGCCGCGATGAGGAAGTGGGCCTCGGGGAGGTGACCCGGGGCGCTGTGCAGCACGGGGAGGCCGGTGCACCCGATGAGCGCGAGCAGCTTGCAGGCGGTGGCGTGGGCGCTCAGCACGGAGTCGCCTTCGGCGAGGTTGCGATAGAAGACCCGGGCGTACGCACACGCATGCGCGTCGGGGACCTGCCCCTCCCACCCGATGGCGGCCGGGACACGGTCGGCCAACTCTTTGGCCAACGGCTCCGTCCAGCAGGCGTTGAGCACCACGAGTCGCAGCCCGAGCGGGGCGGCGTCGGCGACGCAGTCGCGTAACCCGTCCAGGGCGACGGGCGCCTCGCCGCCGTCGTCGGTGACGAAGCGGGGCCCGCCGTCGGGCGTCCCGCGCCCCGCGAAGTGCAGGACGTGCGGCACGGTGGCCGCCAGGTACTGCACCAGGTCCTCGGCCCGGGCGGCCGGAAGGACATCGAGCCGCAACAGGTGCCCGAACCTGGCGTGCGTGACGCTGCGCTGCACGTCCCGGTGCTCCTCGTGCAGCGCGGGCGCCCGGCCGGCCTCGGGCGAGGCGGCGAGGATCAGGCAGACGGTGGTGGTCACCCGGTGGCGGCGAGTGTCTGGATGATCCGCACCCAGTGCGCGGCGTGCTGGGGTGCGTGGGCCGCGCTGAGGGCGGCGGTTTCGGAGATCAGCCGGTTGCGTACGTCGGGCGAGGCGTCGGCGACGAGGGGGGCGAGGCTGTCGGGGTCGGCCTCGTTGAGGGTGTCCGCGAGGAGCAGCGCGGCCTGGTGGTGGGTGCGGGCGGAGAGCTGGTCGTCGTACACCTCGTCCTCGATGGCGGCCGCGTGACGGAGGGCTTCGGCGTCGCCGCTGGTGAGGGCGTTGTCGATGTACTGCTGGAGGGCGGTGCGGTCGCGTACGAGGGCGTAGGCCGTGGGGATGTCGTGGGCGCGGGCTGCGTGGAGGAGGGCGCCGGGGAGGGAGTCGGGCGGGTCGAGTTCGAGGAGGTCCGGGTGGGCGCGGAGGTACTGCTCGGAGGCGTCCCAGGTGGTGAGGGCCGTCCAGTCGGATAGTTGCTCGCCGAGGATGAGGGGGCGGTAGGCGGCGGGTGCGCCGTCGGTGAGGATTTCCTCGCGGAGGGCTTGGTGGTGGGCTGCGGCCTCGGGGTCGAGGAGCGCGACCTCGGCTAGGGCCACTGCGGCTTCGGGGCTGCTCAGGAGCTCGGTGTGGTCGGTCCAGTGGGCGTATGAGTCGGACCAGGAGTGCGTGGTCATCCAGGCGCCGACTGTGCTCAGCGCCTGGGGGGCGAGCGCTAGCCAGGAGGGGAGGGGTGTGCGGGTCTCGTCGTGCCAGACAGCTGCAAGGTCTTTGCGGTGTTCGGCGCTCTCTTGTACGTACGCGCGGAGGGTCTTCCGAGCGTGGAACGTCACTTGGTCCGGCGCTTCGGTGGTTGGGATGCTCGCCAGTTGAACGAGGTTTTGAAGGCCGGCTGTGGTCGAACACCCCGGCTCACGGATCAAGAACCTGTCCCGTTCGAGCATGAGAGCTCGGCCGACTGCGGGGTGCTTGGCGCTGAGGTCGACGATGACTTGCTCGTACGCCTGGGCTGCGGCTGAAGGGTCTCCGGCGTCAGCGAGGCGGTTGGCGAGGTTGTTGAGGGAGGTGGCGAGGTTGGGGGTGTGTGCGGCGGGGTGCTGTTCGGCGAGGGTGCGGTAGAGGTTGGTGGCTTCGTGTGCGGGTGCGAGTGCGCCTTGGCGGTCTCCGGTGGCGGCGAGACGGATAGCGAGGTTGTTGAGAGAGCCGGCGAGCTCGGGGGTGAAGGCGGCGGGGTGTTGTTCGGCGAGGGTGCGGTAGAGGTTGGTGGCTTCGTGTGTGGGTGCGAGTGCGCCTTGGCGGTCTCCGGTGGCGGCGAGGCGGTTGGCGAGGGTGTTGAGGGACATGGCGAGGTTGGGGGTGTGTGCGGCGGGGTGTTGTTCGGCGAGGGTGCGGTAGAGGTTGGTGGCTTCGTGTGCGGGTGCGAGTGCGCCTTGGCGGTCTCCGGTCTCGGCGAGGCGGTTGGCGAGGTTGTTGAGGGCGCCGGCGAGTTCGGCGGTGTAGGCGGCGGGGTGTTGTTCGGCGAGGGTGCGTCGGATGCGTACGGCTTCGTGTGCGGGTGCGAGTGCGCCTTGGCGGTCTCCGATGGCGGCGAGGCGGTTGGCGAGGTTGTTGAGGGAGGTGGCGAGCTCGGGGGTGAAGGTTGCGGGGTGTTGTTCGGTGAGAGTGCGTCGGATGCGTACGGCTTCGTGTGCGGGTGCGAGTGCGCCTTGGCGGTCTCCGGTCTCGGCTAGACGGATAGCGAGGTTGTTGAGGGACATGGCGAGGTTGGGGGTGTGTGCGGCTGGGTGTTGTTCGGCGAGGGTGCGGTAGAGGTTGGTGGCTTCGCGGACGGATGCGAGTGCGCCTTGGCGGTCCCCGATGGCGGCGAGGCGGTTGGCAAGGGTGTTGAGAGAGGTGGCGTGGTCAGGGGTGAAAGTTGCTGGGTGTTGTTCGGCGAGGGTGCGGTAGAGGTTGGTGGCTTCGTGTGCGGGTGCGAGTGCGCCTTGGCGGTCTCCGGTCTCGGCTAGACGGATAGCGAGGGTGTTGAGGGCGCCGGCGAGGTTCGGGGTGTAGGCGGCTGGGTGTTGTTCGGCGAGGGTGCGGTAGAGGTTGGTGGCTTCGTGTGCGGGTGCGAGTGCGCCTTGGCGGTCTCCGGTTTCGGCTAGACGGATAGCGAGGGTGTTGAGGGACATGGCGAGGTTGGGGGTGTAGGCGGCGGGGTGTTGTTCGGCGAGGGTGCGTCGGATGCGTACGGCTTCGTGTGCGGGTGCGAGTGCGCCTTGGCGGTCTCCGATGGCGGCGAGGTGATTGGCGAGGTTGTTGAGGGCGCCGGCGAGGTTCGGGGTGTAGGCGGCTGGGTGTTGTTCGGCGAGGGTGCGGTAGAGGTTGGTGGCTTTGTGCGCGGGTGCGAGTGCGCCTTGGCGGTCTCCGATGGCGGCGAGGCGAGTGGCGAGGGTGTTGAGGGCGCTGGCGAGGTTCGGGGTGTAGGCGGCGGGGTGTTGTTCGGCGAGGGTGCGTCGGATGCGTACGGCTTCGTGTGCGGGTGCGAGTGCGCCTTGGCGGTCTCCGGTTTCGGCTAGACGGATAGCGAGGTTGTTGAGGGACATGGCGAGGTTGGGGGTGTGTGCGGCTGGGTGTTGTTCGGCGAGGGTGCGGTAGAGGTTGGTGGCTTCGTGTGCGGGTGCGAGTGCGCCTTGGCGGTCTCCGGTCTCGGCTAGACGGGTAGCGAGGTTGTTGAGGGAGCGAGCCAGGCCCGGACGATAGATATTCGGATGGCTGTCGCTGAGGTCCTCGTAGAAGCCAACTGCCTCTCGCGAGTACGGCAAAGCCTCGTGGCGGAGCCCTGCCTTTGCCAGAGCGATGGACAACCCGTACAGGCCTTCAGCCAGATGAGGCAGCCCACATTCTTCATCCCAAGTTGCCAACCCCCGCAGCACCTCAACCCCCGCCCCACCGCACCCCACTGCATGCCGCACCAGCCCTCTTGTCACGTATGGATCCACCCCTGACCAGTCACCGACCTCCCCCTGCTGCCTTATGAGATCCACCAGCGTGCGCAGCACCACCTCACCCGCAACCACCCCACCCGGCCCCTCCCGCCGCCTCAGGTGCGCAACGAACTCCCGGTGATACAGGCGATACACCGCCTGCCCCTCCTCCGCGTCCTCCACGATGTAGCGCCCGAAGGCCGACAGCGCCCAGTCCACGTCGGTCTCGTCGTACTCGACGCCCCCGCCGAGCGCCCCGGCCACCGCCTCCCACACACCGCCCGCAGGCATTCCCTGGCCCACCGTCCAGGCCAGCGCGGTCAGCAGGTCCCAGGCCGCCGAGGGGAGGACAGTGCCGTCGTCCCGTACCCGCGCGGGCACCGTGCGCAGCTCGTTCTCGAACGCGGTGTCGATGGAGTCGGGCAGCTCCGCCAGCAGAGACCCGTCCTCCCCTGAGGCCACCCGCGCCAGGACCGTGCTCGTGACCAGGCGGGCGAAGAGGAAGCCGCCGCCGACATCCGTGGCCCGCTCCGAGATCGCCGTACCGGCCTCTTGGGCCAGGCCCTCCGCGACTCCCGCCGCCTCACACCGGCGCCGCACGTACTCGCCGATGTCTTCCCGCGTATGCGGCTCCTCTTCGAGGTCGACGGCCTCGACACCCGCGCCGATGTGCCGGGACAGCGCCTGCACCAGCGACTCGTTGTCCTCCAGCTTGTTGCGGAACGCCCGCTCCCGCGAACCCAGCAGCACCGGCACCGACCGGCTCAGCGGGAACACCAGCTCCTCGATCATGCTCTGCGTGTGCTCGGCCGGTACCTCGTCCAGGCCGTCCATGACCAGGACCGGCTGCGGCGACAACTCCCGCACCTCCGCCCGGAAATCGTCCGTACTGCGCGGCCGGGGCAACCTCAGGGCATGGGCCAGCCGTTCCGCCGCCTGCAACGGCGTCAGATCACGCAGGTGCACCGCCGCAAGGGTCCGCTCCGCGCGGACGCCCGGGTCCGGGTCACCGTCGCGCAGTGCGCCGCTCGCGACAGCCCGCTCCCGCTGCTCCGCGTCCGCGAGCGTGGCGATACGGCCCAACACGGCGGACTTCCCGCAACCGGCGGGCCCGGTCACCAGGAACAGGCCGGACGTGTCCTCGTCCAGCCACTCCACGATCCGGCCCAGCACCCGCGTACGGCCGGTGAAGAACCAGCCCTCTTCCCGGTGGCCGACCCCGCGTGCGGCCTGCACCAGGTGCTCCACCAGCCGGGCCGGTGCTTCGGGGGAGTGGAGGGGGTTGGGGAAGGCGGGGCGCCACTCGCCGAGGGTGGCGGGGACCGGGGTCTGGCCCTCGCCCTCCCACCGCGTGGCGATGGCGCCCAGCAGGTCCGGCCCGCTGACGAGCGCGTTGTGAGCGCTCCACGCGGACCGGTACTCGTCGCCCGCCGGACCTTCCTTCAGGACCTTCGTCAGGGCGGCCAGCAGCGGCCCGCTGCCGTCCGAGGTCTCGTGACTCTGGCAACTCGCCAGAAAACCCAGCCACTTGGCGTGCCCGGGCGGCGCGGACTCCTCCTCCCAGCGCCCGAGAGCCAGCCCCAGGGCCGGAACCGCGCCGCCCCCCGCGTAACAGGTATCGATGATCACCAGCACGTGTTCGGCACCGGAACCGGCGGCCTCGCTGACCAGGTCGTCGGCGGTGACGCCGTGCCGCGTCACCCGTGCCTTCCACTGGCCGGGGTCGTCGGCCGGCTTCAGGTCCGAGAGCACCAGCCGCGTCTGACCGTCGACCCGCACCCCGTGCCCCGACCAGATGACCAGCGCCGGTTTGGCGTCACCCGTGGCCACCCACCCCTCGGACCACTCCTCGCTCTCCGCCCGAAACGCGGCCGACGACGGATTCCCACCCCCCACCTTCCGCGCCTCGTACCCCAACCCCTCCAGCAGCCCCACGATCTCGTCCATCTGGGCCCCGGCCCCCACGAGCCGGGGAAACCTCCCCCCGTCCGCGTACTCCTCGCACACCACACAAAGCGCCGTCCCCGCCGCACCCGTCATCGTCAGCCCCGCTCCAGAACCAGCACCAACGCGGTCATCACGACATTGGCCGAAACACGCGTCCCGATCCGCACCCGATGCCCGCCCACCGGAAGACCGTTGATCCGGAGGCCGTACACCCCGCCACCCCGGTTCGCCATAGTCCGCATCGGACCGCCCTCCACCCCCGCGAAGACCGCGACCCGATCGTGCCCCGGCACATCCGCAGGAGCCGTAGCCCGGATCTCGTACGCTTCCCCCTCCACCAGAATCTCCGGCGCCTCCACCGAGAGCGGCACATCCTCGTCCTCCGAGCCCCGGTGCACGGGCGGCTCCGGAGTGAGCGAGGCGTAGAGGCTCTGGCGGACCCCCTTGTTGTTCTGGAGGGAGCCGTGCTTCTCCCACGGGGTGTACGCGTGCCGCCCCGCCCCCACCGCGCGGCTGGAGAGATCGGGCACCCGCCCGTCGCCCCCCTCATCCACCCCGTCGATGGTGAGCAGCCCGCGCAGAGCGTCCCCCTCCATCTCGGCCGTCGTCGGCGTCGGCTGCCGCACCCCGCCCACCGGCACGTACTCCACCCCGTACGGCGCCCCCGCCTCCGAGGCCCGCAGATCCGCATGGAACAGGCCCGCGAGGCGCAGCAGCTCCCCGTCCACCCCAGGCAGCCCCGCGACCTCCCGCGCGTACCGCAGCCCCGAGCCCCCGGCCGCCGCCAGGCACGCGTAGTCCGGCGTGAGCTGGTGCAGCGACGGCAGGCTCCGGGCGAACGGCGTGAGGTCGAGGCCGACCGGGCCGATCCCGTAACGCATTCCATTGACCAGGTACAGCAGCGCGTCCAGCGACCCCCGGTACGGTGTCCCCAGCGTGACCACGCGGCGCGTGACCTCCGCGCCCCCGCACTGCTCGACGTAGCTCCGGGTGACCAGGCCGCCCATCGAGTGGCAGAGGAAGACCACCTTCGCGTCCCGCCGGTCGGGCCGGGAGGCGCGCCAGCGGCCCAGCTCCTCGTCCACGCGCTCGGCCAGCCGCTCCGCGTTGTAGCGGCAGGAGAGCCGCCAGTCGTAGGCGAAGGCGACCAGGTTGGCCGGGACGTCGGCCGCCTCGCCCGGCAGGCGGCGCTGGAGGGTGAAGTGGGCTTCCAGCCAGTTCAGCAGGCTGCTGTACCCGTCCACGGGTTTCCACACGCCCGGCAGCGCGTGCACATCGGACATCAGCCCGGTGGGCCGTACGCCGTCACCGGGGTGCTCGTCGCCCAGGCCGGCCGGGAGCGTCAGGCGCTTGACGGACTTCCCGAGGGTGCGGATGCCCCGCACCAGGGCCTTCCCGGAGGCCGCCCAGACCTCGTGCCCGTCCGCGTCCGCGAGCGTGCTGCCGAGGATTCCCGGTACGACGACCACCAGGTCCTCGGCCCTGCTGCGCTGCGCCATATGACTGTCCCCCGTATCCGCGCCGCCGAATGAGGACAGCAGCGTAGATACGGGGGACGGGGTTCCGGGCCGGTCCGGACAAAATCGGCCGCGTCCGGACCTTCCGTGCGAACAGCCGCTACGGCAGCGCCAGCATCCGCTCCAGCGCCAGCTTCGCGTACTTCTCCGTCTCCGGGTCCACGACGATCCGGTTGACCTGCTTGCCCTCGGCGAGGGATTCCAGCGTCCACACCAGGTGCGGCAGGTCGATGCGGTTCATCGTGGAGCAGAAGCAGACCGTCTTGTCGAGGAAGACGATCTCCTTGCCCTCGGGGGCGAAACGGTTCGCCAGGCGGCGGACGAGGTTCAGCTCGGTGCCGATCGCCCACTTCGAACCGGCCGGGGCCGCCTCCAGGGCCTTGATGATGTACTCCGTCGAGCCGACGTAGTCCGCGGCCGCCACGACCTCGTGCTTGCACTCGGGGTGCACCAGCACGTTGACGCCGGGGATGCGCTCGCGCACGTCGTTGACGGACTCGACCGAGAAGCGGCCGTGCACCGAGCAGTGGCCGCGCCACAGGATCATCTTCGCGTTCCGCAGCTCCTCGACGGTCAGACCGCCGTTCGGCTTGTGCGGGTTGTAGAGGACGCAGTCCTCCAGGGACATGCCCATGTCTCGCACGGCGGTGTTGCGGCCGAGGTGCTGGTCCGGCAGGAAGAGCACCTTCTCGCCCTGCTCGAAGGCCCACTCCAGGGCGCGTTCGGCGTTGGACGAGGTGCAGATCGTGCCGCCGTGGCGGCCGGTGAAGGCCTTGATGTCGGCGGACGAGTTCATGTACGAGACGGGCACGACCTGCTCGGCGACACCGGCCTCGGTCAGCACGTCCCAGCACTCGGCGACCTGCTCGGCGGTGGCCATGTCGGCCATCGAGCAGCCCGCCGCCAGGTCCGGCAGCACGACCTTCTGGTCGTCGCTGGTGAGGATGTCCGCCGACTCGGCCATGAAGTGCACACCGCAGAAGACGATGTACTCCGCCTCCGGGCGGGCCGCGGCGTCGCGGGCGAGCTTGAAGGAGTCACCGGTCACGTCGGCGAACTGGATGACCTCGTCGCGCTGGTAGTGGTGACCCAGGACGAAGACCTTCTCGCCCAGCTCCTCCTTGGCCGCGCGGGCGCGGGCCACCAGGTCCGGGTCGGACGGGGAGGGCAGGTCGCCGGGACACTCGACACCGCGCTCGCTCCTGGGGTCGGCGTCGCGGCCCAGCAGGAGCAGGGCGAGCGGCGTCGGCTGGACATCGAGATCCTGGACGGGGTGGGCCGTGGTCACGTCACGCACCCTTTCTTCTGCGGACTTCTCTGTGGAGAAAGCCTTTTCGTCTAATTGACGCTATCTATCATAGCCGCTTCACGTCACTTTGACGATGCCGAAAGTGTCAATGTGACGCATCCGCCCACAGGACGGGTGTGCGAGCATGAAGGGAACAGGCAAGCGCTCGGCCCGGAATGAATCCGCGGCCCCGACGGTTGCAACGTCGGCAAGCAGTCTCCGTACAACCCGGGAGAGAAGCAGATGTCCGTATCGGACGAGACCACCACCGTGAGCGACGGCATCCTCCTGTCCGACGCCGCCGCAGCCAAGGTCAAGGCCCTGCTGGAGCAGGAAGGCCGTGACGACCTGGCACTGCGCGTCGCCGTCCAGCCCGGCGGCTGCTCGGGCCTGCGCTACCAGCTCTTCTTCGACGAGCGCTCCCTCGACGGCGACGTCGTCAAGGACTTCGACGGTGTGAAGGTCGTCACCGACCGCATGAGCGCCCCGTACCTGGGCGGCGCCTCGGTCGACTTCGTCGACACCATCGAGAAGCAGGGCTTCACCATCGACAACCCGAACGCCACGGGTTCCTGCGCCTGCGGCGACTCCTTCAGCTGAGTCGCACCACAGCGTCGAGGCGGCGGCCCCGGGACTTCGGTCCCGGGGCCGCCGCCGTTGCAAGGGGGTGGCTCAGGCGCGCGGCACCAGGGAGCCGGATGCGTCGTCCATGACCTTCCGGCCGTCCAGCGGCCGTTCCAGCGTGACCGTACGGGTCAGCTCCTTCGCGATCATCACGCAGACCTTGCCCGGCTCGGCCTTCTTCTCCTCCACGGTCACCCGGACCGTGTCCCCGTCCTCACGCGCGCTCGCCGTGTACGTGCTGCACACCCCGCCCCAGAACGTCACCGCGAGCGTCCGCCCGTCCGCGCTGTACGACTGGACCGCCCGGGCCTTCGCCGTACCGTCGCCGTCCGGGGACTTGCCCGGCACCGGCTCCCGCTTCAGGTACTCCGGGTCCACCGCCACCTGCGTGACCGTGTCACCGAGGCCACCGGCCGGCTTCACCGAGAAGATCCAGGACGGTACGAGCAGCTGCTCGCCGCCCGCCGTGTGCACCGCCAGGCCGAAGACCGCCTTCTCCACCGTCACCGTCGTCGCGGGCCGCTCCGCGCCGGTCTTCGCCCCGCAGCTGACCCCGTCCGACAGCGGGGCCGGCGAGGCGCACCCGCCGATCTCCCCGGCGGGCGGCTGCGCCGCGTTGAGCCGCTTCAGCGCCTCGGCCGCGCCGATCACCGGATAGGCGTCGCCCTTCTCCAGGGCCTTCAGCTTTCCGGAGCCCCCGGTCACCTGACCGTCCGGGCCCACCTGGATGCCGGTCGCCCAGCCGTACGTGGGCAGCCCGTCCACCACCGGATCGGCGTTGACCACCCGGACCGAGCCCATCAGCTGCTGCGCGTCGAGCGCCGCGTCGTCCTGGCCCGCCGCCTTCAGCACCGGCGCGGCGGCGGCCTTAGCGGCCTTCTCGTCCACGGGC
This sequence comes from Streptomyces sp. NBC_00523, assembly GCF_036346615.1. Classification (NCBI taxonomy): domain Bacteria; kingdom Bacillati; phylum Actinomycetota; class Actinomycetes; order Kitasatosporales; family Streptomycetaceae; genus Streptomyces; species Streptomyces sp. NBC_00523. Next base: position 1,962,521 of record NZ_CP107836.1, on the reverse strand, counting down.
TGCCCGGAGCCGCCGGGGGCCAGGGCGCAGACGGCCCCCTTCTTGCAGTTGTCCGTCCCGCCGGAGCCGTACCGGGTGAAGGTCCAGCTCCCCGGCGCCTGCTTGTTCACCCGCAGCACCGGACCCGAGCCGTCCCCGTCGGAGCCGACCTTCCAGGCGGTGGCCTCGGACTGCGGGGTGCCGGAGAGGCCGAGCGCCTTCGCCAGCCGGGTGACCTCGGCGGCCGTGACCGTGCCCCCGGCGCGCTGGACGGCGGCCTTCTCCGGCGCGTCCGGCAGCTTCCCGGACGCGCGGTAGACCAGCCGCCCGCCGTGCGGATCGGGCTCGCCGGGGGCGATGCCCTCGCGGGACGGGGCGGTCGGCGTACCGGCGTCGTCCAGGGCCAGGGGTGGGGGAGTGGAGCCCCCGCCGGACGCGGTGCTCCGTGTGTCGTCGCCGCCGTCCGCCGCGGTCGCGGCCCAGTACGCTCCGCCGCCACCGGCCAGCAGGACGGCGGCCGCCACCGAGGCCGCGACCAGCGGGGAACGCCGCCGGGTGGTGGTCACGTCGTTGTCGGGTCGCTCGGTGCTCACCGGATCGCTCCTTCGCCTGCATCGCGGTCGTGCGCTTGGCCGGCGCACGGCCCGCCGTGTGGGGCGGACAGGACTGGGACGGATCAGCGAGACACCTGGTTCCCCGGACTCTTCCTAGGGCCGGTCCTCCATCGCGTCGAGCAGCCGGGCGGAGGCGGGCGGCACGGTGACCCCGTGGATCAGGGCGGGGGCGATGCGGGTAGGGGTGGTCCTCGTGGGGGCCACCCAGTGCGGAGCCATCCGTGCGCAGTCTCCGCGCAGCTCGGCCAGACCGGTCTCGGACTCGCGCGGGGCGATGTGATTCGGCATACCGGCACCGTAGGCACCGCGGAGCCTGCGAAGAAAGCCCTACTATCGGGTAGTTTTTCCGCTTCGGGCCCAGCGGGAGCGGGTAGCGTGAACTGTCACGTCACCCCTGGGACGCGGACATCCGTTCCCCTTCGACCTCCGCAGGAGACGTCTCCCCGTGCGTATCGCAGTCACCGGCTCCATCGCCACCGACCACCTCATGACCTTCCCCGGCCGCTTCGCCGACCAGTTGGTCGCCGACCAGCTGCACACGGTCTCGCTCTCCTTCCTGGTCGACAACCTGGACGTACGCCGGGGAGGGGTCGCCGCGAACATCTGCTTCGGCATGGGCCTGCTCGGCACCAAGCCGATCCTGGTCGGCGCGGCCGGCTCCGACTTCGACGAGTACCGCGCCTGGCTCGACCGGCACGGCGTCGACACCAGCGCGGTGCGGATCTCCGAGGTCCTGCACACCGCCCGCTTCGTCTGCACGACGGACGCCGACCACAACCAGATCGGCTCCTTCTACACCGGCGCCATGAGCGAGGCCCGCCTCATCGAGCTCAAGGCCGTCGCCGACCGCGTGGGCGGCCTCGACCTGGTCTCCATCGGCGCCGACGACCCGGAGGGCATGCTCCGCCACACGGAGGAGTGCCGGACCCGCGGCATCCCGTTCGCCGCCGACTTCTCGCAGCAGATCGCCCGCATGGACGGCGACGAGATCCGCATCCTCCTCGACGGCGCCACGTACCTCTTCTCCAACGAGTACGAGAAGGGGCTCATCGAGTCCAAGACCGGCTGGACCGACGAGGAGATCCTCGGCAAGGTCGGCCACCGGGTCACGACGCTCGGCGCCCAGGGCGTGCGCATCGAGCGGGCCGGCGAGGAGCCGATCGAGGTCGGCTGCCCCGAGGAGAACGTCAAGGCCGACCCGACCGGCGTCGGCGACGCCTTCCGCGCCGGATTCCTCTCCGGTCTCGCCTGGGGCGTCGGCCTGGAGCGCGCCGCCCAGGTCGGCTGCATGCTCGCCACGCTCGTCATCGAGACCGTGGGCACCCAGGAGTACACCCTGCACCGCACCCACTTCATGGACCGCTTCACCAAGGCGTACGGCCACGAGGCCGCCGCCGAGGTCCACGCGCACCTCGTCTGAGCAGCCCGTCAGGAGAGCCGGCGGACCACATAGCCCGCGCCCCGGTCCGCCGGCTCCTCGCCCACGTACTCCTGCTCGCGCATCGCGCACCACGCCGGGATGTCCAGCCGGGCCGCCTCGTCGTCGGAGAGCACCGTCACCGTGGCGCCCACCGGCACCCCTCCGATCACCTTTGCGAGTTCGATCACCGGGATCGGGCACCGCTTGCCCAGCGCGTCGACCACCAGCGAGTCGTCCGGGGCGGGGGAGGAGGCCGCGGCCACCGGCGCGTCGAGCTTCTCGCGGACCCCGGCGACCAGGCCCGGCAGCACCTCCAGGAAGCGGTCGACGTCCTCCTCCGCGGTGCCCCGGGGCAGCGAGACGCGGACGTTCCCCTCGGACAGGACGCCCATCGCCTTGAGCACATGGCTCGGCGACAGCGTGCTGCTCGTGCAGGACGAACCGGACGACACGGAGAAACCGGCCCGGTCCAGCTCCCCGAGCAAAGTCTCCCCGTCGACATAGAGACAGGAGAAGGTCACCAGATGAGGCAGCCGCCGCATCGGATCGCCGACCACCTCCACATCGGGCACCAGTGCGGGCACCCGGGCCCTGATCCGGTCCACCAGCGCCCGCAGCCGGGCCCCCTCCGCGTCCGCCTCCGCCCGCACCGCGCGCAGCGACGCGGCCGCCGCGACGATCGCCGGCAGGTTCTCGAACCCCGGCGCGCGCCCCGACTCCCGCTCGTCCACGGGCCCCTGGGGCGCGAACCGCACCCCCTTGCGCACCGCGAGCAGCCCGACCCCGGCCGGCCCGCCCCACTTGTGCGCGCTGCCCGCCAGCAGCGACCAGCCCTCCGGCACCGGGCCCCAGGCCAGCGACTGCGCGGCGTCCACAAGGAGCGGCACCCCGGCCGCCCGGCAGAGCCCGGCCGCCTCGGCCACCGGCTGCTCGGTGCCCACCTCGTGGCTGGCGGACTGGAGGCAGGCGAGCGCGGTGTCCTCGGTGAGCGCCCGCCCGAACGTTTCCGCGTCCACCGCGCCGGTCCGCTCCACCGGGACCTGGTGGACGGTGCCGCCCCGGTCCTCGTGGTCCGCCGCCGCGTGGAGGACCGACGAGTGTTCGACCGCCGACACCACCAGACGGCGTCCGACACGCCGACGTCCGGCGAGCGCGCCGGAAATTCCGGAATACACCGCGCGGGTGCCCGATGAGGTGAAGGTGAGCTCGTCGGGGCGGCACCCGACCCCCTCGGCCGCCGCCTCCCGGGCCGCGTCCAGCAGCAGCCGGGCGCGGCGTCCCTCGCGGTACAGCCGGGCCGGATCGGCCCAGCCCTCGTCCAGCGCGGCAAGCAGCGCCTGGCGGGCGACGGGATGCAGGGGGGCGGCGGACGCCGCGTCGAAGTAAGGCACCCGGTCACGCTAGCCCGCCCCGCCGCCCGCAACCGGCCGTCCCTCCCGGTGGAGGGGGCGTCAGATGGCGGCCGGAGGCGCGAATTCCACCCCTTCGGGGAGTCGGGCGGCGCGTTGGGCACCCTCCCCGCGCGACCCCAAATAGCGTCCAGTAGGGTTTGGTCCGCATAAACATCCAAACCCCTGCCCGTACAGGGCGGCGACCGACCAGCGAGACGGCCGCGCCGACCGTGCGGGCGAGACTCTCGGGAAGGCGCTACGTGAGTCCCAACGGCTCCGACCGCTCGTCGCGGCGCCCGATGCGGCGGAAGCTGCCGCAGGTGCTGACTGCGGGCCTGATCCTGGCGACCGCCACCGGTTGCACGTACAAGGACTTCCCCCGCCTTGGTATGCCCAAGCCGGTAACGGAAGAGGCCCCACGGATCCTTTCCCTCTGGCAGGGCTCGTGGGCGGCAGCGCTCGCCACGGGCGTCCTGGTCTGGGGCCTGATCCTGTGGAGCGTCATCTTCCACCGGCGCAGCCGCACCAAGGTGGAGGTACCTCCGCAGACCCGGTACAACATGCCCATCGAGGCGCTGTACACCGTGGTCCCCCTGATCATCGTCTCGGTGCTGTTCTACTTCACCGCCCGGGACGAGACGAAGCTCCTCACGCTCTCCCCGAAGCCCGCCCACACCATCAACGTGGTCGGCTACCAGTGGAGCTGGGGCTTCAACTACATCGAGAACGTGGACGGCTCCGCCACCACGGGCAACGAGGTCCCCAAGGAGCTCGACGCCATCCCGGACAGGTTCCGCAAGGAATTCCCCAAGGGTGCGGACGGCGTCTACGACGTCGGCATCCCGGGCGACAGGAATCCGGACACCGGTAACCCGGGTCCCACCCTGTGGCTGCCCAAGGGGGAGAAGGTCCGGTTCATCCTGACTTCCCGTGACGTCATCCACTCCTTCTGGGTGGTGCCGTTCCTGATGAAGCAGGACGTCATTCCGGGGCACACCAATGCCTTCGAGGTGACCCCCACCGAGGAGGGCACCTTCCTCGGCAAGTGCGCCGAGCTCTGCGGCGTCGACCACTCCCGCATGCTCTTCAACGTCAAGGTCGTCTCCCCGGCGCAGTACCAGGCGCACCTCAAGGAGCTGGCGAAGAAGGGCCAGACGGGCTACGTGCCGGCCGGCATCGAGCAGACTGACCCGGCCAGGAATGCGGAGACGAACAAACTGTGAGCATCCTCAACGAACCTCAGGGTGCCGCGGCAGCAGACGACTCGTACGAGGACGAGCTGCCGGTCCGGCGCAAGCAGCCGGGAAACGTCGTCATCAAGTGGCTGACCACCACTGACCACAAGACGATCGGCACGATGTACCTGGTCACATCGTTCGCCTTCTTCTGCATCGGCGGCCTGATGGCGCTCTTCATGCGCGCCGAGCTGGCCCGGCCGGGCACGCAGATCATGTCGAACGAGCAGTTCAACCAGGCGTTCACGATGCACGGCACGATCATGCTGCTGATGTTCGCGACGCCCCTGTTCGCCGGCTTCGCGAACTGGATCATGCCGCTGCAGATCGGCGCGCCCGACGTGGCGTTCCCGCGGCTGAACATGTTCGCGTACTGGCTGTACCTCTTCGGCTCGATCCTCGCGGTGGCCGGCTTCCTCACCCCGCAGGGTGCGGCCGACTTCGGCTGGTTCGCCTACTCCCCGCTCTCGGACGCCGTCCGTTCGCCGGGTGTCGGTGCCGACATGTGGATCATGGGTCTGGCCTTCTCCGGGTTCGGCACGATCCTCGGTTCGGTCAACTTCATCACCACGATCATCTGCATGCGCGCGCCCGGCATGACGATGTTCCGCATGCCGATCTTCGTCTGGAACGTCCTGCTGACCGGTGTGCTGGTCCTGCTGGCCTTCCCGGTCCTGGCGGCCGCGCTGTTCGCCCTGGAGGCGGACCGCAAGTTCGGTGCCCATGTGTTCGACGCCTCCAACGGCGGCGCCTTGCTCTGGCAACACCTCTTCTGGTTCTTCGGGCATCCAGAGGTGTACATCATCGCCTTGCCGTTCTTCGGGATCATTTCCGAAGTGATCCCGGTCTTCAGCCGCAAGCCGATGTTCGGTTACATCGGCCTGGTGGCCGCGACGATCTCCATCGCCGGCCTCTCGGTGACCGTGTGGGCGCACCACATGTACGTCACCGGCGGTGTGCTGCTGCCGTTCTTCTCCTTCATGACGTTCCTCATCGCGGTGCCCACCGGGGTGAAGTTCTTCAACTGGATCGGCACGATGTGGAAGGGCTCGCTGTCCTTCGAGACACCGATGCTCTGGGCGATCGGCTTCCTGATCACCTTCACCTTCGGCGGTCTGACCGGCGTCATCCTGGCCTCGCCGCCGATGGACTTCCACGTGTCCGACTCGTACTTCGTGGTCGCGCACTTCCACTACGTCGTCTTCGGCACCGTGGTGTTCGCGATGTTCTCCGGATTCCACTTCTGGTGGCCGAAGTTCACCGGCAAGATGCTGGACGAGCGGCTCGGAAAGATCACCTTCTGGACGCTGTTCGTGGGCTTCCACGGCACGTTCCTGGTGCAGCACTGGCTGGGCGCGGAGGGCATGCCGCGGCGTTACGCGGACTACCTCGCCGCGGACGGCTTCACCGCGCTGAACACCATCTCGACCATCTCGTCGTTCCTGCTCGGCCTGTCGATCCTGCCGTTCTTCTACAACGTCTGGAAGACCGCCAAGTACGGCAAGAAGATCGAGGTGGACGACCCGTGGGGCTACGGCCGTTCGCTGGAGTGGGCGACGTCCTGCCCGCCGCCGCGGCACAACTTCCTCACGCTGCCCCGTATCCGCTCCGAATCCCCGGCGTTCGACCTGCACCACCCGGAGATCACCGCGCTGGAGCAGCTGGACCACGCCTCCGAGGGTGACAAGGCCCTCGCGGGCGGCAAGGAGGCGGGCAAGTGAAGATCCAGGGCAAGATGTTCCTCGGTCTGGCGCTGTTCATCCTCATCATGGCCATCACGTACGGCGTGTGGTCGAAGGAGCCCGTCGGCACCACCGCGCTGCTCCTGGCGTTCGGCCTGAGCGTCATGATCGGCTTCTACCTGGCCTTCACGGCCCGGCGGGTCGACGCGATGGCGCAGGACAACAAGGAGGCCGACGTCGCGGACGAGGCCGGCGAGGTGGGGTTCTTCTCCCCGCACAGCTGGCAGCCGCTCTCGCTGGCGATCGGCGGCGCCTTCGCCTTCATGGGCGTCGTCTTCGGCTGGTGGCTGCTGTTCTTCTCGGCGCCGCTCCTCCTGGTCGGCCTCTTCGGCTGGGTATTCGAGTACTACCGCGGTGAGAACCGCACCCAGTGAGACCGGTCCGCCGGTAGCACACCGCTCCACCTGACGGGGGGCCGACACTTCGACACGAAGTGGCCGGCCCCCCGTTTGCAGTCGTCCCGCGCGCTGAAACGGACGAATGTTCTTAGCGTGAGTCCATGAACCAGATGCCGCGCATCCGTCCCGTAGTGAGCTGCACTCTGCTGGCCGCGACCTTGGTCGCCGGGGCGGCAGCCTGCGGGAGTTCCGATGGTCACCCCCTGTCGTCCCAGCCGTTCGACGCGGCCGACGAGGTCTCCTTCAACACGCCCGACGGCGGCAAGAAGGTGAACCCCGACAAGCCCCTGGAGATCAGGGTCGACGCCGACGACGGCCGGATCACCGACGTCACGGCCGTGGACGCCGCAGGACGCCATCTGGCGGGCGAACTCGACGCCGACGGACACCGGTGGCACTCCACCGCCCCGCTGGCCGCAGGGACCCGTTACACCGTCAAGGTCCGCATGGAGGACGACGACGGGGCTCCCGGCAGCCGCACGATGTCCTTCGACACCGCCAAGGCCACCAAGTTCCTCAAGGTCGCCTTCGGCCCTCAGGCGGGCACCTACGGCGTCGGCCAGCCCCTCGTCGCCACGCTCAGCGCCCCCGTCACGGACAACGCCTCACGTGCCACGGTCGAACGCGGCCTGCGGGTCCGCTCCACGCCCTCGGTCACCGGCTCCTGGTACTGGGTGGACGACAAGACGCTGCACTACCGGCCCAAGGAGTACTGGCCGGCGAAGGCCAGCATCGAAGTCAGCTCCAACCTCACCGGCATAAAGGTCACCAACTCGCTCTACGGGGCGCCCGCGAAGGCGCTGAAGATCACCACGGGGGACCGCATAGAGGCCATCACGGACGCCTCGGAGCACTCCATGACGGTGCTCCGCAACGGCGAAGTGATCAACACCATCCCAGTCACCACGGGCAAACCCGGGTTCGACACGCGCAACGGCGTCAAGGTGGTGCTCGGAAAGGAGCAGTACGTACGTATGCGCGGGGAATCCATCGGGATCGCCGCCGGCTCCTCCGACTCGTACGACCTCGACGTCTACTGGGCCACCCGGGTGACGTGGAGCGGTGAATACGTGCACGCCGCGCCCTGGTCCACCGGCTCGCAGGGGTACGCCAACGTCAGCCACGGCTGCACCGGCATGAGCACCAGCGAGGCCGAGTGGTTCTTCAACACCGTGCGCGAGGGCGACATCGTCAGCGTCGTCGGCAGCGACGGCGAGACGATGACGCCCTTCGACAACGGCTACGGCGACTGGAACCTGTCCTGGGCCAAGTGGCAGAAGGGCAGCGCGCTGAACAACGACACCACCGCACCGAAGGTCGACAAGGTCAGCGCGGCGCGGCTGAGCCCCCAGGTCTGACCGTGGGAACCGTCCGTGGGGGCTCAGGCCCCCACGGACAGCCGCGTACGCAGCAGGGCGGCCAGGGAGTCCGCGAACTCCACCGGCTCCACCGGGAGCGTCACCGCGGCGTCCGCGCGGCTCCAGGTGGCCAGCCAGGCGTCCTGCGGGCGCCCGATGAGGACCAGGACCGGCGGGCAGCGGAAGATCTCGTCCTTGATCTGCCGGCAGACGCCCATGCCGCCCGCCGGAGCGGTCTCGCCGTCCAGCACGCAGACGTCGACGCCCCCGTGCTCCAGGGCGTCCAGAACGGCGGGCAGCGTGGCGCACTCCAGGAACTCCACCGGCGGTACGTCCGCCGCGGGCCTGCGCCCTGCTGCCAGCCTCACCTGCTCACGGGTGTGCGCGTTGTCGCTGTAGACCAGGACCGTGGCGGTCGGCTGCATGGTTCCTCCGTGACATCCGTGTCTTCGGGGCACTCGGGGCCCCCGGGGAACGAGAGCCGTCCGATGCGCGGATCGTACTCCGCCCGACAGCGTGTCAGTACCGGTTCGCACCGGCCTTCCCTGGGCCGTTCGGGCAGGACACACCCCTCTGACACACCGAACGGCACCCCCCGGAGTGAGGGCGGGATAAGCGACCGACATAATGTCGGTCGTGGCGACAGCAACGACAGTAGAAACCGGGCACGCGCACCCGTCGGTCAATCGGCCGAACCTCACCAGCGTCGGAACCATCATCTGGTTGAGCTCCGAGCTGATGTTCTTCGCGGCCCTCTTCGCGATGTACTTCACCCTGCGATCGGTGACCGGACCGGAACACTGGAAGGAAATGGCGTCCGCCCTGAACTTCCCGTTCTCGGCGACGAACACCACGATCCTGGTGCTCTCCTCACTCACCTGCCAGCTCGGCGTCTTCGCCGCGGAGCGGGGCGATGTGAAGAAGCTCCGTGCCTGGTTCGTGATCACTTTCGTGATGGGTTCGATCTTCATCGGAGGCCAGGTCTTCGAGTACACCGAGCTGGTGAAGAAGGACGGCCTCTCGCTGTCCTCCGACCCGTACGGCTCGGTGTTCTACCTGACCACCGGCTTCCACGGTCTGCATGTGACGGGCGGTCTCATCGCCTTCCTGCTCGTTCTGGGCAGGACATACGCGGCCAAGAGGTTCACCCATGAACAGGCGACCGCCGCCATCGTCGTGTCCTATTACTGGCACTTCGTCGATGTCGTGTGGATCGGCCTCTTCGCCACGATCTACATGATCAAGTAACCGGGCCCGAGCCCGAACCACATCCAGCATCGACGCAGAAGATCCTGACACCGGGGTAATCCGTGAAAAAGCTCTCCGCACGACGACGCCATCCGTTGGCGGCGGTCGTCGTACTACTCCTCGCGCTGGCGGCCACCGGGGGGCTGTACGCCGCGTTCGCGCCCGCGAGTAAGGCGCAGGCCGACGACACCGCCCAGTCCCTCGCCATCGACGAGGGCAAGAAGCTGTACTCCGTCGGTTGCGCCAGCTGCCACGGAACCGGCGGTCAGGGCACCTCCGACGGGCCGCAGCTTGTCGGCGTGGGCTCCGCCGCCGTGGACTTCCAGGTCGGTACGGGCCGCATGCCCGCGCAGCAGCCGGGCGCCCAGGTACCGAAGAAGAAGGTCATCTACAGCCAGGCCGAGATCGACCAGCTCGCGGCCTACGTCGCGTCGCTCGGCGCCGGTCCGGTCGTCCCGACCAAGAGCCAGGTCAGCCCTGAGGGTGCGGACATCGCCAAGGGTGGCGACCTGTTCCGTACCAACTGCGCGCAGTGCCACAACTTCACCGGCAAGGGTGGCGCGCTGACGAACGGCAAGTACGCGCCCGACCTGGACGGCGTGGACCCGAAGCACATCTACGAGGCCATGCTGACCGGCCCGCAGAGCATGCCGTCCTTCCCGGACTCGACGATGCCCGAGCAGCAGAAGCGGGACATCATCGCCTACGTCAAGACCGTGAACGGCTCCGAAGCCGAGTCCCCCGGCGGCCTCGCACTCGGTGGCCTGGGTCCGGTCAGCGAGGGCCTGTTCGGCTGGATCTTCGGTCTGGGCGGTCTGATCGCAGTTGCCATTTGGGTCGCGGCCCACACCGCTAAGGCCAAGAAGTCATGAGTAGCCAAGAGATTCCAGAAGAGAACCTGCCCGACGCGCAGGGCACCGCGCACGCCGCGGTGGACAAGGCGCACGACGACCCGTTCGCCGACCCGGGGCTGCCGGCCCACAGGCCGCGCATCCAGGACATCGACGAGCGGGCCGCGAAGCGCTCCGAGCGCACCGTCGCGACCATGTTCCTGTTGTCCATGCTGGCGACGGTGGGCTTCATCGCCTCCTACGTCATCTTCCCGGTCGACAAGATCGTCTTCATCTTCCCGTTCGGTCATGTCAGCGCCCTCAACTTCTCCCTGGGTCTGACCCTGGGTCTGGCGCTCTTCCTGATCGGCGCGGGCGCCGTCCACTGGGCGCGCACCCTGATGTCCGACGTGGAGGTCGCCGACGACCGGCACGCCATCGAGGCGACGCCCGAGGTCAAGGCGAAGGTGCTGTCCGACTTCGCGGACGGCGCCCGGGAGTCCGCGCTCGGCCGTCGCAAGCTGATCCGCAACACCATGTTCGGCGCGCTGGCCCTGGTGCCGCTCTCCGGCGTGGTGCTGCTGCGCGACCTGGGTCCGCTGCCGGAGAAGAAGCTCCGCAAGACCCTGTGGGCCGAGGGCAAGCAGCTCGTCAACATGAACACGATGGAGCCGCTGCGTCCCGAGGACGTGGTCGTCGGTTCGCTGACCTTCGCCATGCCCGAGGGCCTGGAGGAGCACGACGAGGACTTCCAGACCCAGATCGCCAAGGCCGCCCTGATGATCATCCGCATCGAGCCGGACGACATCAAGGACAAGCGCGAGCGCGAGTGGGCGCACGAGGGCATCGTGGCCTTCTCGAAGATCTGCACGCACGTCGGCTGCCCGATCAGCCTGTACGAGCAGCAGACGCACCACGTGCTCTGCCCGTGCCACCAGTCCACCTTCGACCTCTCCGACGGCGCCCGCGTCATCTTCGGTCCGGCCGGCCACGCCCTCCCGCAGCTGCGGATCGGCGTGAACAGCGAGGGCAACCTCCAGGCGCTCGGTGACTTCGAAGAGCCCGTCGGTCCTGCATTCTGGGAGCGCGGATGAGTACTGCGACGAACACACCCGGTGCCTCCGCGCCGGGCAACCGCAAGGCGCCCGCCGGTGAGCGGGTGGCCGACTGGGCCGACGGCCGGCTGGGGATCTACTCCCTCGCCAAGGCCAACATGCGCAAGATCTTCCCGGACCACTGGTCCTTCATGCTCGGTGAGATCTGCCTCTACAGCTTCATCATCATCATCCTCACGGGTGTGTACCTGACGCTGTTCTTCCACCCGAGCATGAACGAGGTCGTCTACCACGGCCCGTACGAGCCCATGCAGGGCATCCGGATGTCGGAGGCGTACGCCTCGACGCTGAACATCAGCTTCGACGTCCGCGGTGGTCTGCTGGTCCGGCAGATCCACCACTGGGCCGCGGTCATCTTCCTGGCCGGCATGTTCGTGCACATGATGCGCGTGTTCTTCACCGGCGCGTACCGCAAGCCGCGCGAGATCAACTGGCTGTTCGGCTTCCTGCTGTTCGTCCTCGGCATGTTCACCGGCTTCACCGGTTACTCGCTGCCGGACGACCTGCTCTCCGGTACGGGTGTCCGCTTCACCCAGGGCGCGATCCTGTCGACGCCGATCGTGGGTACGTACATCTCGATGTTCCTGTTCGGCGGGGAGTTCCCCGGCGGCGACATCATCGCGAGGTTCTACTCGATCCACATCCTGCTGCTGCCGGGCATCATGCTCGGGCTCGTGGTCGGCCACCTGATCCTGGTCTTCTACCACAAGCACACCCAGTTCGCGGGTCCCGGCAAGACGAACAAGAACGTCGTCGGCATGCCCCTGCTGCCGGTGTACATGGCGAAGGCCGGCGGGTTCTTCTTCCTGGTCTTCGGCTTCATCGCGGTCATCGCGGCGATCGCCTCGATCAACCCGATCTGGGCCATCGGCCCGTACCGTCCCGACCAGGTGTCCACGGGCGCCCAGCCGGACTGGTACATGGGCTTCGCCGAGGGCTTCGTCCGTGTGATGCCGGGCTGGGAGATCAACCTCTGGGGCCACACGCTGGTCCTGGGCGTCTTCATCCCGCTCGTCCTGTTCGGTGTGGTGCTCGGTGCGCTGGCCATGTGGCCGTTCATCGAGTCCTGGATCACCGGCGACAAGCGCGAGCACCACATCCTGGACAAGCCGCGCAACGCGCCGACCCGGACGGCCCTCGGTGTCGCCTGGGTGACGATCTACTTCGTCATGCTGATCGGCGGCGGCAACGACATCTGGGCGACGCACTTCAGCCTCTCGCTCAACTCGATCAGCTGGTTCGTCCGTATCGCCTTCTTCGTCGGCCCGGTCATCGCGTTCGTCGCGACCCGGCGGATCTGCCTCGGCCTTCAGCGCCGTGACAAGGAGAAGGTGCTGCACGGCCGCGAGTCCGGGCTCATCAAGCGCCTGCCGCACGGTGAGTTCGTGGAGGTCCACGAGCCGCTGTCGCCGGAGGCCCGGTACGCCCTCACCGCGCACGAGCAGTACCAGCCGCTCGAGATCGGCCCGACGGTCGACGAGAACGGTGTGGAGCGCAAGGTCTCCAGGATCACCAAGGTCCGGGCGCGGCTCAGCAAGAGCCTGTACGGCGAGGACAGCCAGATCGCCAAGCCCACCGCCGAGGAGTACAAGGAGATCACCAGCGGCCACGGCCACCACTGATCACCCGTTCTGATCGCCACGGCGAGAGCCCCGTCCATTCGCTGGACGGGGCTCTTTGCCGTCCCGGGGGCTCGATAGGGTGGAGCCGATCCCTTATCGGCTGTGGACCCCAGGAGCGGACCATGAACGTTGTGACCCCGGACGGCGGCGACAGCGTGGCGGCCTTCTCCTGGCCCGGCGTGCTGACCCCCCTGCTGCGCGGCGAGGACCTGGGCGCCGACGCCACCGCCTGGGCCATGGACCGCATCATGAGCGGCGAGGCGACCGACGTGCAGATCGCCGGATTCGCGGTCGCCCTGCGCGCCAAGGGCGAGACGGTCACCGAGGTCTCCGGCCTGGTCCGCGCGATGTACGAGCACGCCACGACCATCGAGGTGCCCGGCCGCACCGTGGACATCGTCGGCACCGGCGGCGACATGGCGAAGACCGTCAACATCTCCACGATGTCCGCGATCGTCGTGGCCGGCACCGGGGCGAAGGTCGTCAAGCACGGCAGCCGCGCCTCCTCCTCGGCCAGCGGCTCGTCCGACGTGCTCGGCAAGCTCGGCGTCAACCTGGAGCTGGCTCCCCGGCGCGTGGTGGAGGTGGCCGAGGAGGCGGGCATCACCTTCTGCTTCGCGGTGAAGTTCCACCCCGCACTGCGCCACGCGGCCAAGGCGCGTGCGGAGCTGGGCGCGCCGACCACGTTCAACATCCTGGGCCCGCTCACCAACCCGGCCAGGGTGCGCTCCCAGGCGATCGGGGTGGCCGATCTGCGCATGGCCCCCATCGTCGCGGGCGTCCTCGCCGAGCGCGGCAACTCCGCCCTGGTCTTCCGGGGCGACGACGGCCTGGACGAGCTCACCACCACGGCGACCTCGCGGGTCTGGGTGGCCCGGGACGGTGTGGTCCGCGAGGAGAGCTTCGACCCGCGCGACGTGGGCGTCGAGCTGGTCCCGGTGGAGGCGCTGCGCGGCGCCGACGCCTCGTACAACGCGGATGTGGCGCGCCGGCTGCTGGCCGGGGAGACCGGTCCGGTACGGGACGCCGTGCTGCTCAACTCGGCGGCGGCGCTGGTCGCGCTGGATCCGGGCGAGGAGCCGCTCACCGAGCAGATCCGGGCCGGTATGGCGAAGGCCGCCGAGTCGATCGACTCGGGTGCGGCCGGGCGGGCGCTGGAGAGATGGGTCGTCGCCAGCAACGCGTGAGCGCGTCGATGTGCGGCAGGGCGCAGTCCGGATCGCGGACTGCGCCTTGCGCGTTCCCGTAGGTATGGCAAGATGCTGGGCAGGTCATGAGTGACAGCGACTACGGCCCCGGCCCGCTGTCCGGCAACCCTCCGTCCGTGGCGGGGTGCCCCGGGTGAAGACCAGGCCGCAGGCAGCGAGGTCTGCGGCAAGCGCGGACCCCTCGACGTCGCGTGACGTCCACCCGTGGGGTCCTTGGTCCCCAGGGAGCCTCTTGTGAGCAAGCGAATGCGTTAGGGCCCGAGGCCCTTCTCCGCACACCCCTCTTCTTTCACTCCGTGCTGCCGCGTCTGTGCCGGTACGCGGAATTCGCCTGCCTGTTACGGGAGTTCGCCATGTCTGTCTTCACCGCTGCCGCCGACCAGTCGCTTTGTGCCCCGCTGCCGGTTCTGGGCGAGGATGTCCTCGTCCCGCTGGTCACCGGCGGTGAGGTCGGCTACGCGGCGCTGGACTACGCGGCGAGCGCCCCGGCGCTGAAGCGGGTCTGGGACGACGTGGCCGCGTACGCCCCGTACTACGGCAGCGTGCACCGGGGCGCCGGGTACCTCTCGCAGCTCTCCACGGACCTCTTCGAGTCCAGCCGGGCCACCGTGGCGGAGTTCCTGGGCTGCCGCCCCGAGGACCAGGTGGTCTTCACCCGGTCCACCACGGACTCGCTGAACCTGCTGGCCGCCGCGCTGCCCGCCGACTGCCAGGTGTTCGTCTTCGAGACCGAGCACCACGCCTCGCTGCTGCCCTGGCGCGACGCCCGCGTCACCTACCTGAACGCCCCGCGCACCCCCGCCCAGGCCGTCGCCACGCTGGAGGCGGCCCTCGCGGACCGGGAGCCCCACGGCTCCGCGCTGGTCTGCGTCACCGGCGCCTCCAACGTGACCGGCGAGCTGTGGCCCGTACGGGAGCTGGCCGCCGCCGCGCACGCGCACGGTGCCCGGATCGTCCTGGACGCCGCCCAGCTCGCCCCGCACCACCCCGTGGACATCGCCGAGCTGGACGTGGACTGGGTCGCCTTCTCCGGGCACAAGCTGTACGCGCCGTTCGGCTCGGGCGTCCTGGCCGGCCGGGCCGACTGGCTGTGCGACGCCGAGCCGTACCTGGCCGGCGGCGGCGCGTCCCGCACGGTGGCCCGGCGCGCGGACGGCGGGGTGGACGTCGAGTGGCACACCACGGCCGCCCGCCACGAGGCCGGTTCGCCCAACGTCATCGGCGTCTACTCCATCGCCTCCGCCTGCAAGGCGCTCACCGAGGCCGGATTCGACCGGCTGGTCGCCCGCGAGCAGCACCTCGTCCGCGAGGTCCTGGCGGGGCTGGCCGAGGTCCCCGAGGTGAAGGTGCTCTCGCTGTTCGGCGACGACGCGCCGAGGGTCGGCGTGATCTCGTTCGTGGTGGAGGGCTGGAACAGCTCGCACTTCGCCGCCGCGCTCTCCGCCGAGTACGGCATCGGGGTGCGCGACGGCCTCTTCTGCGCCCACCCGCTCGTGCGCACCCTGCTCGGCAGCGACCCGGGCGAGGCGGGGGAGTGCGGCGCGCCGGAGGCGGAGCCGGGCGAGCGGTCCCTGAACGCGATCCGGGTCAGCTTCGGCGCCGGGACCCCGGACGAGCACGTCGAGCGCTTCCTGCGCGCGGTCCGCGAGCTGGTGAGCGACGGGGCGCGCTGGAAGTACCGCACCGAGGACGGCCGTTGCGTGCCGGACCGGGGCGCTGCCCAGGTCTGACGGACCGGTGGGTCTGCCGGGTACGGGATCCGTACCCGGCTTCGGCGTATGCCGTTACGCGTCCAGGCCGATGGAGAACGCGGCCTCCAGGTCGTGCTGCGAGTACGTGCGGAAGGCCACGTGGGTGTCGGTCCCCTCGACGCCCGGGATCTTGCTGATCCGGCCGGGGATGACCTCGGCCAGGTCGTCGTGCTTGGCCACCCGGACCATGGCGATCAGGTCGTAGGTGCCGGTGACCGAGAAGACCTCGCTGACGCTGTCCAGCGCGGCGATGGCCTCGGCGATCTCGGGAATCCGGTCCACGCTGGTTTTGATGAGCACGATCGCGGTGATCACGGCTGTGTTTCTCCCTCGGTGGCCGTGGCTGGAGACTTCACTCTAGGGCCTCCGGTGTCGCGCCTGTAGCGGCCCCAGGCGTACAGGAAGCCGGTCGCGAAGCCGACGACGTGGGCCAGGTACGCCACGCCCGGGCCGCTTCCCGCGCCCTCGGCGGCCAGCCACTGGAGCACGAACCAGAAGATCAGCACCACCCACGCGGGGAAGCGCAGCGGCAGGAACAGCAGGAACGGGAAGACGCTGGTCACCCGGGCCCGGGGGAAGAGGTAGAGGAACGCCCCGAGCACCGCCGAGATCGCCCCCGAGGCGCCGACGAGCGTCTGGTCGGACGTGGCGTGCGCGGCGGCGTACGCGAGCAGCGCCAGATAGCCGCAGCCCAGGTAGAACAGGGCGAACTCGGTGTGCCCCATGCGTTCCTCGGCCATCGCGCCGAACACGTACAGGAACAGCATGTTGCCCAGCAGGTGCAGCCAGCTGCCGTGCACGAACAGCGCGGTGAACGGGGTGAGCAGCGCGTGCGCCGAGCCGTCCCACAGCTCGCTCGGGATCACGCCCCACCGCTCGAAGTAGCCCGCCTGCGCGGCGAGCAGCGCGTCGGCGCCGCCGCGCACCGGGACGAATCCGGAGAGCGGGCTGATCAGGAAGACCGCGCAGCACAGGGCGATGAGGGCGTACGTCACCGGTGGCCCGCCCGAAGTCGCCGCGCGCAGGAGCCTGCCCGCCGCGGCCCGCCGATCGATCATGAACAGAGCATGACGCAAACGGAGCGAACGGGACAGACCGCCTCGCCGTGCCGACGGGAAGCGCCGAGGCCGTAGGGTGACGGGTGGGCATCCGCAGTTCGACGGCGCACCGCGAGATCCTTGTCCGGCAGCTCACGGCTCGACGAAAGAGGACGCACGATGACGACCGTTCCCCAGCCGACCGACACGACCCGCTGGCGCTGCACGCTCTGCGGGAACCTCACGCGCTTCGACGTGACGCGGTCCTCGAAGGTCGTGGAGTACGTGCACCTCGACCTGGCCGGTGAGTCGAGCGTCGAGGAACGCGAGGTGGTCAGTGAGACCATCGAGTCGGTCCGTTGTCGTTGGTGCAACGCGGTGGACCAGATCGAGCTCGTCGACAGGCCGGGTGCCGACTCCTGACGGGGCCGTGCGGAGACAACACAATGGGGTGACGGATGGTGGAGCAGCCCGAGGGCGGCGCCGCGTCGGCCGACGGGGCCGACGACGCCGTGGAGGCGCTCGACCGCCCGCTGCCCGAAGGGGTACGGCGCCGGGTCGTCGCACTGGTCTCCGACGCGTTCGGCGGCCTCACGGTCGCCGAACTGCCCGCCCAGCTGAGGCAGTACGCCCGCTTCACGGCCTCCCGGCGCGCCAAGTTCGCCGGGAACGCCATGGCCGCCGCCGTGGCGAACGACGACCGGTTCCGCCGCCGCATCGCTGACCGGCTCAGGGAGGCGCAGCCGGAGCTGGCGGGCGCGCTGGAGTCCGGCGCGCCGCCTGCCGCCGCCGACCCGGTGGACGTGGCTGCGGCGGCGTACGTGCTGCGCCCGGACGGCTGGGTGAAGCTGGTCGCGGCGGCCGGCGAGGAGGTCCAGCGCGCGGACGCCGAGCGGGCCGGCGAGGAGAGCCGGCGCGAAGTGGCGCGGCTGCGCGAGGAGCTGGCCGAGGCCCGGGCCCACACGAAGAGCGAGACGGAACGGCTCCGCGCCGAACTGGACGCCGCCCGCAAGGAGGCGGACTCCCTCCAGCGCAAACTGCGCAGTGCGGTCAGCGAGGTCAAGCGCGGTGAGGCGGCGCTGCGCAGGTCCAAGGCCGAGACCGAGACCGTACGCGCCGAGGCGGCCGCCCAGGTGTCCGCCGCCGAGAGCGAGACCCGGCGGCTGAGGGCGAGGCTCGGGGAGGCCGAGGCGACCGTCGAGGCGAGTCGCAGGGCGGCCCGGGAGGGGCGCTCGGTCGAGGACATGCGGCTGCGGCTGCTGCTCGACACGGTGCTCGAAGCGGCCGGCGGGCTGCGGCGCGAACTGGCGCTGCCGCCCTCCTCGATCCGCCCGGCGGACAGCGTGGACGCGGTGGAGCCCGGCCGGATGTCGCCCAAGGACATCGCCGCCAGGGCCCTTTCGGAGACCGACCCGGCGCTGCTGGACCAGCTGCTTGCGCTGCCGCAGGCCCATCTGATCGTGGACGGCTACAACGTCACCAAGACGGGTTATCCGCAGATGCCGCTGGAGAAGCAGCGGCTGCGGCTGCTCGGCGGGCTCTCGGTCCTCGCGGCGCGCACGGGTGCGGAGATGACGTGTGTGTTCGACGGGGCGGAGCTGGCCGCCCCGGTGCTTCTCGCGCCACCGCGCGGGGTGCGGGTGCTGTTCAGCAAGCCGGGGGTCACCGCCGACGAGCTGATCCGTCAACTGGCGCGCGCCGAGCCGCCGGGACGCCCCGTGGTGGTGGTCTCCACGGACCGCGAGGTGGCCGACGGAGTGGCGAAGGCGGGGGCCAGGCCCGTTGCGTCCGCCTTGCTCCTGAAGCGGCTTTCGCGGGTTTAGCGTTCCTTGTGGGGAGTTCGCCCGAGATCAGGGAACGGACCGTCAAGTCGCCGCTACACGCCGTGGGGTGTGGGTAAAGAAGTGCTGCGTGTGACGAGATTTTTCCTGTGAGGATTTGAACTGATCACAAGATGGTCACTAGGGTCGGGCCTCGAACCTTCGCGCGGTCGATCACCCATCCGGGGTGGCGGCGAAGGAACCGCCGAGTCCGTGACGTGCACGGAGCCGGGGATCCACTCCCCCACAGATCCGGTAGGCGGCTCGAGGAAGAAGGAGCTCGCCTTCGTGGCGTCCCACCGTCGTCCCAAGCAGCCGAGCCGCACTCGTGTGACCGTGCTCACCGCGACCGCAGCCGCGGCCGTCGCCCTGTCCTCCCAGGCCGCTCACGCCGACCCCAAGCCGACCAAGAACGAGGTCAAGGCGAAGGTCGACAAGCTCTACCACGAGGCCGGAGCCGCCACCGAGCAGTACAACGGGGCCAAGGAGAAGCAGGAGAAGCTCGAGAAGCAGATCGGCGCGATCCAGGACAAGGTGGCCCGCGGCCAGGAGGAGCTCAACCAGCTCCGGTCCGGCCTCGGTTCCCTCGCCGCCGCGCAGTACCGCTCCGGAGGCATCGACCCCTCCGTGCAGCTCTTCCTCTCCTCCGACCCGGACAGCTTCCTGGACCAGGCGTCCGCGCTCGACCAGCTGACGGCCAAGCAGACCGAGTCGCTGTCGAAGGTCCAGGAGAAGCAGCGGGCCCTCGCGCAGCAGCGCAAGGAGGCCCAGGACAAGCTGAGCGACCTCGCCTCCGTCCGCAAGACGCTCGGTGAGAAGAAGAAGAAGCAGCAGGAGAAGCTGGCCGAGGCCCGCCGGCTGCTCAACACCCTCACCGCCGCCGAGCGCGAGAAGCTGCGCCAGGACGAGGCCCGCGCCAGCCGCGCCGCCGGTACCCGGGTCGAGCTCGGCAACGAGGTCCCCGCCTCCGGTCTCGGGAAGGCCGCCCTCAACGCCGCCGCCACCCGCATAGGCAAGCCGTACGTCCCCGCGGCCACCGGCCCCAACTCGTTCGACTGCTCGGGCCTGACCATGTGGGCCTACGCCCAGGCCGGCGTCAACATCACCCGCACCACGTACACCCAGGTCAACCAGGGTCACCGGATCGGCGTCAGCCAGCTGGCCCCCGGCGACCTGGTCTTCTTCAACGGCAACGAGCACGTCGGCCTCTACGCGGGCAACGGCCAGGTCCTGCACGCCCCGTACCCCGGCGCGTACGTCCGCTACGAGTCGATGAGCACCATCGGCAGCATCTACGCCGCCGTGCGCATCTGAACCGCGCCCGAACGGGCGAATTCCCGCGCCCCGTACTGACGCCCGCCCCGCCGGAGACCACAGGTCACCGGCGGGGCGTCACTGTGTGTGGCCCCCGTCGGACCGGCGCGTCTTTGTCCGCTCCGTGATCACCCGGTTACTGTCTGCCTGCTGTCGCGGCTCCCATACGTCGGTCCGCCCGTCCGGGTGGCAGGGGCCGCACGCGTCTGCGTACAGCGGAAGGGAGTGCGGCGACCTGTGGGATCCCATCGCCGTTCCACACAGCCCGGTACCGCTCGCGGTGCCCGGGCCACCGTCCTGACGGCGGCGGCCGCCACCGCGGCCGCGACGCTCGGCGCCGCCCCCGCGCACGCCGAGCCGCACGACACCCCGCAGACCGCCGGGGCCCGCGTCGACCACCTCTACGCCGAGGCGGAGCGCGCCACCGAGCGGTACAACCGGGCCGGCGAGGACGTGACCCGGCTGCGCGGCGAGTTCAGCCGGGCCCAGGACCGGGCCGCCCGGGGCCAGGAACGCATCAACCGCATGCGCGACGACCTGGGCTCCGCGGCCCGGGCGGAGTACCGGGCGGGCGGCATCGATCCCTCGCTGGCCCTGCTGCTCACCTCGGACCCCGACAGCTACCTCGACCGGGCCGCCGCCGTCACCCTGGCCGACACCCACCGGGCCACCGCCCTCGCCGAACTGCGCAGGGCCCAGCGGGCGCTCGCCCAGACCCGGGCCGAGGCCGCCCGCTCGCTGGCCGGGCTGGAGCGCCGCCGGGAGGACGTCAGCCGCCACAAGCGGACCGTCGAACGCAAGCTCGCCCGCGCCAGGCAGCTGCTGAAGGCGCTCCCGGCCTCCCAGCGGGCCGCCCTGGCCCGCGCCTCGCGCGACGGCCGCGACCCGGGCGCCGGGCTCCTGGCCGGGCTCCCCGCGGGCTCCTCCCGCGCCGCCGCGGCCGTCCTGGCCGCCCAGCAGGCGCTCGGCCGGCCCTACGTGTGGGGCGCCAGCGGGCCCTCCGGCTTCGACTGCTCCGGGCTGATGCAGTGGGCCTGGGCCCAGGCGGGCGTGAGCCTGCCCCGGACCTCGCAGGCCCAGCGGTACGCCGGACACATGGTGCCGCTCTCCGAGGCCCGCCCCGGAGACCTCGTCGCCTACCGGGCGGACGCCAGCCACATCGCGATGTACGTCGGGAACGGCCAGGTCATCCACGCCCCGTACCCCGGCGCCCCGGTCCGCTACGACCCCGTCGGGATGATGCCCGTCTCCTCGGTCACCCGGGTCTGAGCCCGGCGACAGCCCGTACGCTCGTCATGTGGTCGAACAGGTGAGCATACGTGGCGGGCGGCGGCGGGCGGCGGGTGCCGTCCTCGCCGCGCTGCTGTGCGCCGCCGGGTGCTCCGCCCCGGCCGACCGGGCGCCCGACGGCACCTCCCGGGGCGTCCGCGCCACCCTGGACCGGCGCGCCGCCGCCGTGCTGCACCACGACCCGGCCGCCTACGCCGCCGCCGTCGACCCGGACGCCACCGCGCTGCGCACCGCCCAGCGCCGGGAGATCGCCCGGCTGGCGGACGTGCCGCTCGGCTCCTGGGCCTACCGGCTGACCCACCTCACCCCGCACGGGGCGGACCGGGTCACCGCCGACGTCACGCTCGGCTACCGGATCGCGGGCTACGACAGCGCCCCCGTCTCCGTCGACCGGGTCGTGGACCTTGCCCGGGACCCGGCGGACGGCCGCTGGTACGTCACCGCGGACCGGGCCGCCGACGGCAGCTCCGGGCAGCTGTGGGAGCAGGGCGACATCGAGGTGGTGCACGGGAAGCACAGCCTGGTCCTGGGCGTCGGCCGCACCCGGGACGAGCTGGACGCCATCGCGGCGACGGCGGACGAGGCGGTGCCCGCGGTCTCCGCCGCCTGGCCGGAGAGGTGGGCGGGGCGCGTGGTGGTGCTGGTGCCGGACAGCGTGACGGAGATGGGCCGGCTGCTCGGGTCGCCCGCCTCGAACTACAAGGGCATAGCGGCCGTGACCACCGGCGAGACCGGCGGCACCGGGAAGGCCCCCGCCGACCGGGTGATCGTCAACCCGGAGGCTTACGCCCTGCTCGGCGGGTTCGGGCAGCGCGTCGTCCTCACCCACGAGACCGCCCATGTGGCCACCCGCAAGCGGACCTCGTCGGCCACCCCGACCTGGCTCTCCGAGGGCTTCGCGGACTGGGCGGCCTACCGGGACCAGGACCGCACCGCCGAGGAGATCGCCCCCGAGCTGGCGGACGCGGTCCGGGCCGGTGACGCACCGGCCGGGCTGCCCGAGGACGAGGACTTCGCCTTCGCCGGGGAGGCGGACCGGCTGGCGCAGGCGTACGAGGGCGGCTGGCTGGCCTGCGAGCTCATCGCGGACCGCTGGGGCGAGGAGAAGCTGTTCGCCTTCTACCGGGCCGTCGGCGCCCACCACGGGCGCGACGGGGCGGTCGAGGACGCCCTGCACGAGGTCCTGGGCACCACCCCGCAGGACTTCACGGCGCGCTGGCGCGTGTATCTGCGCGACCGGCTCGGCTGAGCGCGGGCTCCGCCACCGCCTCCGGGGCTTCCTCGCGGACCGGAGTCCGTACGGTGTCCTGCCACAGCCGCACGGCCGCCAGCACACACGCGGCGACCAGCAGTCCGTTGCGCAGGAACATCAGCGTCAGGCCCTGCGCGTCGCTCGTCACCACATGGACGAAGCCGATCGGAAACTCCAGCTGCGTCACCCCGGTGGCCGCCACCACCAGCACGGCCGGCCACCCCATCCGGCTCTCCCGCAGCACCAGGCACACCGCCGCGAGACCGACCAGCCACAGCATGTACTGCGGGCTGATCACCCGGCTCGTCGTGGTGAACAGCAGCACCGCCGTGAACGCCGCGTCCGCCGGCGTACTCACCCCGAACGTCCGCGCCCGCAGCCGCCACACCAGCAGCCAGCCGAACGCGGCCACGCTCAGCCCCAGCGCCAGCGTGCTCACCAGCGGCACGTGCGGGCCCAGGAACTCCAGCGAGCCGTAGTGCAGCTCCACCCGGCCCTCCCAGCCGAACTGCCGCCACACATGGAAGACCAGCGCCCCCAGCGACTCGACCTCGGTGCCCCGGTCCCGCTGGAAGCCGAGGAACGCCAGCGCGCCCGGCGCCGCCGCCACGCACACCAGGAGCAGCCCGGCCGCCACCGCCGCCGCCGTCCCCCAGGCCAGCCGGGTCGCGCGCCCCCGGGCCGTCCCGGCCAGCAGCAGCGCCGGCCACACCTTCAGCAGCGCCCCGAACGCGGCCAGCGCCCCCAGCACCCGGGGGTGCCGCAGCCCGGCCAGCAGCGCCGCCACGGCCACGGCCGTCACCATCACGTCGTACCGGGCGTACGCGGTCGTGCCGAGCAGCGGGACGCCCGCCACCCACACCCACACCCCGGCCGCCCGGCGGCCCGGGCCGTCGCTCGCGCGCAGCAGCATCCCCAGCACCAGCGCGTCGCACAGGAACGCCAGCACGAAGAAGGCGGTGGCGTAGTCCAGGAACGGCAGCAGGGCGGGGGAGAGGATCGCCAGGGCCGCCACCGGCGGGTACTGCCAGGTGACGTCGGACTGCGGGTAGCTGCCGGAGCGCAGCACCTCGGACCAGCCGTGGTAGATCAC
The DNA here is from genome assembly GCF_036346615.1 of Streptomyces sp. NBC_00523. NCBI lineage: Bacteria > Bacillati > Actinomycetota > Actinomycetes > Kitasatosporales > Streptomycetaceae > Streptomyces > Streptomyces sp. NBC_00523. The sequence goes on along the minus strand of NZ_CP107836.1, from coordinate 1,938,804 downwards.
CGACACGTCGCTCGTCACGTCGAGCCCGGGCGGGGTGACCACCTTGGTCACCCAGAGCAGCAGCACCGCCCTGGTGAGCGCCCACACCACGAAGGCCGCCGGACGCGTGCCGCTGGAACCCGTCATGACCTGCCCTCACCCGTCCTGTACGCCGTACGAAACAGCCATGATGCCCGTACGGCCTGTGCGCGGGCCATCAGGCACGGCCGCCGGGGCCCGGTACTGTCGGCGGCGATGGACAAGACCTTGATCGTGACCAACGACTTCCCGCCCCGCCCGGGAGGCATCCAGGCCTTCCTGCACAACATGGCGCTGCGGCTCGACCCCGGCCGGGTCGTCGTCTATGCCTCCACCTGGAAGCGCGGGGCCGAGGGCGCGGCCGCCACCGCCGCCTTCGACGCCGAGCAGCCCTTCACCGTCGTCCGCGACCGTACGACGATGCTGCTGCCGACCCCGCGCGTGACCCGGCGCGCCACCGAGCTGCTGCGCGCGCACGGCTGCTCGTCCGTCTGGTTCGGCGCCGCCGCCCCGCTCGGCCTGATGGGCCCGGCGCTGCGCGAGGCGGGCGCCCGGCGGCTCGTCGCCACGACGCACGGCCACGAGGCCGCCTGGGCGCAGCTGCCCGCGTCCCGGCAGCTGCTGCGCCGGATCGGCGAGGGCACCGACACGCTGACCTACCTCGGCGAGTACACCCGTTCCCGGATCGCCGCCGCGCTGAGCCCGGCCGTCGCCGCCCGTATGGTGCAGCTGCCGCCCGGGGTGGACGAGAAGACGTTCCGCCCGGACTCCGGCGGCGACGAGGTGCGGGCCCGGCTCGGGCTCACCGAACGGCCCGTCGTGGTCTGCGTGTCCCGGCTGGTGCCCCGCAAGGGCCAGGACACCCTGATCCTCGCGATGCCCGCGATCCTGGCCGCCCAGCCGGACGCGGTCCTGCTGATCGTGGGCGGCGGGCCCTACGAGGACGACCTGCGCAAGCTCGCCGCGCGCACCGGGGTCGCGGACTCCGTGCGGTTCACCGGCCCGGTGCCCTGGTCCGAGCTGCCCGCCCACTACGGGGCCGGGGACGTCTTCGCGATGCCCTGCCGGACCCGGCGCGGCGGCCTCGACGTGGAGGGCCTGGGCATCGTCTACCTGGAGGCGTCCGCGACCGGGCTGCCGGTGGTGGCCGGCGACTCCGGCGGCGCCCCGGACGCGGTGCTGGACGGCGAGACCGGCTGGGTGGTGCGCGGCGGCGAGCCCGGCGAGGCGGCGGAGCGGATCACCGCGCTGCTGGGCGACGCGGAGCTGCGGCGGCGCATGGGGGAGCGGGGCCGGGCCTGGGTCGAGGAGAAGTGGCGCTGGGACCTGCTCGCGGACCGGCTGCGCGAACTGCTCTGATACGACGACGAGGGGGCCCGCACCGGTGTGGTGCGGGCCCCCTCGTCGTCGTACACCTCACGAGCGGTAGATCGACTCCACCTCGTCCGCGAAGTCCTTCGCCACCACGTTCCGCTTCAGCTTCAGCGAGGGCGTGATGTGGCCCGCCTCCTCGGTGAACTGGGCGCCCAGGATGCGGAACTTGCGGACGGACTCGGCCTTGGAGACCGCCGCGTTGCCGTCGTCCACCGCGCGCTGCACCTCGGCGATCAGCTCCGGGTCGTCGCGCAGCGACAGCGCGGTCGATCCCGCGGGCTTGCCGTGCTCCTCGGCCCAGCGGCCCAGGAACTCCTCGTCCAGCGTCACCAGCGCGCCCACGAAGGGCCGCCCGTCGCCGACCACCATGCACTCCGCCACCAGGGCGTGGCCCCGGATGCGGTCCTCGATGACGGCGGGCGCGACGTTCTTGCCGCCGGCCGTGACGATGATCTCCTTCTTGCGGCCGGTGATCGCGAGGTAGCCGTCCTCGTCCAGCGTGCCGATGTCCCCGGTGTGGAACCAGCCGTCCGCCAGTGCCTCGGCCGTCGCCGCCTCGTTGTTCCAGTAGCCGGAGAACAGGTGCTCGCCGTGGAGCAGCACCTCGCCGTCGTCCGCGATGCGCACCACGGAACCGGGGAGCGGCTGGCCGACCGTGCCGATCTTCTGCCGGTCCCACGGGTTGAAGGCGGTGGCCGCGCAGGACTCGGTCAGGCCGTAGCCCTCCAGGACGGTGAAGCCGATGCCCCGGTAGAAGTGGCCGAGCCGCTCGCCGAGCGGGGCGCCGCCGGAGATCGCGTGCTCGCCGCGCCCGCCGAGCACCGCGCGCAGCTTGCCGTAGACCAGGCGGTCGAAGACCTTGTGCCGGAACTTCAGGCCCATCGAGGGGCCCTGCGGGGTGCCCAGCGCGCGGCTGTACGCGATGGCAGTGTCGGCGGCCCTGTCGAAGATCTTGCCCTTGCCGTCGGCCTGCGCCTTGGCGCGCGCCGCGTTGTAGACCTTCTCGAAGACGCGCGGCACACCGAGGATCAGCGTCGGGCGGAACGCGGCCAGCTCGTCGGTGAGGTTCTTGATGTCCGGGACGCAGCCGAGCTTGATCGGCGCCATCACCGAGGCGACCTCCACCAGCCGTCCGAAGACGTGGGCGGCGGGCAGGAAGAGCAGGACCGAGCACTCGCCGGTACGGAAGAGGGGCTTCAGGCGCTCCACGACGTTGCCACACTCCGCGAAGAAGCTGCGGTGGGTCAGCACACAGCCCTTCGGGCGGCCCGTGGTGCCGGAGGTGTAGACGATGGTGGCCGGGTCGTCGGCGCGGGCGGCCGCGCTGCGCAGGTCCACGGTCTCCTCGGAGACCCCTTCGCCCCCGGCGCGGAGATCGTCGACGGCGCCCTTCTCGATCTGCCAGACGTGGCGCAGCCCGGGGAGCCGGTCGCGCACGGAGGCGACGGCGGCGGCGTGGACGTCGCTCTCGACCAGGACCGCGACGGCCCCCGAGTCACCGAGGATCCACTGCACCTGCTCGGGCGAGCTGGTCTCGTACACCGGCACGGTGACCGCGCCCGCGCTCCAGATCGCGAAGTCCAGCAGCACCCACTCGTAGCGGGTGCGCGACATCAGGGCCACCCGGTCGCCGGGCTCGACGCCCGCCGCGATCAGGCCTTTGGCGGCCGACCGGACCTCGGCCAGGAACTGCGTGGCGGTGACGTCCGTCCAGACGCCCGCCACTTTGCGGCTCATCACCGCGACATCGGGATGCTGAGCGGCATTGCGGCGGATGAGATCCGTCAGGTTGCCGTCCGAGGGGACCTCGTACAGGGCCGGAAGGCTGAACTCGCGCAAGACTGCTGCTCCTCATCGGGCTCCGGTGCCACGGCTCTGTGTGACGCACCGGCGCGGTCCAAGATGGCGGGTGCTCAGTGGGGTGAGCACGACTGGACTGCCCGGACGTTACCCACCAGTACTCGGTTCCGGATAGGGGGTTCCGGCCAGATGTCTTATGCGTCACACATATCGGGACGTCCTTTCGCGCACAGTAGTCCACCCATCCGCACACCAGGAAGTAACCGCAGGTCCGGGGCCTTTGCGCAGGCTCTAGGCTGTTTTCATGCGAGCAGGAGCGAACACCCGCGTCCATGTGGTCAGCGACGTGCACGGCAACACCGAGGCGCTGGCCCGCGCCGGTGACGGTGCCGACGCCCTGATCTGCCTCGGTGACCTGGTCCTCTTCCTCGACTACGCGGACCACTCGCGCGGCATCTTCCCCGACCTCTTCGGCGTCGAGAACGCCGACCGGATCGTCGCCCTGCGCACCGCCCGCCGCTTCGAGGAGGCCCGCGACTTCGGCCGGGGGCTGTGGCAGGGCATGGACCGCAACGCCGCGATCACCGAAGCGGTGCGCCGGCAGTACGCCGAGATGTTCGCCGCGCTGCCCACCCCGACGTACGCCACCTACGGCAACGTCGACATCCCCACCCTGTGGCCCGAGTACGCCGCCCCCGGCACCACCGTCCTGGACGGCGAGCGCGTCGAGATCGGCGGCCGCGTCTTCGGCTTCGTCGGCGGCGGCCTGCGGACGCCGATGCGCACCCCGTACGAGATCGACGACGAGGAGTACGCCGCCAAGATCGAGGCGGTCGGCGAGGTCGACGTGCTCTGCACCCACATCCCGCCCGAGGTGCCCGAGCTGGTCTACGACACCGTGGCGCGCCGCTTCGAGCGCGGCAGCCGGGCCCTGCTCGACGCCATCCGCCGCACCCGCCCCCGCTACTCCCTCTTCGGCCACGTCCACCAGCCGCTGGCCCGCCGGATGCGGATCGGCGCCACCGAGTGCGTGAACGTCGGCCACTTCGCCTCCACCGGCCGGCCCTGGGCACTGGAGTGGTGAACCGCCCCACCCTGGGACGGGCCGCCGGGCGCACGCGATAGCCTTCTGGCGGCAGGCTTCTGCCGACGGACCGGTACACCGCACTGGAGGGCCACAGCGATGGCTGAACACACCAGCTCGAGCATCACGATCGAGGCGGCGCCGGCCGACGTCATGGGTGTGATCGCCGACTTCGAGCGCTACCCGGAGTGGACCGGCGAGGTCAAGGAGGCCGAGGTCCTCGGCACCGACGAGCACGGCCGCGCCGAGAAGGTCCGCCTCGTCCTGGACGCCGGTGCGATCAAGGACGACCACACCCTCGCCTACACCTGGATCGGCGCCTACGAGGTCAGCTGGACCCTGGTCAAGTCCCAGATGCTCCGCGCCATCGACGGCTCCTACGCGCTCGCCCCCCTCGGCGACGGCGACCGCACCGAGGTCACCTACCGGCTGACCGTCGACGTCAAGATCCCCATGCTCGGCATGATCAAGCGCAAGGCGGAGAAGGTCATCATCGACCGCGCCCTCGCCGGCCTGAAGAAGCGCGTCGAGTCCTTCCCGAAGGGCTGAGCGCGTGCGTACGGTCCTGGTCACCGGACCCGGCGGAGCAGGCCGTACGACCGTCGCGGCGGCCACCGCGCTCGCCGCGGCCCGCGACGGCGCCCGCACCCTGCTGATCTCCGCCGACCCGATACCCGGCTTCCCCGACGCCACCGCCCCCACCCCGGTCACCGCCGGGCTGCGGTCCGTCCGGATCGACTCCGCCGCCCACTTCCGCGGCGAACTCCTCGCCCTCCAGGAGCAGTTGTCGTCCGTCCTCGAACTGCTCGGCGGCAACCCGCTGGACGGCGAGGAGCTGACCGAACTCCCCGGCAGCGGCGAACTCGCCCTGCTCCACGCCCTGCGCCGGGCCGCCCACGGCGACTGGTCCGCCGAAGCGTACGACCTCCTCGTGGTGGACCTCCCGCCCCTGCGCGACGCGCTGCGCCTGCTCGCCCTCCCCGAACAGCTGCGCCGCTACCTGCGCCGGCTGCTGCCCCAGGAGCGCCAGGCCGCCCGCGCCCTGCGCCCGATGCTCGCCCAGCTGGCCGGGGTGCCCATGCCCGCCCAGTGGCTGTACGAGGCCGCCGCCCGGCACGACGGCGAACTGGCCCAGGTCCAGGCGCTGATCGAGGACCGGACCACCACCCTCCGGCTCGTCGCCGAGCCCGGCCCGGCCGCCGACGAGGCCCTGCGCACCGCCCGCACCGGCCTCGCCCTGCACGGGCTGCGCGCCGAGGCGCCGGTCGCCAACCGGCTGCTGCCCGGCCACTCCCCGGACCCGTTCTTCGCCGCGCTCGCCGCCCAGCAGGAGAAGTCCCTCGGCCACTGGGCGGACGAGGACGCGGCCCCGGTCCGGATCGCCCACCTCGGCCGCGACCCGCAGGGCCCCGACGACCTCCTGGCCCTGGCCGGTGAGGACGGCGAGGGCAACGCGCTCGCCGTGCCCGGCACCGGCGAGGAGCCCGGCCGGGCCCCGGACCCCTGGTGGACCGAGGAGGCCGGCGGGCCGGACGGCGACGGGATACTCGTCTGGTGCCTGCGGCTCCCCGGCGCCGTCAAGAAGGACCTCCAGCTCGTCCGGCGCGGCGGCGAACTCCTCCTGACCGTCGGCCCGTTCCACCGCATCGTCCCCCTGGAACCCGCCCTGCGCCGCTGCACCGTCTCCGGCGCGGCCCTCACCGACGGCGTGCTCCGGGTCCGCTTCACGCCCGATCCCGCGCTCTGGCCCCGGACGAGCTGAACGGCGTACCGGCGTTCGGGTACCGTCGAAGGTACGTGTCCGGTATGCCGGGCCGCCGGCCACGATGCCCCCCAGGAGTCCGCCATGAGCGAAGCCACCGATCGCCCCGCCGACGACAACGCCTGGGCCGACGCGTGCGCCGAGGACCTCGCCGCCGAGCAGGCCCGCCGCCGCGCCGCCTACGGCCCGCCGCCCGGCTCCGCCGCCGAGGAGCTGCGCAAGCTGATGGACGCGGTGTCCGACAAGCTCGGCTCGTTCCAGGCGCCGCTCCTCGGACTGGCCGCGCAGGGTGCCGTACAGCAGGTCATCCAGCAGGCCAAGGCGGCCGTGGAGCCCGTGATCGAGCGCAATCCGGACGTTTTCGATCACATCGCGGCGGCCGGTAACGAACTGCTCGCCGCCTACCGCTCTGCGGTCCAGGGCCAGGAAGGCCGCTGGACCCGGGGGGCGGGGGACCCCGCGGGCACCGAAAAGAAGGCGGAAGGCCCCGAAGGCCCCCGCGACGAGGGGTCCGGCGCCGGCGAACACATCGACCTCGACTGACCGGCGCCGGAGAGGACGGGGCCCGGCCTCGGGTACGGTTGCCTCAGCGGGGCTCGACCGGAACTGAGGGATTCATGGGACTCACCATCGGCGTCGATATCGGCGGCACGAAGATCGCAGCTGGAGTGGTCGACGAAGAGGGCCACATCCTCTCGACCTTCAAGGTGCCGACCCCGCCGACGGCCGAAGCCATCGTGGACGCCATCGCGGCGGCGGTCTCCGGCGCGAGCGCCGGACACCAGGTCGACGCCGTCGGCATCGGCGCGGCCGGATACGTGGACGACAAGCGGGCCACCGTGCTGTTCGCGCCCAACATCAACTGGCGCCACGAACCGCTCAAGGACAAGGTCGAGCAGCGCGTCGGCCTCCCCGTCGTCGTGGAGAACGACGCCAACGCCGCCGCCTGGGGCGAATACCGCTTCGGCGCCGGCCAGGGCCACGACGACGTCATCTGCATCACGCTCGGCACCGGCCTCGGCGGCGGCATCATCATCGGCAACAAGCTGCGCCGCGGACGCTTCGGCGTGGCCGCCGAGTTCGGCCACATCCGGGTCGTCCCGGACGGTCTGCTCTGCGGCTGCGGCAGCCAGGGCTGCTGGGAGCAGTACGCCTCCGGCCGCGCCCTCGTGCGCTACGCGAAGCAGCGCGCCAACGCCACCCCGGAGAACGCCACGATCCTGCTGGCGCTCGGTGACGGGACGGTCGAGGGCATCGAGGGCAAGCACATCAGCGAGGCGGCCCGCCAGGGCTGCCCGGTGGCCATCGACTCGTTCCGCGAGCTGGCCCGCTGGGCCGGTGCCGGACTCGCCGACCTGGCCTCGCTGTTCGACCCGTCGGCCTTCATCGTCGGCGGCGGCGTCTCGGACGAGGGCGAGCTCGTCCTCGACCCGATCCGCAAGTCGTTCCGGCGCTGGCTGATCGGCGGCGAATGGCGCCCGCACGCGCAGGTGCTCGCCGCCCAACTCGGCGGCAAGGCAGGGCTCGTGGGAGCAGCGGACCTGGCCCGCCAGGGCTGATCCACCCGCGCATCCAAAACGCCGGACGCCCGTCGCGCCCCCTGGGGGAGCGGCGGGCGTCCGCCGTATCGTGAGGGCATGGCCACGATGTCGCTGCCCGATTCGTGCACCGAGCCGGACGGCTCGGCCGTCATCCGCGTGCTCAGTTACAACATCCGCTCGATGCGCGACGACTGCGGCGCCCTCGCCCGGGTCATCCGCGCCTGCGCCCCCGATCTGGTCCTCGTCCAGGAGGCGCCGCGCTTCTTCCGCTGGCGCAAGTACGCCGCCCGGCTCGCCGCCGCCACCGACCTGGTGATCCTGGGCGGGGGCGCCACCGCCGCCGGGCCGCTGCTGCTGTGCTCGCTGCGCGCCACGGTCGAGCGCACCGAGGACGTCCTGCTGCCGCGCACCCCGGGCCAGCACCGGCGGGGCTTCGCCACCGCCGTGGTCCGGTTCGCGGGCGCCCGGGTCGGGGTGGTCAGCTGCCACCTGAGCCTTCAGCGGCAGGAGCGGCTGGCCCAGGTGGAGCGGCTGACGGAGACCGTGGACGCGCTGGGCGCGGCGCACGCCGTCGTCGCCGGCGACCTCAACGACGTACCGAGCGGGCGGGCCTTCCGGCGGCTGGCCGGGCGCTACCAGGACTGCTGGGAGACCGAGCCGCAGGGCGGCGAGTACACCTTCCCGGCGCACGAGCCGCGCCGCCGGATCGACGCCGTCTTCGCGACCGGCGGCATCGAGGTCCTGGGCTGCGGGGTCCCGGACGGGCTGCCCGGGGTGCGCGAGGCCGACCTGAGGGCAGCGACCGACCACCGCCCGGTGCTGGCCGCACTCCGGGTGCCCGCCGACCGGGACTAGGGCCTTTCCTTTGGATCATGCTGGGCTCGCGGGGCGTGGCACGCGTGTCTGCGGCGTTGTCGTCGGTTGCCAACGCTCCGCGTTGTCGCCCTCCTCCGCCTTGCAGCCACACGCACCACGCCCCGCTCCCTGATCCAGCCTGATCCAAAGGAAAGGCCCTAGGGGGTGTCCCGCGAAGATCCGCCGGACAGGCCCTAGACCACCGCGCCCCGGCCCGGGTCGTCGTCGCCGTCCTCGTCGGAGTCCATCCGCGCCACCAGTGTCACGAAACCGCCCAGGAAGCCGCCGACGCAGACCGTCGTCAGCCACCAGGTCATCTCCCAGGACAGCAGCACCGCGAGCAGCATCAGCACCGGCCCGCCGACCACCGCGAGCCAGGCGAACTTCGCCGTGACGTCGGCCTCCGGCAGCGGCGGCGGCTCCGGCGGCACGAAGTGCCCCTCGTCGTCGTCCCCGCCGCCCGGGCCGGGCGCGTCGGGGTCGGCCGGCTCGAAGTCGCGCGGGCCCACGCCCGGCGCGAAGACCACGGAGCCGCCGAGCGGCTTGTCGTCCTCCTGCTTCGGCTTGGGCGGCCGCTTGCCGAGCCCCTTGTCCGAGGCCGGGGCGGTCAGCGGACCGTCGTCCGGCAGCGCCAGGTCCTCGATCGACCGGAAGGGCCGCGCACCCGGCGGGTCCGGCGGCTCCTCCCCGTAACCCTCCACGATGGCCCGCCAGACGGCTTCCTCGTCCAGCGGTCCGTCCGCCGCACCGGCCACCGGGGCCCCGGCGTCGTCGGCGACGGCCGCCCCCTCAGCGGGAAGCGGCTCCCGCTCCTCCTCGCTGCCCGCGCGCTCCGCGTCGTGCTCAGCCACTGGACGTACCCCCCTCCTGATCCTTCTCGCTCGGAGCGAGGCGGCCGATGAACGCAAGACTCTCGTCGAAGATCCGCTTCGCATCATGGTCCAACGTCGCCACGTGGTAGCTCTGTTCCAGCAGGATCTCCCGGACGTCCGTCGAGGAGACGCGGCTCAGGATGCGGGCCGAGTCGGCGGGCGGCACGACATGGTCCTGCGGGCTGTGCAGCAGCAGGAGCGGCTGGGTGACCTGCGGCAGCTCGCCGTCGACCAGCCGGAAGAACCTGCGCACCGAGTGCGCCGCGTGCAGCGGCACCCGGTCGTAGCCCACCTCCGCGACGCCCTCCAGGGCGATGTCGCTGACCAGGCCCTTCGTCGTCGGCACCAGATGGCGGACCACCGGCAGCGCGTGCGCCGCGAGGCCGTGCACCTTGTTGGCCGGATTGACGAGCACCAGACCGCTGACCGCGTCCCCGTGCTTCGCGGCCAGCCGCAGCGCCAGCGCACCGCCCATCGAGAGCCCGAAGACGAACACCCGCTCGCAGCGCTCCAGCAGCCCGCGGAGCTCCCGGTCGACCTCCGCGTACCAGTCCTGCCAGCCGGTCACCTGCATGTCCTGCCAGCGCGTGCCGTGCCCGGGGAGCAGCGGCAGCGAGACCGTGAAGTCCCGCTCGGCCAGATAGTCGGCCCAGGGGCGCAGCGACTGCGGGGAACCGGTGAATCCGTGACAGAGGAGGACGCCGACCTCTCCGCCCTCGTGGCGGAACGGCTCGGCTCCGGGAAGGACCGGCACCGGGGTCTCCAATTCATGAGGCTCGCGGGGGAGCGAGCGGGGAGCGGAAGGGGGGTTCGGAAGGGGGGTTCGGAAGGATGTACGGGATACGCGAGGATTACTTCACCGTACGCGACCGGGCCGACACCGACCAGGGCCGTCACGGCCCGGGCCGCGTATGCCCTTCCGCGCCGGGCGGGAGGAAGGGGGACACGGCGGGTTAAGGTCTGTCGGACAGCACACAGGAGGCATCCGAGTTGATCTACGGCGCTATGAAGTTCTCCATCGGCGGGTCGCTGAAGCTCGCCTTCAGGCCGTGGGTGGAGGGCCTGGAGAACATCCCCGCGCGCGGGCCCGCGATCCTCGCCAGCAACCACCTGTCGTTCTCCGACTCCTTCTTCCTGCCGGCCGTCCTGGACCGGAAGGTGACCTTCATCGCGAAGGCCGAGTACTTCACCGCGCCCGGGGTGAAGGGCAAGCTCACCGCCGCGTTCTTCAAGGGCGTCGGCCAGCTCCCCGTCGACCGCTCCGGCGCGCGCGGCGCCGGTGAGGCGGCGATCCGGGCGGGCATCCAGGTGGTCGAGAGCGGCGGCCTCTTCGGCATCTACCCCGAGGGCACCCGGTCGCCCGACGGCCGCCTCTACCGGGGCAAGCCCGGCGGTCTCGCCCGTGTCGCGCTGGCCACCGGGGCGCCGGTCATCCCCGTCGCGATGATCGACACGGAGAAGATCCAGCCGCCCGGCCAGGTGATCCCCAAGCTGATGCGGCCCGGCATCCGGATCGGCAAGCCGCTCGACTTCAGCCGTTACCACGGCATGGACGGCGACCGCTTCATCCTGCGCTCGGTCACCGACGAGGTGATGTACGAGATCATGAAGCTCTCGGGCCAGGAGTACGTCGACATCTACGCGACCGCCGCCAAGCGGCAGATCGCCGACGAGGCCAAGCGCCGGTCCGAGGCCGCGAAGAAGACGGACGGCGACGGCGACAGCGCCTGAGCGGCGCCGCGGTCCGTCAGGGGGACGGGGGAGAACAGCATGGTCAAACGCGTACGCGTGGTCCGGATGTCGGTGGAGCAGCCGCTGTGGCGCGCACTGACGGCGTACCGCGTGCTGACGATGGTCTACGCGATCCTGCTCGCCGCCTTCGCCCGGCACGACTACGAGCGGCCCTGGATAGCGATCACCTTCCTGTCGCTGATGGGCGTCTGGACGCTCGCCACCCTGCCGAAGACGGGCAGCGCCGCCGCCTGCACCAAGCGCTTCCTGGGCGCGGACCTGGCCATCGCCCTCATCGGGATCGTGGTCACCCCGCTCGCCGACTTCCAGGCGCAGCACGTCGACGGGCCGACCCTGCCGTCCATCTGGACCGCGGGCTCCGTGCTGGCCTTCGCGATCAAGGGCGGCTGGCGCTGGGCGGGCTTCGCCTCCAGCCTGGTCGCCGTCGCCAACCTCATCGAGCGCGGCGAGCCCAGCCGCGACACCCTGCACAACGTGATGCTGGTCTGGGTCGCCTCCATCGCCATCGGTTACGTGGTGGAGGTCGCCCGGGCCAGTGAGCGCACCCTCGCCCGCGCCCTGGAGATCGAGGCCGCCACCCGCGAACGCGAACGCCTCGCCCGGGACATCCACGACGGCGTGCTCCAGGTCCTCGCGATGGTCCAGCGGCGTGGTGCCGCGCTCGGCGGCGAGGCGGCGGAGCTCGGCCGGATGGCCGGGGAGCAGGAGGTCGCCCTGCGCACCCTGGTCTCCAGCGGCCTCGTGCCGCCCACCCGGCTCTCCGAGGACGCCTCCGAGGGCGCCGTCGTCCGGACCGTCGAGACGGACGACGACGAAGCGGGCGCCGGGGACGGCGGCGAGACCGACCTGCGCGCACTGCTCGCCCCGCACGCCGGATCCCGCACCAGCTTCGCGGAGCCCGGCGCCCCGGTCATGCTGCCGTCCGCCGCGGCGGCGGAGCTGGCGGCCGCGGTCGGCGCCGCCCTGGACAATGTCCGGGTGCACGCGGGCGAGGGCGCCCAGGCGTGGATCCTGCTGGAGGACTGGCCGGACGAGGTCATCGTCACGGTCCGGGACGACGGGCCCGGCATCCCCGAGGGACGGCTCGCGCAGGCCGAGGGGGAGGGGCGGCTCGGGGTCGCCCTGTCGATCCGCGGCCGGCTGCGCGATCTGGGCGGTACGGCAGAGCTGATCTCGGTCCCCGGACAGGGCACCGAGGTCGAATTGAAGGTTCCTAAGGTTTCACGGGGGAAGGCGGGGTCGGTCCGATGAGCGCGACACACGAAGAGGCCACCGGGCAGCCGGCGATCAGGGTGATGGTGGTGGACGACCACCCGATGTGGCGCGACGCCGTGGCCCGCGACCTAGCCGAGGCCGGCTTCGACGTGGTGGCCACCGCGGGCGACGGGCCCCAGGCCGTCCGCCGGGCCGGGGCCGTCACCCCGGACGTCCTCGTCCTCGACCTCAATCTGCCCGGCCTGCCCGGGGTGCAGGTCTGCAAGGAGCTCGTCGGCAGCCAGCCCGGGCTGCGGGTCCTCGTGCTCTCTGCCAGCGGCGAGCACGCCGACGTCCTGGAGGCGGTCAAGTCCGGTGCCACCGGCTACCTGATGAAGTCGGCGAGCACCCAGGAGCTGACCGAGGCCGTCCGCCGCACCGCCGCGGGCGACGCGGTCTTCACCCCGGGGCTGGCCGGTCTGGTCCTCGGCGAGTACCGACGGCTGGCCTCGGAGCCCGCCCCGGCCGCGTCCGACGAGCCCAAGGCCCCGGAGCTGACCGACCGGGAGACCGAGGTGCTGCGGCTCGTGGCCAAGGGGCTCTCGTACAAGCAGATCGCGGAACGGCTCGTCATCTCGCACCGGACCGTGCAGAACCACGTCCAGAACACCCTGGGCAAGCTCCAGCTGCACAACCGCGTCGAGCTGGTGCGGTACGCCATAGAGCGCGGGCTCGACGACGCGTAAAGCCTGAGCGGCGCGGCCGGGCGCCCCGCCGTATATTCGCGATGACCGGCCGCGCGCAGCACGCAGACAGGGGAGACGTCGTGGAGATCCTGGCCTTCGGAGTGCAGTCCGACGAGAAGCCGCTGATCGAGAAGGCGTTCGCCGGGAAGCACGAAGTCCGCTGCCTGGACGTCTTCCTGAACCGGGACACCGCCCCCATCGCGGCGGGCTACGAGGTCATCTCCACCAGCGTCAACGCCGACCTGGGCAGCGCGGTCCTGCAGACCCTCGCCGCCGGCGGCACCCAGATGATCGCCCAGCGCTCCACCGGCTTCAACAACATCGACCTGGACGTCGCCGAGCGCCTGGCCCTGCGCGTCGCCCGGGTCTCGTACTACTCGCCGTACTCGGTCGCGGAGTTCGCCTGGACGCTCGCCATGGCGGTCAACCGCCGGGTGATCCGGGCCGCGAGCCGCACCCGCGACTTCGACTTCCGGCTCGACGGGCTCCTCGGCCGCGACATGCACGGCCGCACGGTGGGCGTCATCGGCACCGGCAAGATCGGCGAGGCGTTCACCCGGATCGCCCACGGCTTCGGCATGAAGCTGCTCGGCTGGGACGTCGCCGAGAACCCGGCCTGCGTCGAGCTGGGCATGCGGTACGTCGACAAGGAGCGGCTGCTCGCCGAGTCCGACCTGGTCAGCCTGCACGTGCCGCTGCTCCCGTCGACGCACCACCTCATCGACAAGGACGCCCTCGCCCTGATGAAGGACGACGCGATCCTCGTCAACTCCAGCCGGGGCGGCCTCATCGACACCTCGGCCCTGGTCGGCGAGCTGCGCGTGGGCCGCTTCCTCGGCGTCGGACTGGATGTGTACGAGGCGGAGGCCGGGCTGTTCTTCCTGGACAAGTCCCTGGAGGGCGTGGACGACGACACCCTGGCCCGGCTCGTGACCTTCCCGAACGTCATCGTCACCTCGCACCAGGCGTACTACACCGAGGACGCGGTCGGCCAGATCATCGACGCCACCGTCGAGAACGTCGGCGACTACCTGGCCGGCCGCCACAGCGACAACGTCCTGGTCCCGGCCCGCCCCGGGACCTGAGACCCCGGGGCCCGGGGAACCGCCTCAGCCGCGCACCGGCAGCCCCGCTAGCAGCTCGGACACGATCGCCGCCCCGCGCAGCGTCAGCACCGACTCCGGGTGGAACTGCACCGAGGCGAACCCGGCCCCGCGCAGCGCGTGCAGCTCCCCGGACACCTCGTCCCGGCTCGCCTCGATGCCGTGCGCCGCCAGCTCCGCCGCCCCGGAGTCGTCGCAGCGCGCGGTGAAGCTGTTGTAGAAGCCGACCGTCTCGGGCCGCCCGAACAGGTCGATACGGGTCTGCGCCCCCTGGTACGGCACCGCCTTGCGGACGATCTCCAGGCCCAGTTCGGCCGCGATCAGCTCATGGCCCAGGCACACCCCGAGCAGCCCGTGCCGGTGGTCCCGGACCAGCTCGGCGGCCATCGCGCGCAGCAGCCGCATCTTCGGGTCGGCCGCGTCCGCCGGATTCCCCGGGCCGGGGCCGAGGACCACGGGCCCCTCGTGCGCCCGCACCGCGTCCCGCAGCCCCGGCTCGTCGTAGCGGCGCACGGTGACGTCGAGCCCCGAGGCGCGCAGCAGGTGCCCGAGCATCGCGGTGAACGTGTCCTCGCCGTCCACCACCAGGGCGTGGCCGGTGCGGTCGGCGGCGCGCTCCTGCATCCGCAGCCAGAACGGGGCGAGGCCGTTGCGCCGGGCGTCCAGCGCCTCCCGCACCCGGGGGTCGTCGGCCAGCCGGGGCCGCTCCCGCTCGGCCTCCGGGCGGGCCGGGCGGACGCCGAGGGCGGCGAGGACGCCGGCCGCCTTGGCGTGGGTCTCGGCGACCTCGCTCTCCGGATCGGAGTGGCGGACCAGGGTGGCCCCGACCGGCACCCGCAGCGTGCCGTCCGCGTCGATGTCGGCGGTCCGGATGAGGATCGGCGAGTCCAGGGTCTGGGTGCCGTCGGGCTCCCGGCGCAGCAGGGCCAGCGCGCCCGCGTAGTAGCCGCGCCCGCCGTCCTCGTACCGCTCGATGACGCGGCAGGCGTTCTGCACGGGGGAGCCGGTCACGGTCGCCGCGAACATGGTCTCCTTCAGCACCTCCCGTACGTCCAGCGAGGAGCGTCCGCGCAACTCGTACTCGGTGTGCGCGAGATGGGCCATCTCCTTGAGGCGCGGGCCGATCACCACCCCGCCCATGTCGCCGACGGTGCACATCATCTTCAGCTCCTCGTCGACCACCATGGAGAGCTCCTCGGTCTCCTTGCGGTCGCCGAGGAAGGCGAGCAGGCTCTCGGGGGTGGGCCCCTCGGCGGGATAGCGGTAGGTGCCGCTGATCGGGTTCATCACGACGGTCCCGCCGGACATCCGCACATGCACCTCGGGGCTGGCACCGACGAGCACACGGTCGCCGGTGTGCACGACAAACGTCCAGTACGCACCCCGCTCGCCCGCCAGCAGCCGCCGGAACAGGGCCAGCGCGTCCGCCCGGCCGAAGCCGTCGATCCGGCCCCGGAACGTCCGCCGGATCACGAAGTTCGCGCCCTCGCCCCGGCCGATCTCGTCCTCGATCACCCGCCGCACGGTCCCGGCGTACTCCTCGTCGCTGACATCGAACTCCCCGTCCTCCACGCGGACTTCGTGACGGGGGAGCGCGTCCAGCGCCTCGTCCAGGGGCATCGTGTACGTCTCGTCCGCGACCAGGACCGACAGCGGGGTGCCGTCGTCGCGTACGTCGAAACCGCGCTCCGCGATCTGCCGGAACGGCACGAGCGCCAGGGACGGCAGGTCACCGACGGGGACGTCGGCGAGCCGGTCCGCCTCGTGCACCCGGCCGACCAGCACCTCGACGGTGTCGTGGTCGTGGCCGGGGGTGCGGCGGCGCAGCAGGGCGAACGGCGGGCAGTCGTCGCGCAGGAGTCGGTCGAAGCTCATGGGTCGGTTCCTTCCAGGGAATCAGCTGGGAGGAACGGCCCGTGGACACGGAAAAGGCCGCCCCTCGGGCGGCCTCTGCGTCAGTGTGTACGCGCGATCAGCGGGCCGCCGGATGAGCGGTCCACCACCAGTTACGGGTCGAGTGCGCGAACATGCCCCGTACCCTAGCCCACGCCGGACGGCGGCGGGGCCCTTTCCCACCCGGCCGGGTGGGAAAGGGCCCCGCGCGCACGAGACGTCCGGTCGGCTAGAACAGGGTGTCGTAGATCTGCCAGCCGTCCCCGACCTGCGACTTCGTCGCGAACGGGGCCGTCACCTTGCCGGTGGAGTGGTAGAACCAGAAGTCCCCGGCCGAGTCCACGCCGACCAGGTCGCCCCGGCCGTCACGGTCCAGGTCGCTCGGGCCGAGCAGCAGCTTGTACTTGCCCCAGCCCGAACCGATCTTGACCCGCGCGTCGTACGGCTTGGTGGCCGAGCCGGTGCCCGTGTAGATCCACAGCACCCCGGACTTGTCCCGGGCCACGAAGTCCGCCTTGCCGTCGCCGTTGAGGTCGCCGGTGGAGACGATCTGGTCGTAGATCTGCCAGCCGTACCCGATCTTCGCCTTGGGGGCGAAGGGCTTCTCCGGGGTGCCCGTGCCCTTGTAGAAGTAGATGTCCCCGGCGGCGTTGCGCGCGATCATGTCGGCCTTGCCGTCACCGTCGAGGTCGCGCATGCCGTTGAGGCTGCTGTACTGGTTCCAGCCGCTGCCGACCTTGAGCCGGGCCATGTACGGCTTGTCCGGGTTGCCGCTGCCCCGGTAGTACCAGAGGACACCGTCCTTGTCGCGGGCCACGAAGTCGCCCGTACCGTCGGCGCGCAGCGCGGTCATCGCGGTCAGCGCCGTGTAGCTGCCCCAGTCGTAGCCCGCCTGGTAGCGGCGGTAGTACGGGGAGGAGGCGCTGCCGGTGCCCTGGTACTGCCAGATCCGGCCGGCGCTGTCGCGGCCGATCATGTTGTAGCGGTCGGTCGCGGAGACCGGCGCGACGCTCGTGGAGGTCTGGACGTCGCTCGCCTTCACCCACGCCTGGCGGTGGTTGTAGCGGATCGGCAGGTACGAGGTGGAACCGATGACGTCCGTCTGGGCCGAGCCGAACCAGTCGTCGCCCTTCACCTCTGCGCCGTTCAGCGCGTACCCCTGGCCCGCGGGCAGCGTGTACTTCGTCAGGTAGTCCGGGTTGTCGGTCGGAGCCTCCAGGCCCGCGGCCTCGTAGGCGGCGGTCTCCGGGTAGGCACGCCCGTAGATCCGGACCGTCACCCCGGCCTTCGCCTTCACCACGCGCGGGGCCGCCGCGAGCGGCACGGTGTACTGGCCGCCCGGGTTCTGGAACCACGCCTTCTTGCCGCCGTACCAGATCGCCGTCCAGTCGCCCTTGGTCTCGGCGACGACATAGGTGTCGCCGGCGCGGACCTTGTTCGACCAGTTGGAGCCCTCGCTCCACAGCGCCGAGAAGTACGGGTCGCTGAGCGTGGTCGCGCTGGTGGACGCCGAGGTGTACAGGTAGCCGAAGTTCGCCGGCTGCTTGGTGACCGCCTTGGAACTCGCCGTCAGCTTCGGCTGGTTGGCCGTGGTGAACGGCGGCACCACACGCACCAGCTGCCCCGCCTCGACCGGGCCGCCTGCGCCGCTCGCGCCCGTCGGAGCCCCCATCAGGCCCATGAAGTGGTTCCAGTCCCAGAACGGGCCCGGGTCCCAGTGGGCCTCCGCGAACTTGTCGTTCAGAGCAACGGGCACCGCGTCGTGGCCGATGATGTGCTCACGGTCGATCGGGACGCCGTACTTGTCCGCCAGGAACTTCACCAGGGCGGCGGAGGACTCGTACTGCGGCTCCTGGTACCACTTGCCCTCCTTGATCGCGTAGCCCTCGTGCTCCACGCCGATGGAGTGCATGTTCAGGGTCCAGTTGCCCGCGTGCCACGCCAGGTCCTTGTTCTCGACCATCTGCGTGACCAGGCCGTCCGACGCGCGGATCAGGTAGTTCGCGCTGGCGGCCGAGCTCGGGCTGGTGAGCGTGGCGAGCGAGCTCGCGTAGTCGCCCTCGGTGTCGTGGATCACGATCTGCCGGATGTCGACGCCCTTGTCGGGGCGCGCGGCGGGCGTGTAGCCGCGCTGGCCCGTGCTCGACGTCTTGGCCTGAACGAAGTTGCAGTTCAGACCGGAGGGGCACTCCGGGGTGGGGGTCGAGGAGGTGCTCGCGAAGGACGCGGCCAGCGGCACGTTCGCCGGCTTGACCGGCTGGACCGACGGGTCGGCGGGCAGCGAGACCTGCTGGCCGTCCTGGGTGACCGCGCGCTCGCCCGTACGGATCGAGTCGAAGACGCGCTTCGCGAAGAGGTCGGCCCCCTTCTTGTCCGGGGACTGGCTGAACCGCGCCACCGCCGGATACCACTGCGAGGCGTCGTCCGACAGGGAGCCCTTGGCGTCGCGCTGGTACTCGGCGAGGAGGGCCGCGCCCGCGCGGATGCTGTCCTCGGTGTCGTCGCGTACCGAATCCGTGTCCGTGTCGATCAGGCCGGCCGCCTTGTCCAGCGTGTGCAGGCGGGGGTCGGAAGTGTCGACCGTCTTCTTCGGCAGATCGCGCAGCGCCTTCGCGGCGTCGAAGGTCTTCTCGATCTCCGGACGGCCGGACATGTTCATGTGCGCCAGACGTTCCTTGTCGTCCGGCTGCTCCACGTCACCGGGCGACACACTGGTCAGCCCCATGACGTTGTACCCGCCGCTCGTGCTCGGCTCCCCGTCATGGCTCTCCCAGCGCGTCTGCCGGTACGAGACCGCCATCAGCACGCTCTGGGGCACGTCGAACTCACGGGCCGCGTCCTCGAACTGGGCCTGGAGCACGGCGGACGGCGAGGCAGGCTTGGTGTTCCCCGTGTCCGGGTCCTGCGAGGCCATGGCCAGCGTGCCGATCGTCGCGGTCGCGACCACGGCGGCGCCGGCCCCGATCAGAAGCCGTCTCTTCCTGAGGTCCCTACGGTGATTCCGCTTCAAGTCCCCACCCTCGATATCCACTTGTCCAACGTTGTGCAACGCTGAAAGTCGCGAGGTTAGCAAACCGCCGGAACCGCTCCCGCACCGGCCGTGGCGAGACGTCCGTCTCAGTGACTGGGCAACCGGGAATGACAGCGTGCGCGACCCCGTAATGTGGACGCCGTGACCGTGAACGCCAATACCTCCGTCGCCGGTGGCAACACCTGGCGAGACCTTCCCGCGGCGCAGCAGCCCGAGTACCCCGACTCCGAGGCCCTGCGCGATGTACTCGCGGACCTCGCGTCGTATCCGCCGCTCGTCTTCGCGGGCGAGTGCGACCAGCTGCGTGCCCGTATGGGAGCCGTCGCCAAGGGCGAGGCGTTCCTGTTGCAGGGCGGCGACTGCGCCGAGGCCTTCGACGCCGTGTCGGCCGAGCACATCCGGGCGAAGCTCAAGACGCTGCTCCAGATGAGCGCCGTCCTCACCTACGCGGCCTCCGTGCCCGTCGTCAAGGTCGGCCGGATCGCCGGCCAGTACTCCAAGCCGCGCTCCAAGCCGACCGAGACCCGCGACGGCGTGACCCTGCCGACCTACCGCGGCGACTCCGTCAACGGCTTCGCCTTCACCGAGGCCGACCGCGTCCCCGACCCCGAGCGCCTGAAGCGGATGTACCACGCGTCCGCCTCCACGCTGAACCTCGTGCGCGCCTTCACCACCGGCGGTTACGCCGACCTGCGCCAGGTGCACGCGTGGAACCAGGACTTCGTGAAGTCGTCCCCGTCCGGCCAGCGCTACGAGGCCCTGGCCCGCGAGATCGACAACGCGCTGAACTTCATGAAGGCGTGCGGCACCGACCCCGCCGAGTTCAAGGCCGTCGAGTTCTACGCCTCGCACGAGGCCCTGCTGCTGGACTACGAGACGGCGCTGACCCGCACCGACTCGCGCACCGGCCACCTGTACGACACCTCGGGCCACATGGTGTGGATCGGTGAGCGCACCCGCCAGATGGACGGGGCGCACATCGAGTTCGCCGCCCGGGTCCGCAACCCGATCGGGATCAAGCTCGGCCCGACGACCACCGTGGACGAGGCCCTGGGCTACGTCGAGCGCCTCGACCCGGAGCGCGAGCCCGGCCGGCTGACCTTCATCGTCCGGATGGGCGCCGACAAGGTCCGCGACAAGCTGCCCGAGCTGGTCGAGAAGGTCACCGCCTCCGGTGCCACCGTCGCCTGGGTGACCGACCCGATGCACGGCAACACCTTCGAGGCGGCCTCCGGCCACAAGACGCGCCGCTTCGACGACGTCCTGGACGAGGTCAAGGGCTTCTTCGAGGTGCACAAGGGCCTCGGCACGCACCCCGGCGGCATCCACGTCGAGCTGACCGGCGACGACGTCACCGAGTGCGTCGGCGGCGGCCACGAGATCTTCGTGGACGACCTCCACCAGCGCTACGAGACGGCCTGCGACCCCCGGCTCAACCGCAGCCAGTCGCTCGACCTGGCCTTCCTCGTCGCCGAGATGTACCGCGACCAGTAAGGGCCGCGGCAGGCGGCACCGTACGACTGTGGGGCACGGATCGATGTGATCCGTGCCCCACAGGGCGTTCCGGGGCTTTCACCGCCCGCGCGCGACGGGTAAGGTTAGGTTAGCCTCACCGATCATCGGGGCGGCGCCCACGACCCGTCCCCGCCCGGGAGGTGAACCGCATGTACGTCTGCTCGTGCTTCGGCGTTACGGAGCAGCAGGTCAAGGATCATGCGGCGGCCGGGGCCTGCACGCCCCGCCAGATCGCCTCCGCCTCGAAGGCCGGTACGGACTGCGGCGGCTGCGTCCGCACCATCCAGGCGATGCTCGGCCGGGGCGCCTGCCCGCGCCGCGAGCTCCTGGAGCGGAAGCAGAAGCCCGTCACCGCCACCGCTCCGGTGGAAGGGCTCCCCGAAGCCGCCTGAGCGCGGTCAGCTCTCCGGCTGCTCGATGAGCTGTGCGATGTACAGCGGCTCGCCCAGCTTCTCGACCAGGTCGAGCTGGGTGTCGAGGTAGTCGATGTGGTGCTCCTCGTCCTCGAGGATCGACTCGAAGATGTTCGCCGAGGTGATGTCGCCCTTGTTGCGCATCAGCTCGATCCCGCGCTTGAGGCGGTCGATCGCCTCGACCTCGACCTGCCGGTCGGCCTGGAACATCTCGGTGACCGTCTGGCCGACCCGTACGTGGAACAGCCGCTGGTAGTTCGGCAGACCGTCGAGGAAGAGAATGCGGTCGGTCAGGATCTCCGCGTGCTTCATCTCGTCAAAGGATTCGGCACGCGTGTATTTCGCCAGCTTCGTCCAGCCGAAGTTGTCCTGCATCTTCGCGTGCAGGAAGTACTGGTTGATGGCAGTCAATTCGGCGGTCAGCTGTTCATTCAGGAACTCGATGACCTCGGGGTCGCCCTGCATCGCAGAGGCTCCTTCCAACCGGTGAACTGGGCACGTGGGCGGCATCCTCGCACCGGACCCGCCGGCCGTCCAGTAAGTACATGCTTAGTACGAGTTGCCCGAATTGCCTCTGTCCTGGTCACGACCACCCCCGCCTGTCTGTCACCATGGAGTCATGGGTCAGCCGGAAAGCCGGGAACACCGCGCGTCAGAGCAGTCCGAGCTTCCGCCGGGCCAGCGGCTGCAGCGTGGGTGGCCGGTGACCCACTACGGGCCCGTCCCCAAGTTCAAACCGGAACGCTGGGAATTCCGCGTCTTCGGTGCGACCGCCGACGGTGAGAAGCACTGCTGGAACCACGAGGAATTCTCGGCGCTCCCGTTCTCCTCGGTCGTCGCCGATCTTCACTGCGTCACGAAATTCAGCATGCTGGGTGCCGAGTGGGGCGGTGTGCTCGCGCGCGACGTGGTCGCCCTCGCGCCGCCCGCGCCTCAGGTCACGCATGTGATGGTCTGGGCCGAATACGGCTTCAGCTCCAACCTCCGGCTGGACGACTTCCTCACCGACCGGACCCTGTTCGCCACCCACAAGGGCGGCGAACTGCTCACCGCCGAACACGGCTTCCCGCTCCGGCTCGTCGTCCCCCATCTGTACGCGTGGAAGGGCCCCAAGTGGGTCCGGGGCATCGAGTACATGACCGCCGACCGCCGCGGCTTCTGGGAGGAGCGCGGCTACCACAACATCGGCGACCCCTGGCAGGAGCAGCGTTACTCCTACCAGGAGGAGCCCGGGGACGGCCCCGAACTCTGAACCGGGCGCCGAACCGGCCGCCTCAGCCGCCGTCGCGCAGCGCCTGGAGCCGGGCCACGTCCGCCGCGTGGCCCTCCTTGCCGCCCGGTGTCTCGATGACCAGCGGCACGCCCTCGGTGGCCGGGTGCGTGAACAGCTCGCGGAACGGCTCCTCGCCGATGTGGCCCGAGCCGATGTTCTCGTGCCGGTCCTTGTGGGCGCCGGAGACGTCCTTGGAGTCATTGGCGTGGATGAGCTTCAGCCGGCCCTCGCCGACCGTCTCCACCAGCAGGTCCAGCGTCTCCTTCATCCCGCCGGGCCCGGCCAGGTCGTGCCCGGCCGCGAAGATGTGGCAGGTGTCCAGGCAGACCCCGAGCTTCGGGTGGGCGTCCAGCGCCTCGAAGTACGGGCCGAAGTCCCAGGTCCGCGAGCAGAGCGAGGAACCCTGCCCGGCGGTGGACTCCAGCAGCAGGAACGGGTCGTCGTCGTGCGTCAGCTCGTCCAGCAGCGGCCGCATGTGCGTCCGCACCTGGGCCAGCGCCTCCTCGCGGGGCCGCCCGCCGGTCGCCGACCCCGTGTGCACCACGACGCCCAGCGCCCCGATCTCACGGGCCCGGCGCAGCGAGTGGCGCAGCGACTCCACGGACCGCTCCACCGTCGCCGGGGTGTGCGAGCCGAAGTTGATCAGATACGGGGCGTGCACGTACGCCGGTACGGACTCGGCGGCGCACTGCTCGCGGAACAGGGCGTCCTGCGCCGGATTCCCGGCCGGGGTGGCCCAGCCGCGCGCGTTGGCGACGAAGACCTGGACGGCCTCGGCGCCCATCTCGCGGGCGTAGGGGAGGCCGACCTTGGCGAGGCCGCCGGCCACCGGCACATGGCCGCCGACTGGGTTGCGCATACGGATCTCTACAGTCCCTTGGTCTTGATGGTGATGGTGCTGCCCTCGGGGGCCCGGTCGCCGCCGTCCACGGACTGGCCGGAGACCTTGTCGCTGAAGGAGAGGAAGCCGCGGTCGACCTTGACCTCGAAGCCCGCCGCCTCCAGCTCGTCGCGGGCGTCGTCCACGTTCTTGCCGACCACGTCCGGCACGCCGACCATGCGCGGACCGGAGGAGACCGTCAGCGTCACGGTGTCGCCATCGGCCGCCTCGGCGCCCTCCTCCGGTGACTGGACGGCGATGTCGCCCTCGTCCTCCGGCGAGTGCACCCGGCCGGGCTTCACCTTCACCTTCAGGCCCTCGTCGGCCAGCGTGTCGGTGGCGTCGTCGACGGAGAGCCCGGTGACATCGGGGACGTCGACGGGGCTGCCCTGGGAGACGACGATCGCGACCGCCGAGTCCGGGTGGCGGTCGGTGCCCGCCTCGGGGTCCGTACGCACCACCTCGCCGGCCGCCACGTCTTCGCTGAACTCCTTGGTGACCATGCCCGGGAGCAGGCCCGCCTTCGTCAGCCGCTGCCTGGCGTCGGCGAGCCGGTCGCCCGTGACGTCGGGCACCTGGACGATCTCGGGGCCGCGCGAGACGACGAGCGAGACCGAGCCGTTGCCCCTGATCCGGGCGCCGGACTTGGGGTTGCTGCGGATCACCTTGCCCCGGTCCACGGTGTCGCTGAAGGCCCGCTCCACGCCCTTCAGCTCCAGACCGGCGCCGGAGAGCCGCTCCTTGGCCGTCTTCTCGGTCTGGCCCAGCAGCGAGGGGACCTTCGTGAACTGCCCGGAGTTGATGTACCAGACGCCGCCGCCGACGCCCAGGACGACGAGGACCGCCAGGACCGCCGCGATCAGCCCGCGCCGGGCGCCGCCGAGCGGCCCGGTCCGGCGCGGCCGCTGCGGAGGCGGGGGCGGAGGCATCTCCAGCCGGCTGGTGTGGTGGGCGGTGCCGAGGTCCTGGGGCAGGACCCGGGGGATCACCGTCGTCCGCGCGTCGGAGCCCTCCGGGCCGGGCTCCGGCAGGGCCTGCGGCGGTACGGCGTCGAGCTGCGCGTCCGTGAGGGCGGCGCGCGTCCGGCGGGCCCCGGCGAGCAGTGCCACCGCGTCGAACGGGCGGGCCTCCGGGTCCCGGGCGGTGGCGCTCGCCACCAGCGCGTCCAGCTCGGGCGCGAGACCGGGGACGACGGCGGACGGGGGCGGCACGTCCTCGTGCAGATGCTGGTAGATGACCTGGGCGGGGGACTCCCCGTCACGCGGCTTGGCGCCGGTCAGCATCTCGTACAGCACGACCCCGCAGGCGTACACATCGGCGCGGGTGTCCGCCGTGCCGTGCTCGATCTGCTCCGGGGCCAGGTACGAGACGGTGCCGAGGATCGTCCCGGTGGTGTTCGTGACCGTGTCCACGGCCCGGACCAGGCCGAAGTCGGCGACCTTGACCCGGCCGTCGTCCCCGATCAGCACGTTCTCCGGCTTCATGTCGCGGTGCACGAAGCCCGCCCGGTGCGCCGCGCCGAGGGCGGCGAGGACCGATTCCAGGATGTCCAGCGCGGCCCGGGGCCGGAGCGCGCCGCGCTCGCTCAGCACGTCGCGCAGCGTGCACCCGGCGACGTACTCCATCGCCAGGTAGACGTACTGACCCTGGGCGCCCTGGTCGAAGACCCCGACCACGTTGGGGTGGGCGAGATGCGCCACCGACTTGGCCTCGCGGATGAAGCGCTCGACGAACGAGGCGTCGGTCGCCAGCGCCGGATGCATCACCTTGAGGGCGAGCACCCGGTCGAGCCGCATGTCCATGGCCTGGTAGACCGTGGCCATGCCGCCCACGGCGATGCGGGCATCGACGCGGTAGCGGCCGTCGAGCAGCTGCCCGACGAGGGGGTCCTGGAGGGTCGTATCCACCATGCGAGTCTACGAGCCGCCGCGGACAGGCCCGCCGCGGTGGAGCGAACCCGGGGCAGGACTGAAGCCGAGCCGTGACAGGCGCGTGTCAGAAAGCCGGCCGCTCCGGATCGAGTACCGCCCGTCCGGCCACCGGCGAGGACGCCTCCGCGAAGTGGCGGCGCGGGATGCGCCCGGCCCGGTGGGCGAGCCGCCCGCCCTCCACCGCGTGGCGCATCGCGGCGGCCATCAGCTCCGGCTCCTGGGCCCGGGTCACCGCCGAGGCGAGCATCACAGCCGAGCAGCCCAGCTCCATCGCGAGCGCCGCGTCCGACGCGGTCCCGGCACCGGCGTCCAGGATCACCGGCACCCCGGCCCGCTCGGTGATCAGCTGGAAGTTGTGCGGGTTGCGGATGCCCAGGCCCGAGCCGATGGGGGAGCCGAGCGGCATGACCGCCGCGCACCCCACGTCCTCCAGCTTCCGCGCCAGGACCGGATCGTCGTTGGTGTACGGCAGCACCGTGAATCCGTCGTCCACCAGGATCTCGGCGGCGTCCAGCAGCTCGACCGGGTCGGGCAGCAGCGTCCGCTCGTCGGCCACCACCTCCAGCTTCACCCAGTCCGTGCCCAGCGCCTCACGGGCCAGCCGGGCGGTGAGCACGGCCTCCCCGGCGGTGTAGCAGCCGGCGGTGTTCGGCAGCACCCGGATGGACAGCTTCCGCAGCACGGAGAGCACCGAGCCCTGCACGGTCGGGTCGAGGCGGCGCATCGCGACGGTGGTCAGCTCGGTGCCGGACGCGATCAGCGACCGCTCCAGCACGTCCAGGCTGGGCGCCCCGCCCGTGCCCATGATCAGCCGGGAGGTGAAGTCGGTGCCGCCGAGGGTGAACAGGTCGTCGGACATCGTCAGCCTCCCTGGACCGCGGTCAGGACCTCGACCCGGTCGCCGTCGGCGAGCGCCGCGGCGGGCCACTGGCCGCGCGGCACCACGGTCTCGTTGAGCGCGGCGGCCACCCCGGCCGTCGCGTCGGTCAGCGTCGCGACGAGGACGTCCAGGGTGGTGCCCGGCGCGACGGCGGCCGGGGCGCCGTTCACGGACACGGTGAGCGGGGTGGGCTCGGTCATGCGGGCTGCTCCTGGGGTGCGGGGACCGGGGCGAACCGGCCGGGGGAGAAGGGGCGGGCCGCCTCGGGCAGCTCGCCGTCGGCCAGCAGCGACGCCATGGCGTCCCCGGTGACGGGGGTGAGCAGCACGCCGTTGCGGCCGTGGCCGGTGGCGAGATGGAGGCCGGGCAGCGCGGTGCGGCCGAGCAGCGGGGCGTTGTCGGGGGAGGCGGGGCGCAGACCGGCGCGGGTCTCGGTGAGCGGCAGCTCGGTGATGCCGGGCACCAGCTCGTGGGCGTCGCGCAGCAGCTCGTAGACCCCGCCCGCGGTGACGGTGGTGTCCCAGCCCATCTCCTCGGTGGTGGCGCCGATGACCAGCTCACCGTTCTCGCGCGGTACGAGATAGACCTGGCTGCCCCGGACCACCGCGCGCACGGTGCGCGAGAGGAAGGGGGCGTACGCCGGGGGCACGGTGAGGCGCAGCACCTGACCCTTGACCGGGCGCACCGGCGGCAGCACATGGGCGGGGACCCCGGCGAGCCGCCCGCTGAGGCTGCCTCCGGCGAGCACGACCTGTCCGGCGGCCACCTCCGTGCCGTCGTCGAGCACGGCGCCCACGGCCCGGTCCGCGCGCACGGAGAGGCGGTCGGCGCGGCGGCGGTGGAAGACCACTCCGGCCCGTTCGCAGGCGGTGAGCAGCGCGGCGGCGAGGCGGCGCGGGTCGACCTGGTGGTCGCCGTCCACCCGGAGACCGCCGCGCACGCCCGGGGCGAGCATCGGTTCCAGGCGGCGGCACTCGCGCCCGGTCAGCCACTCCGACTCCAGGCCCGAGCGGCGTTGCAGGTCGTGGAGCTCGCGCAGATGGGCGCGGTCGTCCGCGTCGAGCGCGACGGCCAGGGTGCCGCAGCCGCGGAAGCCGATGTCCTGCCCGCTCGCCTCCTCCAGCTCGGCCGTGAACGACGGATAGCGCCGGGCCGAGGCGAGGTTGAGCCCGAGCAGCATCTCCTCGCCGTAGTGCAGTTCGGTGACGGCGGCCAGCATTCCGGCCGCGACCCGGGCCGCTCCGCCGCCCGGCTCCGGGTCGGCGAGCGCGACGGCCAGACCGCGCCGGGCGGCCCGCCAGGCGGTCACCAGACCGATGATGCCGCCCCCGATGACGAGGACGTCGGACCCTTCGGTGGGATGGGTGCGCATGGGTGTCCAGCCCCTCCCTTCGCCGGCATGACCCGGATCAGGTTCGTACGGTCGGAGGCCGTCCAGCCTCCCTCTCAGCCCGGTGCGTCCGGGCTCCCGCGTGTCTTACGGTGGCCAGCCTAAACCCCGGCCCGCGGACCGGGTAGGGAGGGCCGGGGGAGGGGGCGCCCTTTCCTGATGGCTCGTCAGCTACGTAAGGTGGACAGGTGAGCGAGCAGCAGCGGGCAGAGCGGACGGAACGCCGGGTCGTCGTCGCGGGCGCGGGCATGGCGGGTGTGCAGACCGCCGTCGCCCTGCGGGAACAGGGCTTCACCGGCCCCGTCACGCTGATCGGCGCCGAACCCCACCAGCCCTACGACCGGCCCCCGCTGTCCAAGGCGGTGCTGCTCGGCAAGGCCGAGGAGTCCGCCTTCGACATCGACTTCGAGGGGCTGGACATCGCCCTGCGCCTGGGCTGCGAGGTCACCGGGGTCCGCGCGGGCGACCACGAACTCGACACATCCGAGGGCCCGGTCCCCTACGACGTCCTGGTCCTCGCCACCGGCGCCGAACCCGTCGCCCTGCCCGGCTCCGCCGGAGTCCCCGGCGTCCATCTGCTGCGCACCCTGGACGACGCGGCCCGGCTGCGCCCCGTCCTCGAAGCCGGGCACCCCGTCGTGGTCGTCGGCGCCGGCTGGATCGGCGCCGAGTTCGCCACCGCCGCCCGCGCCGCCGGCTGCGAGGTCACCGTCGTGGAGGCCGCGGACCGCCCCCTGGCCGGCGCCCTGCCCGCCGAGGTCGCCGCCCCCATGGCCGCCTGGTACGAGGAGAGCGGCGCCCGGCTCCTCACCGGCGCCCGGGTCGCCCGCGTCGAGCCCGGCACGGTGGTCCTCGCCGACGGGCGCACCCTCCCGGCGGGCGCGGTCGTCGTCGGTATCGGCGCCCGCCCCGCCACCGGCTGGCTCGCCGGTTCCGGCATCGCGTTCGGGCCCGAGGGCTCGGTGACCGCCGACGCCGCGCTGCGCACCTCGCTCCCCGATGTGTACGCGGTCGGCGACTGCGCCTCCTTCCCCTCGGCCCGCTACGGCACCCGCCTGGTCGTCCACCACTGGGACAACGCCCTCCAGGGGCCCAGGACCGCCGCCGCCCACATCGCGACGGAGGGCGCCGACATCCCGCCGTACGACCCCGTGCCCTACTTCTGGTCCGAGCAGTTCGGCCGGTTCGTGCAGTACGCCGGGCACCACGCGGACGCGGACACCCTGCTGTGGCGCGGCGACCCGGCCGAGCCCGCCTGGTCGGTGTGCTGGCTGCGCGACGACGCCCTGGTCGCGGTGCTCGCGGTGGGCCGCCCGCGCGACCTGGCCCAGGGGCGCCGGCTCATCGAGGCGGGGGCCCGGCTCGACGCGGACCGGGCCGGCGACCCCGCCGTAGCGCTCAAGGCGGCGGCCCTGCCGTAGCGGCGTGGACCTGAAGGGCCGAGTCCGGGTTTCGGCTGTCAGTCCGGGATGGCAGGCTTGTCCCGTGACCGAGATTGACGCAAAGACCGATGCACTCGTCCCCGCCTGGCTCCACCTGCCCGACATCGCGGAAATGCTCGATGTCGAGGTGACGCGTGTGCGGCAGCTGGTCAAGGAGGGCCAGCTCATCGCCGTACGCCGTGGGGAGAACCGGACGCTTCAGGTGCCCGCCGCCTTCATCGACGGCGACAAGGTGGTCAAGGGCCTCTCCGGGACCCTGACGCTCCTGAAGGACGACGGCTACTCCGACGAGGAGATGCTCGAATGGCTCTTCACCCCCGACCCGTCCCTGCCGGGCACGCCCGCGCAGGCACTGAGTGAGAACCGCGGCACGGAGGTGAAGCGCCGCGCCCAGGCGCTCGCCGTCTGACCGACCGGGAAGCGGGCCGCACCGCGCGAGCGGGCGGCCCGCTTCCCTGCGCCGCACCACCGATCCACTATCACCGTCTCCCCGGGGGGAACCGCACCATGTCCACGCCTCGCGCGCAGCTGTCCGACGCCCGGCTCTACCTGTGCACGGACGCGCGCAGGCGCCAGGGCGACCTGGCCGACTTCCTCGACGCGGTCCTCGCCGGCGGGGTGGACATCGTCCAGCTCCGCGACAAGGGCATGGAGGCGGGCGAGGAGCTCGACCGCCTCGCCGTCCTCGCGGACGCCTGCAAGCGGCACGGCAAGCTCCTCGCCGTCAACGACCGGGCGGACGTGGCCCACGCCATCGGCGCCGACGTGCTGCACCTGGGCCAGGGCGACCTGCCGGTACCCGCGGCCCGCGCGATCATCGGCGCCGAGCCGGTCATCGGCCGCTCCACGCACGCCGAGGCGGAGGTCGACGCCGCCGTCGCCGAGCCCGGCGTGGACTACTTCTGCACCGGCCCCTGCTGGCCCACCCCCACCAAGCCCGGCCGCCACGCGCCAGGCCTGGACCTCGTGCGCTACGCCGCCTCGCTCGCCCCGGGCCGCCCCTGGTTCGCCATCGGGGGCATCGACGCGGACAACCTCGACCAGGTGCTGGACGCCGGGGCCCGCCGGATCGTCGTCGTACGGGCCCTGACCGAGGCGTCCGACCCGGGCGCCGCCGCCGCTGAGCTGGCGCGACGGGTCCGCGAGCGCGCCGGAGCCTGACGGCGGACGGCCGTCGCCGGAGGGGCGGCCCGGGGCGGTTCTGGGACGGATCTGTCCGAAGGATGGACAAGAATCAGTCAATTCCGGCAAATGACTCCGGTTCGGTTGGGGGCCCGCCCCGCCCTGGTTAACCTGCCCGTATGGCCCTTGGCACACCTTCCACCAGGACAGATCACGCGCGCACCGTGCGTGAGATGCTCGCGACCGGCGCGACCTCGTACTCGTTCGAATTCTGGGCGCCCAAGACCGAGAAGGGCGAGCGCAATCTCTGGAACGCGCTGCGCCGGGTGGAGGCCGTAGCCCCGAGCTTCGTCTCGGTGACGTACGGAGCCGGCGGTTCCACCCGTGCCGGCACGGTGAAGGCCACCCAGGACATCGCCGCCGAGTCCACGCTCACCCCGGTCGCGCACCTCACCGCGGTCGACCACTCGATCGCCGAACTGCGCAACATGGTCGGCCAGTACGCGGACGCCGGCATCCGGAACATCCTCGCCGTGCGCGGAGACCCGCCGGGCGACCCGATGGGTCCCTGGGTCGAGCACCCGCAGGGCGTGAAGTACGCGGCGGACCTGGTCCGGCTGATCAAGGAGGCCGGCGACTTCTGCGTGGGCGTCGCGGCGTTCCCCGAGCGACACCCGCGCTCCGACGACTGGGACACCGACATCCGCCACTTCGTGGACAAGTGCCGGGCCGGCGCCGACTACGCGATCACGCAGATGTTCTTCGATCCGGAGGCCTATCTCCGGATGCGTGACCGGGTGGTCGCGGCGGGTTGCGAAACCCCGATCATCCCCGAGGTCATGCCGGTCACCAACGTCCGGCAATTGGAGCGATTCTCCCAGCTCAGCGACGCGCAGCTGCCCGACGACCTGAAAGAGCGCATCCTCGCCGCCAAGGACGACCCCGCCGCTGTACGCTCCATTGGCATCGACTTCGCAACGCGGTTCAGCGCGAAGCTGCTCTCCGAGGGCGTGCCCGGACTGCACTTCATCACGCTGAACAACTCGACTGCGACGCTCGAGATCTACGAGAATCTCGGACTGCACAAGCAGTCGTGACCGGCCGTACCCGCCACCAACCGGGGCGGTGGCCGTAGAAGGGGGCGGGCATGGGCTGGACGGTCCTCTACATCGCGTTCGGTGTCGTCGCGCTGTGGCTGCTCGGCGAAGTGCTGTTGCAGTACAAGGCGCGGCTGCGCTGGCGCCTCCTCGCCTTCACCGGCTTCCTCTGCGTGGTGATCGGCGTCCTGATGCCGTCCGTGCCCGTCATCGCCCTCGGCGCGGTCGCCTTCGCCACCGGCCAGACCTACGTCACGCTCTCGTTCCGCAAGGGCTTCTCCACCGGCTGGGCGATCGGGGGCAAGCCCGGCGAGAGCCGCCGCCGGCGCGGTGGGGCCGCACGCAAGCCCACCCTGGAGGTCTCGGACCTGGAGGTGGAGTACGAGGGCGGCGCCCCCGACGTCCCGGACGCCCCGCCGTCCGCCCCTGCCCCCGCCGCGGTCTACGCGACCGAGCCGATGCCCGAGGACACCGGGCAGTACGGGATCTACACCGACCCCACGCCGCCCCGCCCGGCCCAGGAGCCCCAGGCCGCGCAGAGCCACGAGGCGTACGACCCCTACGGCTACCCGGCCCACCAGCCCCAGGGCCAGGACACCTACGCCGGAGCCGGGCAGTACGACTACGGCACCGATCAGCAGAGCTACGCCGCCTACTCCGACCCGTACATCGGCACCACCGCGAGCACCCCGCAGTACGGCACGTACGACGGCTACGGGAACTACGACGGCTACGGCGGCCAGCAGCAGTACGCCGACCCGTACGCGCAGGGCGACGGCTACGGCTCGGAGACCCCGCCGGGCGGCGTCTGGGTGCCGCAGCAGCGCGAGGGCGAGCAGTACCCGCAGCAGCCCGCCGCCCAGCCGGCCCCGTACCCGAACGGCTACGACACCGGCTACAACGACCAGTACCGCTACTGAGACGCCCCCGGGCTCACTGCGAGCCGCGGAAGCCGTCCCCCTCCACCACGGTCCCCGCGACCAGCGCCCCGGACATGCCCGCGTGCGCCAGTCCGCCGCCCGGATGCGACCAGCCGCCGGCCAGCAACAGGCCCGGCAGCCGGGTCCGGTTGGCGGCGTGCAGGTACGCGCCCCCGGCACCGCCCAGCGACGGCGGCGGCACGGCACCGCCCTCGGCCCCCGTGTCCGCGGCGGTCTCGGCGGGCGTCCGCACCTCCGTCCGCAGCACTCGCTCCCGAAGGTCCGGCACCGCCGCGCCCGCCGCCGCGGTCAGCGTCTCCTCGAACCGGGCCCGCAGCGCCTCGTCCGTCCAGTCCACCGGGCCGTGCGGGGCCACCGTCGCCACCAGCGTCACCGCCTCGTGCTCCGCGTCGGGGCGGGTCGACGGATCGTCGGGGCGCAGCACGGTCACCGTCGGGTGCGCGGCGATCCGGCCCCCGAACACCGCCTCGTGCTCGGCCGCACCGTCCGCCGGGTGCACCACGGTCCGGTGCACGGCGTCCGCGGGCCGCCCGCCGCGCAGCGACAGCATCACCACGAACCGGCCGCTGGCCCCCGCCCCGTCCGCACGGGCCGTCACATCCCCGTCGGCCCACAGCTCCTGACCCGGCACCAGGCCGGGCCACGGCCGGGCGCCGAGTACCACGTGGGCGGCCTCCGCGACCGTCCCGTCCGCCAGCTCCACGCCCGCCGCGCGGCCGTCCTTCTCCACGACCCGGGCCACCTCGGCACCGAAGACGAACTCCACCTTCCGGGCCAGGCACCGCTCGTACACCGCCCGGGCCAGCGCGCGCAGGCCGCCGCTCACGTACCAGGTGCCGAACGTCTCCTCCATGTAAGGCAGGAGGGCCGCGCCCGCCGGGGCGCGCGAGGGGTCCAGGCCGTACCCGAGGGCGTATCCGTCCAGGAGGGCCGCCAGCCGGGGGTCCGCCAGCTCCCAGGCGCCGACCTCCGCCACCGTCCCGGCCCGCCGCGCCGGGCGCAGCAGCCGCCGGCGCTCCTCGGCCGGATACGGGTCATGGCCCAGCACCTGCCAGTCGGGGCGCAGGGGCTCCTCCAGGAGCGGCCGCCGCGAGCGGTCCCAGGCGTCCCTGGCCCGGTCGAGGAACGCCCCCCACTTCGCGCCCGCCCCACCGCCGAGCGCGGCGTCCAGGGCGGCGACGGTCCCGGCACGCGAGGCGTTCGGCAGGGACACGGAGGTGCCGTCCGCGAAGAGGTGCCGGCTCGCCGGATCCACCTGGCTCAGCGTGACGCACCGCTCCAGCGGCTCCTTGCCGGTCTTCACGAACAGGTCGCGGTAGACCGCGGGGAGGTGGAGGAGTCCGGGGCCGGTGTCGAACGTGAAGCCCTCGTCGGCGTACTGCCCGAGCGAGCCGCCGTACGTCCGCGACCGCTCGTACACCGTCACCCGGTGGCCTGCCACGGCCAGCCGGGCCGCCGCCGCCATCGCGCCCATCCCGGCGCCGATCACCGCAATTCGTGCCATGCGGCGACCTTAACGGCCGCCGCCGGCACTCCCGCCGTCAGCCCCAGGGAGCGCCGGAAGGGGGGACGACGGGCTGCGGCACCCCGCGTTTCTCCGCGCGGCGCTGCGCCCTGCGGCGCCAGAACCGGCGGATGCGGGAGGCCAGGAAGATCACGAGCGCGAGCCCCACGACCAGGAGCGTTCCGGCGAGGGTGGCGGCGATCCACGGATGGAAGATCGCGAAGGTGACGATCCCCGCGACGCCCAGGTCCTCGGCGGCGCTCAGCGCGATGTTGCTGAAGGGCTCGGGGGAGGTGTTGACCGCCATCCGCGTCCCGGCCTTCACCAGATGGCTCACCAGGGCGGTCGAGCCCCCGATGGCACCGGCCGCGATCTCCGGGAGCGAACCGCTCTCGCCGGCCAGCAGGGCCGCGACCACCGCGCCCGCCACCGGCCTGACGACCGTGTGCACCGCGTCCCACGCGGTGTCGACATAGGGGACCTTGTCGGCGACCACCTCGCAGAGGAAGAGGACCGCGACGACGACGAGCACGTCGGTGCGCTGCAACGAGGCGGGCACCTCGTCACTGACACCGGTCACGCCGAATATGCCGAGCAGGAGGACCACCGCGTACGCGTTGATCCCGCTCGCCCAGCCGCTTGTGAACACCAGAGGGAGTACCGACACGCAGGCGATCGTAGCCAGCGGGTCTTGTCTTCCGGCAGGGCGCGGGAAACCCGGCTCTGAGTACACGTACTCAGTGCGCGGGATGAGTAGCCGTACGGATGGGCCGTGACCTGCCGGAACGGCAGAGTGGGTGTCCACGGAAGGGGCGCCGCCCCGCCACCGCCGGCACGGGGCGGCGGGGCGGGGCGGCACCTCCCTTCCGAACGGGGGTGCGCGGCGGAGGACTTCGGGACCACGGGGGACACGGGGTCACGGGGGACGGTCCTCCGGCAGCACGGAAGGCGCCGGTCGGGCGGGCTCGGGGGACGGGCCACGCGCGACCGGCGCCTTCGTGCGTGCGGTGCTTCCTCAGTGCCCGCTGACGCGGCCGCGCAGCAGCAGGGACAGCGCCGAGTGCACGTCGTCGATCGAGCGCTCCGGCTGGAACGCCTGCCAGTCGAGCGCCGCCACGAGCACCATCCCGACGAGCGCCGCCGCCGTCAGCGGCACGTCGATCTCCTCGCTCAGCTCGCCGTTCGCCACGCCCTCCGCGATGACGCCCTCCACCACGGCGACCGCCTCGCGGCGCACCACCAGCAGCGTGGACTGCCAGGCGCGGTTGGTGCGCCAGAGCTCGGCCACGTACAGCTGGGTGAAGGCCGGGTAGCGGTCGATGAAGACCAGACCGGCCCGGATCATGGCGTCCAGCGCCTCGACCCGGCTGCCGCCGCGGGCGCCGGTCTCCTCGGCCGCCGCGCGCAGCGAGGAGGTGAGCAGACCGACGCCGTGGCGCAGCAGCTCCTCGAAGAGCTCGGTCTTGCTCTTGAAGTTGTAGTAGACCGTGCCCTTGGCGACCCCGGCCCGGTCGGCGATCTCGTCCACCGTGGTCGCCGAGAAGCCCTTCTCGGCGATGAGCGTGACGGCCGCTTCGTAGAGCCTCTGCCGGGTGGCCTGGCGGCGCGTGCTGCTACTGCTTTCCATGGACCTGATTCTCACAGGTCCCGGCACGGTCACAGGCTCAGCTCCGGATGCAGCCGCTCCAGTGTCCACATCTGCTTGCGGCGGGCCGACAGGGCGGTCAGCGCGAGCGCCCCGGCGGTGAAGGCCGCGAGCACGGCGCAGCCCTGCCAGACCGGGCCGAGCCCGCCGCCCGTGATGAGCCGGCGCAGCCCCTCCACGACGTAGCTCATCGGCAGGTACGGGTGGATCGCGTTGAAGAAGCCGGGACTGGTCTGTACGGGGTAGGTGCCGCCGGCCGAGGTCAGCTGGAGCATCAGCAGCGCGAGGACGAGGATGCGCCCCGCCGCGCCGAAGCAGGCGTTCAGCCACTGCACGATCGCCGCGAAGCAGCAGGTGACCAGCGCCAGGAAGCCGAGCGTCCCGCCGGTGTGCGCCATGTCCAGGCCGGGGCCCCAGTGCAGGACGGACATCAGCGCGGCCGTCTGGAGCAGCCCGATCCCGGCCACCGGCAGCCAGCCCGCCAGGGCGATCCGCCAGGCCGGTGCCCCGGCGGCCAGGGCGCGCCTGCTGAGCGGCTGGATCAGCATGTACGCCACCATCGCGCCGACCCAGAGGGAGAGCGGGATGAAGTAGGGCGCGAAGCCGGTGCCGTAGTTCGGGGCGGAGTGCAGCGACTGCGAGGCCAGTCGTACGGGGTCGGCCATGACCTCCGTACGGGCGTCGCGGTCCTTCTTCCCGTAGTCGGGGATCTTGCCGACGCCGTCGCCGAGCCCCTGGGCGAGCGTGGTGGACCCGTCCTTCAGGCGGACCAGGCCCTTGTCGAGGCTGTCGGCGCCCTTCTTGAGCTTGCCGACGCCCGTGTCCAGGTCGGACGAGCCGGTCTTCGCCGTGCCCAGCCCGGTGTGCAGCCGGTCCGCGCCGGTGGCGACCTTGTGCGCGCCGGTGTTCAGCGCGTTGACCTTCTTGACCGCGGCTTCCAGGTCCTCGTCCAGGTGCGGGGAGCGCGCGGCGAGTGCCTTCGCCTGCTTCTCCAGCGTGGTCAGCTGGGTGCGCAGCTTCTTCAGGTCCCCGTTCTGATTCTTGACCAGGGCGTTCACGTCGTCGGCCACGGCGGCGACGTCGTCCGCCGCCGTCACGGCCCGCTTCAGCGGCGGGCAGACGGTGGGGTCGGGGACCGGCTGCTCCTCGCAGCGGGTGCGGTGGATCTCGGTGAGGTCGTCGGCGGCGGTGTGCGCGGCGGTGGCGGCGGTGGGCGCCGCCTTCACGAGCAGGTCCAGATTGTCCCGTACGGTCTTCGAGGTGTCGGCGACCAGCCGGGCGGTGTCGCCGATGGCCTTCCCGTTGTCCTTCAGGAACGGGCGCACGTCGGCGGCGACACCGTTGACCTTGTCGGCGAGGAGCTGGGTGCCGTCGGCGACCTGGCGCGAGCCGGTCTCCAGGTCGCCCGCGCCCTTGTCGAGCTTCACGATCCCGCCGGACAGCTTGCTGCTGCCCTTCTTGGCGTCCTTCAGCCCGTCCGCGAGGTCCTTCGAGCCCTTCTTCGCCTTGCCGGTCCCGTCCCTGAGGTCGGCCGCGCCCTTCGCCGCCTTCGCCGTCTGGTCGTGCAGATCGGAGAAGCTGATGAAGATCCGGTCGAGGAACCCGCGCGAGGCGTTCGCGGACGCGGCCGTGCGGACCTCGGAGAACACCGTCCGGGATATCTGCCCGACGATGTAGTTGTTCGCGTCGTTGGTCCGCACCTGGAGCGCGCCGGTCTCGGGGGAGTCACCGGCGCTGGAGGCGATGCGCGCGCTGAAGTCCGCGGGCATGCGCAGCGAGAGGTAGTACGTGCCGTCCTCGACGCCCCGGTCCGCCTCCTCGGCGCTCACCTCGTGCCAGTCGAAGGTCTTCGATTCGAGGAGCTTGCCGGTGATCTGATCGCCCGCCGTGAGGCGCTTGCCGTCGGCGGTGGCGCCCTTGTCGTCGTTGACCAGGGCGACCGGGATGCGGTCGAGGCGTCCGTACGGGTCCCAGAAGGACCACAGGTACAGGGCGCCGTAGAGCAGGGGGAGCAGCAGGAGCGCGGCGAGGGCGGCGCGCGGCAGCCGCCCCCTGCCGAAGCGCCTCAGCTCAAGCGCGGCCAGTCTCGGCGAACGCATCGGCCGGTTCCTCCTCGTGGGTGCTGGCTTCGGTGGTTTCCGGGGCGGTGCCCGTGCGTACGGTGACGGCGTCCTCGGGGGCTTCGCTGCAGACGGCCAGGACGGTGGTGCCGGCGGCGGCCACGGAGCGCAGCAGCTCCCAGACCTCGGCGCGCTCGGCGTCGGACAGCTTCAGATCGGTGTCGTCCACCGCGAGCAGCCGGGGCCGGCCCATGAGCGCGAGAGCCACGGACAGCCGCAGCGCCTCGGTCCGCTCCAGATCACGTACGGCGGTGCGCTCGGCCTTGGGCAGCGTGGCGGGGTCGAGCCCGGCGGCCTCCAGGGCGGCGTCGATCCGGGCCCGGGCGGCGGCGGCCCGCTCACGGGGGCGGCGCAGCAGGGCGCGCGGGGAGCCGTCGTAGCGGCGCAGGAGCAGGGCCCGCTCGCGCAGGTGCTCGGCGACCGTGAACGCCGGGTCCAGCTCGCTGACCCCGGGCACCGGGCCCAGGGCCGTGACGCGGCGGACGGCGGCGGCCCGGCGCGGCAGGGCGAGGCCGGCGGTCGCGGCCTCGCCCTCGGTGGGGCGCATACGGCCGGTGAGGGCGAGCAGTAGACAGGTACGCCCGGAGCCGGACGGGCCCTCGACGGCGATCAGGGCGCCGGGCTCCGCGCGGAGGCCCACCCCCCGGAAGGCCCAGCCGCGCGGCCCTTCGAGCCCCAGGTCCTCGGCGGTGACGGCCGCCCCGTGCGGACTCTCCACGCACCCCACCCCTCATTTGCACTGACTGGTCAGTCCAAAAAGTAGCCCGAACTCGCGATCGAAGCAAAAGCCCAGGTCAGACGGGTGTCCGGGTCGATTGTCAGTGGGGGCCGTCACGATGGATACAGACGGCCACAGAGCCGTTACCGAGACAGGAGGTTCTGTCATGGCCCACTCGTCCGCAGCCGCCGCCCCGCGACGCCGCGCAGACGGCCCTGCTCCCTCACCGACCGGCCCGGCCCGCGATGTCCACCCCGTCGTCCGGCGCACCACCGCACCGCCCGCCGCCCTCGATCTCCTCACCCAGGCCCGCGCCGGCCTGGACGAGGCAGCTGTCCTCTCCGTGCCCAACGAGCGGTACGCCACCGCCCACCTCGCCGCCCTGCGCACCGCGGCCGCCGTCCTGGCCGCACGGGCCCGCCCCGAGCCCGTGCGGCGGCGCAAAGAACCGATCCGCAGCGCCTGGGAGATCCTTCCGGAGCTGGCCCCCGAGCTCGCCGAGTGGAGCGCCCTCTTCGCCTCCGGTGCCGCCCGGCGGGCCCGTGCCGAGGCGGGCATACCCGGCGCGGCCAGCCGGCGGCAGGCCGACGACCTGCTGCGCGACGCCGCCATGTTCCTGCGCCTCGTGGAACGGCTGCTCGTGCTCCAGCCGGTGCTGCCCCAGCCGCGCGGGGAGCGGCCCGACGCGGGGTGACCGCGTGGACGGCGCCAGGCCATAGGGTGGGCGGTACCTGTTACCTGCGCTGTTCACGCTCCGCCCCCGGGCGGCCCGTGCCGAGGAGTCAACTGCCGTGTCCGACCCGCTGCGCCCCCGTGCCTCCCTCCGTACCGCCGTGGTCTGGGAGGTCCTGAAGGACGCCCTCGACCGCCGGGTCAAGGCGACCGGCCGGGACGCCCTGGACGTGCTGGACACCGGCGGCGGCACGGGCAACTTCGCGGTGCCCGCCGCCCGTCTCGGCCACCGGGTCACCGTGGTCGACCCCAGCCCCAACGCGCTCTTCGCGCTGGAGCGCCGCGCCGCCGAGGCCGGGGTCGCCGACCGGGTGCACGGGGTGCAGGGCGACATCCTCGGCCTGTTCGACGTGGTCGAGCGCGGGGGCTACGACGCGGTGCTCTGCCACGGCGTCCTGGAGTACGTGGACGACCCCGCCGAGGGCGTACGGCACGCGGTGGAGGCCCTCCGTCCGGCCGGGGCGCTCAGCCTGCTGGCCGCCGGGCTCGGCGGCGCCGTCCTGGCCCGCGCGCTGGCCGGCCACTTCAACGAGGCGCGGCACGCGCTGGGCGACCGGGAGGGCCGGTGGGGCGACGGGGACCCGATGCCCCGCCGGTACACGGCCGAGCAGCTGGCCGAGCTGGTCACCGCCGCCGACGTCGAGGTGGGCGCCGTGCACGGGGTCCGGGTCTTCGCCGACCTCGTCCCCGGGGTCCTGGTGGACACCGAGCCGGGCGCGATGGAGGCCCTGCTCCGGCTGGAGGCCGCCGCCGCCGAACTGCCCGCGTTCCACTCCGTGGCCACCCAGCTGCACGTCCTGGGCACCAAGCGGGGCTGAACCCCCCGGGGGGTTACCGGCGGGAGCGCGGCTGATCAGCGACGCAGCGGCAGACGGAGTACGCACCGACCGCCCCGTTCGGCGCTCCGGCCCCGTATGATCGGGGGACACCATCCGGCATGACGGATCGGAGGTTGGGGAATCAACTCAGCAACCGAGCCGTCGTGGCGGCCCGGACTGGCAGTTTGGCAATGAGGGCGGGTTTCACGGGGGCGATTCCCTGCCTATCCTGGAAGGGCCGCATACCGGCCGCCCCCCGCGGCCGACGACGAGGAGGACTCCGTGCCGCTCTCGGAGCACGAGCAGCGAATGCTCGAGCAAATGGAGCGAGCGCTGTACGCCGAAGATCCCAAGTTCGCGACAGCGCTCGAGGGAAGTGGGCTGCGTACGTACACCCGGCGACGGGTCTACCAGGCGATCGCTGGCTTTCTGGTGGGTATCGCGCTCCTCATGGCTGGAATGGTCGCTCAGCAGATCTGGATCAGCGTGGTGGGCTTCCTCGTCATGCTGGGCTGCGCGGTGCTCGCGGTCACGGGATGGCGCAAGGCGCCCAAGCCGGGCGAACAGCAGTCGGTGCGCACCGGTGGTGCGGGTGACCGCAGGCAGTCCCGCCAGCGCCGGTCCGTGATGAACCGGATCGAACAGCGGTGGCAACGCCGCCGCGACGAGCAGGGACAGTAGACACAGAACGCTTCAGCTGAAGGGCGGCCGCGATGTGAGCGGCCGCCCTTTCGCGTGCGCGGGACGTTGCGGCTGCGCGGCGGCCGTTCCGGGCCGGGGTGACCACCGTTCGGCCCGGGGCGGCGGCCCCCCGAAAGACCCGGGCCGCCCGCGACCCCCTCAGCCCTCCTGGCGGGACGGGCGGCGGGTCCAGGCCGGGCGGGGCGGGAGGCGGAAGCGGGCGGAGAGGGATGCCCGGCGCTTCGAGAGGGCCCAGGCCACCCGGACGGACGAGCGGGGGGCGAGGAGCGCGCGGAGGCGGGCCGGGCGGCCGGACGACAGGCCCAGACCGGTCCGTACCGCCTGCGCGTCCTCCGCGAGGCCCGACGCCGGGCGCGGCTCGCGGGCGTAGAGCGCCTGCTCCACCGCTCCCGCGACCCGGTGCACCGCCTCCGCCGCCTCCGTGTCCAGCCGGCCCAGACGCACCAGCCGCTCGGCGGCCCGGCGCGGGGTCAGCGCCTCGTCCGGGGGAATGCCGTGGTCCCACGCCGTGTCGGTGACCTCCCGCCACACGGCCAGCGTCCGCGCGGTCGCGTCGGCAGGGGTGCGGCCGCCCGAGGATCCCAGGCGGCGGGCCCGCGCCCGCAGCCGCCAGAACATCGGCAGCAGGGGCAGCACCAGGACGAGCACCACCGCGGCGGCCACGCCCAGCACGGTCCCCGTCGGCGTCCCCGGGTCCGTCGGCGCGGCCGCACCGGGCGCCGCCGACTGCCCGCACTCGCCCTGCCTGCGCATCTGCGCCGGGCAGCTCTCCGAAGCGGACGGCGTGGCCGCGGCCGGCGCCGAGGCGTCCGCCTCCGGCCGGGCCGGGTCCGCCGTGTCACCGGACGGCGCGTCGGGCAGGGTGTATGCCGGGACGGAGCCCCGCGTCGGCGTCGGCTCGAAACGCGTCCAGCCGATCCCCTCGAAGTACAGCTCGGGCCAGGCGTGCGCGTCGCGCAGACCGACCGAGTACGAACCGTCCGCCTGCGCGCTGCCCGGCGTGAAGCCCACCGCGACCCGGGCCGGGATGCCCAGCGTCCGGGCCATCGCCGCCATCGTGAACGAGAAGTGGACGCAGAAGCCCTGCTTGTCCTTCAGGAAGCGGGCGATCGCCGCGCTGCCCGTACCGGAGTCCACCGAGGTGTCGTACCGGAACCCGCCGTCGGTGGAGAAGTAGTCCTGGAGCTTCACCGCCCGCTCGTAGGAGTTGGCGGCCCCCTCCGTGACCTCGTCGGCCGTCCGCGCGACGACCTTCGGCAGCGAATCGGGCACCTGCGTGTACTCGCGCAGCAGCTCCGGCGGCACCGCGCCCGCGTGGGCGAGCTGGTCGGACGTCGGCTGCACGTCGAGGCTGGTCACCGTGTACTGCGCGCCGCCGGTGGTCTCCCCGTCGTCACCGACGAGGGTGCGCCCCTCCGGTTCGAAGCGCCACCGGCCGCCGACCCGCACCTCGGACGCCGGGTACGGCAGCGGCAGATACGTCTGCTTGTAGGAGGCCGACGCCGAGACGGTCGACCTGATCTCCGCGACCGCGACGGACGAGGAGAGACCGGCCGGGGCCGGCAGCCGCTTCGGCACGTCCTGGAGCCCGCGCGTCGAGGCACGCCACTCGTTCCCGTTGAACTGGTCCAGGGCCAGGATGCGCAGATAGAAGTCGCCCGGGCTGCTCGCGTTGGTGCGGTACGACATGACCTGCCGGTTCTCCGGCTGGTTGAGGTTGTCCTGGAGCGAGACCAGCGGGTTCACCGCGGAGATCGTGCCGCCCCCGCGCCCCTTGCCGCTCCCGCCGCCCGTACCGCCCAGCAGCCCGCCGTCGAGCGCCGGCAGCGCCGCGGGCACCACCAGCGCGATCCCGAGGGCCACCGCACCGATCCGGCGCCCCGTGCGCACCGGCGCGAGCGCCCGGCCGCCGCCCGTGCTGTCGAGCCCGGCGGACGAAGCGCCCCGGGGCCGCGCGGCCCCCGCGAAGACACGGCCCCACTGGGAGAGCCGGTCGCGCCCCTCGGCCAGCAGGAGCAGCAGATAGCCGCAGGCGGCCAGGAGGAACCACAGCCAGCCCGCACTGCCCTCCGCCAGCCCGGCGGCCACCGAGTACAGCGCCAGCAGGGGCAGTCCGGCGGGCGCGGCGCTGCGGAACGTCACCGCCAGCGTGTCCACCAGCAGCCCGACCAGCAGGACGCCGCCCACCAGCATCAGCCGGATGCCCGGGGTCGCCGGTGCCGGGATCGCGTACTGCCCGACGTCGTCCCCGCCGGCCGTCAGCAGGTCCACGAGCTGCCGCACGGCCTGCGGTCCGGGCAGCACGCCCGCCACCGCCTGCTCCCGGGCGAACGCCACGGTCAGCAGCACCACCATGACCAGCGCCTGGGCGGCTGCCGTCAGCAGCCGGGGCAACGGCACCCGGCGGCCCAGCGCCCCCACCCCGCACTGCACGGCCAGCAGGAACGCCGCCTGCACGATCCAGCTCACCGGGTCCACCAGCGGCAGCATCGAACAGGACGCCATCAGCGTCGCCGCGAAGGCGGCCAGCGCCAGCCTGCCCCGACCGCTCATGACCGCCCCCTCATGACCAACTCCCGAATCCCGCCGGACCGGCCGCTCCACCGGACCCGGCCGACGCACTGTGCCGGCCCGCCAGCTGCCACAGCTCGGCCAGCCGCGCGCCCGGCTCCACCGGCACCACCGTCCACCCCGCCTCGCGCAGCAGCCGCAGCCGCCGCTCAGCCGCCTCCCGGGAGGCGGGCGATTCGCCGTTCACCCAGGCGGCGCCGTCCAGGACGAAGGCCACGGCCCCGCCGCTGCGCTGCCGCATCCGGGCGGCCATCCCCGTCTGCTCCTCGTCCAGATCGCCGAGGAAGGCGATCAGCAGTCCCTCGCCGCCCCCGCGCAGCACGTCATGGGCGCGGGAGAGGCCCCCGCCGTCGGAGTGCCCGATCTCCGCGAGGGTGTCCATCATCAGCCCCGCCGCGTCCGCGGTGGCCTGGGTCGCGCCTGCGAAACCGCCCTCGCCCTCGCCCGGCACCGCGTTCCCCGCATCCGTCAGCAGCCGGACCGCGAAGCCGCGCTCCAGCATGTGCACCAGCGCGGACGCCGCCCCGGAGACGGCCCACTCGAACGCGGAGTCCGGCCCCGCCCCCCGGTAAGCGGTCCGGCGGGTGTCCAGCAGAACCGTGCACCGGGCACGCTGCGGCTGCTCCTCGCGGCGCACCATCAGCTCCCCGTAGCGCGCGGTGGAACGCCAGTGGACCCGGCGCAGATCGTCCCCGTAGCGGTATCCGCGCGGGATCACGTCGTCGTCACCGGCCAGCGCCAGGGACCGCTGACGGCCATCGCCGTATCCGGAGGACTCACCGGCCAGCGGCACGGGCGGCAGCGGTTCGGTGCGGGGGACCACGACCAGGGTGTCGTAGGCGCTGAACGAGCGGGTCAGCTCGCACATGCCGAAGGGGTCGCTCAGCCGCAGCTGCAGCGGGCCGAGCGGATAGCGGCCGCGCAGGTCGGACCGGACCCGGTAGGACACCTCGCGGCGCCCGCCCGCCTCCACCCGGTCCAGCACGAACCGGGGCCGCGGCCCGAGCACGTACGGCACCCGGTCCTGGAGCATCAGCAGCCCCGTGGGCAGCCGCGAGACGTTGTCCATGCGCAGGTGCACGCGGGCCTCGGAGCCCGCCGGGACGCGCGAGGGGGAGAGCCTGCGGGTGCCCGTGACCCGGTAGCGGGTCCGGTAGAGCACCGTCACGGACACCAGCGGCAGCACGGCGAGCAGCAGCCCGACCCGCAGCAGG
Source organism: Streptomyces sp. NBC_00523 (assembly GCF_036346615.1). NCBI lineage: Bacteria > Bacillati > Actinomycetota > Actinomycetes > Kitasatosporales > Streptomycetaceae > Streptomyces > Streptomyces sp. NBC_00523. The sequence continues at coordinate 1,894,871 of NZ_CP107836.1, read as the reverse complement.
TCGCCCTGGCCCAGCACATAGGCGCAGGCCGCCGCCGCGATCCCGGCCGCGAGGAAGGACCGCCCACGGGTCGTCAGGCCGCCGAGCGCGGCCCGTACCCCGCCCTTGTCGTCGCCGCCGTCCATCGCGACGGGCCCCGACGCGGCCATCACGGACGCCGCGCGCCGGGCTGCTGCCCTCCGCCGTACGCCTGGCCCGCCGGATACGCGGGGGCAGGGGCGCCGGACCCGCCGGAGGCCGTGGGCACCGGGGTCTGCTGAAGGATCTCCAGCACCACCTGCTCCGCGGTGCGGCGGTTGAGCTGGGCCTGCGCGGTGGGCAGCAGCCGGTGGGCGAGCACCGCGACGGCCAGGGCCTGCACGTCGTCCGGCAGGCAGTAGTCCCGGCCGGCCAGCGCGGCGGACGCCTTGGCGGCGCGCAGCAGGTGCAGCGTGGCGCGCGGCGAGGCGCCGAGCCGGAGGTCGGGGTGGCCGCGGGTGGCCGCGACGAGCTGGACCGCGTATCTGCGGACGGCCTCGGCGACGTGGACCGCGCGGACCGTCTCGATCAGCTTCACGATGTCGTGCGCGTGCGCCACGGGCTGGAGGTCGTCGAGCGGCGAGAGGCCGCCGTGCACGTCGAGCATCCGGAGCTCGGCCTCCGCGCTGGGATAGCCGATCGACACCCGGGCCATGAACCGGTCGCGCTGGGCCTCGGGCAGCGGATACGTGCCCTCCATCTCCACCGGGTTCTGCGTCGCCACGACCATGAAGGGGTCGGGCAGCTCGTAGCTGTGCCCGTCGATGGTGACCTGGCGCTCCTCCATCGACTCCAGGAGCGCGGACTGGGTCTTCGGGGAGGCGCGGTTGATCTCGTCGCCGATCACGACCTGCGCGAAGATCGCCCCGGGCTTGAACTCGAAGTCCCGGCGCTGCTGGTCGTAGATGGACACACCGGTGATGTCCGAGGGCAGCAGGTCGGGCGTGAACTGGATGCGCCGCACCGAGCAGTCGACGGACCGGGCCAGCGCCTTGGCCAGCATGGTCTTGCCCACGCCCGGGACGTCCTCGATCAGGAGGTGCCCCTCCGCGAGCAGCACGGTCAGCGAGAGCCGCACGACCTCGGGCTTGCCCTCGATCACGGCCTCCATCGACCTGCGCACCCGATCCACGGTGGTGGTCAGATCTGTGAGGCTCGCTCGATCGTCATAGGTCGTCACCCCGGCCCTCCTCGGCCCCGCCCCACGCTCACCAGGAGCAGGGGATTCCCCAGTCAACGGGCCGGCGCCCTCGTGCGGCCCGGCCCACCCCGAATTGCGGACACCGCGCCGGACGGGGTCCGGCGGGGTGTCTCCCACGCATTCTTGTTGCCGTTACCGCTTCGTGTCACTCGCCTGTGGACAACCGGGGGCGATATGTCGGATTGGGTGAGGATTTCGTCACTGGAAGGTGGTGATCCGGGACCACCAGGACCTTCGGTCAGGAGGCGGGCAGGACCTCGCGCAGCTTGCCGGTGGTCACGTCGAAGACGAAACCGCGCACGTCGTCGGTGTGCTTGAGGAACGGCGAGGTGCGGGCCCGCTGCATCGACTGCCGCACGTCCTGGTCGGCGTCGGTGTACGCCTCGACGGCCCAGGACGGCCGCTGGCCGACCTCGTGCTCCAGCTCCTGGCGGAAGTCCTCCGTGATCGACTCCATGCCGCAGCCCGTGTGGTGGATCAGGACGATGCTGCGGGTGCCCAGCGCCCGCTGACTGATCGCCAGCGACCGGATGACGTCGTCGGTGACCACGCCGCCCGCGTTCCGGATGGTGTGGCAGTCGCCCAGCGAGAGGCCGAGGGCCTTGTGCAGGTCGAGACGGGCGTCCATGCAGGCGACCACGGCGACCTGGAGCACCGGCTTGGCGTCCATGCCGGGGTCCTTGAAGTCTGCTGCGTAACGGCCGTTCGCCTCGACCAGGCGGTCGGTGACGGTGGGGCTGGAGGCGGGGGAGTGCGCGGAAGTCGACATGGTCAAGACGTTAGCCCTCACCACCCGTCCCCGGGCGAGAGGGAAGCGGACAAAAAACGTCAACGGTGCTTGTTGTGAGGTACTCCACAAGCCCGCCTCCGGCCACCCGTGCGGGTGAACGCGCGACGGCCGACGCGCTGTCGGGTTGATTGATCGGGAATCGATCGAGTGGCAGGGTGGACTAAAGTGACGGGAAGTTACCGACACCCTGCACATTTCGAACTTTTACCCGTGTGCGCGGCGTACGTACGGCCCGGCCCTCTCCCGCTCGCCGGTCGGCTGACGCCCCTTCCCCGGCGCCGGCGGACCTCCCCTTCGCGAGCGGGCGGGGACCAGGCCGTACGTCCCGCCACCGGGAGCTGAGCCTGAGAGGGCGCATGAGCCAGACCCGACACGTCCCGGTGATGCTCCAGCGATGCCTGGACCTGTTGGCACCGGCTCTGGAGGCCCCGGGCCCGCAGCCCCCCGTGGTCGTCGACTGCACCCTCGGCCTCGGCGGCCACAGCGAGGCGCTGCTCTCCGCCTTTCCCACCGCCCGGCTGATCGCCCTCGACCGGGACAAGGAGGCCCTGCGCCTCTCCGGCGAACGGCTCGCCCCCTACGGCGACCGCGCGACCCTGGTGCACGCCGTCTACGACGAACTGCCCGAGGTGCTCGACCGGCTCGGCATCCCCAAGGTGCAGGGCATCCTGTTCGACCTCGGCGTCTCCTCGATGCAGCTGGACGAGTCCGACCGGGGCTTCGCCTACGCCCGCGACGCACCGCTCGACATGCGCATGGACCAGACGACCGGTGTGAGCGCCGCCGAGGTCCTCAACACCTACCCACCGGGCGAACTGGTGCGCATCCTGCGCGCGTACGGCGAGGAGAAGCAGGCCAAGCGCATCGTCTCCGCCGTTGTGCGCGAGCGCGAGAAGGAGCCCTTCACCAACAGCGCCCGGCTGGTCGAACTCATCCGCGAGGCCCTGCCGCAGGCCGCCATGCGCACCGGGGGCAACCCCGCCAAGCGCACCTTCCAGGCCCTGCGCATCGAGGTCAACGGGGAGCTCACCGTCCTGGAGCGGGCCATCCCGGCCGCCGTCGCCGCCCTCGCCGTCGGCGGGCGCATCGCGGTCCTCTCGTACCAGTCCCTGGAGGACCGGCTCGTGAAGCAGGTCCTCGCGGCGGGCGCCGCCAACACCGCCCCGCCCGGCCTGCCCGTCGTCCCCGAGCGCTACCAGCCCCGGCTGAAGCTCCTCACCCGGGGCGCCGAACTCCCCACCGAGGAGGAGGTCGCCGAGAACCGCCGCGCCGCCCCCGCCCGGCTGCGCGGCGCCCAGCGCATCCGCGAGGACGAGCGGTGAGCCGGCGGACGGCCGCGCGCGCCGGGGACGGAGCGGCGCGGTGAGCAAACCGGCCGGGCAGCGACAAGGACGCGTCGCACGGCTCACCCGGCTGATGCCCGCCGGGCCGAGCACCGCGGCCCGGACCCCGTTCGTCCTGCTGGTCGTGGTGCTCCTCGGGGGCGGCCTGATCACGCTGCTGCTGCTCAACTCCGCGCTCAACGAGGGCTCTTTCGAGCTGAGCGAGCTGAAGAAGCGGACCACCGAACTCACCGACGAGCAGCAGGCCCTCCAGCGCGACGTCGACGCCTCCTTCGAGCCCGACGCCCTGGCCCGCCGCGCCCGGGAGCTGGGCATGGTCCCCGGCGGCAGCCCCGCCTTCCTCGACCCCGACGGCAAGGTCCGGGGCGTCCCGTCCAAGGCCGCTCCGGCCCCGGTCGTCGCGCCCCCGCCGAGCACGCCGACCCCCACACCGACGCCCACGCCCACCCCCACCGCTACGGCCGCCGTCACCCCGGCGCCCGGGCCCACCGGGTCCACGCCCTCCGGCACACCGGCAGCCCAGCCCTCCACGAGCCCCGGCAGGTGACGCAGTGCCCCCCAAGGAACCGCCGCGCCGCCGGGTACCCGGCCCCGCGCGTCCCCGTAACGCCTCCGCGGCGTCCGGCCGCCCCCGGCCCCGGCCCCAGCAGCGCCGGCGGCCCCCGTCCGCCGCTCAGCGGGCCCGCTCCCGGCGGCCGCTGCGGCTGGGCAGCCCGCGCCCCCGGCTGCGGCTGGTCAGCCTCGCCCTGACGCTCGTCATGATCGCGTTCGTCGTCCGGCTCCTCCAGGTCCAGGCCGTCGACGCGCACGCGTACGCCGCGAAGGCCGAGACGAACCGCTACCTGAGCTACACGGTCGCCGCGGAACGCGGGGAGATCACCGACCGCAGCGGCATCGCGCTGGCCACCAGCGTGGACGCGTACGACATCACGGCCGACCCCAAGATGTTCACGCCGGCCGACAGCAAGGCCCCCGACGCCCCCCAGCAGGCCGCCGCCCTGCTCGCGCCGATCCTCGGCGTCGACGCCGACGGGCTGGTCAAGAAGCTCTCCAAGCCCAAGAGCCGGTACGCGGTCCTCGCGCGCAGGCAGACCCCGCAGGTCTGGAAGCAGATCAAGGACCTCAAGTCCGTCTTCGCCGAGAAGGCCGCCAAGGACAAGGCGGCCGGCGGGCCCGGTGCCAACGTGCTGGCGGGCGTCTTCCAGGAGGGCACCACCAAGCGGGTCTACCCCAACGGCACCCTGGCCGCCGGGATACTGGGTTACGTCAACGCCGAGGGCAAGGGCGCCGGCGGGCTCGAATCCCAGCTCGACAAGGAGCTCGCGGGCGAGGACGGCACCATCAAGTACGCCCAGTCCGGCGGCCGCAGGGTGCCCACGGCAGGCACCAAGGAGGTCCCCGCGGTCCCCGGCTCCGACATCGAGCTGACCATCGACCGCGACATCCAGTGGGCGGCCCAGAAGGCCATCTCCGAACAGGTCACGAAGTCCAAGGCCGACCGCGGTTACGTCATCGTGCAGAACACCCGCACCGGCGAGGTCCTCGCCATGGCCAACTCCCCGGGCTTCGACCCCAACGACCTCTCCCAGGCCGACGCCGCCTCGCTCGGCAACGCGGCCCTCCAGGACGTCTACGAGCCCGGCTCCACCAGCAAGGTGATGTCCATGGCCGCCGTCCTCGAAGAAGGCGCCGCCACGCCCCTCACGCACGTCACGGTCCCCAACCGGCTGCACCGGGGCGACCGCCTCTTCAAGGACGACGTCGACCACGCCACCTGGCAGCTGACGCTCAACGGCGTGCTCGCCAAGTCCAGCAACATCGGCACCATCATGGCCACCGGCCAGCTCGGCAAGACGCAACCGCAGGCGAACAAGGTGCTGTACTCCTATCTGAGGAAATTCGGCATCGGATCGCCCACCGGGCTCGGCTACCCCGGCGAGACGCCCGGCCTCCTCGCCAAGCCGCAGGACTGGTCCACCTCGCAGCAGTACACGATCCCGTTCGGCCAGGGCCTCTCCCTCAACGCCATGCAGGCCGCCTCGATCTACTCGACCATCGCCAACGGAGGCGTACGGATCCAGCCGACGCTCGTACGCGGCACCAAGGGCCCGGACGGCCGCTTCAACCCGGCCGAGGCGCCCGAACAGACGCGCGTGGTCAGCGAGAAGACCGCGAAGACGCTCGCCACCATGCTCGAATCGGTGGTCGCCGACCAGGAGGGCACCGGCACCAAGGCCCAGATCCCCGGCTACCGGGTCGCGGGCAAGACCGGCACCGCCAACCGCGTCGACCCGGTGCGCGGCGGCTACCACGGCTACACCGCCTCCTTCGCCGGTTTCGCGCCGGCCGACGACCCCCAGGTCACCGTCTACTGCGCGATCCAGAACCCCACCAAGGGCAGCCACTTCGGCGGCCAGACCTGCGGGCCCATCTACAAGCAGGTCATGGAATTCGCCCTCAAGACCCTCCAGACACCCCCGTCCGGCCACGCGCCGGCCAAGCTGCCGGTGTTCTTCGGAACCGGCGAGTGAACGCGCGGAGACCACCAGTGACAACCATCACGCCCGACCCCGGGAACCGGAACGAGAACGTCCGGTCCGCCGGCCCCTCACTTCGCGAGAGGCCCGGTGAGCCCGGTACGCTCACCGCCGTGCCCCACGCCGAACAGCCCCGAACGACCCAGAAGGACGCGCCTGTGAACTACCCGGGAGCGCCTCGCCCGGACCGCCTGCGGCCCACCTCCCTGGTCACGCTGGCAGAGCGGCTGGGACTTGAACCGCCGGGCACCGGCGACATCACCGGCATCACCCACGACTCCCGCGCGGTGCGCCCCGGAGACCTGTACGCGGCCCTGCCGGGCGCCCGTCTGCACGGCGCCGACTTCGCCACCCAGGCGGCCGGTCTCGGCGCCGCGGCCATCCTCACCGACCCCTCCGGCGCCGACCGCGCCCGGGCCACCGGTGTGCCGGTCCTGGTCACCGAGAACCCGCGCGGCCGGATGGGCGAACTCGCCGCCGAGATCTACGGCCACCCCGGCACCGGCCTCCTCCAGGTCGGCATCACCGGCACCTCCGGCAAGACCACCACCGCCTACCTGGTCGAGGGCGGCTTCCGCGGCGCCGGACGCACCTCCGGGCTCATCGGCACGGTGGAGATGCGGATCGGCGACGAGCGCATCAAATCCGAGCGCACCACGCCCGAAGCCACCGATCTCCAGGCCCTGTTCGCCGTCATGCGCGAACGCGGCGCCGACGCCGTCACCATGGAGGTCTCCAGCCACGCGCTGGTCCTCGGCCGGGTCGACGGCTGCGTCTTCGACGTCGCCGTCTTCAACAACCTCAGCCCGGAGCACATGGAGTTCCACTCCGGCATGGAGGACTACTTCCAGGCCAAGGCCCAGCTGTTCACCCCGCGCCGCAGCAGGCAGGGCGTCGTCAACTACGACGACGAGTACGGCCGCAGGCTCGTCACCGAGGCGACGGTGCCCGTCACGACCTTCTCCGCCGAGGGCCACCCGGACGCCGACTGGCGCGCCGAGGACGTCGTCGTCGGCCAGCTCGGGTCCACCTTCACCGCCGTCGGGCCGAACGGCGAGCGGGCCACCGCCAAGGCCCCGCTGCCCGGCCCGTTCAACGTCGCCAACACGCTGGCCGCGATCGTCGCCCTCGCCGTCGCCGGCATCGACCCGCAGACCGCGGCGGACGGCATCGCGACCGTGCCCGGGGTGCCCGGCCGGCTGGAGCGGATCGACGCCGGACAGCCCTACCTCGCCCTGGTCGACTACGCGCACAAGACCGACGCCGTCGAGTCCGTGCTGCGGTCCCTGCGCAAGGTCACCAAGGGCCGGCTGCACATCGTCCTCGGCTGCGGCGGAGACCGCGACACCACCAAGCGCGGCCCGATGGGCGCGGCGGCGGCCCGGCTCGCCGACACCGCCGTGCTGACCTCCGACAACCCCCGTTCCGAGGACCCCCTCGGCATCCTCGCGGCCATGCTCGCGGGCGCCGCCGAGGTGCCCGTCCACGAGCGCGGCGACGTCCTGGTCGACGCCGACCGCGCCGCGGCCGTCGCCGCCGCGGTGGCCCGGGCCGAGCCCGGCGACACCGTGCTCGTCGCCGGCAAGGGCCACGAGCAGGGCCAGGACGTCCACGGCGTCGTCCGCCCCTTCGACGACCGGGTCGTCCTGCGCGAGGCCATCGAGCGCTCCCTGGGGCACGAAGGCGCCGGACCCCGTGCCTCCCACCACGAGAACAACAGTCAGGGATGACCAAGTGATCGCCCTTTCCCTCGCCGAGATCGCCGAAATCGTCGGCGGGCAGACGCACGACATACCGGACCGGTCGGCAACCGTCAGCGGGCCCGTCGTCATCGACTCCCGCAAGGTGACCCCCGGCAGCCTCTTCGTCGCCTTCGCCGGCGAACGGGCCGACGGCCACGACTACGCCGAGCGCGCCGTCGCGGCGGGCGCGGCCCTCGTCCTGGCCACCCGCCCCGTCGGCGTTCCCGCGATCGTCGTGGACGACGTCGTGGCCGCCCTCGGCGCGCTCTCCCGCGCCGTCGTCGGCCGCCTCGGCGCCACCGTCGTCGCCCTCACCGGCTCCGCGGGCAAGACCTCCACCAAGGACCTCATCGCGCAACTCCTGGAGCGCAAGGGGCCCACCGTCTACCCGGAGGGCAACCTCAACAACGAGATCGGCCTGCCGCTCACCGCGCTGCGCGCCACCGACGAGACCAAGCACCTGGTCCTCGAAATGGGCGCCCGCTACATCGGGGACATCCGCTACCTCACCGGACTCGTCCCGCCGCGCATCGGCCTGGTGCTCAACGTCGGCAGCGCGCACATCGGCGAGTTCGGCGGCAAGGAGCAGATCGCCCAGGCCAAGGGCGAGATGGTCGAGTCGCTCCCCGAGGACGGCATCGCCGTGCTCAACGCCGACGACCCTCTCGTACGCGCCATGTCCTCCCGTACCAAGGCCCGCGTCGTCCTCTTCGGCGAGGGCGCGGATGCGGACGTACGGGGCGAAGACGTCCACCTCACCGACGACGGACGCCCCGCGTTCCGCCTCCGAACACCCACCGGGTGCAGCGAGGTGACCATGCGCCTGTACGGTGAGCACCACGTGTCGAACGCGCTCGCCGCGGCCGCCGTCGCCCATGAGCTGGGCCTGTCCGCAGACGAGATCGCCGAAGGGCTCTCCGAGGCGGGCACCCTCTCCCGCTGGCGCATGGAGGTCACCGAGCGTCCGGACGGCGTGACGTTCGTCAATGACGCCTACAACGCCAACCCCGAATCCATGAAGGCAGCGCTCCGCGCGCTGGCCGCCATGGGGAAGGGGCGTCGTACGTGGGCGGTGCTCGGCCTGATGGCCGAGCTCGGCGACGCCTCGCTCGCCGAGCACGACGCGGTCGGACGGCTCGCCGTCCGGCTCAACGTCAGCAAGCTCGTCGCGGTCGGGGGCAGAGAAGCCTCCTGGCTGCAACTGGGCGCATACAACGAGGGTTCGTGGGGTGAGGAGTCGGTGCACGTGTCCGACGCACAGGCTGCCGTCGACCTGTTGCGCAGGGAACTGCGCCCGGGAGACGTGGTGCTGGTGAAGGCGTCCCGGTCGGTCGGCCTTGAGCAGGTCGTCACAGCACTGCTGGAGAACGCGACCGAGGGCGAGGTCGCGGGCCGATGAGGCAGATCCTCTTCGCGGGAGCCATCGGGCTCTTCCTGACCCTGGTCGGCACGCCGCTGCTGATCAAGCTCCTGGCCCGCAAGGGATACGGGCAGTTCATCCGCGACGACGGCCCGCGTACCCACGGGTCCAAGAAGGGCACGCCCACGATGGGCGGCATCGCCTTCATCCTGGCGACGCTCATCGCGTACTTCCTGGCGAAGGTGATCACCGGCGAGGAGATGCGCTTCTCCGGTGTGCTGGTCCTCTTCCTGATGGCCGGCATGGGACTCGTCGGCTTCCTCGACGACTACATCAAGATCGTCAAGCAGCGCTCGCTCGGTCTGCGGGCCAAGGCGAAGATGGCCGGCCAGCTGATAGTCGGGATCGCCTTCGCGGTGCTCTCGCTCCAGTTCGCCGACGCCCGCGGCAACACCCCGGCCTCCACGAAGCTCTCCTTCGTGGAGGACTTCGGCTGGTCGATCGGCCCGGTGCTGTTCGTCGTCTGGGCGCTGTTCATGATTCTCGCCATGTCCAACGGCGTGAACCTGACGGACGGTCTGGACGGCCTGGCCACCGGCGCGTCGGTGATGGTCTTCGGCGCGTACACCTTCATCGGGCTCTGGCAGTTCCAGGAGTCCTGCGCCAACGCCACCACCCTCACGAACCCGAGCGCCTGTTTCGAAGTGCGTGATCCACTCGACCTCGCGGTCGTGGCCTCCGCGCTGATGGGCTCCTGCTTCGGCTTCCTGTGGTGGAACACCTCCCCGGCCAAGATCTTCATGGGGGACACCGGTTCGCTCGCCCTCGGCGGCGCGCTCGCCGGCCTGGCGATCTGCTCCCGCACCGAATTCCTGATGGCCATCCTCGGCGGCCTCTTCGTGATGATCACGATGTCCGTCGTCATCCAGGTCGGCTCGTTCAAGATGACCCGCAAGCGCGTCTTCCGCATGGCCCCGCTCCAGCACCACTTCGAACTCAAGGGGTGGTCCGAAGTCCTTGTCGTGGTCCGCTTCTGGATCATCCAGGGCATGTGCGTGATCGTCGGACTCGGCCTCTTCTACGCAGGATGGGCAGCCAAGAAGTGAGCAACGTGGACTGGCAGGGCAAGCACGTCACGGTCGCCGGGCTCGGGGTCTCCGGGATCCCGGCGGCCCGGGTCCTGCACGGCCTCGGCGCCGTCGTCACCGTCGTCAACGACGGCGACGACGAGCGCTCCCGCGCCCAGGCCGCCGAGCTGGAGGCGCAGGGTGTCGCCGTGCGCCTGGGCGACGGCGACACCCTGCCCGAGTCCACCGAGCTGATCGTCACCGCCCCCGGCTGGAAGCCCGGCAAGCCGCTGTTCGCCGCGGCCGCCGAGGCGGGCGTCCCGGTCTGGGGCGACGTCGAACTCGCCTGGCGGCTGCGCGGTCAGGACGGCCGGGAGCCGGCCCCCTGGCTCGCGGTCACCGGCACCAACGGCAAGACCACGACTGTACGGATGCTCGCCTCCATCCTGGAGGCCGCCGGGCTGCGCACCGCCGCCGTCGGCAACATCGGCGTCTCCCTGCTGGACGCCGTCCTCGGCGAGGAGACGTACGACGTGCTCGCCGTCGAACTCTCCAGCTACCAGCTGCACTGGGCGCCCTCGCTGCGCGCCCACTCGGCCGCCGTGCTCAACCTGGCCCCCGACCACCTCGACTGGCACGGCTCCATGGAGGCGTACGCCGCCGACAAGGGCCGGATCTACGAGGGCAACCGCGTCGCCTGCGTCTACAACGCGGCCGACCCGGCCACCGAGGACCTGGTGCGCGAGGCGGACGTCGAGGAGGGCTGCCGCGCCATCGGCTTCACCCTCGGTACGCCGGGGCCCTCGCAGCTCGGCGTGGTGGACGGCATCCTGGTCGACCGGGCGTTCGTGCAGAACCGCCAGAAGCAGGCCCAGGAGCTGGCCGAGGTCGGCGACGTCAACCCGCCGGCCCCGCACAACATCGCCAACGCGCTGGCCGCCGCGGCGCTGGCCCGCGCCTTCGGCGTCGAACCCGCCGCCGTCCGCGACGGGCTGCGGAACTTCCGCCCCGACCCGCACCGCATCGAGCACGTCGCGGACGTGGCCGGGGTCGCGTACGTGGACGACTCCAAGGCCACCAACACGCACGCCGCCGAAGCCTCGCTCGCCGCCTACGACTCCCTCGTCTGGATCGCCGGCGGCCTGGCCAAGGGCGCCACCTTCGACGAGCTGGTGACCGGCTGCGCCAAGCGGCTGCGGGGCGTCGTGCTCATCGGCGCCGACCGCGCCCTGATCCGCGAAGCCCTCGCGCGACACGCCCCCGAGGTACCCGTGGTCGACCTCGACCGGACCGACACTGGGGCGATGTCCGAGGCGGTCCGCGAGGCCGCGCGGCTCGCCCGGCCGGGAGACACCGTACTGATGGCCCCGGCCTGCGCCTCCATGGACATGTTCGTCAACTACAACAAGCGGGGCGAGGCATTCGCGGACGCCGTCCGCGCACGCGCCGCCGAGAGCGTCTGACGGGCCCGGCCGCCGCGCCCCGGGCACGAGCAGTGGAGGGGACAGGGACATGCCGGCCGAAGAGAGCGTGCGGGTCAGGCCCGCGGCCAAGGCCCGGCGGCCCGCGGCGGTGCGGGCCCGGAGCACCGGCGGCCCCCGCAGCCCGCGCGGCGGCGGGGTGCGGCGGCTGTACGAGCGGGCCCGGCGGGCCTGGGACCGGCCGCTGACGGCGTACTACGTGATCCTGGGCGCCGGACTGCTGATCACCGTGCTCGGCCTGGTGATGGTCTACTCCGCCTCGATGATCAAGGCGCTGGAGCTCGGCAAGCCCGGCACCTACTTCTTCCGCAAGCAGTTCCTGGCCGCCGTGATCGGGGCCGGGCTGATGGCGGCCGCCGCCCGGATGCCGGTGAAGCTGCACCGCGCGCTGTCCTACCCGCTGCTCATGGGCGCCGTCTTCCTGATGGTCCTGGTCCAGGTGCCGGGGATAGGGATGTCGGTCAACGGCAACCGCAACTGGCTCTATCTGGGCGGGCCCTTCCAGCTCCAGCCCAGCGAGTTCGGCAAGCTGGCGCTCGTGCTGTGGGGGGCCGACCTGCTCGCCCGCAAACAGGACAAGCGGCTGCTGACCCAGTGGAAGCACATGCTGGTGCCGCTGGTGCCGGTCGCCTTCATGCTGCTCGGGCTCATCATGCTCGGCGGCGACATGGGCACTGCGATCATTCTCACGGCCATTCTGTTCGGCCTGCTCTGGCTGGCCGGGGCACCCACCCGGCTGTTCGCCGGAGTGCTCGCCACCGCCGGGCTCATCGGATTCCTGCTGATCAAGACCAGCCCCAACCGCATGTCCAGGCTGGACTGCATGGGGGCCAGCGAGCCGGGGCCGGGAGGCTCCTGCTGGCAGGCCGTGCACGGCATCTATGCTCTGGCATCGGGCGGATGGTTCGGTTCCGGTCTCGGTGCGAGTGTGGAAAAATGGGGCCAACTTCCCGAACCGCACACCGACTTCATCTTCGCCATCACCGGGGAGGAACTGGGGCTGGCGGGGACGCTGTCGGTGCTCGCCCTCTTCGCGGCTCTAGGCTATGCGGGTATCCGCGTGGCCGGACGCACGGAGGACCCCTTCGTGAGGTACGCAGCGGGAGGTGTGACCACCTGGATCACGGCGCAGGCTGTGATCAACATCGGTGCGGTGCTCGGCCTGCTGCCGATCGCCGGTGTCCCGCTCCCGTTGTTCTCCTACGGGGGGTCGGCCCTGCTGCCGACCATGTTCGCCGTCGGGCTGCTGATCGCGTTCGCGCGGGACGAGCCCGCCGCGAAGGCGGCCCTGGCCGTGCGGAGGCCCGGGGTGAGATGGAAGACGATGAGACGGCGCGTCAAGAAGCGGCCGTCCGGAGAGCGGTGAAATTCGGTGCATGTCGTACTCGCCGGCGGGGGGACCGCCGGCCACATCGAGCCCGCGCTTGCCCTCGCGGACGCCCTGCGCAGGCAGGACCCGAGCGTGGGGATCACCGCTCTCGGCACGGAGCGCGGACTCGAGACCAGACTCGTACCCGAGCGGGGGTACGAACTGGCGCTGATCCCGGCCGTACCGCTGCCGCGCAAGCCCACCCCCGAACTCATCACCGTCCCGGGCCGGCTGCGCGGCACCATCAAGGCCGCCGAGCAGATCCTGGAACGCACCAGGGCCGACTGCGTGGTCGGCTTCGGCGGTTACGTGGCCCTGCCGGGCTATCTCGCCGCCAAGCGCGCGGGCGTCCCGATCGTGGTCCACGAGGCCAACGCCCGCCCCGGTCTGGCCAACAAGATCGGCTCGCGGTACGCGCACGGCGTCGCCGTCTCCACGCCCGACAGCAAGCTGCGCGGCGCCCGCTACATCGGCATCCCGCTCCGCCGCACCATCGCCACGCTCGACCGGGCCCGCGTCCGCCCCGAGGCGCGCGCGGCGTTCGGCCTCGACCCCAACCTGCCGACCCTGCTGGTCTCCGGCGGCTCGCAGGGCGCCCGCCACCTCAACGAGGTGGTGCAGCGCGTCGCTCCGCTGCTCCAGCGCTCCGGCATCCAGATCCTGCACGTGGTCGGGCCGAAGAACGAATTGCCGCGCGTGGACAACATGCCCGGGATGCCCCCCTACATCCCGGTACCGTACGTGGACCGGATGGATCTCGCGTACGCCGCGGCCGACATGATGCTCTGCCGCGCGGGCGCGATGACCGTCGCCGAACTCTCCGCCGTCGGACTGCCCGCCGCCTACGTCCCGTTGCCCATCGGCAACGGCGAACAGCGGCTCAACGCCCAGCCGGTGGTCAACGCCGGCGGCGGCCTGCTGGTGGACGACGCCGCGCTCACCCCCGAGTGGGTGCAGGGCAACGTCCTCCCGGTGCTGTCCGATCCGCACCGGTTGTATGAAATGTCCCGGGCCGCCGCCGAGTTCGGCCGCCGGGACGCCGACGATCTGCTGGTCGGCATGGTGTACGAGGCGATCGCCGCACGCCGTAACGCGTGAGGCCGACGGGTCCGGGGGCGGTGGCCCCCGGACCCGGCATAAGGAGCGAGCGTGGCCGGACCGACGACCGCCCAGCGCGGTGCAGGGAAGCAGGAGGACGCCCCGGACCGGCCGCCGCGGCCACGCCCCGAGGGGCGCCGCGTCTCCCGGCGCCGGCTGCTGCTCCTGATCGCCGGAGCCGTGCTGCTGCTCGGCTCCGGCGCCGTCTGGGCGCTGTACGGCTCCTCCTGGCTGCGGGTCGAACAGGTCAGGATCACCGGAGTCGGGGTGCTGACACCGGCCGAGGTGGAGCGCGCCGCGGCGGTGCCGATGGACGCCCCGCTCGTCTCCGTCGACACCGGCGCCATCGAGAAGAGGTTGCGCCAGAAGTTGCCTCGTATCGACAAGGTGGATGTCGTTCGGTCATGGCCGCACGGGATCGGACTTAAGGTGACCGAACGAAAGCCGGTCCTGTTGGTGAAAAAGGGCGGAAAGTTCATCGAAGTGGACGACGAGGGCGTCCGCTTCGCGACGGTGGACAAGTCGCCCGGGCGCGTGCCTCTGCTGGAAGTGGCCACAGGCCGTTCCGCGAGCCTGCGCCGCTTCGGCGGTGACCGGCTGGTGCGGGAAGCGGTCCGGGTCGCGGGTGACCTTCCGGACGGCATCGCCGAGGACACCCGGGTCGTCCGGGTCGACTCGTACGACGCCATCTCCCTGGAACTCAGCGGGGATCGCACGGTGATGTGGGGAAGCGGCGGAGCGGGCGCGGTGAAGGCGAAAGTCCTCACCGCTCTCATGAAGGCCGCCCCCAAAGCGGGACACTTCGACGTGAGTGCCCCCACCGCCCCTGCGGTGTCGGGTGGTTGACGCACATTTGGCCTGGCCAGCACCCTGGTTGGTCAGCGCTACGGGTGATCACATAGGGTGAAAAGAAAAACGGGAGGTTCGGCGTGTTCGTTGAACGTGCGCCACTTGTCGACTTAGTGTCCTGTTCGGAAGAGTCCATGAAGCAGACACACTGGTAACCCTAAACTTGAACGTTAGGGTTTGGGTCGGCGTTCGGACCGTCCCAATCGGCATCCGTCGTCGCGGCGGGATCACCGCGAAGCGACGACACGTAACTCGAGGCGAGAGGCCTTCGACGTGGCAGCACCGCAGAACTACCTCGCAGTCATCAAGGTCATCGGTGTCGGCGGCGGTGGTGTCAATGCCATCAACCGAATGATCGAGGTCGGTCTCAAGGGCGTCGAGTTCATCGCGATCAACACGGATGCGCAAGCCCTGTTGATGAGCGACGCCGACGTCAAGCTCGACGTCGGCCGCGAACTCACCCGCGGCCTCGGCGCCGGGGCGAACCCGGCCGTCGGTCGTAAGGCGGCAGAGGACCACCGTGAGGAGATCGAGGAGGTCCTCAAGGGGGCCGACATGGTCTTCGTCACCGCAGGCGAAGGCGGCGGCACCGGCACCGGTGGCGCCCCCGTGGTCGCCAACATCGCGCGCTCGCTCGGCGCCCTGACGATCGGTGTGGTCACCCGCCCGTTCACCTTCGAGGGCCGGCGTCGCGCCAATCAGGCGGAGGACGGCATCGCCGAGCTCCGCGAAGAGGTCGACACCCTCATCGTCATTCCCAACGACCGGCTGCTGTCCATCTCGGACCGCCAGGTCAGCGTGCTCGACGCGTTCAAGTCGGCGGACCAGGTCCTGCTCTCGGGCGTCCAGGGCATCACCGACCTCATCACCACGCCGGGCCTGATCAACCTCGACTTCGCCGACGTCAAGTCGGTCATGTCCGAGGCCGGTTCCGCCCTCATGGGCATCGGCTCCGCCCGCGGCGACGACCGCGCGGTGGCCGCCGCGGAGATGGCGATCTCCTCGCCGCTCCTGGAGGCGTCCATCGACGGCGCCCGCGGTGTCCTGCTCTCCATCTCCGGCGGCAGCGACCTCGGTCTCTTCGAGATCAACGAGGCCGCCCAGCTGGTGAGCGAGGCGGCCCACCCGGAGGCGAACATCATCTTCGGCGCGGTCATCGACGACGCCCTCGGCGACGAGGTGCGGGTCACCGTGATCGCGGCGGGCTTCGACGGCGGACAGCCGCCGGCCCGGCGGGAGAACGTCCTCGGTGCGAACAGCGCCAAGCGCGAGGAGCCGGCCCCGACGCCGGTCCGTTCCGCGCCCGAGCCGGTGCGCCAGTCCGGCGGGCTCGGTTCGGTGCCGCCGCGCGAGGAGCAGCCGGCGCAGGCCGAGCCGGTCCCGGTGTCGGGTGAGACCCACCTTCCGCCGGTCGTCTCGCCGCCGCATGTCCCGCCGGCCCGTCCCTACTCGGACTCCCAGGCCGAAGAGCTGGACGTACCGGACTTCTTGAAGTGATAGATCCGCATGACGCAGTGGACCCGACGGTCTCTGTCTTTTCGCGGGGCGGCGCTCATTTCTCCTTCACCGACAGGTGGGGCGGAGTGAGCGCCGCCCCGTACGCGGAGCTCAATCTCGGCGGCGCGGTCGGTGACGACCCCGCCGCCGTTCTCGCCAACCGCGAGCGGGCCGCGCGCGCCCGGGGGCTCGATCCGGCGCGGGTCGTCTGGATGAACCAGGTCCACGGCCGGGACGTGGCCGTGGTCGAAGGACCCTGGGGCGAAGCGGCGGAGATTCCCGCCGTGGACGCGGTGGTCACCGCGCGGCGCGGACTCGCGCTCGCCGTGCTGACCGCCGACTGCACGCCCGTCCTGCTCGCCGACCCGGAGGCCGGTGTCGTCGCCGCGGCGCACGCCGGGCGGCCGGGGCTGGTCGCCGGGGTCGTGCCGGCCGCGGTCGAGGCCATGGTCCGGCTGGGCGCGGAGGTCTCCCGGATCACCGCCCGGACCGGGCCGGCCGTCTGCGGGCGGTGCTACGAGGTGCCGGCGGTGATGCGGGACGAGGTCGCCGCGAGCGTGCCGGGCACCTGGTCCGAAACCAGCTGGGGCACCCCCGCGGTGGACGTCACCGGCGGGGTGCACGCCCAGCTCGCGGAGCTCGGCGTCACCGACCGGCAGGCGTCGCCCTTCTGCACCCTGGAATCGGGCGACCACTTCTCGTACCGACGCGACCGCACCACCGGGCGGCTCGCCGGATATGTCTGGCTGGACTGATAGGGCATGACGGAACGCAAGGAACAACTCGCAGCGAATCTGGCGCGGGTGGAGGAACGGATCGCCTCGGCCTGCGTCGCGGCCGGTCGCAAGCGGGAGGAGGTGACCCTGATCGTGGTCACCAAGACCTACCCCGCGAGCGATGTGCGGATTCTGCACGGACTCGGTGTGCGTCAGGTCGCGGAGAACCGCGACCAGGACGCCGCCCCCAAGGCTGCGGAATGCGCAGATCTGTCTCTCTCCTGGCACTTTGTCGGTCAGTTGCAGACCAACAAGGTCCGTTCCGTGGCCGGTTATGCCGATGTCGTGCAGTCCGTGGACCGTACGAAGCTCGTCACCGCCCTCTCGGCGGCGGCCGGGCGCCGCGAGCGCGAACTCGGCTGTCTCCTCCAGGTCGCGCTCGACGCGGAGAGCGGCGAGCGGGGGGCCCGCGGGGGCGTCGCGCCCGACGGGATCGAGGAGTTGGCGGACGCGGTCGCCGCCGCGCCCGGGCTCCGGCTGGACGGACTGATGACCGTCGCGCCGCTCGCCGGGCCCTTCGCCGGGCGGCAACGGGCCGCGTTCGACCGGCTGATGGAATTCTCATCCCGGCTGCGCGGGAACCATCCGGCTGCGAACATGGTCTCTGCAGGGATGAGTGCGGACCTCGAGGATGCGATCGCGGCCGGAGCGACACATGTGCGCGTCGGTACTGCGGTACTCGGAGTCCGACCCGGGCTCGGGTAACGTCGCCAAGAAGTCGGACCACAGCAGAAAATATGGTCATTACCGCCCAGGGCGGGCAGGCCGGAGTGGATCGCGGGCACTTGGTGACAGATGCCGATCCACCACAGAGCGGAGGACTCAGAGCATGGCCGGCGCGATGCGCAAGATGGCGGTCTACCTCGGCCTCGTGGAGGACGATGGGTACGACGGCCCGGGGTTCGACCCCGACGACGAATTCGAACCCGAGCCGGAGCCCGAGCGCGACCGGCGCCGGCACCAGCCCGCGCATCAGGTGGAGCGGGACCGGGAGCGCGACGAACCGGTCCGCGCGGTCCAGCCGCCGGCGCAGCGGGAGCCGGTCCAGATCCCTGCGGAGCGTGAGCGACCCGCCCGGATCGCACCCGTGGCATCCATCACACCTGAACGTCCGAACATGGAGAAGAACGCACCGGTGATCATGCCCAAGGTCGTGTCCGAGCGCGAGCCCTACCGGATCACGACGCTGCACCCCAGGACGTACAACGAGGCCCGTACCATCGGGGAACACTTCCGTGAGGGCACTCCGGTGATCATGAATCTCACGGAGATGGACGATACGGACGCAAAGCGACTTGTCGACTTTGCCGCGGGACTGGTCTTCGGTCTCCATGGCAGCATTGAGCGAGTGACACAGAAGGTGTTCCTGTTGTCGCCTGCTAACGTCGATGTCACGGCGGAGGACAAGGCCCGCATCGCAGAGGGCGGATTCTTCAACCAGAGCTGAGAACACGACACCGGGAACAACCCGGCCGAGAGGCCGGTGCTACGAGAGCCAGGGGAGAGGGAAGCGCGAGAGATGGGCGTCGCACAAAGTGTTGTCTACATCGCGTTGATGTGTTTCCTCATCGTGCTGATCTTCCGGCTCGTCATGGACTACGTCTTCCAGTTCGCACGTTCATGGCAGCCGGGCAAGCCGATGGTGGTCGTCCTGGAGACGACCTACACGGTCACCGATCCACCGCTCAAGCTCCTGCGGCGGTTCATCCCGCCGCTGCGTCTCGGGGGCGTGGCACTCGACCTGTCCTTCTTCGTTCTGATGATCATCGTTTCCATCCTGATCAGCATCGTGGTCAGGCTGTGAGCGATACGGTCTTGCCGACTGCCGACGACTACGTAGAGGTGAAGAAGAGATGCCGCTGACTCCCGAGGATGTGCGGAACAAGCAGTTCACGACGGTCCGCCTCCGAGAGGGCTACGACGAGGACGAGGTCGATGCCTTCCTCGACGAGGTCGAGTCGGAGCTGACCCGCCTGCTCCGTGAGAACGAGGACCTGCGTGCCAAGCTGGCCGCCGCCACGCGTGCCGCCGCGCAGAACCAGCAGCAGGGCATGCGTAAGCCGCCTGAGCAGCAGGACCGGCCGGGTGCCCCGGTGCCCGCCGCCATATCGGGCCCGCCGGTCCAGCAGCAGCCCCCGCAGATGGGTCCCCCCCAGCTGCCCGGTGGTGCTCCTCAGCTGCCCGCCGGTCCCAGCGGTCACGGCCCCCAGGGCCCGCACGGCCCCGGTCCGCAGGGCCCCCACGGCCCCGGCCCGATGCAGGGTGGCCCCATGGGCGGCCCGATGGGCGGTCCCATGGGCGGTCACAACCCGCAGCAGCAGATGCAGCAGATGCAGCCCCCGCCGCAGATGCAGCAGCAGGGCCCCGGTGGCGACAGCGCCGCCCGTGTCCTGTCCCTGGCCCAGCAGACCGCCGACCAGGCGATCGCGGAGGCCCGTTCCGAGGCCAACAAGATCGTCGGCGAGGCGCGCAGCCGCGCCGAGGGCCTGGAGCGGGACGCCCGCGCCAAGGCGGACGCGCTGGAGCGGGACGCGCAGGAGAAGCACCGCGTGGCCATGGGCTCGCTGGAGTCCGCCCGCGCGACGCTGGAGCGCAAGGTCGAGGACCTGCGGGGCTTCGAGCGCGAGTACCGGACGCGTCTGAAGTCCTACCTGGAGAGCCAGCTGCGTCAGCTGGAGACCCAGGCGGACGACTCGCTGGCTCCGCCGCGCACCCCGGCCGCCGCGTCGCTGCCGCCGTCGCCCTCGCTGGCTCCGGCCGGTGCGGGTGCCATGGGGCACACGATGGGCGGCAACCACGGCGGACAGCCGATGGGTGGCGGAAACCCGTCCATGGGCGGTGCCCCGTCGTACGGCGGTCAGCAGCAGATGTCGCCGGCGATGACGCAGCCGATGGCGCCGGTGCGGCCGCAGGCGCCGCAGCCGATGCAGCAGGCGCCGTCGCCGATGCGTGGGTTTCTGATCGACGAGGACGACAACTGAGCGGGGCGCGCTCGTTGAGCGCGTAGCCGTCGGCAGGCTGAGGGCCGGGCCCCGGGGTTTCCCCGGGGCCCGGCCCTTTTGCGTACCCGGTCCGCTGCACGGGGCTTGTTCCCCCCGCCCCTTCCCGGAACTGGGGCTCCGCCCCAGACCCCGCGCCTCAAACGCCGGCGAGGCTGAAGAGGGGCGGGTAGGGGAACAGGAAAGGGCCCGGCCGGAACGGTCTCCGGCCGGGCCCCTCCGGTTACGGCTACGCCTTGCGGAGGTGGAACGTGAGGGACAGGCCCTCGTCCTCGAAGGGGGGGCCGTACGTGGTGTCCGGGGCGGACTCCGCGTAGTCCAGGGCCAGGACCTCGTCCGCGATCAGGGTCGCGTGCTCGGTGAGGGCCTCCGTCGTCGCGGGGGACGTGGAGGTCCAGCGGACGGCGATGCGGTCCGCGACGTCCAGGCCGCTGTTCTTGCGGGCCTCCTGGATCAGGCGGATCGCGTCACGGGCCAGGCCCGCGCGCCGCAGCTCCGGGGTGATCTCCAGGTCCAGGGCGACCGTCGCGCCCGAGTCCGAGGCGACGGACCAGCCCTCGCGCGGGGTCTCCGTGATGATCACCTCGTCCGGCGAGAGGGTGACCGTCTCGCCGTCCACCTCCACCGACGCCGTGCCCTCGCGCAGGGCGAGCGACAGGGCCGCCGCGTCCGCGTTCGCGACCGCCTTGGCCACCGCCTGGACGCCCTTGCCGAAGCGCTTGCCGAGCGCCCGGAAGTTCGCCTTGGCCGTGGTGTCGACCAGCGAGCCGCCCACCTCGGAGAGGGAGGCGAGCGAGGAGACGTTCAGCTCCTCCGTGATCTGGGCGCGCAGCTCCGCGGACAGGGCCTCGAAGCCCGAGGCCGCGACCAGCGCCCGGGACAGCGGCTGGCGGGTCTTGACGCCCGACTCCGCCCGCGTGGCCCGGCCCAGCTCGACCAGACGCCGTACCAGCGCCATCTGCACCGAGAGCGCGGGGTCGGTCGCCGCCGGGTCCGCCTTCGGCCAGGACGACAGGTGGACCGACTCCGGCGCGTCCGGGGTGACCGGCACGACCAGGTCCTGCCAGACCCGCTCGGTGATGAACGGGGTCAGCGGGGCCATCAGCCGCGTGACGGTCTCCACCACCTCGTGCAGCGTGCGCAGCGCCGCCTTGTCGCCCTGCCAGAAGCGGCGCCGGGAGCGGCGCACGTACCAGTTGGACAGGTCGTCCACGAACGCGGACAGCAGCTTTCCGGCCCGCTGCGTGTCGTAGCCCTCCAGCGCCTGCGTGACCTGGTCGACCAGCGTGTTCAGCTCGCCGAGCAGCCAGCGGTCCAGGACGGTCCGCTCGGCGGGCGCCGGGTCCGCGGCCGAGGGCGCCCAGCTCGACGTACGGGCGTACAGGGCCTGGAAGGCCACCGTGTTCCAGTACGTGAGGAGCGTCTTGCGGACGACCTCCTGGATCGTGCCGTGGCCCACGCGCCGGGCCGCCCAGGGGGAGCCGCCCGCCGCCATGAACCAGCGCACCGCGTCCGCGCCGTGCTGGTCCATGAGCGGGATGGGCTGGAGGATGTTGCCCAGGTGCTTGGACATCTTCCGGCCGTCCTCGGCGAGGATGTGGCCCAGGCAGACGACGTTCTCGTACGACGACTTGTCGAAGACGAGCGTGCCGACGGCCATCAGCGTGTAGAACCAGCCGCGGGTCTGGTCGATGGCCTCCGAGATGAACTGCGCCGGGTAGCGGCTCTCGAAGATCTCCTTGTTCTTGTACGGGTAGCCCCACTGCGCGAACGGCATCGAGCCCGAGTCGTACCAGGCGTCGATGACCTCCGGGACGCGGCGCGCCTCCAGGCCGCAGCCCTCGTGCGTACAGGCGAAGGTGACGTCGTCGATGAACGGGCGGTGCGGGTCCAGGCCGGAGAGGTCCGTGCCGGACAGCTCGCCCAGTTCGGCGCGTGAGCCGACACAGGTGAGGTGGCCCTCCTCGCAGCGCCAGATCGGCAGCGGGGTGCCCCAGTAGCGGTTGCGGGACAGCGCCCAGTCGACGTTGTTGGTCAGCCAGTCGCCGAAGCGGCCGTGCTTGACGGAGTCCGGGAACCAGTTGGTCTTCTCGTTCTCCTGGAGCAGCCGCTCCTTGACCGCCGTGGTGCGGATGTACCAGGACGGCTGCGCGTAGTACAGCAGCGCGGTGTGGCAGCGCCAGCAGTGCGGGTAGCTGTGCTCGTACGGGACGTGGCGGAAGAGCAGGCCGCGGTCCTTGAGGTCCTCGGTCAGCGCCTCGTCGGCCTTCTTGAAGAAGACCCCGCCGACCAGCGGCAGATCCTCCTCGAAGGTGCCGTCGGGGCGGACCGGGTTGACCACCGGCAGGCCGTACGCCTTGCAGACCAGGAGGTCGTCGGCGCCGAAGGCGGGGGACTGGTGGACCAGACCCGTACCGTCCTCGGTCGTCACGTACTCGGCGTTGACGACGTAGTGCGCGGGCGCCGGGAAGTCGAGCAGGGCGAACGGGCGCTCGTACGTCCAGCGCTCCATCTCGCGGCCGGTGAACGACTGGCCGGTGAGCTCCCAGCCCTCGCCGAGCGCCTTCTCCACCAGCGGCTGCGCGACGACGAGCTTCTCCTCGCCGTTCGTCGCGACGACGTAGGTGACGTCCGGGTGCGCGGCGACGGCGGTGTTGGAGACCAGGGTCCACGGGGTCGTCGTCCAGACCAGGAGCGCGGCCTCGCCGGCCAGCGGTCCGGAGGTGAGCGGGAAGCGCACGAAGACGGAGGGGTCGACCACCGTCTCGTAGCCCTGCGCCAGCTCGTGATCGGACAGGCCGGTGCCGCAGCGCGGGCACCAGGGGGCGACGCGGTGGTCCTGGACCAGCAGGCCCTTGTTGAAGATCTCCTTCAACGACCACCACACGGACTCGACGTACTCGGGGTCCATCGTGCGGTACGCGTCGTCCAGGTCGACCCAGTAGCCCATGCGGGTCGTGAGCTCGGCGAAGGCGTCGGTGTGCCGGGTCACGGACTCGCGGCACTTGGCGTTGAACTCGGCGATGCCGTACGCCTCGATGTCCTTCTTGCCGTTGAAGCCCAGCTCCTTCTCGACCGCCAGCTCGACGGGCAGGCCGTGGCAGTCCCAGCCGGCCTTGCGGCCGACGTGGTAGCCCTGCATGGTCCGGAAACGGGGGAAGACGTCCTTGAAGACGCGGGCCTCGATGTGGTGGGCGCCGGGCATGCCGTTGGCGGTCGGCGGGCCCTCGTAGAACACCCACTCCGGGCGGCCCTCGGACTGGTCGAGGCTCTTGTTGAAGACCTTGTTCTCGCGCCAGAAGTCGAGCACGGCGTGCTCGAGGGCGGGCAGGTCGACCTGGGCGGGTACCTGGCGGTACTGCGGCGATGTCATGTGCGGGCTTCCTCCGGCGGACGTCTTCCACTTCCGTCGGAGGGACGAGAACCGAGCCGGTCCCCGCGGTACCACCCTCCTTGGCCCCGGGCGTGCGCCCCGGGCCCCCTCATTGGGGTGCGATGCCGGTTCTACTGGCCCCTCGGGGCGTTCCTCCGGCGGCTCCGGGGTGATCTTCACGACGCGCTCGCCCCCGGGCTCCCACCGTCCCCGGGTCGCTGCTGGCTGCGTACGACGCTACTCGTCCCATCCACGCCTCTCGCTGAGGCCAGTGTACGGGCCCCGGGGCACGCCGTCCGACCGGTTTACGGAGGGGCCGGGGGTGACCCGAATGGCCATACGGGGCGTCCGCGGCCGGAGCGCGGCCCGGCGCGGGACGGAAAGCCGGATTACCCGGTGGGGAGCTGGGCACAACGGAGGCAGACACACGGTGATCCGGACACGGGGAGGCGGGATGCGGCGGCGTGCCCCGTTGCCGCGGGGCGTGGGTCGACTTATCGTCCCAGCACGACTGGCGAGCAAGATCACAGTGTGTGAAGGGGCCGCGGCCATGGTGGAGAAGAAGGCGCCCGGCAAGAAGACCTCCGCCAAGAAGGCGGCGGCCCGGAAGACCGCGGCGAAGAAGACCACGCCGAAGAAGACCGGGGCCACCGCGGCCTCGGCGACCACGGGGGCGGCCGAGGCCGCCGATCAGACGGGAGCCCACACGGTGGTAGCCAAGAAGAGCGCGGCCGGTACCCGGACCGCGGGCGAGGACACGGCACCCGTGCCGCCCGCCCGGGGCGCCACGGCGCCGGGAGAGCTGGCCGTACGGCCGGGCGAGGACCCCTGGACCCCGGAGGAGGTCGCCTCCGCGCGGGACGGGCTGACCGGCGAGGCCACCCGGCTCCGCAACGAGCTGGAGGCATCCGGTCTCGCGCTGGCCGGGCTGATGCGGGACTCCGGCGACGGGGCGGGCGACGACGAGGCCGACACCGGCACCAAGAACATCACCCGCGAGCACGAGATGCAGCTCGCCGCCAACGCCCAGGAGATGCTGGACCAGACCGAGCGCGCCCTGGCCCGCCTGGAGGCCGGCACGTACGGGCTCTGCGAGGTCTGCGGCAAGCCGATCGGCAAGGCGCGGATGCAGGCGTTCCCCCGGGCCACGCTGTGTGTCGAGGACAAGCAGAAGCAGGAGCGACGAGGCTGATTCGCACGGGCGTGCCGTACCCTCGTCCTCAGTCGGGAACTAGGTTGAGGGACTCACGTGGCAGAGGCGGAGCGCATCATCGGTACGCCGGACATCACCGGGGCTGAGGGAAGCGGAGAGACCGGGCCGGAAAGCTCGGCCGCTTCCCCGGACCAGGGCGCGCCGGAGGCCCCGGACACCGGGGCCACCGCGGCGGACGCGGACGTCGACCGCTCGCCGGCCACCCGGCGGCGCCGGGTCATCCTGCTGTTCTGCGTCGCCGTCGTCGCGTACCTGCTGGACCTCGGCAGCAAGATGCTCGTCGTGGCGAAGCTGGAGCACCAGGAGCCGGTCGAGCTCCTCGGCGACTGGCTCAAGCTGGACGCCCTGCGCAACTCGGGGGCCGCGTTCGGCTTCGGCGAGGCGTTCACGATCATCTTCACGATCATCGCGGCGACCGTCATCGTGGTGATCGCGCGGCTGGCCCGCAAGCTGTACAGCCTGCCGTGGGCCATCGCGCTCGGCCTGCTGCTCGGCGGCGCCCTGGGGAACCTCACCGACCGCATCTTCCGCGCGCCGGGCGTCTTCGAGGGCGCGGTGGTGGACTTCATCGCCCCCGCCCACTTCGCCGTCTTCAACCTGGCCGACTCCGCGATCGTCTGCGGCGGCATCCTGATCGTGTTCCTCTCCTTCCGGGGCCTGGACCCCGACGGCACCGTGCACAAGGACTAGGCCTTTCCCAGGGCCTTTCGGACCGCGGGACGAGGACCGGCGGGGGCAAGGCATACTCGACTGGTGAGTACGCAACCCGAGGTCCGCACCCTGCCCGTCCCCGATGGTCTGGAGGGCGAGCGCGTCGACGCCGCCATCTCCCGGATGTTCGGCTTCTCCCGCACCAAGGCCGCCGACCTGGCCGCCGCAGGAAAGGTGCAGGTGGACGGCTCGGTGGTCGGGAAGTCCGAGCGGGTGCACGGCGGTGCCTGGCTCGAAGTGGAGATGCCGCAGGCGCCCGCGCCCGTACAGATCGTCGCCGAGCCCGTCGAGGGCATGGAGATCGTCCACGACGACGACGACATCGTGGTGATCGTCAAGCCGGTCGGCGTCGCCGCCCACCCCAGCCCCGGCTGGACCGGCACCACCGTCATCGGCGGCCTCGCCGCAGCCGGGTACCGGATCTCGACCTCCGGCGCCGCCGAGCGCCAGGGCATCGTGCACCGCCTCGACGTCGGCACCTCCGGGCTGATGGTCGTCGCCAAGTCCGAGCGCGCCTACACCCTGCTGAAGGCGCAGTTCCGCGACCGGGTCGTGGAGAAGAAGTACAACGCGCTGGTCCAGGGCCACCCGGACCCGATGAGCGGCACCATCGACGCCCCCATCGGCCGCCACCCGAACCACGACTACAAGTGGGCGGTCGTCGCGGACGGCAAGGCCTCGGTGACCCACTACGACCTCATCGAGGCGTACCGGGCCGCCAGCCTCCTCGACATCAAGCTGGAGACCGGGCGCACCCACCAGATCCGGGTGCACATGGCCGCCCACCGCCACCCCTGCGTCGGCGACCTCACCTACGGCGCCGACCCCACCATGGCCAAGCGCCTCGGCCTGACCCGGCAGTGGCTGCACGCGGTGAAGCTGGGCTTCGAGCACCCCGCCGACGGGAGCTGGGTCGAGTTCACCAGCACTTACCCCGACGACCTCCAGCAGGCGCTGGACCGCATCGCGGAGGAGAGCCAGTGACGGCCGGGCCCCTCGCGTACACCACCAGGCCCGTCGCCGACGAGCAGGACCGCGCCGCGTGCTTCCAGGTCCGCAAGGAGGTCTTCGTCGGTGAGCAGAACGTGCCGGAGGAGATCGAGTACGACGCCCACGACGCGGACGCGTTGCACGTCATAGCCGTCGCCGCCGACGGGACCGCGCTCGGGACCGGGCGGCTGCTGCACGGCCCCGCCGCCGCCCCGCACACCGGCGGGGACCCGGCCGTCGGCTCGCTCGGCCGGCTCGCGGTGAGCAAGGAGGCCCGGGGCCTCGGCGTCGGCGCCGCGCTCGTGCGGGCCATCGAGGACGCGGCCCGGAGCCAGGGCCTCACCGCGGTCGACCTGCACGCCCAGACGCACGCCCTGCGCTTCTACGAGCGCCTCGGCTACGAGCCGTACGGCCCCGAGTTCATGGACGCGGGCATCCCGCACCGGGCCATGCGCCGGACGATCTGACGCCCCGCCGCACCCCCTGACCTCGGCGGGCGGGGGGCGCATGGCAGGGTGAGGGGCATCGGCCGGGCGTGGGACCGGGCCCCGGCCGGAGCGCTTCGGAAGGCACCCCGTGGACCAGATGTCACTGCTGCTCCTGCTCCTGCTCGGTGCCGTGGTCACGGTCCCGCTGGGGGACCGGCTGAAGCTGCCGGCGCCGGTGCTGATGACGCTCTTCGGCGTCGTGCTGGCCTTCCTCAGCTTCGTGCCGAACGTGGACATCCCGCCGGAGATCATCCTCCCCGCGCTGCTGCCGCCGCTGCTCTACGCCTCGGTGCAGCGCACGTCCTGGCGGCAGTTCGCCGCGAACAAGCGGCCCATCTTCCTGCTGGCCGTCGCCCTGGTCTTCCTCACGACCGCCGCCGTCGCTGCGGTGGCCCACTCGATCGTGCCCGGCCTGCCGCTCGCCGCCGCCGTCGCCCTCGGCGCGCTCGTCGCCCCGCCCGACCCGGTCGCCGCCACCGCCGTCGCCGGGTCCGTCGGGCTGCCCCGGCGGCTCATCTCCATCCTGGAGGGCGAGGGGCTGTTCAACGACGTCACCGCGATCGTGCTGTACCACGTGGCCATCGCGGCGGCCGTCAGCGGGACCTTCTCGTGGCCCGAGGCGTTCGGGCTGCTCGTGCTGTCCGCGGTGGTCGCCGTGGCAGTGGGCGTCGCGCTCGGCTGGCTCACCATCAAGCTGATGGGGCTGCTCGGCGACGCCACCCTCCAGGTCGGCCTGACCCTGCTGGTGCCGTTCGTCAGCTACGTGCTCGCCGAGGAGCTGATGGGCTCCGGGGTGCTCGCCGTCCTGATGACCGCGATCTTCCTCGCCGAGCACACCGCGGACGCCGACGACGTCCTCGGCCGGCTCACCGGACGCACCTTCTGGGAGATCGTGGACACCCTGGTCACCGGGATCGCCTTCGGGCTCATCGGCCTCGAACTGCACAACGTGTTCGGCACCGCGAACGGCCGCGAGCTGGAGATGGCCGGCTGGGGCCTCGCGGTCGTCGCGGTCGTCGTCGGCGTACGGCTCCTCTATCTGCTCCCGGCCACCTGGCTCGCCAAGCGGCTGCACACCCGGCGGGACGTCAGCGAGGAGATCCCCACCAGCTGGCGGGAGACCGTGATCATGTGGTGGGCCGGGATGCGCGGGGTGGCCTCCGTCGCGCTGGCCCTCGCGATCCCGCTGGAGACGGACGACGGCAAGCCGTTCCCCGGCCGCGACGAGATCGTCTTCATCGCGTTCTCCGTGATCATGGTGACCCTGGTCTTCCAGGGGCTGACGCTGCCCTGGCTGGTGCGGAAGCTCGGGGTGCGCGCGGACACGGACGCCGAGGCGGCCCTGGAGAAGGACCTCGCGATCCGGGCGGCCAAGGCGGCCCGGCAGCGGCTCAGGGAGATCGAGGAGACCGAGGACTTCCCCGAGGAGGTCACGGAGCGGCTGCACCGGCTCGCGTACGACGTGGGGGCGCGGATCAGCCCCGAGATGGTGGACGACGAACGGCGCGACGCCTACGCCAAGCGCGTCGAACGGTTCCAGGCGGTCAGCCGGATCCAGCGCGAGATGATGTCGGCCGCCCGCCACGCCGTGCTCTCCGCGCGCAGCGAACCCGGCTCCGACCCGGAGGTCGTGGACCGGGTCCTGCGGCAGCTGGACGTCCGCAGCCTGCGCTGAGCTCAGCCCCGGCCGGTGCGCGGGGTCCGGTTCCAGCTGCTCGGCTTCTCGTCCTTGCCGTTCCCGTTCACCGACGGCCAGGCGTCGCCGGGCGGGAGCGCCGCGGGGGCCGTCGCGACCCGCGGCAGCGCGTACGGGTGGTGGTCGCGCAGCCAGCCGATCAGCTGCTCCCGGACCGCGCAGCGCGCCGTCCAGATGTCGTCCGCGTCCTTCGCCGTGACCACCGCCCGCACCTGGATCGTCGTCGGGGTGGTGTCCGTGACCGCCAGGGACCAGTTCCGGCCGTCCCAGGCGGCGCACTCGCCGAGGATGTCCCGCAGCTTGTCGCGCATCGCCTCGATCGGCGCCGAGTGGTCGAGGTGGAAGAAGACCGAGCCGGTCATCTGCGCCCCGCCGCGCGACCAGTTCTCGAACGGCTTGCCCGTGAAGTACGAGACCGGCATCGTGATCCGCCGCTCGTCCCACGTCCGCACCGCGAGGAAGGTCAGCGTGATCTCCTCGATCGTGCCCCACTCTCCGTCCACCACCACGGTGTCGCCGATGCGGACCATGTCGCCGAACGCGATCTGAAGGCCCGCGAAGAGGTTGCCCAGCGTGGACTGGGCGGCGACACCGGCGACGATGCCGAGGAGACCGGCCGACGCCAGCATCGAGGTCCCCACCGCCTGCATCTCGGGGAACGTCAGCAGCATCGCCGCGACCGCCAGGGTCGTCGCCACGGCGATGACCACGCGCTGGATCAGCGTCACCTGCGTCCGCACCCGCCGCACCCGCGCGGGGTCCCGGTTGTGGGCCGCCGCGTAGCGCGCGTACACCGAGTCCACGACCGCGATGGCGATCCGCACCACCAGCCAGGCCGACGCGCCGATCAGTACCAGCGTCAGCAGCCGGCCGATGCCCACCCGGTGGTCCTGGACCGGGCCGAGGCCGGTCCTCGCGTACGTACCTCGCAGCAGCGCCGCGCACATGACCAGCTGGAACGGGATGCGGCAGCGCCGCAGCAGGCCCCACAGCGGGGTCTCGTGGTGCCGGGCGTCGGCGCGCCTCAGCAGGAAGTCGAACAGCCAGCCCGCCGCCAGGGTGATCACCACCGAGCCGCCGAGGACGATCAGCGGCCGCAGAACATTCTCCATGCTGTCGCTCTCCATCCCTTCGAACGCAACTGGCACCATGGGCGTCATGAACATCATGCTTTTCCACTCGATGTACGGTCTGCGCCCCGCCGTGCACGCCGCAGCCGACCGGCTGCGCGCCGCGGGGCACGAGGTGCGCGTGCCCGATCTGTTCGACGGGCACACCTTTGATTCGGTGGAGGAAGCGGAGGCGTTCCGGGAGGAAACCGGCAAGGAGGAGCTGCTGAAGCGGGCCGTGCTCGCCGCCGCGCCCTACTCCGACCAGGGCCTCGTCTACGCCGGTTTCTCGCTCGGCGCCTCGGTCGCCCAGACCCTGGCGCTCGGCGACGAGAAGGCGCGCGGGCTGCTGCTCCTGCACGGCACCTCGGACATCGCCGAGAACGCCTCGGTGGACGAGCTGCCGGTACAGCTGCACGTCGCCGACCCCGACCCGTACGAGACGTCGGACTGGCTGAACTCCTGGTACCTGGACATGCAGCGGACCGGGGCGGACGTGGAGGTCTACCGCTACCCGGGCGCCGGGCACCTGTTCACCGACCCGGAGCTGCCGGACTTCGACCGGGAGGCGGCGGAGCTGGCCTGGAAGGTCGCGATCGGGTTCCTCGCCACGCTGTGACGCGCGAAGGGCTCCGCGCGGTGGCCGTGCGGAGCCCTTCGAGGGGGCGGGTCAGCCCTTCAGCGCGGCGGTGAGCGCCGTCGTGTACTCGTCGACGGTCATCGGCGCGTTCTTGCCGTCGTTGCCGGTCACCTTCTTGTCGTCCATGACGAGGGTCGGCGTGCCCTGGAAGTCGTACTTCTTGCCGTCCTCGTCGAACTTCTTGCTCAGCGTCAGGGCCCACTTGTCGAAGGTCCCGTCCTTGACGGCCTTCTGGAACGCGGAGTTCCCCTTCAGCGCGTCCACGGTGTCGGCGACCTTGATCAGGTACGAGTCGTCCTTGAACTTGTCGTCCTGCTCCTCGGGGTGGTACTTCGCCGAGTAGAGCGCGCTCTTGTATTCGAGGAACGCCTCGGGGCTCACGTCGAGCGCGGCGCCCAGCGCGCTCAGCGCGTTCCGGGAGCCCTCTCCGGGGATGTTGGTGTCGAGGAAGGTCGCTCCGACGAACTGGACCTTGTACTTGCCGTCGTCCATGTCCTTCTTCATGGTCGCGCCGACGGTCTGTTCGAGCTGGGCGCAGATCGGGCAGCGCGGGTCCTCGTACACCTTGAGGGTCTTCTTCGCGGTGTCCTTGCCGACGACGACGGTGGTGCCGTCCTTGCCGGAGGTGTTCTTGGGCGCGACGAGCTTGGCGTCCTTGGCCGCTTCCCAGTAGGCGGGCTCGTTGAGCTTCTTCACGCCGTAGGCGACGCCGCCCGCGACGGCGAGGACGGCGACGACCGAGACGCCGACGATGACCTGCCGGCGGGCCTTGTCCTTCTTCGCCTGGCGCTCGCGCTCCGCGCGCAGCCGCTCGCGGGCGGCGGACTTGTTGGCCTGGCTGTTGCGCTTGCTCATGGTGGTGTTCTCCGTGGATGTGGGTCGTACGGTCCGGGGCTCGCGTTGCTCAGAGGGCACAGGCCCCGAGCGGCGGACCCCTCCGTCCCACGGAGTGCACGCGGAGGCGGGCGCGGCCCGGCAGCAGCGGCCCGGAGGCGGCGGCGCGGACCCGGGCACGCGGCGGGCGGCCCGCCGCGCGCACCACGGCCACCGCGGTCAGCAGCGGCCGGAACGCCAGCAGCGCGCCCGCCCGGAGCAGCCCGGCGAGCGCCAGCTCCCCGCGGTGCAGCCAGGCGGCGGCGAGCAGCCCGACCGTGACATGGGCGGCCAGCAGCAGCCAGGGGACCAGCGGGCCGGGGGAGGCGAGCAGTGCGGCGGCGCCCTGGCCGCCCGCGGTCACCGAGGCGAGCGGGGTGCCCACGTCGCCGAGCTGGGCCGTGCCGGGGCCGAGGTCGCCGCCGCACAGGACGTCGACGCCCACCGAGCGCAGGGGGCCCGCTATCGGGCCGCCCGCCGCCCCGTAGCAGAGGTGCTGCCCGGTGGTGAAGAAGGTGTCGGCGGCCAGCTCCAGGGGGACCAGGAGTCCGGCGATGGCCCCGAAGCCGCGCTGGCGGCCGGCCAGGGCGTAGGCCGCCGCGAAGACGGCCCCGGCCAGCACGGCGACGGGGACCAGGGGCAGCGCGACCTGGGAGAGCAGGACGTGGGACGCGGCGGAGAGCGTCACTACGAGCGCTGTGAAAAGCGCCGCGCGTGCCGCTCTGAGCTGCGTCCCGGATATGTCCATCGCCCAGGAGTGTCGCATGCGAACCTGTAAGCGACCCCTAAAGGTTCCGTTTCGCCGGCTACAGCCCCGGGATGCGCCCGTTGCGGAAGAGGTCCACGAAGATCTGGTGGTCCGCGCGGGCCCGGGCGCCGTAACTGTGGGCGAAGTCCACGAGGAGGTCCCCGAAGCCCTCCTCGTCGGCCGCGACGGCGGCGTCGATCGCCCGCTCCGTGGAAAACGGCACCAGCGAGTGGCCGCTCTCGTCGTCCGCCGCCGAGTGCATCGTGGCCGTGGCCCGGCCGAGGTCGGCGACGAGCGCCGCGATCTCGTCGGGCTCGTCGATGTCGGACCAGTCCAGGTCCACCGCGTACGGCGACACCTCGGCGACGAGCTGGCCGGCGCCGTCGAGCTCGGTCCAGCCGAGCCACGGGTCGGCGTGGGCCTGGAGGGCGCGCTGCGAGATCACCGTGCGGTGGCCCTCGTGCTGGAAGTAGCCGCGGACCGCCGCGTCCGTGATGTGCCGGGAGACGGCCGGGGTCTGCGCCTGCTTGAGGTAGATCACGACATCGTTCTCCAGGGCGTCGCTGTTGCCCTCCAGGAGGATGTTGTACGAGGGCAGGCCCGCCGAACCGATGCCGATGCCGCGCCGGCCCACGACGTCCTTGACCCGGTACGAGTCGGGCCGGGTCAGGCTCGACTCCGGCAGCGTCTCCAGATAGCCGTCGAACGCCGCGAGCACCTTGTACCGCGTGGCCGCGTCCAGGTCGATCGCGCCGCCGCCCTCGGCGAACCGGCGCTCGAAGTCGCGGATCTCGGTCATCGAGTCCAGCAGCGAGAAACGGGTCAGCGAGCGGGCGGTGCGCAGCGCGCCGAGCAGCGGCCCCTCGGCGGTGTCCAGGGTGAAGGGGGGCACCTCCTCATCCTTGGCGCCCGTGGCCAGGGCGCGGATGCGCTCGCGGTAGGCCGCCGCGTAGACCCGTACCAGCTCGGTGATCTGCTCGTCGCCCAGCGCCTTCGCGTACCCCAGCAGGGCGACGGAGGCGGCGAAGCGCTTGAGGTCCCAGGTGAAGGGGCCCACGTACGCCTCGTCGAAGTCGTTCACGTTGAAGACGAGGCGGCCGTTGGCGTCCATGTAGGTGCCGAAGTTCTCCGCGTGCAGGTCGCCGTGGATCCAGACCCGGCCGGTGCGCTCGTCCAGATACGGGCCGCCGTGCCGCTCGCGCTCCAGGTCGCTGTAGAACAGGCAGGCCGTGCCCCGGTAGAACGCGAAGGCGGAGCCCGCCATCTTGCGGAACTTGACCCGGAACGCGGCCGGATCGGCCGCCAGGAGCTCCCTGAAGGCGGCGTCGAAGACCTCGAGAATCTGCTCCCCGCGCCGCTCCGCGCCGGTCTGCGTGTCCGACATCTGTGACTGCCTCCTGGTGCCTGACCTGGCTGATGACGTGCATGACAAAAGGGACGGGTGGTCCCGCCCTTCCAACGCGCGACCGTATCGCGGAGTGCCCGTCGCCGCGCTCCTCGGAGACGTAGACTTCCACGCTGTCCCCCCAGACATCCCGAGACGTCACCCGTCCCGTCATCCACATTTCCCCGGAGGCACAGCGCCGTGACCAAGCCGCCCTTCACGCACCTTCACGTCCACACCCAGTACTCGCTGCTGGACGGTGCCGCGCGGCTCAAGGACATGTTCAACGCGTGCAACGAGATGGGCATGTCCCATATCGCGATGACCGACCACGGCAACCTGCACGGGGCGTACGACTTCTTCCACTCGGCGCAGAAGGCGGGTGTGACGCCGATCATCGGGATCGAGGCGTACGTCGCGCCCGAGTCGCGCAAGCACAAGCGGAAGATCCAGTGGGGGCAGCCGCACCAGAAGCGCGACGACGTCTCCGGTTCGGGTGGTTACACCCACAAGACGATCTGGGCGGCCAACAGCACCGGTCTGCACAACCTCTTCAAGCTGTCGTCCGACGCCTACGCCGAGGGCTGGCTCCAGAAGTGGCCGCGTATGGACAAGGAGACCATCGCCCAGTGGTCCGAGGGCCTGATCGCGTCCACCGGCTGCCCCTCCGGCGAGGTCCAGACGCGGCTGCGGCTCGGCCAGTTCGACGAGGCGGTCAAGGCGGCCTCCGACTACAAGGACATCTTCGGCGAGGGGCGCTACTTCCTGGAGCTGATGGACCACGGCATCGAGATCGAGCGCCGGGTCCGCGACGGGCTGCTGGAGATCGGCAAGAAGCTCGGCATTCCGCCGCTCGTGACGAACGACTCGCACTACACGTACGCCTCCGAGGCGACCGCGCACGACGCCCTGCTCTGCATCCAGACCGGCAAGAACCTCTCCGACCCGGACCGCTTCCGCTTCGACGGCACCGGCTACTACCTGAAGACCACGGACGAGATGTACGGGGTCGACTCCTCCGACGCCTGGCAGGAGGGATGCGCGAACACCCTCCTGGTCGCCGAGCAGATCGACACCACCGGGATGTTCGAGAAGCGCGACCTGATGCCGAAGTTCGAGATCCCCGAGGGCTACACGGAGATCACCTGGTTCCAGGAGGAGGTCCGGGTCGGGATGAACCGCCGTTTCCCGAACGGCGTCCCCGAGGACCGGCAGCGGCAGGTCGAGTACGAGATGGACATCATCATCCAGATGGGGTTCCCGGGGTACTTCCTGGTCGTCGCCGACTTCATCATGTGGGCCAAGAACAACGGCATCGCGGTCGGCCCCGGCCGAGGCTCCGCGGCCGGCTCGATCGTCTCGTACGCGATGGGCATCACCGACCTCGACCCGATCGAGCACGGGCTGATCTTCGAGCGGTTCCTCAACCCCGAGCGCGTCTCCATGCCCGACGTCGACATCGACTTCGACGAGCGCAGGCGCGTCGAGGTCATCCGGTACGTGACCGAGAAGTACGGCGCCGACAAGGTCGCCATGATCGGCACCTACGGCAAGATCAAGGCCAAGAACGCGATCAAGGACTCCGCCCGCGTCCTCGGCTACCCGTACGCCATGGGCGACCGCCTCACCAAGGCCATGCCCGCCGACGTCCTCGGCAAGGGCATCGACCTCAACGGCATCACCGACCCCAGCCACCCGCGCTACAGCGAGGCCGGCGAGATCCGGGGGATGTACGAGAACGAGCCGGACGTCAAGAAGGTCATCGACACCGCCAAGGGCGTCGAGGGCCTGGTCCGGCAGATGGGCGTGCACGCCGCCGGCGTCATCATGTCCAGCGAGCCGATCGTGGACCACGCCCCGGTCTGGGTGCGGCACACCGACGGCGTCACCATCACGCAGTGGGACTACCCGCAGTGCGAGTCGCTCGGCCTCCTCAAGATGGACTTCCTGGGGCTGCGCAACCTGACGATCATGGACGACGCCATCAAGATGGTGAAGTCCAACAAGGGCATCGACCTGGAGATGCTCGCCCTCCCGCTGGACGACCCCAAGACGTACGAGCTGCTGTGCCGCGGTGACACGCTCGGCGTGTTCCAGTTCGACGGCGGGCCGATGCGCTCGCTGCTGCGCCAGATGCAGCCCGACAACTTCGAGGACATTTCCGCCGTCTCGGCCCTCTACCGGCCGGGCCCGATGGGCATGAACTCGCACACGAACTACGCCGAGCGCAAGAACGGCCGCCAGGAGATCACCCCGATCCACCCTGAGCTGGAGGAGCCGCTCAAGGAGGTCCTGGGCCTCACCTACGGCCTGATCGTGTACCAGGAGCAGGTGCAGAAGGCCGCGCAGATCGTCGCCGGCTACTCGCTCGGCGAGGCCGACATCCTGCGCCGCGTGATGGGCAAGAAGAAGCCCGAGGAGCTGGCGAAGAACTTCGTCCTCTTCGAGGCCGGCGCCAAGAAGAAGGGCTTCTCGGACGCGGCGATCAAGGCGCTCTGGGACGTCCTGGTCCCGTTCGCCGGGTACGCGTTCAACAAGGCGCACTCCTCCGCGTACGGGCTCGTCACCTACTGGACCGCGTACCTCAAGGCGAACTACCCCGCCGAGTACATGGCGGCCCTGCTGACCTCGGTCAAGGACGACAAGGACAAGTCCGCGGTCTACCTGAACGAGTGCCGGCGCATGGGCATCAAGGTGCTCCCGCCGAACGTCAACGAGTCGGAGTCCAACTTCGCCGCCCAGGGCGACGACGTGATCCTCTTCGGGCTCACGGCCGTCCGCAACGTCGGCCAGAACGTCGTGGACTCGATCATCCGGTGCCGCAAGACGAAGGGGAAGTACAGCACCTTCCCCGACTTCCTGGACAAGGTCGAGGCGGTCGTCTGCAACAAGCGGACCGTGGAATCGCTCATCAAGGCGGGCGCCTTCGACGAGATGGGCCACACCCGCAAGGGCCTCGTCGCCCACCACGAGCCCATGATCGACAACGTGGTGCAGGTCAAGCGCAAGGAGGCCGAGGGGCAGTTCGACCTCTTCGGCGGCGGCGAGGAGGACAGCGACGAGCCGGGCTTCGGGCTCGACGTGGAGTTCTCCGACGTCGAGTGGGAGAAGTCCTATCTGCTGGCCCAGGAGCGCGAGATGCTCGGGCTCTACGTCTCCGACCACCCGCTCTTCGGTCTGGAGCACGTGCTGTCGGACAAGTCGGACGCGTCGATCTCGCAGCTCACCGGCGGTGAGCACGCCGACGGCGCGATCGTCACGGTGGGCGGCATCATCTCCGGCCTCCAGCGCAAGATGACCAAGCAGGGCAACGCCTGGGCCATCGCCACCGTGGAGGACCTGGCCGGCTCCATCGAGTGCATGTTCTTCCCCGCCACCTACCAGCTGGTCTCCACGCAGCTGGTCGAGGACACCGTCGTCTTCGTCAAGGGGCGCCTCGACAAGCGCGAGGACGTGCCGCGCCTGGTCGCCATGGAGATGCAGGTCCCCGACATCTCCAACGCCGGGACCAACGCGCCCGTCGTCCTGACCATCCCGACGGTCCGGGTCACCCCGCCCATGGTCAGCCGGCTCGGTGAGGTGCTGAACAGCCACCGGGGCGACACCGAGGTACGCATCCGGCTCCAGGGTCCCCGCAAGACCACGGTGCTCCGGCTCGACCGGCACCGGGTGAAGCCGGACCCGGCGCTCTTCGGCGACCTGAAGGTGCTGCTCGGTCCGTCCTGCCTGGCGGGCTGATCGCCGGTACGCGTACGAGAGGGGCGGCTCCGCTTGCGCGGGGTCGCCCCTCTCGGTGTGCCTTACCGGGAGTCCGGTCAGTTGTGGCCGAAGCGCCGCTGATGCTTGCGTGCAACATCGGCAGGGCTGCCCTGCGCCTGCGACTGCATCGAGCTCTGGGCCTCGGTGGCCGTCGAGCGCGACTGCTCGGAAGCGCGCTCCGCCTGCGAAGCGCGATCCTGCTGGCTGCCCTGCTTGCGGTTCTTGTTCTTGGCCATGGTGTTCCTCCTATAAGGACTCTCGGGGCCAGGACCACCGTCAGATTCACATAATCGGATAAACATCGCATGTCGGATCATTACCGTGCGTAGTGGCGGGGTATGATGCGCGCTTTTCGCGATCCGCCACGCCGATGATCGAGTTCCGGCCGTTAACCCCGGCGTGGTCGGGCAGACTCGAAGGAACCCTGAGAAAACCCGATCCCGATTGCCTGGAAGAGGGTGGAACGCGTGGACCGTTGCGTCGTCCTGGTGGACGCCGGCTACTTGCTGGGCGCAGCCGCGAGTCTGCTGGCAGGAGAGCCCGCCCGGTCCCGCATCACCGTCGACCACGCGGCCCTCATCCAGCAGCTGCGCGAGCGCGCCGAGGCCGACACCGCGCAGCCGCTGCTGCGGATCTACTGGTTCGACGGCGCCCCCGACCGCGTCCCGCAGCCCGAGCACCGCAGGCTGCGCGTGATGCCCCGGGTCACCGTCCGGCTCGGAGCCCTCACCCGCAGTGACGGACGCTGGGCGCAGAAGGGCGTCGACGCCGCGATGCACGCCGAGCTGACCGAGCTCGCCCGCAACCGCGCCTGCTCCGACGTGGTCCTGGTGACCGGCGACGGCGACCTGCTCCCCGGTCTGATGTCCGCCAAGGAGCACGGCGTCGCCGTCCACCTCTGGGCCGTCCAGGCCGCCGACGGCGACTACAACCAGTCCGAGGACCTGGTCGCCGAGGCCGACGAGCGCCGCGTCCTGGACCGCGCCTGGATCACCCAGGCCGTCCGGGCCAAGGAGACCGGCGGCCTCTGCGCCCCGCCGCCCGTCCCGCGCCCCGAGATCGCCGCGATCCTCTCCGCCCCGCTGCCCGAATCGGCCCTCGCCGCCTCCGCCGAGCGCGCGTCGCGGGCCGCCGCGCAGGCGGAGACGGCTCGCGACGACGAGGAGGCGGCGCCCCGGCCCGGTGAGGCCCCCGCCCCGCCCGCGCACGGCCCCGGCACCAAGGGCGTGCCCACCCCGAAGGACCTGGCCGGCACCCTGCGCGGGCCCGCCGGACCGGCCGAGCGGCAGCCCGCCCCGCAGCCCGCGGCGACCCTGCGCTGGTCGTCGGACCGGGGCTGGGTGGAGCGCGGCGGTCCGCTGGGCGAGCCCCCGGAGACCGCGTCCCTGCCGACGCTCGCCCAGCTGACCAGCGCCGAACAGCGCTGGGCCGACCGCGAGGAGGACATCACCACGGTCGGCGGCGACCCCTTCGAGGTGGGCCAGGTCTTCGCCCGGCGCTGGATGGAACGGCTCCCGGAGACCGGCCATCTGCAGAAGCTCTCCGCCCTCTACCCGCGTATCCCGCACCGCATCGACGGCGAACTCCTGCGGTACGCGGCCCGCTTCGGCCTCCTCGCCCACAAGGACGATCAGATCGACGAGCACGACCGGTACGCGATCCGGGCGGGCTTCTGGCGCGAGATCGACGTACGGACCGCC
Source organism: Streptomyces sp. NBC_00523 (assembly GCF_036346615.1). Taxonomy (NCBI): domain Bacteria; kingdom Bacillati; phylum Actinomycetota; class Actinomycetes; order Kitasatosporales; family Streptomycetaceae; genus Streptomyces; species Streptomyces sp. NBC_00523. Next base: position 1,856,060 of record NZ_CP107836.1, on the reverse strand, counting down.
GCCGACCACGCCCCGGCGGCCGAGCGGGCCGCGGAGAAGGCCGGGAAATCCGGGCCCGCCGGAGACTGAGTCCACATTCGCGCGAGGGCCGCTCAACCCGGCCGCCGTCCGTGGCGTTGATGTCCGATCGGTGCGGCCCCGGGCGTAATGCCGGTCCCCGGACCCCGTACCCTCGTACCTCGTGAGTACGGGGACAGTGCAGGCGCCGACGGCGAGCGGCACCGTGTGCGCGGTGCGCGATCTGGTGAAGACCTACCCCCCGGCCCGGGGCCGCCGCGGCACGCCCGCGACCCCCGAAGTGCGCGCCACCGACGGCATCAGCCTCGACGTCCGGCGGGGGGAGATCTTCGGACTGCTCGGGCCCAACGGAGCCGGCAAGTCCACCCTCGTACGCCAGCTCACCGGGCTGATGCGGCCCGACTCCGGCAGCGTCGACATCCTCGGCCACGACCTCGTGCGCCACCCCGAGCGGGCCTCCCGGCTGATCGGCTACCTCGGGCAGGAGTCCACCGCCCTGGACGAGCTGACCGTCGGCCTCGCCGCCGAGACCACCGGGCGGCTGCGCGGGCTCCCGGTGCGCGAGGCCCGGGCCGAGCGCGACGCCGTCCTGGACGAGCTCGGGCTCACCGACCTCGCGGGCCGGCCGCTGAAGAAGCTCTCCGGCGGCCAGCGGCGCCTCGCCTGCTTCGCCGCCGCGCTCGTCGGGGAGCGCCCCGTGCTCGTCCTGGACGAGCCCACGACCGGCATGGACCCGGTGGCCCGGCGCGCCGTCTGGGCCGCCGTCGACCGGCGGCGCGCGGAGCGCGGCGCCACGGTCCTGCTCGTCACCCACAACGTCATCGAGGCCGAGACCGTCCTCGACCGGGTCGCCGTCATCGAACGCGGCAAGGTCATCGCCTGCGACACCCCCGCCGGGCTCAAGGAGCGCGTCGCCGGGGAGGTCCGGGTCGAGCTGGTGTGGCGCGACCGCGCCCCCCTGGAGGTCCCCGAGGTCGCGGCCCTGCGCGCGCGTGCGCAGGAGTCCGGGCGGCGCTGGGCGCTGCGGCTCGCGCCCGACGAGGCGCGGGCGGCGGTCGCCGCGGTGACCGGGGGAGCGGCCTTCGCGGCGCTGGACGACTTCAGCCTGGCGACGCCGAGCCTGGAGGACGTCTACCTCGCGCTCGGCGGCGGCGCGACCAAGGGACTGGTGAAGGCATGAGCGGAATCGGTGCGGTGGCCGGGGCGGCCGCGACGCTCGCCCCCCGGGCCCGGCTGTTCCCCTCCCTCGCGGCCGTCTACCGCGCCCAGCTCTCCCGGGCCCGGGTGGCCCGCATCCCGCTGCTCTTCGTGGCGACCTTCCAGTCCATCGGCATCATGATCCTCATGCGCGGGGTGGTGGACGGCGGCTCCGAGGCGCGGGCCGTCGTCGCCGGGTCCAGCGTCCTGGTCGTCGCCTTCGTCGCGCTGAACCTCCTCGCCCAGTACTTCGGGCAGCTGCGGGCGGGCGGCGGGCTCGACCACTACGCCACGCTGCCCGTGCCGCCCGCCGCCGTCGTGCTCGGCGCGGCGGGGGCGTACGCCTCCTTCACCGTGCCCGGGACCGTCGTCACCGCGGTGACCGGCAGCGTGCTGTTCGGGCTGCCGATGGCGCATCTGTGGGTGCTCGTGGCCGTCGTGCCGCTCTCCGGCGCGGCGCTCTCGGGCCTCGGCGCCGCGCTGGGGCTCCTCGCGCCGCGCCAGGAACTCGCCACGCTCCTCGGACAGCTCGGCATGTCCGCCGCGCTGCTGCTGGGCGTCCTGCCGGCCGACCGGCTGCCGGAGCCGGTGGGCTGGGCGCGCGATCTGCTGCCGTCCACGTACGGGGTCGAGGCGCTGGCCCGGTCCTTCGGCGCCCATCCCGACTGGGCGGTCGTCGCGCTCGACCTCGCGGTCTGCGCCGTCGTCGGGGTCGTCTCGCTCGCCGTCGCCACCTGGGCGTACCGCAGGGCGGCGGTCCGGTGAGGCGCGGCTCACGGGCGCCTGGCACGATGGCACGGTGACCGCACCTCTGACGCCGCCGAACCGGCCCTCGTCCGACGACCACCACGACTGGCAGAAGCCGGGTCCGGGGGGTGAGCCGGGTGGTCCCGCCGCTGTGTACGGCTCCCACCTGGCGCCCTCGCCGGGGGTGGACCGGGAGGAGCTGCGGGCGGATCTGCGGCGGGCGGGGATCGTCGCCGCCGTGGTGACCGTCGCCGGAGTCCTGATGGGGCTGCTCTGGCTGTGGCTGGCGCCCCGGGTGCCGCTGATTTCCGACAACACCGCGGTCTTCCTCAACGACAGCGAGGGCGAGGAGGCGATCGGCGCCGACGGCACGTTCGCGCTGCTCGGGCTGGCGTTCGGGGCGGTTTCGGCGGGGCTCGTGTTCTTGTTCCACCGGCGCGGCGGTATCTGGCTGACGGTGGGTCTCGCGGTGGGCAGCGTCCTCGGGTCGCTGCTGGCGTGGCAGCTCGGGACGCGGCTGGGGCCGACGTCCGATGTGGTCGCGCACGCGCGTGAGGTCGGCAAGGGGGTCGTGTTCGACGCGCCTCTGGAGATGCACGCGCATGGGGTGCTGCTGGCTTGGGGGCTGGCGGCGATGGTGGTGCATCTGGGATTGACCGCGGCTTGGGGGCCGCGGGAGTTCGAGGGGGAGTGGGCGTCTTACGGGGGGTGGGGGCCGGGGGCGCCTTCGGCGCCGTCGTCCGGGGTGCCGTCTTCCGGGTCCGACGGGGCGTAGGGCCGCTGCGCGGGGCTTTCCCCTACCCGCCCCTTCCCGAAACCGGGGCTCTGCCCCGGACCCCGCGCCTCAAGCGCCGGCGGGGCTGGAGGTTCGGCTCTGCCCCGGACCCCGCGCCTCACACGCCGGCGGGGCTGGAGGGCGTCAGCCCCGGCCGATGTCCGCGAACACCGCGCCCGTCAGGGCTGCCAGGTCCTCCGGGGACAGTTCCACCTCCAGGCCGCGGCGGCCCGCCGAGACGCAGATCGTGGGGTGGGTGCGGGAGGACGCGTCCAGGACCGTGGGGAGGCGTTTGCGCTGGCCCAGGGGGGAGATGCCGCCCCGGACGTAGCCCGTGGTGCGTTCCGCCGCGGCCGGGTCCGCCATCGTGGCGCGTTTGCCGCCGGCCGCCGCGGCCAGGGCCTTCAGGTCCAGGGAGCCGGCGACCGGGACGACGGCGACCGTCAGGCGGCCGTCCACGTCGGCGATCAGGGTCTTGAAGACGCGGTCGGGGGAGACGCCCAGGGCCTCGGCCGCCTCCTCGCCGTAGGAGGGCGACGCCGGGTCGTGCTCGTACGCGTGCACGGTGAACTCCGTGCCCGCCGCCGTCAGGGCGACCGTGGCGGGGGTGCCGCCGGACGGGGACTTCTTCTGCTTCTTGGCCATGGCCTCAGTTGGGGTGCGTCGGGGCGACGGTCAGGTCCACCGCCGGGAGGGAGGGCAGGTGCCGGATCACCGCCGTCTCCGCGCGCAGGATCCGCAGCTCCTCGCGGAGCCGGGTCGCGGTGTCCGGGGCCTGGAGGAGCCGCTGCTTGGCGGGGACGTCCAGGACCACCGTGGAGGCGACCAGGTACGAGACGACCGACGGGTCGTCCGGCAGCTCCGCGCCCGTGGTGAGGGAGCGTTCGCTCGCGCCCGCCAGGCGCTTCTGGTAGCCGCGGAAGGCCCGCAGGACGCCCTCGGCGAGCGGGCCCGCCTCGTCGCCCGGGTCCTCCTCCAGCTCCTCCAGCTCGGCCGTGAGGAAGGGTCCGCTCGCGTCCACGGACAGGAGCCGGACCCGGGTGGTGCCGGTGGCCAGGACCTCGAAGCTGCCGTCCGCGCGCTCCCGGACGGTCGCGGCGTCGGCGACGCAGCCCACCCGGTGCAGCGACTGGAGGGGATCGGGTCCGAAGCCGTCGGCCGGGCCGCGTTCGACGGGCTTGCGGACCGCCTCCGGCATGCCGAGACCCGTGACGGCGGTCTCCCGGCCGTCGCGGATGGCGACCACGGCGAACCGGCGCGGTTCGTCCTCATCGATGGTCAGGAGCGACCGCATCATGGCGCGATATCGCTCCTCGAAGACGTTGAGGGGCAGCACGAGGCCGGGGAACAGCACCGCGTTCAGCGGGAACAGGGGCAGGCGAGCGGTGGTCACAGCGGTCAAGCGTAATGGCCGCGCGCCCGCCCTCGCCCGGAGCCTTGCCTCAGCGGGGTCGCGGAGGCCACCCGGAGCCGTGCGCCGTCCCGCGCGTCCAGGAACCGGCCCAGCGGATCGCCGGACACCGAAGCCCACGGGAACGAGGACGCGTGCGGGCCGATCCGGCCGAACTGCTCCAGCGCCTCGGCCCACCGGCCCCGTACCACCAGGACGTACGCGAGCAGATTGCGGACCTCGGCCGGCCACGGGTCGCCCGGGGCGAAGGTGGCCGACAGCGAGATCGCCAGGTCCGCCGCCGCGTCGATCCGCTCCACCTGCACCGAGGTCGACCGGGTGTCCCACGGCCCTTCGGTGAGCATCGCGAACGCGGCCCGCAGCGGCAGTGCCTGGACCAGGGAGCTGGGCACCGAGTCCTCGGCGGCCCGCTCGGCGAAGTCGAAGCACTCGCGGTGCGAGCCGTACCAGGCGGCCGAGAGGTACTGGAGGGCGGCGACATGGCAGCCGTAGTGGTGCGTGGAGCGCTGGAGGGCCTCCCCCCACAGCGCCTCGAACGTGGTGTGCGTGGCCTGCGTGCCCCGGGCGTGGTCCAGCGCCAGGCGCCAGGGCACCGGGTCGCGCGGATCACCGGCGGCGGCCGCCGTGATCAGCGGCCCCACCTCGCGCAGCTGCTCCGCGCGCGCCGGAGACTCCCAGGCGCGGTCGACCGAGAGCTGAGCCTTGACGAGCAGCGCGTCCGGATCGTGCGGCGAGGCGGCCAGCCAGTCCGCGAGCCAGCCGTCCCGGTTGCGGGCGAACGCGACGAGTCGTCTCAGATAGCGGTCCCGGCTCTCCCACTCGGCCGCGTCCCGGGTGGTCGCCAGGAGCTTCGCGGCCGGTTCGTACTCCCCGGCCGCGGCGGCCACCAGCGCGGGGGACAGCCGTTCGTCGGGGGCGTCGAGCAGCACGGCGTGGTCCGTGGGCAGCCCGGTGGAGAGCGCCGGGGTGTGCCGGATCACGCGCGCGGTTCGGAGCAGAGCGCGGAGGAAAGGCATGGTGCAGACCATTCAAAAGCGCTGGTGGAGACGGGCGCCAGGGGGTGTGCTGTGAAGCATTTGTGCCGAGCGGATGGGTTGCCCGGTCATCGGTCAAGGAGCGGTAAAGGAATTCCGGGATTCTGGCTGATTCTCGTCGGTGGTGGGCAGAAGGTCCGTGGTCTGCCCGGGGCCCGTGCGGCCCGCCGTCACCGGGGAAGGGGGCCCGCGCTCCGGCGTCCGGCGGTCAGCCCCGGCGCAGCAGCCGGGAGGCGCCCGCCGCGACGGTGGTGGCCAGGATCCAACCCAGCAGGATCAGCGCCGCCGCCATCCACTGCCAGCCGCCCTCCATCCGCCAGTAGCCGTCCTGGCCGAGATCGATCACCGGGATGAGCAGATCCAGCGCGTACAGCGCCGCGTTCCACTGCGGATGCTCCGCGCCCTTGATCGAGGCCGGGTCGTACCGCGAGAACGCCAGCGTGCCCGCCGCCCACAGCACCGCCATCCACACCGCGGCCCGCCCCGGCCGGTATCCGTACGCCACCGTCCAGTCCTGGAGGTAGCCCCACAGCTTCCCGGCCGGCGGCAGGGTCTCGCGGCGGCGGCGCTGCTTGGCGAGCAGCACCTCCCGGGCGTCCGCGTCCTCCCCGCAGCTCCGGAGCACCGCCGCCAGCCGCTCGTACGGCTCCGGCACGTACTCCGGGGTCGCCGCCGCCACCCACTCCAGGCGCCGGGACAGCGGGAAGTGTCCGTACGGGACGAGGTTCTCGTACACGAAGCCGCCCATCGCGAGCCCGCCCGGGCCCGGCCAGCTGGACGACACGTCGATCAGCGTGACGACCTTCGCGCCGTTGAGCACCACCCGGCCGCGCACCGGCCGCTCAGGGTTGAACCGGAGCTCCGGAGTGACCGTCCGGCGCAGCGACAGCTCCTCGTGCGCGTCCAGCACGAACACCGCCTTGTGCAGGTCCACCGCGTCCCCGAACCTGCCGTCGTCCAGCCGCACCCCGCCCCGGCAGCGGAACACCTGCGAGCGGGTGCCGTGCGCCGGGGTCGGCGAGGTCGCGATGCCGTACGGGGGAGTGGTGCCCTGGTTCCCCGTGTCGACGCTGACCCACGCCTCGCTCATGTACAGCGTCCGCTCGACGCTGAGCTGCGGGGCGTTCAGCGCGCGGCGGCCCCGGCCCGCGCGCAGCCGGCTGCCGCGCAGGCTCAGCGAACCGCCCACCTTCGCCCCGCGCAGACTCAGCTCGCCCAGCATGTCGGCCATCTCGGCCTGGAGGTCCTGGGCGACCGCGAGACCGTCCCCGAGCAGCGCCCGCCCCTGCCGGTCCGGGCCGACCTCGATCTGGTTGACCAGCAGGTCCGTGCCGATCTGGGCGTCCGTGAGCCGGATCCCGCGCTCCACCCGGCAGCGCGGCAGATGCAGATCGCCCTCGGTGCGCAGCCGGGCCGCGTCGATCCGGGGCACCGCGCACCCCACCAGCCGCAGGGTCGTGAAGTGGCACTCCGGGAACGCCACCTCCTCGTCGAACCGGCAGCCGGTCAGCTCCACGTACGGATCGACGCGCCCGCCCGCCAGGTCCAGCTTCCCCGTGATCCGTACGCCCCAGAGCTTCAGCGCCGTCACCCGGCCCGGCCGGGCCGGCGGTCCGCTCAGCAGCAGCCGGGCGACGACCCGGGCCGCCACACTGCGCTCGGGGCCCCACTCGTGCGGGGCGAACGGATCGTCGCGGGCCCGGTCGCGGGACCGGAGGTCGTAGGTCGTGCCGTTCCGGAAGGACTGCCACATGCCCAGCTCCGCCGCGCTGAGGCCGTCCGGGAGATCATCGTCGTGCCGCTCCGTCACCGGTGCCCCTTTCGTTCGGAGGCGTGATCCCGTTATTCCCTCTGAGTGACGGAATGAACGCACATAGTCAGCCGTCACAGCACCGGCATGTATCAGCCAGTGATACGGCCGTCCGGCAGCGCGTGGCGGTCTGCGAGAATTGCGGTGTGATCTCTCGAATCGATCTGCGCGGCGATGCCCTCCCCGAGGGTGGCGCCCTGCGCGACCTGCTGCCCCGTGCCGAGTTCGACGTGGAAGCCGCCCTGGAGACGGTGCGGCCCATCTGCGAGGACGTACGCCATCGTGGCTCGGCGGCAGTGATCGACTGGGGGGAGAAGTTCGACGGCGTCCGGCTGGAATCGGTCCGGGTGCCCGCCGCCGCCCTCGCCCGGGCCCTGGAAGAGCTGGACCCGGCCGTCCGCGCCGCCCTCGACGAGTCCATCCGCCGCGCCCGCCTCGTCCACCGCGCCCAGCGCCGCACCACGCACACCACCCAGGTCGTCCCCGGCGGCACGGTCACCGAGAAGTGGGTGCCCGTCGACCGCGTCGGGCTCTACGTGCCGGGCGGCCGCGCGGTCTACCCGTCCTCCGTCGTGATGAACGTCGTCCCGGCCCAGGAGGCGGGCGTCCCCGGCCTCGCCGTCGCCTCGCCGCCCCAGCGCGAATTCGGCGGACTCCCGCACCCGACGATCCTGGCCGCCTGCGCCCTCCTCGGCGTGGACGAGGTCTACGCGGCGGGCGGCGCCCAGGCCGTCGCGATGTTCGCGTACGGCACCGAGGACTGCCGCCCCGTCGACCTGGTCACCGGCCCCGGCAACATCTACGTCGCCGCCGCCAAGCGCCTCCTCAAGGGCCGTATCGGCATCGACGCCGAAGCCGGACCCACCGAGATCGCGATCCTCGCCGATGCCACCGCCGACCCGGTGCACGTCGCCGCCGACCTGATCAGCCAGGCCGAGCACGACCCGATGGCCGCCGCCGTCCTCGTCACCGACTCCGAGGAGCTGGCCACCGCCACCGAGGCCGAGCTGGTCACCCAGGTCGCCGCGACCAAGCACGTCGAGGAGCGTATCGAGCCCGCCCTCGCCGGCCGGCAGTCCGCGATCGTCCTCGTCAACGACCCGGAGGACGGCCTCACCGTCGTCAACGCGTACGCCGCCGAGCACCTGGAGATCCAGACCGCCGGTGCCGCCGCCCTCGCCGACCGCGTCCGCAACGCCGGGGCGGTCTTCGTCGGACCCTGGTCGCCCGTCTCGCTCGGCGACTACTGCGCGGGCTCCAACCACGTGCTGCCCACCGGCGGCTGCGCCTGCCACTCCTCGGGCCTGTCCGTGCAGTCCTTCCTGCGCGGCATCCACATCGTCGACTACACGCGCGACGCGCTCGCCGAGGTCACCCACCACGTGGTGACCCTCGCCGAGGCGGAGGACCTCCCCGCCCACGGCGCCGCGCTCAAGGCCAGGTTCGGGTGGAAGGTTCCCCAGCAGTGACGAACAGCAACGCGGGCGGCCCCACGGCCAACCCCTGGGACGCCCTGCCCCTCCGCGACGAACTGCGCGGCCAGTCCCCGTACGGCGCGCCCCAGCTCGACGTCCCCGTACGTCTCAACACCAACGAGAACCCCTACCCGCTGCCCGAGGCCCTGGTCGACCGCATCGCCGAACGGGTCCGCGAGGCCGCCCGCGACCTCAACCGCTACCCCGACCGGGACGCCGTCGAGCTGCGCACCGAGCTCGCCCGCTACCTCACCCGCACCGCCGGGCACCGCGTCGGGACCGCCAACGTCTGGGCCGCCAACGGCTCCAACGAGGTCCTCCAGCAGCTGCTCCAGACCTTCGGCGGGCCCGGCCGGACCGCGATCGGCTTCGAGCCCTCGTACTCGATGCACGCCCTCATCTCGCGCGGCACCGGCACCGCCTGGATCTCCGGTCCGCGCAACGAGGACTTCACCATCGACGTCGACGCCGCCCGCGCCGCCATCGCGGAGCGCCGCCCCGACGTCGTCTTCATCACCTCGCCCAACAACCCCACCGGCACCGCCGTCGACGCCGACACCGTCCTCGCGCTGTACGAGGCCGCGCAGGCCGCCAAGCCGTCGATGGTCGTCGTGGACGAGGCGTACGGCGAATTCAGCCACCACCCCTCGCTGCTCCCGCTGATCGAGGGGCGCCGCCACCTGGTGCTCTCGCGCACCATGTCGAAGGCGTTCGGCGCCGCCGGGCTCCGCCTCGGCTACCTGGCCGCCGACCCCGCCGTGGTCGACGCGGTGCAGCTGGTCCGGCTGCCGTACCACCTGTCCTCCGTCACCCAGGCCACCGCGCTCGCCGCCCTGGAGCACACCGATACGCTCCTCGGGTACGTCGCGCAGCTCAAGAGCGAGCGCGACCGGATCGTCACCGAACTGCGCGGCCTCGGCTTCGACGTCACCGAATCGGACGCCAACTTCGTCCAGTTCGGCCGCTTCGCCGACAGCCACACCGCCTGGCGGCAGATCCTCGACCGGGGCGTCCTGGTCCGGGACAACGGCGTACCGGGATGGCTGCGGGTCTCCGCGGGGACCCCGGCAGAGAACGACGCGTTCCTCGACGCGGTTCGCGAAATGAAGAAGGAGCACGACGCATGAGCCCCCGCGTAGGCCGCGTGGAACGCACCACCAAGGAAACGTCCGTGCTGGTCGAGATCAACCTCGACGGCACCGGCAAGGTCGATGTCGCGACCGGCGTCGGCTTCTACGACCACATGCTCGACCAGCTCGGCCGGCACGGTCTGTTCGACCTCACCGTCAAGACCGACGGCGACCTGCACATCGACTCGCACCACACCATCGAGGACACCGCCCTCGCGCTCGGCGCCGCCTTCAAGCAGGCGCTCGGCGACAAGGTCGGCATCTACCGCTTCGGCAACTGCACCGTCCCGCTGGACGAGTCGCTCGCCCAGGTCACCGTGGACCTCTCCGGCCGCCCCTACCTGGTGCACACCGAGCCCGAGAACATGGCGCCGATGATCGGCGCGTACGACACGACGATGACCCGGCACATCCTGGAGTCGTTCGTCGCCCAGGCGCAGATCGCCCTGCACGTCCACGTCCCGTACGGGCGCAACGCGCACCACATCGTGGAGTGCCAGTTCAAGGCGCTCGCGCGCGCCCTGCGCTACGCCAGCGAGCACGACCCGCGCGCGGCCGGCATCCTCCCGTCCACGAAGGGCGCCCTGTGACCGGCCTCAACACCATCCTGATCCTGGTCGGCCTGTTCCTGGCCGGCGGGGTCTACTCCTTCTCCAAGCAGGGGATGCCCAAGGGCGTCATCGTCCTGCTCTCCATCGCATCGCTGATGTGCCTGGTGGCGGGCGTCCTGCGCATTCAAGGTCTCTGGGACTAGGAAGCGACGAGCGACACGTGGATACGAAGAAGAAGGTCGTCGTCTTCGACTACGGCTTCGGCAACGTCCGTTCCGCCGAGCGCGCCCTCGCCCACGTCGGCGCGGACGTCGAGATCACCCGCGACTTCGACGCCGCGATGAACGCGGACGGGCTGCTCGTGCCCGGCGTCGGCGCGTTCTCGGCGTGCATGGAGGGCCTGAAGAAGGCCCGCGGCGAGTGGGTCATCGGCCGCAGGCTGGCCGGCGGACGCCCCGTCATGGGCATCTGCGTCGGCATGCAGATCCTGTTCGAGCGCGGCATCGAGCACGGTGTGGAGACCGAGGGCCTGGACGAGTGGCCCGGCACGGTCGGCCCGCTCAAGGCCGACGTCGTCCCGCACATGGGCTGGAACACCGTCGAAGCCCCCGAGGGCTCCCAGCTGTTCGCCGGGCTCGATGCCGATGCCCGGTACTACTTCGTGCACTCGTACGCGGCGCACGACTGGGACCTCGAAGTCACCAACCCGAAGATCCGTGCCCCCAGGGTCACCTGGGCCACGCACGGCGAACGGTTCGTGGCGGCCGTGGAGAACGGCGCGCTGTGGGCCACCCAGTTCCACCCCGAGAAGTCCGGCGATGCCGGCGCCCAGCTGCTGACCAACTGGATCGAGACGCTGTAATGCCGAAGCTTGAACTGCTCCCCGCCGTAGACGTCCGCGACGGCCAGGCGGTCCGCCTGGTGCACGGCGAGTCCGGCTCCGAGACCTCCTACGGCTCCCCGCTGGAGGCCGCACTCGCCTGGCAGCGCGCCGGCGCCGAGTGGCTGCACCTGGTCGACCTGGACGCCGCCTTCGGCACCGGGGACAACCGCGACCTCATCGCCGAGGTCGCCGGGGCCATGGACATCAAGGTCGAGCTGTCCGGCGGCATCCGCGACGACGCCTCGCTCGCCGCCGCCCTCGCCACCGGCTGCCGCCGCGTCAACCTCGGCACCGCCGCCCTGGAGACCCCGGAATGGGTCGCCAAGGTCATCGCCGAGCACGGCGACAAGATCGCCGTCGGCCTCGACGTGCGCGGCACCACGCTGCGCGGCCGGGGCTGGACCCGCGACGGCGGCGACCTCTACGAGACGCTGGCCCGCCTCGACTCCGAGGGCTGCGCCCGCTACGTCGTCACCGACATCGCCAAGGACGGCACGCTCCAGGGCCCCAACCTGGAGCTCCTGAAGAACGTCTGCGCCGCCACCGACAAGCCCGTCGTCGCCTCCGGCGGCGTCTCCTCGCTGGACGACCTGCGCGCCATCGCCTCGCTGGTCCCGGCGGGCGTCGAGGGCGCGATCGTCGGCAAGGCCCTGTACGCGAAGGCGTTCACCCTCGAAGAGGCGCTGGAGGCGGTCTCCGTATGACCGATTCCGCATCCGTGCGCCGCGTCTCCTCCGGCGCCCCCTGGGAGGAGAAGTTCGGCTACTCCCGCGCCGTCGAACTGCCGAACGGCCTGGTGCTCGTCTCCGGCTGCACGTCGGTGGTCGGCGGCGAGATCGCCGGGGGCGGCCCGTACGAGCAGACGGTCACGGCTTTCAACGTTGCTCTCGACGCGCTGAAGGAGCTGGGCCTCGGCCGCGAGGACGTCGTCCGCACCCGGATGTACGTCATGCACGCCCGGGACACCGACGAGGTCGGCCGCGCCCACAAGGAGCTGTTCGACGCCGTGCGCCCCGCCGCCACCATGGTCGTGGTCTCCGGCTTCGTGGACCCGGGCCTGGTGGTCGAGGTCGAGGTCGAGGCCTACCGGGCGGGTGCGCGATGAGCCTCGCGGTACGTGTCATCCCCTGCCTCGACGTGGACAACGGCCGGGTCGTCAAGGGCGTCAACTTCCAGAACCTGCGGGACGCGGGCGACCCCGTCGAGATGGCGAAGCTGTACGACGCCGAGGGCGCCGACGAGCTGACCTTCCTGGACATCACCGCGTCCAGCGGTGACCGGGAGACCACCTACGACGTGGTGCGCCGCACCGCCGAGCAGGTCTTCATCCCGCTCACGGTGGGCGGCGGCGTCCGCACCCCGGACGACGTCGACAAGCTGCTGCGGGCCGGAGCGGACAAGGTGGGCGTCAACACGGCGGCCATCGCCCGGCCGGAGCTGATCCGGGAGATCGCCGAGCGCTTCGGCCGCCAGGTCCTGGTGCTCTCGGTGGACGCCCGGCGCACCCCCGAGGGCACGTTCGAGGTCACCACGCACGGCGGCCGCCGGGGCACCGGCATCGACGCCGTCGAGTGGGCCCACCGGGCGGCGGAGCTCGGCGCCGGTGAGATCCTGCTCAACTCGATGGACGCCGACGGGACGAAGGACGGCTACGACACCGAGATGATCGCCGCCGTCCGCAAGCACGTCCGCGTCCCCGTCATCGCCTCCGGCGGCGCCGGACGGCTCGCGGACTTCGCGCCGGCCATCGACGCCGGGGCCGACGCGGTCCTGGCCGCGTCCGTCTTCCACTTCGGGGACCTGCGCATCTCCGAGGTCAAGGGCGCGCTGGCGGAGGCCGGGCACCCGGTGCGCTGACCGGCCGGTTGTGCGCGTGCACAGACATGGGGCGTCCTCCCCTGGGAGGGCGCCCCACCGTCGTACGCGGCCCTTTCCGGCCCCGGTGCGCGCGCCTAGCGTGCCGGGCGTGACTCCCCCCACGACCGTGCACAGTCCGCTCCGGCTGTACGGCCGCAGCGGTGAAATCGCCGCCCTGGACGCCCTGCTGACGCGCCTGCACCACGGCGACGGCGGGGCGCTGGTCCTCACCGCCCCGCCCGGTTCGGGCCGCACGGCGCTCCTCGCCCACGCCGCCGCGACGCACCAGGACCGGGGCGCCGGGCCCGTCCTCCACGTCGTCGCCGCCCCCGGCGAACGGTGGGTGCCGTACAGCGGGCTGCACGCCCTGCTGGGCACCCCCGGCCCCGTACCGCCCGACATCCTCCTCGCCCGGCTCCGGCGGACCGGCGGCGGGCGGCCGCTCCTCGTGTGTGTGGACGACGCCCACCTCTGGGACCCCGGCTCCCGTGCCGCCCTCGCCCTCGCCGCCCGCCGGACCGGTCCCGGCACCCCGGTCGCCGTGCTGATCGCCGCCGGGGACGGGGCCGGGTTCGCCGGGCTGCCCGCCCTCCGCCCCGGCCCCCTGGACGACGAGGCGGCCGCTGCGCTGCTGGACCGGCTCACCGGGGCGGACCGGGCCGATCCGGTCGTGCGGGGCGAGCTGCTCCGGGAGGCGGCCGGGAACCCCGGGCTGCTCACCGGTCTCACCGCCCGCCTCACCCCGGCCCAGCTCGCCGGGCGGACCCCGCTGCCCCACCCGCTGCCCGGCGGCGAGGAGGTCCTGGCCGCCCACGCCGACCGCGTCGGCCACCTCCCCGCCGCCACCCGGACCCTGCTCCTCATCGCGGCCGCCGCCCACGCGCACGAGCCCGAGGGCGCGGGGGCGGACCTCGCCCTCGTACGCCGCGCCGCCGCCTCGGCCGCCGTCCCGCACACCCCGGGCCGGACGACCGGCGTGCTCCGACCGGCCGGTGACCGCGTCCACTTCGGCGAGCCCCTGATGCGCCGCGCCCTTCTGCACCGGGCGCCCCCGGACCGCCGCCGCGCGGTGCACGCCCTGCTCGCCGGACTGCTCGCGCCCGGGTACGCCGCCCTGATCCAGCGGGCCTGCGCGTCCCCCGGCCCCGACGCCCCGCTCGCCGCCGCGCTGGAGGCGGCCGCCGCCCCGCCCCGCCCGCCCGCCGACCGCGCGACCGCCCTGGCCCACGCGGCCGCGCTGACCCCGGACGAGGCGGACAGGGCCTGCCGGTTCGCGGCGGCGGCCGAGCAGTACCGGCTCGCGGGGGAGCCGGGGCGGGCCCGCGCCCTGCTGGCACGGGCGGCCGCCGCGCCCGGCCACGGCCCCGCCCACCGCACACACGGCCTGCTCGCCCTCGCCGACGGGCCCGTCCCCGACGCCCACGAGGCCCTGCTCACCGCCGCAGCGATGCTCGCCCCGCACGATCCCGGAGGCGCCCGGGACGCCCTGCTCGGGGCCGCCGAGGCCGCCTGGGCGGCGGGCGACGCCCTCGGGTACCTGGACGCGCTGACCCGTATCCCCGCGGACGGCGCCGACCGGGACCTGGTCCCCTACCGGGACGGGATGTGCGCCGTGCTGCGCGGCCGGATCGGCGCGGGGCACCTGCTGCTGCGCCGCTGTCTCGACTCCGGCGCCCGCGACCCGGCGGCGCTGTTACGGGCCGGGGCGGCCGGTCTGGTGCTCGGCGACCTCGACGCCGCCTGCCGGGCCGGGGCCCGCGCCCTCGCCGCCGTACCCGCGAGCGGTGCCGACGCCCTGCTGCCGCAGGCTCTGGAACACCTGGCCTACGCGGAGCTGCGCGCCGGCCGGCACGCCCGGGCCCGGGCCCACGCGCTGGACGGCCTGCGCGCGGCACGCCGTACCGGGCGGCCCAACACCGCCGCCCATCTGCACGCCGTACTCGCTCTCGCCGCCTCGGTGGAGAGCGGGGCGCGGGAGTGCGCGGCGCACGCCGGAGCCGCGCTCGCGGGCGCCGCGCCGCACGGGCTCGTCCAGGCGGAGACCCTGGCCACCTGGGCACTGGCCCGGGTCGATCTGGCGGCCGGGCGCCCGGCGGAGGCGGCGGCGCGGCTCGACCCGCTGGTCCGGCGCGGCCACTTCGCCACCCGGATGCTCGCCGTGCCCTGTTACGTCGAGGCGTCCGTGCTGGCCGGGCGGGCGGTGGTCCGGGGCGGGGGAGCGGACCCTGTGGCCGAGGCGGTCGCGGAGTTCGCCGTGTGGGCGACGCGCACCACGGACCCCCAGGTCCCCGCCCAGCTCGCCCGCTGCCGGGCCCTGCTGGCACCGGAGAGCGAGGCCGCCGGGCGGTACGGGGAGGCCCTGGCCCATCACGACCGGGCCGGCGGCGACTTCGAACAGGCCAGGACTCGGCTGCTGTTCGGGTCCTGGCTGCGCAGGCGCCGCCGTACCCGCGAGGCCCGCGAGCCGTTGCGGGACGCCCTCGTCGGGTTCGAGCGGTGCGGGGCTCCGGCCTGGGCGGCCCGGGCGAGCGGCGAACTCCGGGCGGCCGGTGCTGCGGTGGATCCCCGGGGGTGTGCCGGGGCGGCCGCGCCGCTGGCCGGGCTCACCCCGCAACAGGCCCGGATCGCCCGGTGCGTGGCCGAGGGGGCCACCAACCGGGAGGTCGCGCGGCGGCTCTCGGTGAGCACCCGGACCGTCGACCACCACCTGCGCAACGTATTCGCCGCACTGGGCGTGCGCTCGCGGACGGAGCTGGCCGGGCTGCTGGGGAACGGGGGCTGAGAACACCGGAGTTGCGGGACCGTGATGAGAAGGAGGCCGCACACCTCTAGGTACCGACTGGGCGGTATGTCATTCTGCGGGCGTCAGGATCATTCGCTGCGCCCGCGGCCCTGCCCTGGGCGGGGCGTGCCGGAGCCGGCGTGCACCGAGCCGGCCGAATCCCGGTGGAGGCCGCCATGCCACAGGTCGTACGTCCACGGGTCGGGGTGCCGCACGCGCCGCCGCCCCTCGCACCGCCCCCGCGCCGCTTCCGGTCACTGGCCGACCGCGAGGCCGTCGCCGTCCTGCACCGGGCCGCCCGGGTCCTGGTCGCGGCCCTCCCGGAGCTGACGGACCGGATGGTGGAGGCGCTGCGGGAGCGGGAGCCCGGCTACCGCGCGGCGATCGAGGCCGACCCGGCGGAGATCTGGCAGGAGGTGCACCAGTCGCTGCGGCACAACGTCGGTTCGCTCATCCGGCCCCGCGAGTTCCGGGAGGCCGCGCACCGCACCTCGCGGCGGATCGGCGAGGTCCGGGCCGAGCAGGGGGTGCCGCTGGACGCGGTCCTGCACGCGTTCCGGATGGGCGGGGCGATGGTCTGGCAGGACCTGGTGGACGAGACCGCCCGCCGCCACCCCGAGGACGTCCGGCTGCTGGTCCACGTCGCCGCGGACGTCTGGAACTTCGTTGACGAGCACTGCGGGCTCGTCGCCGACGCCTACCGCGGGGCGGAGCGCCGCCTCGCCTGGCGCCGGGAGAACCGGCACCGCCTGATGACCGCCGCGCTGCTCGACGGTACCGCCCGGGTCGCCGATCTCCCGGACACGGCGGCGGCCCTCGGCCTGCCGGAGGACGGCCGGTACGCGGTGCTCGCGCTCCGCGCCGCCCGCCGCTCCCACGGCGCGGCGCACCCGCCCCTGGAGCTGCCCGCCGGTCCGGACGCCGTGTGGCACGCGGGGGTCGAGGCGGAGTACGCCGTGCTGTCGCTGGGCCGGGCCGACGGCACGGACCCGGCGGACGCCCTCGCCGCGCTGGCCGCCGGTCTGCGCGTGCCGCCCGGGGCCCGGGCCGGCATCGGCTCGGTGGTGGACGGTCTCGCGGCGGTCGGGGACGCCCGGCGCCTCGCGGACACGGCGCTGCGGGCCTGCCCGGCGGACGGCGGGACCGTCCTGCTCGACGCGCACCTGCCCGCCGCCCTGGTCGTCTCGTCCCCGGTGCTCGGCGCGGCCCTCGCCGACCGGGTGCTCGGCCCGCTGGACCGGCTGGACGCGGCGGACCGGGACGTGCTCATCGACACGCTCACCGCGTGGTTCGACGCGGACGGCTCGGCGCCCCGGGCGGGCGCCCGCCTCTACTGCCACCGCAACACCGTCCTCAACCGCCTCCGCCGCTTCGAACAGCTCACCGGCCGCTGCCTGACCCGGCCCTCGGACGCCACGGAGGTCTCCCTGGCGCTCGCGGCCCGCCGCCTGCTGACGGGCTGAGGGCCGGGGAGCGCGGGACCGGACCAGACGTGCAGCGTTTCTTTCGCAATAAATATTGCGCAAGTTTTCTTTTCTATCTACGCTCCTCGGCATGGCACGCGAAGAATCACGCCGGGTCTCCGACCTCGGCACCCTCAAGGCGTTCGGGCACCCCCTGCGGATGAAGCTCTACCGGGCCCTCTACATCGCCCGGCAGGCCACCGCGTCACAGCTCGCCGAGCAGGTGGACGAGGCGGTCTCGCTCGTCAGCTACCACCTGCGCAAGCTCGCCGACCACGGGCTGATCGAGGAGGCGGACCGGCAGGGCAGGGACGGCCGCGAGCGCTGGTGGCAGCCCGCGTCGGAGGGGCTGACCTTCCACGACGAGGACTTCAGCGACGCGCCCGAGAAGGCCGCGACGCACTCCGCCGTTACCCGGCTGTCCTTCGACCAGCACGTCGAGATGTACCGCCGCCACCTCGACGCGAACCGCACCTGGCCCGCCGAGTGGCGCCGCGCCTCCTTCAGCTCCGAATACCTCGCCCGGCTGACCGCCGACGAGCTCGCCGCGCTGTCCTCCGAGATGAACGACCTCATCAAGCGCTACGAGCAGCGGGGCCGCGCCCGCGAGGAGGCCGGCGACGGCGAGAACCGCGAGAACGTCGCGCTCCACGTGTACGGCTTCCCGTTCCGCACCTGACCCGGACCCCCGAGAGGACGAGACCGTGACCGCCACCCTGCCCGCCCCCGCCGAGGCCCCCGCCCGCCCGGCCCACCGCGACGGCAACATCCTGCGCTGGCTCGGCGCGTACACCGCGTCCATGATCGGCGACAGCGTCTACTACATGGCGCTCGCCTGGGCCGCCGCCCGCACCGGCAGCGCCACGCAGACCGGCCTGGTGCTCGCCGCCGGCTCCATACCCCGGGCGGTGCTCCTGCTCGGCGGGGGAGTGCTCGCCGACCGGCTCGGCCCGCGCCGCGTGGTCGTCGCCAGCGACACCGCCCGCTGCCTGGTGATCCTCGGCCTCGCCGGAGCCCTGCTGCTCACCTCGCCCACGGTGTGGATGCTGATCGCCGTCGCGCTCGTCTTCGGCGCCGTCGACGCCCTCTTCCTGCCCGCCGTCGGCGCCCTGCCGCCCCGGATCACCGCCGCGTCCCAGCTCGCCCGCGTCCAGGGCATGCGCGGTCTCGCCACCCGGACCGCCAATGTCGTCGGCGCCCCGCTCGGCGGCGTCGCCGTCGCCCTCGGCGGCCCGGTCCTCGCCTTCGCCGCGGCCGGGATCCTCTTCGCCGTGTCGCTCCCGCTCCTGCTGGCCGTACGGATGGCCCCGCTGCCCGCGTCCGAGGCCGCCGCCCCCACCGGCAGCGCCTGGCACGAACTGGCCGACGGGCTCCGCCACATTCGCCGCCACCCGGTCCTCGGGCCCCTGATGCTCGTCGTCGCCGTCAGCGAACTCGGCTTCGTCGGCCCCCTCAACCTCGGCCTCATCCTGCTCAGCGACGAACGCGGCTGGGGCGCCTCCGGCATGGGCTGGGTCGTCGCCGCCTTCGGCACAGGCGCGGGCGCCTCCGCCCTCCTCCTCGCCGTACGCGGCCGCGTCCCCAGGGCCGGACTGGTCATGTGCCTGACCGTCCTGGTCGGGGCCCTCGCCATCGCGGCCCTGGCGTACGTGCCCTCCCTGCCGCTCGCCGCGGCCGTCGCGGTCCTCGTCGGACTCTTCGCCGGGCTCGGCGGCTCGCTGTGCGGCGCGCTCACGCAGACCGTCACCGAACCGGCCTACCTGGGCCGTGTCACCTCGGTCTCCACGCTCTTCACGCACGCCCTCGCGCCGCTCAGCTACCCCGTCACCGGCGCCGCCGTCGCCCTCTGGGGCACCGGCCCGGTCTTCGTCGCCAGCGCGGCCCTGTGCGCGACCGGTGTCGTCACCGGCCTCCTCATCGCCCCGCTCCGCCGGGCGGAACTCCCGGGCTGACCGGGCCCGCCCCAGCCCTCGCGCGTACGGGCTACATGCCCAGCTTCGCCGTCGTCACCCGGCCGATCGCCTCCGGCTCGCCCTCCAGCTCCACCCGCGCCGCGTCCTGCCGCCCGAACGCGAACAGCAGCAGCTCGCCCGGCTCACCGGTCACCGTCACCACCGGCGTCCCCCGGTGCGCCACCGCGGTCTGCCCGTCCGGGCGGCGTAGCACCAGGCCCACTGGCGCCTTCCGGCCCAGCATCCGCGCCGCCTTCTCCGTACGCGCCCACAGCACGTCCGCGAAGACCGGGTCCAGCTCACGCGGCGTCCAGTCGGGCTGCGCCCGGCGTACGTCCTCCGCGTGGATGTAGAACTCCACCGTGTTCGCCGCCTCGTCCAGCTGCTTCAGGCCGAACGGGGACATCCGGGGCGGGCCGGTCCGGATGAGCTGGATCAGCTCCTCGTACGGCTTCTCGGTGAACTCGGCCATGACCCGGTCCCGGCGGCCCTTCAGCGGCCCGATGAGCGTCCCGGCCGCCGCGTCCGGCCGCCGCTCCCGCACCACCACATGGGCCGCGAGATCACGGGCCGTCCAGCCGTGGCACAGGGTCGGGGCCTGCGGGCCCGCCGCCTCCAACAGGTCGGCGAGCAGAAGACGTTCGCGCTTCGCATGGGTCGACATGCCCGCCAGCGTACGACCGCCGTCCCCCGTCCGCCCAGTGGACGCCCGCCCGGACACCCCGCGCCACCACGGCACAATGGGCCCCATGAGCAGCACGCCCCCGCCCGGCACCCCCCGGACCGCCAGCGACCTCGACCCCGCCATCGCCGCCCGCCTCAAGCGCGGCGCCGACGGACTGGTCCCGGCCGTCGCCCAGCAGTACGACACCGGCGAGGTGCTGATGCTGGGCTGGATGGACGACGAGGCGCTGCACCGCACCCTCACCACCGGCCGCTGCACCTACTGGTCCCGCAGCCGCCAGGAGTACTGGGTCAAGGGCGACACCTCGGGCCACATCCAGCTGGTCAAGTCCGTCGCCCTGGACTGCGACGCCGACACCGTCCTCGTCAAGGTCGACCAGACCGGCGCCGCCTGCCACACCGGCGACCGCACCTGCTTCGACGCCGACACGCTGTTCCTCGGGCAGTAGGGTCAGCCGCCATGGACCTCGACACCTTCCGCAAGCTGGCCGTCGACCGGCGCGTCATCCCCGTCACCCGCCGCCTCCTCGCGGACGGCGACACCCCCGTCGGGCTCTACCGCAAGCTCGCGGGCGAGCGCACCGGCACCTTCCTGCTGGAATCCGCGGAGAACGGCCGCACCTGGTCGCGCTACTCGTTCATCGGCGTACGCAGCGCCGCCACGCTCACCACCCGCGACGGCGAGGCCCACTGGCTCGGCACCCCGCCGGTCGGCGTCCCCGTCGACGGCGACCCGCTGCACGCCCTGCGCGCCACCATCGAGGCCCTGCACACCCCGCACGACCGGGAGTCCGGCCTCCCGCCCTTCACCGGCGGCATGGTCGGCTACCTCGGCTACGACATCGTGCGCCGCCTGGAGAAGATCGGCGAGAGCGGCGGCGACGACCTCAAGCTCCCCGAGCTGACCATGCTGCTCACCTCCGACCTCGCGGTCCTCGACCACTGGGACGGCAGCGTCCTGCTCATCGCCAACGCCATCAACCACAACGACCTGGCCACCGGCGTGGACGAGGCGCACGCCGACGCGGTCGCCCGGCTCGACGCGATGGAGCGCGACCTGCGCCGCCCCGTCGAGAACGCCCCCGCCGCCCTGCCGCCCTCCGAGCTGCCCCCGTACACCGCGCTCTGGGGCGGCCAGGCGTACCAGGACGCCGTCGAGGACGTGAAGGAGCGCATCCGCGCCGGGGAAGCCTTCCAGGTGGTGCCCTCCCAGCGCTTCGAGACCCCGTGCACCGCGAGCGCCCTCGACGTCTACCGGGTGCTGCGCGCCACCAACCCCTCGCCGTACATGTACCTCTTCCGGTTCGACGGCTTCGACGTCGCCGGGTCCAGCCCCGAGGCCCTGGTCAAGGTCGAGGACGGCCGGGCCATGGTCCACCCCATCGCCGGAACCCGGCACCGCGGCGCCACCCCGCAGGAGGACCAGGCCCTCGCCGACGAACTCCTCGCCGACCCCAAGGAACGCGCCGAGCACCTGATGCTCGTGGACCTCGGCCGCAACGACCTCGGCCGGGTCTGCGAGCCGGGCAGCGTCGAGGTGGTCGACTTCATGTCCATCGAGCGCTACTCGCACGTGATGCACATCGTCTCCACCGTCACCGGCAAGGTCGCCGAGGGGCGCACCGCCTTCGACGTGCTGACCGCCTGCTTCCCCGCCGGCACCCTCTCCGGCGCCCCCAAGCCCCGCGCCCTCCAGATCATCGAGGAGCTGGAACCCACCCGCCGGGGCCTGTACGGGGGCTGCGTCGGCTACCTCGACTTCGCCGGGGACTCCGACACCGCCATCGCCATCCGCACCGCCCTGCTCCGCGACGGCACCGCGTACGTCCAGGCGGGCGCGGGCGTCGTCGCCGACTCCGACCCGGTCGCCGAGGACACCGAGTGCCGCAACAAGGCGGCGGCCGTCCTGCGCGCCGTCCACACCGCCAACCGCCTCGGCGGCGCCTGAGCCGTACGCCGGTGCCTCCCGGCCAGGGGCGCGGTGGGGCGTTCCGGGCCGGTGAGGGATAGTGGAGTACGTGAGTGCCGTCCCCGTACCCCAGCCCCGTACCGAAGCCGCCGCCGCGCCCGACAGTGCGGGGAGCCGCCGCACCCTGGCGGCCGGCCTGCTCCTCGGGGCGGCCGGCGCGACCGTCGTCCTGCTCGCCTCCGGGCAGACCTGGGCCGAGGGCAAGGCCGCCGTCGGTGGCGGCAGCCTGCCGCTGAGCGCCGACGGGCAGGACGTCACCGGGCTCCCCGCCGCCCTCGCGATCGTCGGCCTGGCCGCCCTCGTCGCCGTCTTCGCCGTACGTGGCGGCGGCCGGCGCGTGGTCGCCGGACTCCTCGCGCTCAGCGGACTCGGCGCCGCGCTCAGCGCCTTCATCGGCGCGTCCGACAGCGGGGCACTGGACGAGAAGGCCGCCCGGACCAGCGGTGACGCCGCCGCCGGCATCACGGCCCTCAGCCACACCGCCTGGCCGTACGTCACGGCGGCCGGCGGCCTGCTGATCCTGCTCGCCGGGCTGCTCGCCCTGCGCTACGGCAGCCGCTGGCCCACGATGTCCGGGCGCTACGAGCGCGACGGCACCCCCCGCCCCCGCAAGGCCCCCCGCCCGCTCGACCCCGACCGGCCCGAGGATCTGTGGAAGGCCCTGGACCGCGGCGAGGACCCGACGCGCGAGGCATGACCCCCCAGCTCACGTCCTACCCCCACGTACGGGACAATGACGGTGAGCTGGCACAGCGGCACGGGCCGTGGGCACAGCGACCCGAGCGATTCCAACAGCGCAACACCAACGAGGAGCAACTCATGGCGGGCAGCAGCCACGGACACACCCCGGCCGCCTGGACCGGTGTCATCATCGCCTTCATCGGCTTCTGCGTCGCGGGCGTCTTCATGGTCGCGGCCAACCCGGTCGGCTTCTGGGCCGGCATGGGCGTCGTCCTGCTCGGTGGTGTCGTCGGCCTCGCGATGAAGGCCGCGGGCCTCGGCATGCCGAAGGAGTCGGCCGAGCTGAGCGCCGCCCGCGCCCGCGCCGGACAGGCGCAGACCTCCTGACCCCCGCACCACGTACGCCGGAAAGGCGCGGCCCGGACCGGGCTGCGCCTTTCCGCGTCAGCGGCGACAATCACCGGGTGGACGCAACGCCAACGCCAAAGCCCGCCCCGGCTCCCGGGCCGCCGCCGCCCTTCGCCCCCGTGCGGGCCCCCCTCTTCCCCACGGCCCCCGCCGGCGCCTCGCGGCTGCGGCGGACCGCCGTCCCGGTGGGCGTGCTCGCCGCCGTCGTCGGCGCCTTCGGATACGTCGCCACCGTCGACCCGAACCAGCCCGGCCACTACCCCGTCTGCCCGCTGCTGCGGTTCACCGGCATCTACTGCCCCGGCTGCGGTGGTCTCCGCAGCGCCCACGCCTTCGCCCACGGCGACCTGGCCGCCGCCTTCGGCGCCAACGCGCTCGCCGTCGTCGGCTACGGGATCTTCGCCGTGCTGTGGGCCGTATGGCTGCTCCGCGAGGCCCGTGGAAAGCCCCTGCGGATCACGCTGCGGCCGGTGCACTGGTGGGCGATCGGTGCCGTACTGCTGCTCTTCACCGTCATCCGGAACCTCCCCTTCGGCTCCGCGCTCGCCCCGTGAAGTCCCAGGTAGTGGGACAGCCGCCGGGTGGATGCGGGCGCAGCGCCCTCCTGCGGATAACATCGGAGTGGCTGATCCTGTGGCCTGTTACGTTTTTTCACCGTTCCGGAAGGGGGCCGCTCGCGTGAGTGTGCTCGACGAGATCATCGACGGCGTACGCGCCGACCTCGCGGAGCGGCAGGCGCGCGTCAGCCTCGACGAGCTCAAGGAACGCGCCGCCCGTGCCCCCCGCGCCAAGGACGGCGTCGCCGCCCTGCGCGGCGAGGGCGTGACCGTCATCTGCGAGGTCAAGCGCTCCAGCCCCTCCAAGGGCGCGCTGGCCGCCATCGCCGACCCGGCCGCGCTCGCCGCGGACTACGAGGCCGGCGGGGCCTCCGTCATCTCGGTCCTCACCGAGGAGCGCCGCTTCGGCGGCTCGCTCGCCGACCTGGAGGCCGTCCGCGCCAAGGTCGACATCCCGATCCTCCGCAAGGACTTCATCGTCACCTCGTACCAGCTGTGGGAGGCGCGCGCGTACGGCGCGGACCTCGTGCTGCTGATCGTCGCCGCCCTCGAACAGGAGGCCCTGGTCTCCCTGATCGAGCGTGCCGAGTCCATCGGCCTCACGCCGCTGGTCGAGGCGCACGACGAGGAGGAGGCCGAGCGCGCGGTCGAGGCCGGCGCCCGGATCATCGGCGTCAACGCGCGCAACCTCAAGGACCTCAAGGTCGACCGCTCCACCTTCGAGCGCGTCGCCCCCGAGATCCCGGACCACATCGTCAAGGTCGCCGAGTCCGGCGTCCGCGGCCCGCACGACCTGATCGCCTACGCCAACGCCGGCGCGGACGCGGTGCTGGTCGGCGAGTCCCTGGTGACCGGCCGCGACCCGCGGACCGCCGTCGCCGACCTCGTCGCCGCCGGCGCCCACCCCGCCCTGCGCCACGGACGGGGCTGACCAG
This sequence comes from Streptomyces sp. NBC_00523, assembly GCF_036346615.1. Classification (NCBI taxonomy): domain Bacteria; kingdom Bacillati; phylum Actinomycetota; class Actinomycetes; order Kitasatosporales; family Streptomycetaceae; genus Streptomyces; species Streptomyces sp. NBC_00523. Next base: position 1,831,741 of record NZ_CP107836.1, on the reverse strand, counting down.
GCCGTGTCGTCCCTTCCGCATCCCGCTCCGGTGCGCTGCGCGCTGCCCTCGTGGCACCGCGGCTGCCGGGCGCCCGCGCGCCGGGTGCGCGGCCGGCGGGTGCGGTACGTGATCGGCGCCGAGCCCGGTCAGGTCAACGGCATGCGATGGCGCACGGGACGCGCGCCGTAGAGCGAGCCCGGCCGCATTCCCGCGTGCCCGAAACCGCCCCGGTCCCGGACCGGGGCGGCGCTCCGCTCACGGCGCAGACGGTGCAACCACCCCTGTGACGACGAGGAGCACGTCCCGCATGTCTTCCGACTTCTTCATCCCGGACCCGGAGGGTCTGATCCCCAGCGCCGAGGGCTACTTCGGCGCGTACGGCGGAAAGTTCATCCCGGAGGCGCTGGTCGCCGCCGTGGACGAGGTCGCCGTCGAGTACGAGAAGGCCAAGGCCGACCCCGCGTTCGCCGCCGAGCTCGGCGAGCTGATGGTCCACTACACCGGTCGGCCCAGCGCCCTCACCGAGGTGCCCCGCTTCGCCGAGCACGCCGGGGGCGCCCGCGTCTTCCTCAAGCGCGAGGACCTCAACCACACCGGATCGCACAAGATCAACAACGTGCTGGGGCAGGCCCTGCTGACCCGGCGCATGGGCAAGACCCGCGTCATCGCGGAGACCGGCGCCGGTCAGCACGGCGTCGCCACCGCGACCGCCTGCGCCCTCTTCGGCCTCGACTGCACCATCTACATGGGCGAGATCGACACCCAGCGCCAGGCGCTGAACGTGGCGCGCATGCGGATCCTCGGCGCCGAGGTCATCGCCGTGAAGTCCGGCTCCCGCACCCTCAAGGACGCCATCAACGAGGCGTTCCGCGACTGGGTCGCCAACGTGGACCGCACCCACTACCTCTTCGGTACGGTCGCGGGCCCGCACCCCTTCCCGGCGATGGTCCGCGACTTCCACCGCGTCATCGGCGTGGAGGCCAGACGGCAGATCCTGGAGCAGGCCGGCCGGCTGCCGGACGCCGCCGTGGCCTGCGTCGGCGGCGGCTCCAACGCCATCGGCCTCTTCCACGCCTTCGTGCCCGACGCGGACGTCCGCCTCATCGGCTGCGAGCCCGCCGGACACGGTGTGGAGACCGGCGAGCACGCGGCGACCCTGACCGCGGGCGAGCCCGGCATCCTGCACGGCTCGCGCAGCTACGTCCTCCAGGACGACGAGGGCCAGATCACCGAGCCGTACTCCATCTCGGCCGGTCTGGACTACCCGGGCATCGGCCCCGAGCACGCCTACCTCAAGGACGTGGGCCGGGGCGAGTACCGCGCCGTCACCGACGACGCGGCCATGCAGGCGCTGCGCCTGCTCTCCCGCACCGAGGGCATCATCCCGGCCATCGAGAGCGCGCACGCGCTGGCCGGGGCGCTGGAGGTCGGCAAGGAGCTGGGCAAGGACGGGCTGATCCTGATCAACCTCTCCGGGCGCGGCGACAAGGACATGGACACGGCGGCCCGCTACTTCGGGCTGTACGACACCGACGCGGCCGTCGAGGCCGACGCCGGCAGCCGGACCGCGGAGATCGAGGGGGACGCGCAGTGAGCGGCAACATCGAACTGCTGAACAGCACGCTCGCCGCCACGCGGGCCGAGGACCGGGCCGCGCTCATCGCGTACCTGCCGGCCGGGTTCCCGACCGTCGACGGCGGCATCGAGGCCATCAAGGCCGCCGTGGCGGGCGGCGCCGACGTCATCGAGGTGGGGCTGCCGCACAGCGACCCGGTCCTCGACGGCCCGGTCATCCAGACCGCCGACGACATCGCGCTGCGCGGCGGCGTGCGGATCGCCGACGTGATGCGCACGGTGCGCGAGGCCCACGAGGCCACCGGGGCGCCGATCCTGGTCATGACGTACTGGAACCCGATCGACCGGTACGGCGTCGAGCGGTTCACCGCCGAGCTGGCCGAGGCGGGCGGGGCCGGGTGCATCCTGCCCGACCTGCCGGTCCAGGAGTCCGCGCTGTGGCGCGAGCACGCGGAGCGGCACGGCCTGGCCACCGTCTTCGTCGTCGCGCCCAGCAGCAAGGACGAGCGGATCGCCACCATCACCGACGCGGGCTCCGGCTTCGTCTACGCCGCGTCCCTGATGGGCGTCACCGGCACCCGTGCCTCGGTCGGCGCGCAGGCGCAGGACCTGGTCCGGCGGACCCGGGCCACCACCGGGATGCCGGTCTGCGTCGGCCTCGGCGTGTCCGACGCCGCCCAGGCCGCGGAGGTCGCCGGCTTCGCCGACGGCGTCATCGTCGGCACGGCGTTCGTCAAGTGCATGCTGGACGCCCCCGACGAGGCGGCCGGCCTCGCGGGCGTCCGTTCACTGGCGGCCGATCTTGCCGAAGGTGTTCGAAAGCGCTGACACCTGGGGTAACCCGAACGGGTGGACCTCGGTCCGGGGAGGCACGCGAGTGCCTCCCCGGGTCGTTTGCGCGGTGTGAGCGAGAAGAACGAACAGGGTAAGAGGGCCGCGCGAGACCGGCTGATCCAGCAGCGCGAGCAGGCGAAGGCGCGCGACCGCCGGCGCCGCACGCTGATCGTGTCCACGGCCGTGGTGGGGGTCCTGGGCCTGGCCGCCGTCGTCGGCGTGATCGCGGCGAACACCGACGGCAAGAGCGACAAGTCCAAGGCGTCCGGACCCGCCGTCGCCCCGTCCGGGGCGACCGGCAAGGACGCCCTGGCCATCCGGGTCGGCGCGGACGACGCCCCGTCCACCCTCACCATCTGGGAGGACTTCCGCTGCCCGGTCTGCGCCCAGTTCGAGAACGCGTTCCGCGACACGATCCATGAGATGGAGCGCGACGGCCAGATCAAGGTCGACTACCACCTCGCCACGATCATCGACGGCAACATGGGCGGCAGCGGCTCCCTCAAGGCGGCCAACGCGGCCGCCTGCGCGCAGGACGCCGGCAAGTTCTCCGCGTACCACGACGTGCTGTACAGCAACCAGCCGGCGGAGACCGACGACGCCTTCGGCGACAACGACAAGCTGATCGAGCTCGCCAAGAAGGTCCCCGGTCTCGACACGCCCGGCTTCCGCGGCTGCGTCGAGGACGGCAAGCACGACGCGTGGGTGCAGAAGTCCAACAAGGCCTTCAGCGACGGCGGCTTCCAAGGCACTCCGACGGCCCTGCTCAACGGGGAGTCGATCTTCCCGAAGAAGGGCGACGAGGCGATCACCGTGGCCAACCTGAAGAAGTGGGTCGCCGAGGCCAACAAGGGCAAGAAACCGGCCACCCCCACGGCCACGCCGTAGGGCCCGGAGGCCGGCTCCGACGGGGCCGGCCGGGGGAATCGATGGCCCGCTCGTTACCCAGACGTTGCCGGGCGGGTTGTCCTCCCTCCCGTCCGGCAGGGTAGCGTCGACGCTGCCATGAACCTTGCCTACATTCCCAGCCCGTCGACCGGCGTGATCGATCTCGGACCGATCCCGCTCCGCGGCTACGCGTTCTGCATCATCATCGGTGTCTTCGTCGCCGTCTGGTTCGGCAACAAGCGCTGGATCGCCCGAGGAGGCACCGCCGGCACCGTTGCCGACATCGCCGTCTGGGCCGTGCCGTTCGGGCTCGTCGGTGGCCGGCTCTACCACGTCATCACCGACTACCAGCTGTACTTCAGCGAGGGTGAGGACTGGGTCGACGCCTTCAAGATCTGGCAGGGCGGCCTCGGTATCTGGGGTGCGATCGCGCTGGGCGCGGTCGGTGCCTGGATCGGCTGCCGCCGCCGCGGGATCCCGCTGCCCGCCTGGGCCGACGCCCTCGCCCCCGGCATCGTCCTCGCCCAGGCGTGCGGCCGCTGGGGCAACTGGTTCAACCAGGAGCTGTACGGCCGGGAGACCCACGTCCCGTGGGCGCTGAAGATCAGCGACGGGCCGAACCGGGTGGCCGGCACCTACCACCCGACCTTCCTGTACGAGTCGCTGTGGTGCGTCGGCGTCGCGCTCCTGGTGGTCTGGGCCGACCGCCGCTTCAAGATGGGCCACGGCCGGGTGTTCGCGCTGTACGTCGCGGCGTACTGCGCCGGGCGCGCGTGGATCGAGTACATGCGGGTGGACGAGGCGCACCACATCCTGGGCCTGCGGCTCAACGTGTGGACCGCGCTGATCGTGTTCGTGCTCGCGGTGACGTACATCGTGATCTCGGCGAAGCTCCGCCCGGGCCGCGAGGAGATCGTCGAGCCGGGGGCGCCGGAGGCGCCGGAATCCTCGGACAAGGCGGACGAGGCCGAGTCGGACGAGCCGGAGGCCGCGGAGGCGGAGGCCGACGCGAAGCCGGAGGCCGATGCGGATGCGCCGAAGGCGGACGGTACGGCGGAGGCCGCGAAGGGCTGACGCCGCGCTAGCTGAGTAAGGGGCCGCCGAGGTTTTGGGCGGCCCCTTCGCCGTCGTGGGGTGTCCTCAACCGCCGGACGGGCTTGATGTGGCGGTGCGGGGGTAATCCAGCCCGTCCAGCGATTGAGGACACAGCGGCCAGGTGGGGCGCCAGGTCACCGATTTCGTTCGGCGAGCGAGAGTGTCCGTTGCGCCTGCGCAACCACGGCCGCGTCGACGAAGCGGCCGTCCGGGAGGGCCTGGGCGCCTGCCTGGTCGCGGGCCGCCTCCACGATTTGCCAGGCCGCCTCGACCTCCTGCGGTGTGGGGCGGAAGGCGCGTTCGATCACCGGGAGCTGGCGGGGGTGGATCGCCGCCCGGCCCAGGAAGCCCAGGGCCCGGCCGTGGGCGCAGGAGGTCGAGAGGCCGTCCAGGTCCCGGACGTCCGCGAACACCGACTGCGTGGGCGGCGCCAGGCCCGCCGCCCGGGCGGCGACCACCACCCGGCTGCGCGACCAGTCGAGCCCCGCGTCCTCCCGTACGCCCAGATCCGCGCGGAGGTCCGCCTCGCCCAGGGCGATGGCCTGGACCTGGGGGTGGGCGGCGGCCACCGAGTACGCGTGCTCGATGCCGAGCGCCGACTCCAGGAGCGGGCACAGGGCCACCCCGGGGGCCCGCGCCGCGATGTGGTGCACGGACGCGGCGTGGGTGATCTTCGGCAGCCGCAGCCCGCCGAGCCCCGGCAGCCCGGCGAGCGCCAGCACGTCCGCCTCGTCGTTGACCCGCACATGCACGGGCGGCGCCGCGCCGGACGGCGGGTCCGACAGCAGCTCCACCGTCGCCGCGCGGGCGTACTCCCTGCGGTCGGGGGCGACCGCGTCCTCCAGGTCCACGATCACCACGTCCGCGCCCGAGGCGGCCGCCTTGCGCACGACGTCCGGCCGGTCCCCGGGCACGTACAGCAGGGTGAGGGGGGCCGCCGCGCTCACAGCACCCGCTCCGCCCGCAGCGCCGAGATCTCGGGCCCGGTCAGCCCCAGCTCGGTCAGGATCTCCTCGGTGTCGGCCCCGTGCGGGCGGCCCGTCCAGCGGATCGCGCCCGGGGTCCGGGACAGCCGGAAGAGGACGTTCTGCATCCGCAGCGGGCCCAGCTCCGGGTCGTCCACCTCGGTGACCGTGTCCAGCGCCCGGTACTGCGGGTCCTCCATGACGTCCCGTACGTCGTGGATGGGCGCGATGGCGGCCTCCGCCTTCTCGAACGCGGACAGCGCCTCCTCCCGGCTGTGCCGGGCGATCCAGTGGCCCACGGCCTCGTCCAGCTCGTCGCTGTGCTCGGCGCGGGTGGCGCCCGAGGCGAACCACGGCTCCTCGATCAGGTCCGCCCGCCCGACCAGCCGCATCACCCGCTCCGCGACGGACTGCGCGGAGGTGGAGACGGCCACCCACTCCCCGTCCGAGGTGCGGTACGTGTTGCGCGGCGCGTTGTTGCGCGAGCGGTTCCCGGTGCGCGGCTGTACGTAACCGAGCTGGTCGTACCAGAGCGGCTGCGGGCCGAGCACGGTCAGGATCGGCTCGATGATCGCCATGTCGACCACCTGCCCCTCGCCGGTCCGGTCGCGCCCGGCGAGGGCGGCCATCACCGCGTACGCCGTGGCGAGCGCGGCGATCGAGTCGGCCAGGCCGAACGGCGGCAGGGTCGGCGGCCCGTCCGGCTCCCCGGTGATCGCCGCGAAGCCGCTCATCGCCTCGGCGAGCGTCCCGAAGCCGGGCCGGTGGGCGTACGGGCCGAACTGGCCGAAGCCCGTGACGCGCACCAGCACGAGCCGGGGGTTGACCGCGTGCAGCTCGTCGGGCCCGAGCCCCCAGCGTTCCAGCGTGCCCGGCCGGAAGTTCTCGATGATCACGTCGGTGTCCGCCGCGAGCCGCAGCAGCAGATCGCGGCCCTCCGGGGCGGACAGGTCGAGCGTCAGGTTGCGCTTGTTGCGGCCGAGGAGCTTCCACCACAGGCCCACGCCGTCCTTCGCGGGCCCGTGGCCCCGGGAGGGGTCGGGGCGGACCGGATGCTCGACCTTGATCACCTCGGCGCCGAAGTCGCCCAGCATGGTCGCGCAGAGGGGGCCCGCGAAGAGCGTGGCGAGATCGACCACCCGTAGTCCGGTGAGCGGCGGCGCCGCGGGGGCGCTCACGCGCCGTCGATTTCGCTGCGGTACGGCATGGAGACCGAGGCGCCCGGCTTCTGTACGCAGAGCGCGGCGGCGGCCGAGGCCCAGGCGACGGCCTGCGGGACCGGGCGGCCCTCGCCGAGCGCCACGGCCAGGGTGCCGACGAAGGTGTCCCCGGCGCCGGTGGTGTCGACGGCGGTCACGTCCGGGGCCGGGAAGTGGATGGTGCGGCTGCCCCGGGCCGCGTACAGGCTGCCCTTCGAGCCGAGCGTGATGAGCACCGCCGGGACCTGGCCGAGCAGGATCTCCGCCGCCGCGTGCGGGTCGTCGTAGCCGGAGAGTTCCGCCGCCTCGTGCTCGTTGGGGACCAGCAGGTCGATGTGGTCGAGGAGCTCGGAGGGCAGCTCCTGGACGGGGGAGGGGGTGAGCACGGTCCGTACGCCCTGGGCGTGACCGGCGCGGGCGCCCTCGATCACGGCGGACATCGGCAGCTCCAGCTGGAGCAGCAGCAGGTCCGCCTCGGCGATGGCGGCCACCTCGCCCGGGCCGAGCGCGGTCATGGTGCCGTTGGCGCCGGGGATGACCACGATCGCGTTGGAGCCCTTGGCGTCGACCACGATGTGGGCGGTGCCGCTGGGGCCCTCGGCGGTGTGCAGCAGGTCGGTGTCGACGCCGGAGTGCTCCAGGTTCTCCCGCATCCGTACGCCGTACTCGTCGTCGCCGACCGCGCCGATCATCAGCACGTCACCGCCCGCGCGGGCGGCGGCGACCGCCTGGTTGGCGCCCTTGCCGCCGGGGATCGTGCGGAACTCCCGCCCGGTGACGGTCCGGCCGCGTTCCGGGGCCCGGTCGACGTAGGCCACAAGATCCATATTGGTGCTGCCGAGCACCGCGATTCTGGTCATGGGCGGAGTGCCTCCTCGTGGGTGAGCCGATGGGTCAGTGCGGCCAGGGTGTCGAAGCCGGTCCCGTCGAAACCGGGGACGGACGTGGCGAGCCGGTTCTTCAGCGGGGTGGTCCACCGGTCGGGCAGCGCGTCCGGCCGCCCGGCGAGCAGTCCGGCGAGCGAACCGGCGGTCGCGCCGTTGGAGTCGGTGTCCCAGCCGCCGGACACCGCCTTGCAGACGGAACCCGTGAAGTCGCCGTCGGCGTGGGTGAGGGCAGCGGCCAGCAGGGCCGCGTTGGGCAGCACATGCACCCAGTGATACCTGCCGTACGCCGCGTGCAGCCGGTCCACGACCGTATCGAAGTCCCGTTCCCCGCGGGCGGCTTCGATGCCGTCCCGTACCGCCGCCGCGAACCGCGAGCGCGGCGGCACCACGCGCAGCCCGGTGGCCAGGCAGCCGTGCACATCGGTCTCGCCGCCGGCCGCCTCGGCCAGCGCCGCCGCCGTGAACATCGCGCCGTAGACGCCGTTCCCGGTGTGGGTGAGGACCGCGTCGCGGTACGCCTGTTCCGCCGCGCCCGCCGGGTCGCCGGGCCGGGTCCAGCCGTGCACGTCGGCCCGGATCTGCGCGCCGATCCACTCCCGGAACGGGTTGCGGTGCCGGGCGGTGTCCGGGGGCTCGATGCCGTCGAGCAGATTGCGGTACGCGACTCGCTCGGCGGTGAACGTACGCCCCGCCGGGAGCTCGTCCAGCCACAGCCGGGCCAGGTCCGCCGTGGTGAACGCGGCGCCGTGCCGCTGGAGCAGCAGAAGGGTGAGCAACGGGTGGTTGAGGTCGTCGTCCTCGGGCATCCCGTCGATGTTCTCGGCGAGCGAGGTGGCCGCGGAGCGCCGGTTCCACGGGTAGGTGGCGGCCAGCGGGGCGGGCAGGCCGCGGGCGGTGAACCAGGTGTCCAGCGGCCAGTTGCCGGTGGCCCGGGCCAGGGCGCGGATGCCTTCCAGCGGCAGCTTCTCGACCGGCTTGCCCAGCAGACAGCCGGCGGCGCGGCCCAGCCAGGCGGCGTGCAGCCGCTCCGGGCCGGCCGGCCGCACCTCCCGGGCGTGCGGCCACTGCGGGCAGGCGGCCCGGATCGCGTCCAGGCCGTCCGGCTCGTCACCGGCCAGCGGGGACTCCAGCAGGGCGAGTTCGTCCAGCAGCCGTTCGGCGACCGCGCGCAGCCCGGGCGGGGCGCCCGGGTCGGACGCGCCCGCGCGCTCCGGGGCGGGGGAGCCGCCGGCCTCGTACCACCGGCGGGCGAGGGCGCGCGCGTCGCGGCCGTCCTCGGCGGCCTGCCGCAGCTCGTGGCCCACCAGGTCCTCCGGCTGCACCCAGGTCACCCGCACCGCCGTGGTCACGGGGTGCCCGCCAGCGTCGCGAAGGCGGCCTCGTGGGCGCGGCGGCGGGCGGTGTCCCGGGCGAACACCTCGCGGGCCACCTCGGCCAGGGTCCGGGCCGGGGCGCGCAGATCGAGGCGGCTGGCCTCCGCGACCGTCGCGGCCCAGTCGGCGGGGACGGCCCGCTCGCCGTGCAGGGCGCCCGCGAGCGCGCCGCTCATGGTGGCGATCGAGTCGCAGTCGCGGCCGTAGTTGACCGAGCCGAGGACCGCCTGCCGGTAGTCCCCGTCGGCGGCGAGCAGCATGCCGAGGGCGACCGGCAGCTCCTCGATCGCGTGCAGCCGGGACGGGCGGCGGGCGCCGAGCGACGGGGCGCGGTAGTCCGGGCCGACGGTGTCGAAGGGGGCGACGGCCGCGCGCAGCGGGACGAGCGCCGACTCGACGTCCCGGTGGCGGGAGGCCGCCTCGCAGACGGCCTCGATCGCGGCGCGGGTGCCGTCCTTGGCGAGCGCCAGGCACGCCTCCACGACCGTGGCGGGCGTCGCCCCGGGCGCGCAGGCGGCGGCGACCCCGGCCGCGAAGACCCCGGCCGCCTCCCTGCCGTAACTCGACTGGTGGGCGCCCGCGACGTCGATCGCCTCGGCGTACGCCGCCTGCGGATGGGCGGCGTTCACCAGGCCGACCGGCGCCATGTACATCGCCGCACCGCAGTTGACGATGTTTCCGGAGCCCGCCTCGCGCGGGTCGACGTGCCCGTAGTGCAGCCGGGCGACGATCCACTTCTCCGCGAGGAAGACCCGCTGGAGCGGCAGCGCCTCGGCCTCCAGCTCCGGGATCCAGCGCGGTTCGCCGATCATCTCCGGGACGAGGTGGTCGGCGACCGCGTACGCGTCGAGATGGCCGCGCACCTTCCCGTACACCCGGACCAGCGCGTGCGTCATCAAGGTGTCGTCGGTGACGTGCCCGTCGCCCTTGTGGTACGGGGCGATCGGGCGGGCGGTCCGCCAGTCGTCGCCGTCCCAGGGGCCGACGATCCCGGTGATCCTGCCGCCGTGCCGGGCCGTGATCTGCTCCGGGGAGCGGCCCTCGACCGGGCCGCCCAGCGCGTCGCCGACGGCTGCGCCGACGAGGGCTCCGGCGATCCGGTCATCGAGCGTGGGCGCCCCGGGGGTCGCGGGCGTCGTGGCTGTCGTGGGGGAGGGGGACGTCGTGGGCGCCAGGGGCACGGTGGATGTCATGTCCGAATTGTCCACCCGTGGGGGCCGGTTCCGTGGCTGCCAGCAGCCCGGCGAGTTCCACCAGATCCGTGCCCGCGAACCGGGGGAGCGCGCAGCCGGCCAGCGTCCGGCAGGTCTCCCGCCAGCCGTCGGGCACGGAGCCGATGGTGCCCAGCGCCCCGGTCAGCGCCCCGGCCAGGGCGGGCGCGGAGTCCGCGACCCGGGACAGGCAGGCCGCCGCGGGCACGGCCTGCGCGATGTCGCCCCGGGACGCGGTGGCCAGGGCGAGGGCGACCGGTACGGTCTCGGCGGCGGCGATCCCGTAGCTGTAGACGTGGTCCACGATCTGGTGCTCCAGGACCGGGACGAGCGCGAACGCCCCGGCCCGCTCCCCGGCGAACTCCCGGGCGATCCGGACCGCGTGGGCCGCGTTGCGGGCGATCTCGGTGCCGTCCGGGAGCTGGGCCAGCGCCGCGTCGACCGCCGTGTCCACGTCCGCCCCGCCCAGCGCCTCGGCGCTCGCGGCGGCCATCGCCCGCGCCCCGTGCACCCCGTCGCCGTCCTGCGTGAAGCGCGCGTCGAACTCCGCGAGCTCCGCCGCCGCGTGCGGGTCGCCCGGGTGGACGACCGCCAGCACGGCCGCCCGTACGCACGCCGCGTCGTCGAAGTAGTGCGGGTTGTCGTGCCCGGTGGCGGGCGGCCGCAGCCCGGCGGCGAGGTTCCCGAGCCCGGCCCGTACCGAGATCCGGGCGCGCAGCGGCAGCACCGCCGCCTCCACCTCGGTCGCGCGCGCCGCGGCGGCGGCGACCTCGGCGGCGAGCGCGTTCCAGGCCCCGGAGACGGCGGCGCGCACCCGCCCCGGTCCGGGGGCGGCCAGCACGGTCGCCGCCGCGAACGCCGCCCACTCGGCGTCGTCGGACGGGCCGAGCCGCAGCGGCTCGGGCGGCTGGTTGAGGGCGATGGGCACGGGGAGGGTGGTCGTCGCGTTCTGCTCGGCGAAGGCGTCCAGCTCCCGGGTCAGCCGCCGGGTCCACTCCGGCATCCGGGCCGCCCGGTGCCGGGCCGCGGGCCATCCGGCGGCGTCCCCGGCGGCCAGCCCGACGAGCAGCCCCTCGATGCGGGCGCGCCGCGTGCCGCTCATCGCCGCACCGCGCCTTCGCCACCGGGTCCGCCGTCCGCCGCGCCCGGCGCCAGCAGGTCCGCGATGTCCACCACGTGGTACCCCCGCATCGACGGCAGGCAGCTGCCGCGCACCGGGCCGATCGCGTCCGCCCAGAGGCGCGGAATCGCCGACGCGCCGTGCAGGGCGCCGCAGAGGGCGCCCGCCACCGCGGCCGTCGTGTCGGCGTCGCGGCCCATGTTGACGGCCATCAGCACCGCCGTACGGAAGTCGCCGCGCGCCGCCGCGAACGCGCCGAAGGCCAGGCCGACCGCCTCGGGGGCCAGGTCCGTCCAGGGGTAGCCGCCGACCACCACGGCGGAGCGGACCGCGCGTTCGCCGGTGAGGCGGTCGGGGTACGGGCGCTGCGCCGCCGTCACCGCGCGGCGCAGGGAGCGGGCCGTCCAGGAGTCCATGGGGACGACCGAGAGCGCGGCGGCGATCACCGAGGTGACCGAGGCGCAGGTCATCGCGGCGGCCACCCCGGCGGCCACCGCCTGGCCGCCGTAGATGCCCTCGCCCTCGTGGCTGACCCGGCCGTCGACCGCGACCAGCCGGGCCGCCTCGGCGGGGCGCCCGGCCGCGAAGACGCCGAAGGGCGCGGCGCGCATCGCCAGGCCGTCGCTCCAGGCGTGCCGGTGCTGGGCGGAGATCGGCGCGGCCAGGCCCCGGCGCAGGTTCTCCAGGGTGCCGCGCTCGCTGAAGCCGGCGCCCCGGAACGGCCCCTCGTCCAGGTCGGCGATCCACAGCCGCCAGGCCCGCTCGACATCGGTGACGGTGAGCTCCGAGCCGTGCCGGGCCAGCAGCAGCCCGGAGAAGATCGCGTACTCCGTGTCGTCGGTGCCCGCCGGGTCGTCGCTGACGAAGCCCTCGATCCGGCCCCAGCGGCGGCGGATCTCGGAGGGCCGCATGTTCTCCGCCGGGGCGCCGAGCGCGTCGCCGACCGCGAGACCGAGCAGCGTGCCCCTGGCCCGGTCGACGGGTCCGCCCGGTTCCGGATCCTCCGTAAGCCGTGCCGTCCGTGTGCCGCCCGCCCGCGGCGCCGTCGGATTTCCTGCGACCGTCTCCATCGCGTCGACCCTTCGCTCGTACCGAGCCAGTACTCGTGCCTGTGGGATCCGTTCCACGCCGAGCCCGGACGAAGGCCGGTTACGCACACAAAAGGGCCACTCGGATGACGCCTTCCGGACAGCAAGGCAAGCCGTACCTATCCGGTTACGCAGGGTGGTAAGTACGGCCTGCCTTGCTGGCGGGAGCGATTTTTCGTGCGTACTTTCGATGGTGTCGAGCGGGGGCGGGCGGGCAGGAGGTCCGTCTCCGGAACACCCGGACCAGGGGAGAGGGATAAGTCGTGGCCATCATCGAGACCGAAGCCGTACTGCACGAGGCGCACCGGGACAACCACACCCACCGTGACGTCAACGGCGGCTGGCTGCGCCCGGCGGTCTTCGGTGCGATGGACGGCCTCGTCTCCAACCTGGCCCTGATGACCGGCGTCGCCGGCGGCGACGTCTCGCACCGCACCATCGTGATCACCGGTCTCGCCGGACTGGCCGCCGGCGCCTTCTCCATGGCGGCCGGCGAGTACACCTCCGTGGCGTCCCAGCGCGAGCTGGTCGAGGCCGAGCTGGACGTCGAGCGGCGCGAGCTGCGCAAGCACCCCGTGGACGAGGAGCGGGAGCTCGCCGCGCTCTACGCGTCCCGGGGCGTCGAGCCCGCGCTCGCCCGCGAGGTCGCCCGCCAGCTCTCGCGCGACCCGGAGCAGGCCCTCGAAATACACGCCCGCGAGGAGCTGGGCATCGACCCGGGCGACCTGCCGTCGCCCCTGGTGGCCGCCTTCTCCTCGTTCGGCGCCTTCGCGCTGGGCGCCCTGCTGCCCGTGCTGCCGTTCCTGTTGGGGGCCGGTGCGCTGTGGCCGGCCGTGCTGCTGGCACTCGCCGGGCTGTTCGGCTGCGGCGCGGTGGTGGCCCGGGTGACCGCGCGCAGCTGGTGGTTCAGCGGACTGCGCCAGCTGGTGCTGGGCGGCGCGGCCGCCGCGATCACGTACGGCCTGGGCGCCCTGTTCGGCGTCGCCGTGGGCGGCTGACCCCACCTGCTTCGTACGTGTGACGGGCCGGTTCACGCAATCGGCCCGTCACACGTACGCCACGCGTGTGACGTACGTCTTGGCCCGCGCCTCTGGGCGCGACCGCGCCGCGCACCGTAAAATGAGTCTCTATGCAGGGCTGCACATAAGTAGCCACTACCCGGCGGTTTCGTTTTCCCCGCCACCGGGCATGAGCCGTAGACACCGCAGGCAACGACGCCTGCTCTCCGCGTCTCCCGGGCGCCGATCCTCCGACAGCGACCCACTCCACCGTCGTCGACGGTGTCCGCATGTTGGAATGGTTCATCCGCTTTTTGAGAAGCGCCCCATCATGTAATCTGCACGAAATTTCGCAGAGGGCCAACGTCGTCCCTCGGCACTGCATATGCCACGACGACGACGGGAGAGCCGATGCGCACCGACGCCTGGTCGCCCATGGACGGTCGCCCCGCCCCCCAGGGGATGTACGACCCCCGCAACGAGCACGACGCCTGTGGCGTGGGGTTCGTAGCCACTCTGACCGGTGTGCCCGGCCACGAGATGGTCGAGCAGGCTCTGACCGTGCTCCGCAACCTCGAACACCGCGGTGCCACCGGATCGGAGCCCGACTCCGGTGACGGCGCCGGCATCCTGCTCCAGGTCCCGGACACGTTCCTGCGCGCCGAGGTCCCCTTCGCGCTCCCCGAGGCCGGTGGCTACGCCGTCGGCATCGCCTTCCTGCCCGCCGACGACTCCACCGGTGCCGTCCGCGAGCTGGAGAAGATCGCCGGCGAGGAGGGCCTGACGGTCCTCGGCTGGCGCGAGGTCCCGGTCACCCCGGACATCCTCGGCAACGGCGCCCGCGCCACCATGCCCGAGTTCCGCCAGCTCTTCGTGTCGGACGGCGAGAGCACCGGCATCGCCCTGGACCGCAAGGCGTTCCTGCTGCGCAAGCGCGCCGAGCGCGAGGCCGGGGTCTACTTCCCGTCGCTCTCCGCCCGCACCATCGTCTACAAGGGCATGCTCACCACCGGTCAGCTGGAGCCCTTCTTCCCGGACCTCTCCGACCCCCGGTTCGCCACCGCGGTCGCGCTGGTCCACTCGCGCTTCTCGACCAACACCTTCCCGAGCTGGCCGCTCGCCCACCCGTACCGCTTCGTCGCGCACAACGGCGAGATCAACACGGTCAAGGGCAACCGCAACTGGATGAAGGCCCGCGAGTCCCAGCTCGCGTCCGGCCTCTTCGGCGACGCGCCGCTCGACCGGATCTTCCCCGTCTGTACGCCGGACGCCTCCGACTCCGCGTCCTTCGACGAGGTCCTGGAGCTGCTCCACCTCGGCGGCCGCTCGCTGCCGCACTCGGTGCTGATGATGGTCCCCGAGGCGTGGGAGAACCACGACTCGATGGACCCGGCACGCCGCGCGTTCTACCAGTACCACTCCGCGATGATGGAGCCCTGGGACGGCCCGGCCTGCGTCACCTTCACCGACGGCGTCCAGGTCGGCGCGGTCCTCGACCGCAACGGTCTGCGCCCCGGCCGCTACTGGGTCACCGACGACGGCCTCGTCGTGCTGTCCTCCGAGGTCGGCGTCCTGGACATCGACCCGGCCAAGGTCGTCCGCAAGGGCCGCCTGCAGCCCGGCCGCATGTTCCTCGTGGACACCGCCGAGCACCGCATCATCGAGGACGACGAGATCAAGGCGTCCCTCGCCGCCGAGCACCCCTACCAGGAGTGGCTGGAGAGCGGCGAGATCGAGCTGGAGGACCTCCCCGAGCGGGAGCACATCGTCCACACGCACGCCTCCGTCACCCGCCGCCAGCAGACCTTCGGGTACACCGAGGAGGAGCTGCGCGTCATCCTCGCCCCGATGGCCCGCACCGGCGGCGAGCCCCTGGGCTCCATGGGCACCGACTCGCCGATCGCCGCGCTCTCGGCCCGCCCCCGGCTGCTGTTCGACTACTTCACCCAGCTGTTCGCGCAGGTCACCAACCCGCCGCTGGACGCCATCCGCGAGGAGCTCGTCACCTCGCTGCGCTCCGTGCTCGGCCCCTCGGGCAACCTCCTGGAGCCGGGCGCCGCGTCCTGCCGCAGCGTCGCGCTGCCCTTCCCGGTGATCGACAACGACGAGCTGGCCAAGCTCATACACATCAACGCCGACGGCGACATGCCGGGCATGAAGGCCGCCACGCTCTCCGGCCTCTACCGGGTGCACGGCGGCGGCGACGCGCTGGCCGCCCGGATCGAGGAGATCTGCAACGAGGTCGACGCCGCCATCGAGGACGGCGCCCGCCTGATCGTCCTCTCCGACCGGCACTCCGACGCCGAGCACGCGCCGATCCCGTCGCTGCTGCTCACCTCCGCCGTCCACCACCACCTCATCCGCACCAAGCAGCGCACCCAGGTGGGCCTGCTGGTCGAGGCCGGGGACGTCCGCGAGGTCCACCACGTCGCGCTGCTGATCGGTTACGGCGCCGCCGCGGTCAACCCGTACCTGGCCATGGAGTCCGTCGAGGACCTGGTCCGGGCCGGCACCTTCATCGAGGGCATCGAGGCCGAGGACGCCATCCGCAACCTGATCTACGCGCTGGGCAAGGGCGTCCTGAAGGTGATGTCCAAGATGGGCATCTCCACGGTCGCCTCCTACCGCGGCGCCCAGGTCTTCGAGGCGGTCGGCCTCGACCAGTCCTTCGTGGACCGCTACTTCAACGGCACCGCCACCAAGATCGGCGGCGCCGGTCTCGACGTCGTCGCCAAGGAGGTCGCCGCCCGGCACACCAAGGGCTACCCCGCCTCCGGAATCTCCGCCTCGCACCGCGCGCTGGAGATCGGCGGCGAGTACCAGTGGCGCCGCGAGGGCGAGCCTCACCTGTTCGACCCGGAGACGGTCTTCCGCCTCCAGCACGCCACCCGCAACCGCAGGTACGACATCTTCAAGAAGTACACGGACCGGGTGAACGAGCAGTCCGAGCGGCTGATGACGCTCCGCGGCCTGTTCGGCTTCACCTCGGACCGCCCCTCGATCGACATCGAGGAGGTCGAGCCCGTCTCGGAGATCGTCAAGCGCTTCTCCACCGGCGCCATGTCCTACGGCTCCATCTCGCGCGAGGCCCACGAGACCCTCGCCATCGCGATGAACCAGCTGGGCGGCAAGTCCAACACCGGTGAGGGCGGCGAGGACGCCGACCGGCTCTACGACCCGGCCCGCCGCTCGTCCATCAAGCAGGTCGCCTCCGGCCGCTTCGGTGTCACCAGCGAGTACCTGGTCAACGCGGACGACATCCAGATCAAGATGGCCCAGGGCGCCAAGCCCGGCGAGGGCGGCCAGCTGCCCGGCCACAAGGTCTACCCGTGGGTCGCCAAGACCCGGCACTCCACCCCGGGCGTCGGCCTGATCTCCCCGCCGCCGCACCACGACATCTACTCCATCGAGGACCTGGCTCAGCTGATCCACGACCTCAAGAACGCCAACCCGCAGGCCCGCATCCACGTGAAGCTGGTCTCCGAGGTCGGCGTCGGCACCGTCGCGGCGGGCGTCTCCAAGGCGCACGCGGACGTGGTCCTCATCTCCGGCCACGACGGCGGCACGGGCGCGTCCCCGCTCACCAGCCTCAAGCACGCGGGCGGCCCCTGGGAGCTCGGCCTCGCCGAGACCCAGCAGACCCTGCTGCTCAACGGCCTGCGCGACCGCATCGTCGTGCAGACCGACGGCCAGCTCAAGACCGGCCGCGACGTCGTCATCGCCGCGCTGCTCGGCGCCGAGGAGTTCGGTTTCGCGACCGCGCCGCTCGTCGTCTCCGGCTGCGTCATGATGCGCGTCTGCCACCTCGACACCTGCCCCGTCGGCATCGCCACCCAGAACCCGGTGCTGCGCGACCGCTTCTCCGGCAAGGCCGAGTACGTCGTCAACTTCTTCGAGTTCATCGCGCAGGAGGTCCGCGAGCTCCTCGCCGAGCTCGGCTTCCGCACGATCGAGGAGGCCGTCGGCCACGCCGAGCTGCTGGACACCGACCGGGCCGTCACGCACTGGAAGGCGCAGGGCCTGGACCTCGCCCCGCTGTTCTACGTCCCCGAGCTGCCCGAAGGCGCGGTCCGGTACCGGAGCACCGAGCAGGACCACGCCCTCGACAAGGCCCTCGACAACGAGCTGATCAAGCTCGCCGCCGACGCCCTCAAGGCCGACAGCCCCGAGGCCGCCCAGCCGGTCCGCGCGCAGATCGCGATCCGGAACATCAACCGGACCGTCGGCACGATGCTCGGCCACGAGGTCACGAAGAAGTTCGGCGGTGCGGGCCTGCCCCAGGACACCATCGACATCACCTTCACCGGCTCCGCGGGCCAGTCCTTCGGCGCCTTCCTGCCCAGCGGTGTCACCCTGCGCCTGGAGGGCGACGCCAACGACTACGTCGGCAAGGGCCTGTCCGGCGGCCGCGTCGTCGTCCGCCCCGACCGCGGCGCCGACCACCTCGCCGAGTACTCCACGATCGCGGGCAACACCATCGCCTACGGCGCGACCGGCGGCGAACTGTTCCTCCGCGGCCGCACCGGTGAGCGCTTCTGCGTCCGCAACTCCGGCGCCACCGTCGTCTCCGAGGGCGTGGGCGACCACGGCTGCGAGTACATGACCGGCGGCCACGCCGTGGTGCTCGGCGAGACCGGGCGCAACTTCGCGGCCGGCATGTCCGGCGGTGTCGCGTACGTCATCGACCTCAACCGCGACAACGTCAACGCCGGCAACCTCGGCGCGGTCGAGGAGCTGACCGACACCGACAAGCAGTGGCTGCACGACGTCGTGCGCCGCCACCAGGAGGAGACCGGCTCCACCGTCGCCGGGAAGCTCCTCGCCGAGTGGGACACCGCGGTGGCCCGCTTCAGCAAGATCATCCCGTCCACCTACAAGGCAGTGCTCGCCGCCAAGGACGCCGCTGAGCTCGCCGGTCTCTCCGAGCAGGAGACCACCGAGAAGATGATGGAGGCGGCGACCAATGGCTGACCCCAAGGGCTTCCTGACCACCGGCCGCGAGGTCGCGCAGACCCGCCCCGCCGGCGAGCGCGTCAAGGACTGGAACGAGGTCTACGTTCCGGGCTCGCTGCTCCCGATCATCAGCAAGCAGGCCGGCCGCTGCATGGACTGCGGCATCCCGTTCTGCCACAACGGCTGCCCGCTCGGAAACCTCATCCCCGAGTGGAACGACTACGCCTACCGCGAGGACTGGGCCGCCGCCTCCGAGCGGCTGCACGCCACGAACAACTTCCCGGAGTTCACCGGGCGGCTGTGCCCGGCTCCCTGCGAGTCGGCGTGCGTGCTCGGCATCAACCAGCCGGCCGTCACCATCAAGAACGTCGAGGTCTCGATCATCGACAAGGCGTGGGGCAACGGTGACGTGACCCCGCAGCCGCCGGAGCGCCTGTCCGGCAAGACCGTCGCCGTCATCGGCTCCGGTCCGGCCGGCCTCGCCGCCGCCCAGCAGCTCACCCGGGCCGGTCACACGGTCGCCGTCTACGAGCGCGCGGACCGCATCGGGGGCCTCCTCCGGTACGGCATCCCCGAGTTCAAGATGGAGAAGTCGCACATCAACCGCCGCATCGAGCAGATGCGCGCGGAGGGCACCAAGTTCCGCACCGAGACCGAGATCGGCCGCGACATCGACGCCGCGAAGCTGCGCCGCCGCTACGACGCCGTGGTCATCGCCGCCGGTGCCACCGTCTCGCGCGACCTGCCCGTCCCGGGCCGGGAGCTGAACGGCGTGCACTACGCGATGGAGTACCTGCCGCTCGCCAACAAGGTGCAGGAGGGCGACCTGACGGTCTCCCCGATCACCGCCGAGGGCAAGCACGTCGTCGTCATCGGCGGCGGCGACACCGGCGCCGACTGCGTCGGCACCGCGCACCGCCAGGGCGCCCTGTCCGTCACCCAGCTGGAGATCATGCCCCGGCCGGGCGAGGAGCGGAACGCCAACCAGCCCTGGCCGACCTTCCCCATGCTCTACAAGGTCACCTCCGCGCACGAGGAGGGCGGCGAGCGGGTCTACTCCGTCTCGACCACCCACTTCGAGGGCGACGAGGACGGCAACGTCCAGGCCCTCCACCTGGTCGAGGTGGAGTTCAAGGACGGTAAGCTGGAGCAGAAGCCCGGCACCGAGCGGGTCATCCCCGCGCAGCTGGTCACGCTCGCGATGGGCTTCACCGGCACCGACCAGGCCAACGGTCTGGTCCAGCAGTTCGGTCTGGAGCTCGACGAGCGCGGCAACATCGCCCGCGACCAGGACTACGCGACCAACGTCGACGGCGTCTTCGTCGCCGGGGACGCGGGCCGCGGCCAGTCCCTCATCGTGTGGGCCATCGCCGAGGGCCGCTCCGCGGCACGCGGCGTGGACCGCTTCCTGACCGGAGCCAGCGCCCTGCCGGCCCCGATCCGCCCGACGGACCGTGCCCTCACGGTCTGATACGGCACACAGACGTCCCGCACAACGGCGTGCGGAACTGAACGCGGCGCCTGCCCGTCCCCGACCGGACGAATCGGCAGGCGCCGTGGCGCATTCGGAGGCAGGTGACTCAGGCGGTCAGCGCCAGCGCGCAGGTCGCCGCCGCCGTCGCCGTCACCGCGAGGACCAGGCCGGTCAGCGCGAAGCGCCGTACCCCGATCCGCGTCCCCTGGAACCGGCACCGCTCGAACCACAGCAGCGTCGCCAGCGACCCCCACGGGGTGACCAGCGGGCCCGCGTTGACCCCGATCAGCAGGGCCAGCAGCTGATGGTGGTTGTCCGCCGGGACGACCGCCTCGCCCGCCACGTACGCCGGAAGGTTGTTCAGTACGTTGGCGAGCCCCGCGCCCACCCCGGCGGTGCGGAGCATGCCCGCGAGGCCGTCGTCCGAGCCGAGCGCCCGCACCAGCAGCTCGTGCAGCCCGTGCGCGTTGACGGTCTCCACCACCAGGAACATCCCCGGCACCAGGACCAGCAGCCGCCACGGGATCAGTGAGAGCCGCAGCTCCTCGCGCCGCCGCACCGCGTACGCCACCACCACGACGACCATCGCCACCAGCGAGGCCGACCAGAGCGGCACGTCCACCACCAGGATCGCCAGCAGGAACCCGGCACACGCCACCGAGCAGACCCCCAGCAGCACCCGGTCCTCGGGCGAGGGCACCGGCGGCGGGGTGTACGTGTCGGCGCCCCGCCGCCCCCGGCGCCAGTAGAAGACCCACAGGCACAGCGCCGTCATCCCGATCGCGGCCAGCTGCGGCAGCCACATCACGGCGGCCAGACCGGCCGGGGACAGCGCCACCCGGTCCGCCGCCAGCAGATTGGTCAGATTCGACACGGGGAGCAGCAGACTCGCCGTATTGGCCAGCCAGACCGTGGTCATCGCCAGCGGCACCGCCGCGATGCCCACCCGCCCGGCCAGCGCCAGCATCACCGGGGTGAGCAGCACGGCCGTCGTGTCGAGGTTCAGGGTGATCGTGGTCAGCGAGGCGAAGGCCACGCACAGCCCGAACAGCAGCGGATACCGCCCCCGCCCGGCCCGCGCCACCCACGCCGCGACCACGTCGAAGACCTGCGCCCGGCCCGCCAGCTCCGCCAGCACGATCACCGTCGCCAGGAACGCCAGCAGCGGCCCGATGCGCCGCAGCTGGTCCTGCGCGGGCCCGGACGGCAGCAGCCCGGTCGCCGCGAAGACCACTCCGAGCAGGAGCAGCCCGCCGGCCAGCCAGTCCAGGGGATGCAGCCGCCGCACCAGGGCACGCGAGCGCTCCGTGAAGTGATCATTCCGCATGCGCTCATCGTGTCAGACGGAATACCTGACAGAGGATGACGGGATTCTCCGGTTCCATGGGTCCATGACCACCAGCACCTGGACCGACTTCCGTACCGCCGAGCCCGACTTCGCCGACACCGTGCGACGGCGGTTCGCGCCGTACAAGCACCATGTCCTCGCCACCCTCCGCAAGGACGGGTCGCCCCGGCTCACCGGCCTGGAGGTGGACTTCTGGGAGGACGAGCCGCACCTCGGCATGATGCCGAACTCCCGCAAGGCCCTCGACCTGCGCCGCGACCCCCGCTTCTGCGTGCACGCCAACCCCGGGCCCGACGCCGAGATGGCGGACGGGGACGTCCGGATCTCCGGGCGCGCCGTCGAGGTGACCGACCCCGCCGTCCTCGCCCGCTTCATCGGGGAGCGCACCCCGCCCGAGCCCTTCCACCTGTTCCGCGTCGAGCCCACCGAGGTGGTGCGGGTGGGCCTGGAGGGCGGCGACACGCTCGTCATCAGCACCTGGCGTCCCGGCCGCCCGCTGCGCACGATCCGACGGGGCAACGACGACTGACCGACCCTCCTCCCGACATCCGGCGGCGGCTCGTGCTACGGTGGTCGTGTTGCAGTTTTGGTACCCATGAACTTTATGTGCGCCTGACGGGAATGCTTCGTCAGGCGCTTTATTGTTTTCCGGCTTTCTCCGGATGGGGCTCAATGCGGCGACTTGGAATTCGTAAAGTGCGAATTTCCGGCACTGCACCTCCTTAGGAGATCGACATGGCTACTGGAACCGTGAAGTGGTTCAACTCTGAAAAGGGCTTCGGCTTCATCGAGCAGGACGGCGGCGGCGCCGACGTCTTCGCCCACTACTCGAACATCAACGCCCAGGGCTTCCGTGAGCTCGTCGAGGGCCAGAAGGTCAGCTTCGACGTCACGCAGGGCCAGAAGGGCCCGCAGGCGGAGAACATCGTCCCGGCCTAATTTT